>JBMYZR010000156.1:0-501 GCA_049610565.1 Flavobacteriales bacterium | reverse complement strand
CCTCGGCGCCCTCGCCGCTCGCGAACCAGTCGTTCTCGAAGGAGTTGAAGTCGATATCCGTGCCCCAATGGTGGCGGGAGGCGCCGGGCATGGCACTGTAGGTGAGGATGTCGCGGGCCTTGTCGACGGCCTGCCAGCCCATGTATTGCGGCCGCTCCCACTTGCGCTCCCAGATGCCCTTCTGGTAATCGAAGTTGCGGGTGGCGCTGCGGATCACCAGCGTCACGCCATCGGCAGCTGCGTCAGCGCGCATCTGGCCGCAGGCAAGGAGGACTTCAGTGCGGAGGTAGATGCCGTCCTTGTCGGTCCACGCGTTGGGAACCCGCGAGAAGTCGGGATGCGCAGCCGGGTCGAACCGGCCGAGCAGTTCCTCGCGGGTGTAGGCCGGCAGGTTCTGGGCCGAGACCACGGCGGCGTCCGCCTCCACTTCAGGGGCATGCAACGGTTCAGCGACCACCTGGGCGGCGGGTTCCGCGCAGGATGTGAGGCCAAAGGTCATCG
>JBMYZR010000155.1:0-503 GCA_049610565.1 Flavobacteriales bacterium | reverse complement strand
GTCCGGGCCACCCACTCCACGGCTGTGGCGGTTGAATTCCGGGGGTCGGGAATTCCGTCCAGGATCTCATGCAGCGGATCGAGGTCTTCGGCAGCCAGCGACTTCGGGCCCTCGCGATGGAGGTACGGCCACTGCTGCAGCCTCGCTAGAGCCTCTGGCTGAACCGTCCCCCTTCGGGCCAGGTCCCCATCGCGATCAAAAGCGAGCCCTGCCCGCCGGGCCTGCCGGTTGAGCAACAGATTCGCCCCGCACAGGTCCGCCGCCCTGACGGGGTCGTCGGCCGACTGCGGGAGCCAGGTGAGGTTGGCGATGCCCCCGAGGTTGAGACAGGCGCCATGGCCGGACAAGACGACCGAGTCGAACAGCGGCACAAGCGGGGCTCCCTGGCCGCCAGCCACCACATCCGCCGACCGGTAGTCGGCCACCACGGGCAGACCCACTGTGCGGGTCAGGAGCGTTCCGTCCCCAACGGCCCGGGTCCCCCGCCCAGCGGGCTCATGGTA
>JBMYZR010000154.1:0-507 GCA_049610565.1 Flavobacteriales bacterium | reverse complement strand
GGGGGCGTGCGACTGCGATGGCAACTTCCCAGTGGACGGCTACGATTGTGACGGCGTTTGCTTGAACGACCAAGATGGGGACGGAGTCTGCGACGAATTCGAAATCGTAGGCTGCCAGGATGAAGTGGCATGCAACTATGACGCGACAGCCACCGACGCTGGTGATTGCGAATACGCCGAAGAATTGTACGACTGCGACGGCAACTGCCTCGAGGACGTAAATAACGACGGACTATGCGACATCGAAGGGTGCACCATTTTGGAAGCGTGCAATTACGATCCAAATGCCAACTTGTTGATTGCATCGGATTGCATCTTCCCGGTGGCTGAAGGGTACGATTGCTACGAAGTCGTTGAAGGTTGTACGAATCCATCAGCCGTTAACTACAATCCATTCGCCGCAGTGGATGACGGTTCGTGCGTAACAGTTGTGGTTGGATGCATGATCCCAAGTGCGTGTACGTACGATCCGAATGCGACGATCATGGACTTCTCCATGTGTGTGTT
>JBMYZR010000153.1:0-510 GCA_049610565.1 Flavobacteriales bacterium | reverse complement strand
TTGCAAATGTCGCAGACATCAAATGCTCCAACACAATCGTCGATGTCGTCACAAATGCCATCGGCATCTGCGTCCGCAGCGCAATCCCCGCCACACACATCCAAGGCGTCGAGCTGGTTGCCATTGCAGTCGCAGTCTCCCGCAGGAATGTCTGAACATCCACACTCGAAGATTTCGCCTGGGCCGTTGCAGACGCCACAAGCGTCGAGTTCACCGACGCAAGTGTCGACGTCGTCGCAAATGCCATCCGCATCCGCGTCGGCATCACAATCCCCGCCACACACGTCCAAGGCATCGAGTTGGTTGCCGTCGCAGTCGCAGTCTCCTTCTGGAATGATTGTGCATCCGCATGCATAAACCGGACCTGGCCCGTTGCATACGCCACATTCGTCGAGAACGGCCGTTCCTCCACATGCCCCGGCACAATCCAGGGTCAAGCACGAACCGTCGTCGATGGTCGCCGTCTCGTCGTAGTTGCATGCAGTCTGATCTGTGCAACCGAGGCAAGAA
>JBMYZR010000152.1:0-518 GCA_049610565.1 Flavobacteriales bacterium | reverse complement strand
TTGAATGGTCGCGTCTGCTCCCGCAGTTAAGCCTTTCTTTTTCGGCATTTCGGACTTGATGGTAATCTTGAAGTCCTTCTTCTCAATCTCAACTTCCGTTACACCGGCTTTTGCGATGAACTTGATCAGGTCTTGAATTTCAGAAATGTCCATGGGTTATGACAATTTAAAAGCCAAAGGTAGGCAGTTTTAATTGGTCGGTTTTGGAGCGAGGGGATGGGTTGTGTCAGCTGTTGTACGCCCATTGGAGGTACACCGCTCCCCATGTGAACCCTCCACCGAAGGCGGCGAGGATGATGTTGTCACCGGCTTTGAGCTGCTGCTCCCAATCGCGCAAGCACAGTGGAATGGTCGCAGCCGTGGTGTTGCCGTATTTCTGGATGTTGATCATCACCTTATCGGCAGGAAGGCCCATGCGGCGCTGAGTGGCGTCGATGATGCGCAAATTGGCTTGGTGTGGGACCAACCAAGCCACGTCTTCCGGGGCGAGGTTGTTTTTTTGCATGATGTCATAGCTG
>JBMYZR010000151.1:0-519 GCA_049610565.1 Flavobacteriales bacterium | reverse complement strand
CCCTGCCGGTGACTGCGACTGCGACGGCAACCAGCTCGACGCCCTCGGCGTCTGTGGAGGAACCTGCTCCGCCGACGCGGATGGTGATGGCGTCTGCGACGATGTCGACGACTGCGTAGGAACGCTCGATGATTGCGGGATCTGCAACGGCCCTGGGCCCATCTACGACTGCGGATGCTCCGGCATCCCGGCCGGCGACTGCGACTGCAATGGCAATCAGCTCGACGCTCTCGACGTCTGCGGTGGCGACTGTTTGGCTGACGTCGACGGAGACGGAGTCTGTGATGCCGACGAGGTACCTGGTTGCACCAACCCGTTCTCCTGCAACTACGACGCCGCAGCGACCGACGACGATGGCTCTTGCCTAACAGAAGATGCCATTGGAGAGTGCGGTGGAACCTGCAGTGCTGATGCAGACGGAGATGGCGTCTGCGACGATGTGGACGACTGCGTGGGAACGCTCGATGACTGCGGGATTTGCAACGGACCCGGCGCCACATACGACTGCGGATGTTCCGG
>JBMYZR010000150.1:0-529 GCA_049610565.1 Flavobacteriales bacterium | reverse complement strand
ACCGGGGGCGCCTCACTCGCCGCCCGGGCAACCGGCGCGGATGTGACCCACGTCGACGCGATCAAACAGGTCGTCACGTGGACGCGGATGAACATGGAACTCTCTGGCCTCGATGGCATCCGATGGTGCGTGGAGGACGCGATGCGCTTCGTCGAGCGCGAGCTGCGCCGGGGCAACACCTACGACCTCATTGTCATGGACCCGCCCGCGTGGGGCCTAGGACCGAAGGGCGAGAAGTGGAAGCTCGAGGAGCAGATTGGGCACCTCATCCGCTCATCCGCCGGCCTGGTCGCGCCGGGGGGGGCGGTGGTCATGAACACCTACTCGGGACTGAGCCCGTCGTCCCTCGAGAACTTCTGGAGCGCCGCCTTGCCGGACGCCGCCATCGAGGCCGGTGAGCTTTGCCTGCGGAGTGGAACCGGGCAGGTGTTGCCGACCGGTTCGCTCGTGCGCGTCACCCGCGCCTGACCGGCGGCGGTCCGTACCTTCGGGGCATGCTGCGTTACCCGCCCCTGTCCGCCGAGAACTA
>JBMYZR010000149.1:0-558 GCA_049610565.1 Flavobacteriales bacterium | reverse complement strand
CTGCGATGGACCCCACGGCCGCCTTCTTCATCCTGCTCGGAACGGCCTTCCTGTTGCCGGTCGCCATTGTCGGCGCCGAGCGGATCGCCGTCCACGCCCGCGCCTTGCGCCGCAAGCGGATGAAGGCGTCCTGAAGACGCGCAGACCGCGCGGGGGCCATTCAGGGCGGCCTTAGGTTTGCGACGATGGGCAGACCGCTCCTCTTCTTCCTCCTTTTGTTTTCCGGCAGCCTCGTCGGACAGGATTCGCTCCGCACCCACTTCGGGCCGTTGCCCGCCTTGCCGGACACCGGCAACACCCTCAGCTTCATGGTGTCTCCGGGTGCATTGGGCGTGAGCCACACCACCGACGGTTCGAGGACGATCTGGATGGGCGGACTCCAAGCTGGGGCCCGCATCCACCACAGCCGGTGGGATCTGGACGCGCAATGGGAAACGGTGCGGGGACCCGGCACCTTCTATCGGCGGGCCATGGAAAGCGGATGGGACCGCCGCACCGCGTCTGGCCTGGGGGCCTCCCGCTGGCGGGGACGGTGGACGTGGTCTCCCCTGCACTCCG
>JBMYZR010000148.1:0-599 GCA_049610565.1 Flavobacteriales bacterium | reverse complement strand
AGCTCGAGATGCCGGCAATCAGGATGATTGCGATGAGCACCGCGACCGTCGTGCGATTGCGGATGGAGGCCGTGCTCAGCCCGAATTCCTTGAGTTTCTCTGAATTCATGGGGAATCAGTCGGGGTTCGGGTCAACGGATCACCTGTACGGCTTCCCCTTCGACGACCTGGCCTGCGCCGCGGTCGATGATGGTGGCGCCCGGTGCCAGGCCGTCGAGGATGAGGACGCGGTCTTCGAAGGCGGTGCCGATGGTGACGGGCTGTCGCTTGGCCTGGCCGTTTTCGATGCGGTACACGAAGTCCTTTCCGGCGCGGTCCTGCAGGATGAGGCTGGAGGGCAACGTCAAGGCCGTGTCCACGTGGAGGTCGTTGATGCGCAGGGAGACGAATTGGTTGGGCAGCAGGCCGTGGTCTCCAGCGATGGGGACGACGATTTCAAACGTGCGGTTGGCGGGCTCGATGTAGCGGCCAACGCGTCCGATGGAGGAGGACAGGGTGTCCATGCCGGGCATGACGATGTCGACGCGCTGGCCCTCCGAGACCGCCCCGACGTAGTGGTCGCTGACGGAGGCCCGGACGTACATTTCTTCGAGGTCAAG
>JBMYZR010000147.1:0-603 GCA_049610565.1 Flavobacteriales bacterium | reverse complement strand
CCATGCCCGGCCAGGTCCGGACCTCCTTGAGCGCTGGACGGCGCAGGGGCCCCACAGCAATGTCCACGGGACCGCCAGCGAACTCGAGTTCATCCGGCCCACAGAGCAATGCACCGGAGGTGTCCCGTCCCGTGTCGAGAAACCGGACGTCCACGTGGGCGCCCATCCATTGGCCTGAATCCAACGCCGTCCGGATGCCGGCGGCACAATCGAGGGCGACGTCGCGCAGCCGGAGGGCCTGTCGGCCGAGGCTGTCCTCACCGGCGGAGAACGGCAACATGACCGCGACCCTCACCGTGTCTCCCGGCCAATGCGGCGGCACGGGCCGGCCCCTCGGCACGGCCACGGGCTCGGCCTCCGCAGTTGGATTCGGCTCGGCCTTTTGCGGCTGGACCGGGGCATCGACGGGGCCCGCCGTGGGCTTCTTCGCCCTGTCCGGCACGGAATCGGTTGGCGCGGCCTCAGAAGCCGCTGCAGCCGCTGGACCCGTGGCTGCCGCTGGAGCCGCCGGGGCGTCCTCATCGGGCGTTTCGGTGGCAGGCAAGGCGGCGGGAATGCGCAGGACGTCCCCTTTGCGGATGCCGCCTTCGGCCCACCGGTTGA
>JBMYZR010000146.1:0-645 GCA_049610565.1 Flavobacteriales bacterium | reverse complement strand
CCCGATTTGGTCAGGTGAGGATGCCCTCAATGCGAACAAATTACTCCGGACAAATCGACCCAAAGACACCCAACATCACGAGTATATCCGCCACCGACACCTGACCATCTTCATTGATGTCCCCCTCGCAGGTGGAAGGTGTCGCCCACGAACAAGAACCGTCATCAATCATGGCGTTGTTATCATAATTGTCGGCTTCGGCGTACGTGCAGCCTGCAGCCCATTCGTCAGACCAAGCGCAGGACACAGGAGGAAACGTGCAAGAACCGTCCTCAAAGGCAGCCCCGGGGTCAAAGTTGCAAGCCAGCGGATAGGTGCAACCGCCGTATTCGATGACGATGCAGGGCCCATCCTCCCATGAGGTCACCCCCCCTGAATAAGTTGCCACGCATGAGTTGGAATACGTCACCCCATCGCATCCACAAACCGGCTCAAAGATTTCTGGGCAAAACGTGTCAGGGTCAACCAAGCCTGGATCCACGCAAGTTGCTGGCCCACTCACGTCCACCCCGACACCTCCGTCCGGCGCACCCAAAGTCCATGAACCGTATTCTGTCCCATTTGGGTAGGTGTAAATTTCCCAGGTGAGGTAATCTTCCACCAGGCACGCCCATGGATATTCGCTGCCATTGTGGAAGGTCGAGT
>JBMYZR010000145.1:0-660 GCA_049610565.1 Flavobacteriales bacterium | reverse complement strand
CGATGGTCACCATGCGCTGGGTGGTGCGGGTGTCGGCGCCGGGCGTGGCCGCATAGAATCCGGAGTCGGCGTCGAGCCAGAGCAGGGTGCCGATGCTTTCGCCGCTGATGGCGTTGGCCCGGAGGCCGTAGCCCCATCCGCCGTTCTTGGGTGCGTGTTGCCAGGCGCCGTTCACCCGCCATTGCCGCTCGGCGTCGTAATGGTCGACGGTGAAGGGGTTGTATGGCCGGTCGTCGGCCTGCCCGGTGGCGGGATCAATCTGAGGCCCTTTGTACCCGTCGCTGCCGAGCCATTGTCCCCCGAAACTGAGGCCGTCTCCATTGGCCAGACGGCGGGTGTGGAGCCAGGACGTGCTGCTCTGCATCAGGGGCCGGTTCCAGTATTTCCGGCCATCGCCCGGGTCGCTGTGAATGCCGTGCTGGACGGAAATGCGCGTGAAGGGTTCCGGATCGGGAAACGCGGTGCGGAATTGGATGACCCCGCTGAGGGCAGAGGATCCATAGAGGACGCTGCTGGCGCCTTTGACCACCTCCACCTGCTCGAGATTTTCCAAGGGCAGGAACCCCCAAGTGGGCCGTCCTGCATCGCCACTGAGGACGGGAAGGCCGTCGAGCAGGACAGCGACGCGGGATCCGGCGCCGAAGCTGTACCCGCTGCCAC
>JBMYZR010000144.1:0-667 GCA_049610565.1 Flavobacteriales bacterium | reverse complement strand
AGGAGGTAGCGGATGACCCGGGTCTTGCCCTTGAGGTCCAGGGCCACGCCCTTCAACTCCCGGAAACCTTGCCAGAGGAGGTTGCCATCCGGCCGATCCTTGACCTGAACGGGCATGCGGCGGAAGGTCACCTGCGCCCATCCGGCCCACCACAGGCCGACGAAGATGAAGGCCCACCGCGTCAGATGAGCACCCACGCCCATGATCAGTGCGAGGCAGAGCAGCAGGATGATGATGGAGCCGAAGAATCCCCAGGAGTAGCCTTTGGCCGACAGCAGGTCATGGTCTTCGGCCGGGGCGATTTCCGGCAGGAAGGCGTTGTAGAAGCCGAGGCTGCCCCACGCGCCGACGTTGGCGAGGAACAGGGCGGTCATGCTCCATTCGAGGTGCTGCGGGTCAAACCAGAAGAGTCCAATGCACCCCGAAGCCCCCATGTAGCAGAAGATTTTGAGGAACGTCAGCTTGCGCCCCAGATAGTCGGCCATGCCGGCCAGCAGCGGCGAGGCGAGGATGACGATCAGGAAGGAGGTGCCCAGTACGTAGCTGTAGAGCTGGGTGTTGATGAATTCGCGCCCGAGGAAGGTCACGGTGTCGCTGACGGCTCCGTCGGCCCCTTCCGTGGTGGTCACGGCGTTGTAGAAGATGGGGAAGATGGCCGTGGTGATGA
>JBMYZR010000143.1:0-667 GCA_049610565.1 Flavobacteriales bacterium | reverse complement strand
AGGAGGTAGCGGATGACCCGGGTCTTGCCCTTGAGGTCCAGGGCCACGCCCTTCAGCTCGCGGAAGCCCTGCCAGAGGAGGTTGCCATCCGGCCGGTCCTTGACCTGAACGGGCATGCGGCGGAAGGTCACCTGAGCCCATCCGGCCCACCAGAGGCCGACGAAGATGAAGGCCCACCGCGTCAGGTGCGCACCCACGCCCATGATGAGCGCGAGGCAGAGCAGCAGGATGATGATGGAGCCGAAGAACCCCCAGGAATAGCCTTTGGCCGACAGCAGGTCATGGTCTTCGGCCGGGGCGATTTCCGGGAGGAAGGCGTTGTAGAAGCCGAGGCTGCCCCACGCGCCGACGTTGGCCAGGAACAGGGCGGTCATGCTCCATTCGAGGTGTTGCGGATCGAACCAGAAGAGGCCGATGCACCCCGATGCCCCCATGTAGCAGAAGATTTTGAGGAACATCAGCTTGCGTCCCAGATAGTCGGCCATGCCCGCCAGCAGGGGCGAGGCGAGGATGACGATCAGGAAGGAGGCGCCCAGCACGTAGCTGTAGAGCTGGGTGTTGATGAATTCGCGTCCGAGGAAGGTCACGGCGTCGCTGACGGCTCCGTCGGCTCCTTCCGTGGTGGTCACGGCGTTGTAGAAGATGGGGAAGATGGCCGTGGTGATGA
>JBMYZR010000142.1:0-672 GCA_049610565.1 Flavobacteriales bacterium | reverse complement strand
CAAGATTTTGATGTAATACATCCTCATCTTCCCAGAGATGTGGGCCATGATGGTGTGCCCATTCTCAAGCTCCACTCGAAAGCGCGCGTTGGAGAGCGCTTCCAAGATGGTGCCATCTTGTGTGATCGACGTTTGTTTCGCCATACTGTATTTCAGTTCGTATTCTTCGAATTCAAAACTTCTTCAATGTCTTTGAAGCTGGAGAGAACGTCTGCTTTTCCCTGACGCACAACCACGTCGTGCTCAAAATGGGCGCTGACTTTGCCGTCGCGCGTCACGATGGTCCAGCCATCGTCCGCTTGACCGACTTCGCGGCCGCCGAGGTTGATCATGGGCTCGATGGCCAGCACCATGCCGTCCATCAGCTTGGGGCCATTCCCGCGCCTCCCGTAATTGGGAACTTCAGGGGCCTCATGCAGGTCCCGGCCCAAGCCGTGACCCACCAATTCTCGAACCACGCCGTAGCCTTGCCCTTCAGCATGCTGTTGACAGGCATGGCCAATATCGCCGATGCGCTTGCCCACCACGGCCTGCTCGATCGCCAGATCCAAACAAGCTTTGGTGGTGTCCAGAAGCCTTTGCACCTCTTCAGAAACCTGCCCCACCGCGAAGGTGTAAGCACTGTCTCCGTAGAAGCCATTCATCAACACCCCGCAATCCACCGACACAATG
>JBMYZR010000141.1:0-680 GCA_049610565.1 Flavobacteriales bacterium | reverse complement strand
GTGGCCAACATTGGCGGCAAGGAACGTCAGCTCTTCGCCAACACTGGTTTGAACTTCATCGCCAACCTCGGTTCAGGCACGCCTTACACGGCAAGTGTGATTCCCACGCCGATCACAGGTGAAATCAGCCCGTCGACGGAGGGCTCCATCAACGGAAGCCGCCTCCCCTGGCAGTTTGGGTTGGACGCCAACCTCGACAAAAACTTCACCATCACTTACGGTGGGGAAGGTGAGAAGGCAAAAACCACCAACCTCAACGTCTACCTCTGGATCGGCAACCTCCTGAACACGCGCAACGTGAACAGTGTGTACCGCTTCACAGGTGTCACGGACGACGACGGCTACCTCGCCGCCGCCCAGTACCAACCCCTCATCAACAGCCAGAACGACCCGAACGCCTTCCGCAACTACTACAGCATGTTTGTGGACAACCCCTTCAACTTGGGATTGCCTCGGACGGTGCGTCTCGGTGTCAAGTTTGACTTCTGATCATGCCACGCAAGAACATGAATCGCATTCTCTCACTCTCCGCCCTGTGTTTGATCGCCTCCACCGCGTGGGGGTACAAATACGTGGGTGCCGGAACCCCTGGTGAAACCGCGGGCAGCAATGCCCAGCCCGCCCTTCGCGCGGCGGCTTGCGCCCCCGCCACAGGACTCCGCGACCTCGAATGGAACAAC
>JBMYZR010000140.1:0-723 GCA_049610565.1 Flavobacteriales bacterium | reverse complement strand
CGAGCTCCGCCACCTTCACCATCGAAGACACGACGGCTCCGACCTTCCAACCGAACACCGGTTCTGTGACGGTCGAGTGTGACGGGACGGGCAATGTGGACGAGATCGATGCTTGGTTGAACCTCGTGAACAGCTCCACGGCCAGCGATGCCTGCGGCGGAGTGACGCTCGAGAAGACCACGACCTTGCTCACCGACGAGTGCGCAGCCACGGGTACGGCCAGCGTGAGCTTCCTGATCACCGACGATTGCGGCAACCAGGTCGACACGACCCTCACGTTCACGATTGTGGACACGATGGGACCGGTCTTCCTGACCACGGCCGACGACCTGACCGTCGAGTGTGACGGTGCCGGCAACACGGCTGCCCTGCAGGCTTGGTTGGACAACCACGCCGGTGCAACGGCAACGGACGTCTGCGGTGACTTCACCTGGAGCAACGACTTCGACGCCCTCAGCGACGATTGTGGTGCCACGGGAAGCCGGACGGTGACCTTCACGGCCACCGACGAGTGCGGAAACGAGTCCTACACGTCTGCCACGTTCACCATCGAGGACACCACCGCTCCGACCATCGCCAGCGAGGCCATGGACATGACGGTGGAGTGCGACGGACTGGGCAACACGGCTGCGCTGAACAGCTGGCTCGCTGCCAACGGCAATGCCGGGGCGGCCAGCGACATCTGCGGCGGCGTGACCTGGAGCAACGACTTCACAGCCCTGA
>JBMYZR010000139.1:0-773 GCA_049610565.1 Flavobacteriales bacterium | reverse complement strand
TCGTCATCCGTGTCCAGGGTGCAGGTTCCGTCGCAGTTGTATCCCAGCTCTGCAAAGAAGCAGTCGCCACTGTCGTCGGTTGCCTGAGGATTGTAGTTGCAGGCGAAGGAGTCCATGCACCCCGGCATCTCATCCGTGTCGCACACCCCGTCTCCGTCTGTGTCGCCCGGGCAGTCGCCGCCGCAGATGCCGAGTGCGTCCAATTGGTTGCCCTCACAGTCGCAATCTCCTAGGGGCAGCGGGACGCACCCGCAGATGAAGATGGGGCCAGGGCCGTTGCAGACGCCGCAGATGTCGAGCATGCCCACGCAATCGTCCACGTCGTCGCAGATGCCGTCGTTGTCCGCATCGGCGGTGCAGTCGCCGCCACAGTTGCCGAGGGCGTCCATCATGTTGCCGTCGCAGTCGCAGGCTCCGAGGGGGATCGGATTGCAACCGCACGGGTAGATCGCGCCGGGGCCATTGCAGACCCCGCATTCGTCGTATCCGCCGACGCAGCAGTCCTCGTCGTCACAGGTGCCGTCGCCGTCGGCATCGGCCGGGCAGAATCCACCGCACGTACCGAGGGCGTCGGGCTCCTGGCAGGAGCCGTCGTCGTCGGTGGCCTCCGGGTTGTAGTTGCAGGAGCAGGGGCCCGTGCAGCCGGGGATCTCGTCCTCGTCGCAGACGCCGTCGCCATCGCTGTCGTTTTCGCAAGGGTTGCCTCCGCCGAAGTCAAACTGGCAGGAGCCGTTGTCGATGGTGGCGTTGGGGTCGAAGTTGATCGCCACCTC
>JBMYZR010000138.1:0-993 GCA_049610565.1 Flavobacteriales bacterium | reverse complement strand
TGAGCTCGCCCACCTGCTTGTGGTACTCGTGGAGGCTGACGCCGGGGCGCAGCAGTTTGGTGGCGTCGCGCATCACGCTGAGGACGGCGTCGTACACCTTGCGCTGGCGGTCGGTGAAGCGGCCGGACACCGGCAGGCACCGGGTCATGTCACTCGCGTAGTTGCCGTACTCGGCGCCGACGTCCATCAGCAGCACATCGCCGTCCTGACAGACCGCGCTGTTCTCGATGTAGTGGAGCACGCAGGCATTGGCCCCGCTCGCCACGATGGGCGTGTAGGCGAAGCCGCGGGAGCCCTTGCGCACGAACTCGTGCAGGTATTCGGCTTCGACCTCATACTCGGTGACGCCGGGCTTGAGGAAGTTCATCACGCGGTTGAATCCGTCGCGGGTGATGCCGCAGGCGTGGCGCATCCGCTCGATTTCCTCGGCGCTCTTCACGCTGCGCGTGCGGTGCAGGATGGGCGCGGCCCGCTCAATGCGGACGTGGGGGTAGGTCTCACAGAACCATTGGTTGAACCGGGCCTCGCGGGTCTCGACGACGATCTTGGCGCGGGTGTGTTCGTTCTGGTGCAGGTAGCAGCAGCTGCACTCGGTGACGAGGCGCTGGATGGTGCGCTCCAGCATGGACAGCCACTGGACCTGTCGGATGCCGGTTTGGGCCGTGGCCTCCGCCTTGGTCAGCTTGGCGCCTTCCCAGATGGCGATCTCCTCGTTGGTCTCGGTGACGAACAGGATCTCCCGGTCGGCCGGATTGTGGGCGTCGGGGAAGAGCAGCAGCACGGTCTCCTCCTGGTCCACGCCGGTGAGGTGGAGCATGTTGGAGTCCTGACGGAAGGGCAAGGTGCCGTCGGCGCTGGTCGGGTAGACGTCGTTGGAACTGAACAGGGCCATCGCGCCGGGGCTCAGGGCCTCGGCAAAGGCGGCGCGGTTGCGGATGTAGTTCTCGGCGGACAGGGGCGGGTAACGCAGCATGCCCCGAAGGTACGGACCGC
>JBMYZR010000137.1:0-1041 GCA_049610565.1 Flavobacteriales bacterium | reverse complement strand
TGCCTCGTGCGCAAGATTGCCGACGAGATGCAGGACCCGCCCGAGCCGTTGACCCGGGTGCGGGAGCTCGAGCGGGACACGCTGCACTTCGATTTCGACAGCGACGCGCTGAGCGAGGAAGGCCGGCAGGTCCTGGACAGTTGGGGCGCGCAATTGCGGCGGAACCGGTTCCTGCGGCTGGAGGTGCACGGCCACACCGACGATGTGGGCCCTGAGGGCTACAATGCAGGACTGTCTCAACGCCGGGCCGCGGCGGCCTTCGATTACCTAATGGACCAGGGCGTGCAGCCGGACCGCATGCGGATGGCGGCCCACGGCAGCCTTCAGCCGACGGCCTCCAACGCGGACGACCGGGGGCGCGCCCGGAACCGGCGGGTGGAGTTCCGCCTGGTCGAGCAGGCGTTCATCGAATTGGACTGAGTGCCCGGCTTGCCCCGTGGTCTTAGCCGACCTGAAGCTTGTTCTCCTTGGGGATGGCGAGGAGCAGGGCCAATGCCGCCGCGAAGAACACGATGAGCACGAGGATGGAATTCCGCATGCTGCCGGTCAGGCCTTCGATGTAGCCCCAGCTGAACATGCCGATGACCACGCCGAGCTTTTCCAGCACCTCGTAGAAGCTGAAGTACGACGCCGTGTCGTCGGTGTCAGGCAGCATCTTGGTGTAGGTGGAGCGGTTGAGGCTCTGCGTGCCGCCCATCATGAAGCCGATCAGGCCGGCGGCGATGAAGAACATGGTCGACCCGTTGACGAGGGAGTAGGCGAACGCGCAGGTGGCGCCCCACAGGAAGGTGGCCACGATGAGGACCGGGACGTTGCCATAGCGGCCGCTCAGCCGGCTGAACAGAAAGGAGCCGGGGATGGCGACAATCTGCACGAGGATGATGGCGACAATCAGCTGGTCTTCGGGCAGGTGGATTTCCTTGATGCCAAAGGAGGAGGCCATGAGCATGATGGTCTGGATGGCCATGCTCATCACGAAGAAGCTCAGGAGGTAGCGGATGACCCGGGTCTTGCCCTTGAGGTCCAGGGCCACGCCCTTCA
>JBMYZR010000136.1:0-1051 GCA_049610565.1 Flavobacteriales bacterium | reverse complement strand
CATCAGGTGAAAGTGGAACTAGCGGAAGTAGTGGTTCATCAGGAACATCAGGTTCATCAGGAACATCAGGTTCTTCAGGAAGTAGTGGAACTTCAGGTTCAAGTGGAACTAGCGGAAGTAGTGGTTCATCAGGAACATCAGGTTCATCAGGAAGCAGTGGAACATCAGGTTCATCAGGAACATCAGGTTCATCAGGAAGCAGTGGAACATCAGGTTCAAGCGGAACTAGCGGAAGTAGTGGTTCATCAGGAACATCAGGTTCAAGTGGAACTAGCGGAAGTAGTGGTTCATCAGGAACATCAGGTTCTTCAGGAAGTAGTGGAACATCAGGTTCATCAGGAACATCAGGTTCATCAGGTAGGAACATCAGGTTCTTCAGGAAGCAGTGGAACTTCAGGTTCAAGTGGAACTAGCGGAAGTTCAGGTTCATCAGGAACTTCAGGTTCTTCAGGAAGTAGTGGAACTTCAGGTTCAAGTGGAACATCAGGTTCATCAGGAACATCAGGTTCTTCAGGAAGCAGTGGAACTTCAGGTTCATCAGGAACATCAGGTTCTTCAGGAAGTAGTGGAACTTCAGGTTCATCAGGAACATCAGGTTCTTCAGGAAGTAGTGGAACATCAGGTTCATCAGGAACATCAGGTTCTTCAGGAAGCAGTGGAACATCAGGTTCTTCAGGAAGCAGTGGAACTTCAGGTTCAAGTGGAACTAGCGGAAGTTCAGGTTCATCAGGAACTTCAGGTTCTTCAGGAAGTAGTGGAACTTCAGGTTCAAGTGGAACATCAGGTTCATCAGGAACATCAGGTTCTTCAGGAAGCAGTGGAACTTCAGGTTCATCAGGAACATCAGGTTCATCAGGAAGTAGTGGAACTTCAGGTTCATCAGGAACTTCAGGTTCTTCAGGAAGCAGTGGAACTTCAGGTTCATCAGGAAGTAGTGGAACTTCAGGTTCATCAGGAACTTCAGGTTCATCAGGAACATCAGGTTCATCAGGAAGCAGTGGAACTTCAGGTTCAAGTGGAACATCAGGTTCTTCAGGAAGCAGTGGAACTT
>JBMYZR010000135.1:0-1058 GCA_049610565.1 Flavobacteriales bacterium | reverse complement strand
TTCCGTTTGGAGCACGCCGGCAAAGGAGCGGCTCGCCTTGCCCCCTGGCGCCACGAGGATGTTGCGGCGGACATCGGTCAGCGAGTCGCGGAGGACCCCCAGACCGCGCGAGGTCACTTCCACCTCCACGAAGGTGGTCAGGCTGTCGGCCCCGGCGGCCTTCCACCCGGCGCGGAACGCATCCTCGGCCTGGATGTTCCGGATGTCGCCCGTGGCCAGCATCATGACCCGCTCGCCGACATGGCGGGCGGCAATGTGCCGGGCCAGGAGCTCCATCGTGCTGGTCTGCTGGGTGAAGGGATACAGCATGCCGGGCGCGCCCTTGACGAGGGGCGAGCCCAAATCGGTCAGCACGAGGTGGACCGCCCCCTCCATGCCCGGCCAGGTCCGGACCTCCTTGAGCGCTGGACGGCGCAGGGGCCCCACGGCGATGTCCACAGGTCCTCCAGTGAAATCGAGCTCGTCCGGTCCGCATAGCAAGGCGCCCGAGGTATCCCGTCCCGTGTCGAGAAACCGGACGTCCAGGTGGGCGCCCATCCATTGGCCTGAATCCAGTGCAGTCCGGATGCCGGCGGCACAATCGAGGGCGATGTCGCGCAGCCGGAGGGCCTGCCGACCGAGGCTGTCCTCACCGGCGGAAAACGGCAACATGACCGCCACCCTCACCGTGTCTCCCGGCCAATGCGGCGGTACGGGCCGGCCCCTCGGCGCAGACACGGGCTCAGCCTTCGGGAGCGGATTCGGCTCGGCCTTTTGCGGCTGGACCGGGGCATCGACAGGGCCCGCTGCGGGGGTCTTCGCCTTGTCCGGCACGGAATCGGTTGGCGCGGCCGCCGGAGCGGCTGCAGCCGCTGTAGCCGCTGAACCCGCATCCACCGCGGGCGCCGCCGGGGCACCCTCTGCGGGCGTTTCGGTGGCAGGCAAGGCTGCGGGAATGCGCAGGACGTCCCCCTTGCGGATGCCGCCTTCGGCCCACCGGTTGAGCTCGAAGAGGCGGTTGAGATCCACCCCGTATTGGGCGGCGATGCCGAACGCCGTCTCCTTCCGCTGGACCGTGT
>JBMYZR010000134.1:0-1129 GCA_049610565.1 Flavobacteriales bacterium | reverse complement strand
ACTACGCCTTTGTGAAGCGCGCCTTCACGGAGGACGGAAAGGCCGGTCTTGACCGTTTGGCCAGCATCCTCAAGGCCCGCCCGTCGTGGTCCGTGGAGATCATGGGGCACTGTGACAACGACGAGGTGTCCGAAGGCAAGATCAACCCGCGCTTCGCGGACATGGGGCGCAAGCGGGCCGAGCAGGTCAAGCGCTACCTCGTGTCGCAAGGGGTGTCGGACGGTCAGCTGTCCGTGATGGGCGTTGAAAATGCCGACCCTGCTTCCACCAAGGGAACCGATCTCGCGCGTGCCAAGAACCGCCGCGTCACGTTCCGCCTCAAGTAAGGCGGGTGCGCTTCGGCGTCTGATTCCGATCGCAGGATTGTGGCTCCTCGGAGTGTGCAATCCGATTGGGCTGTCTGCCCAACAGGAAACCGTTCTGGATGCTCGGTCCCTCGTGAGGGATGGAGGATTTGAGGACCGCAAGGGCTGTCCAACCGATTACAACCAGCAACGTCTCCGGTCCCTGAACCAGTGGCGTCAGCCTACCGAAGGCACGCCGGACCATTTCGCATCGTGCAGCAAGTTGGCCGGTGTCCCGGACAACCGCTTTGGTTCCGAGCCGGCGCTCGAAGGCAACGCCTACGGCGGACTCGTGTTGTTCAGCCGGTCCAAGTGGCGGTACCGGGAATACCTCACGACGGAGCTCGTCCGGGACCTCGCGCCCGGTGAATGGGTGTGCGTCTCAGCGTGGGTGACGGCGGCCGAGCAGGCCGGCATCGTGGCCGATGGCTTCGGCGCGCTGTTGTCTCCCGAGAAGCCCCGGGGAGAGCGGGACTACGCGGTGGAGGCCGACCCTCAGTTGGTGAACCCGACCGGCCATTTTCTCGAGTGGACCGAAGGGTGGGTGAACCTGTCGGACGCCATTCAGGCCCAAGGGGGTGAGCGGTGGCTGACCCTGGGCAACTTCGACCGGAAGGGACAAACCCGCATCGCCGCCTCGGCCAATGCTCCAAGCGATGCCACGAAGTGGGCCTATGTCTACGTGGACGGGGTGGAGGTGGTGCCGGTGGACCGCCCGGAAGACTGCGCTTGCCTCGTGCGCAAGATTGCCGACGAGATGCAGGACCCGCCCGAGCCGTTGACCC
>JBMYZR010000133.1:0-1314 GCA_049610565.1 Flavobacteriales bacterium | reverse complement strand
CATGGCACAGCAGCATCGTGCTGTCCTCCAATGCCTCGAGGATGAGGTCGCCGCCGTCGCGGTCAAAGACGGGGGTGGCGAAGGGCTTGAGCGTGGCATCGCCACAACGGATGGCGCCGGAGACCGGGTAGGCCAACAAGGTCCGGCCCGGCGGCACCCGGAACGAGAACGTCGCCCCGGCCGTCAACGTCAGGCGCGAAGTGAAGAGCCCAGTGAGCGAGTCGACCGGCCCCTCCACGGTTTGGTCGCCCACTTCGGTGATGCCCGAGATGACCTCCAGCCGCCAACCACTGCCCTCCGCCACGGCCAGGCCGTCAGGTTCGAGGCTGTGGTAGTTTGGCGCCACGCCTTTGTGCGCAGCGGGCAGGTTCATCCAGAGTTGCAGCAGGTGGCAGGGGCCGCCATCCCGCTTGAATTCCTCGGGCGACACCTCGGTGTGCACGATGCCGCTTCCGGCGGTCATCCACTGCACGCCGCCCGGACCGCTCACGTGGGAGCCGCCGGTGGAATCGCGGTGGGCGAGGAGGCCCTCCTCGATGAAGGTCAGCGTCTCGAAGCCCTTGTGGGGGTGAGGTCCGAACGGCAGCCCCGGGTTGTCGGGGCCATAGGTCTGCGGCCCGTGATGGTTCAGAAACAGGAACGGGTTCAGGTCGGGCAGGGCGCCGGTCGGGAAGGCGCGCTGGGTCAGGAGTCCGCCGATGGGTTCGTCGTGGGCCGGCACGAGCCGGAGCAGGGTGGGGGAGGCCATGGTGCGAAGGTGGGCAGTGTTTGCAAAAGGGGGTGAAACTGATGCCCTTGGCACGAACAAGCCCACCCCGGTGAAGTTTCTTTGTGCGAGATGGAAATGTTGCGATTCCCCGCTTTCCTGGTGTTCGGCCTCCTGTTGGTCGGATGCGCCGCCTTGGAGGTGGCCGAAGTGGTGGGGGCCATCGAGGGACAAGCCATCGTCTGCGTGGATTTCGAAGGCGAAGAGTCCGAAGAGTCCGAGGAGGAGCGGGAAACGCAGAGCGAGAAGGAGGGCAAGGCCGAGTTTGAGGCCCTGCTCGCCGCCCGCCACCGCCACGCCGCCTTCGAGGCGCAGCACCGCCACGACATTGCCCCGCCCGGCGCCTTGCAGGCGCTGGTGACCGCGCGCATCTGGGAACCTCCGGAATTGGGCTGACGCTGGGCCGCATGGCCCCCGTCCCGCGGCAGGACCGTCCCGCCGCCCCTTTCCATTTCCCAACCCATTGAACATGTTCAATCACCTCAAGCAGGACCTTCCTGCCTCCATCGTCGTTTTCCTCGTCGCCCTTCCCCTCTGCCTCGGCATCG
>JBMYZR010000132.1:0-1481 GCA_049610565.1 Flavobacteriales bacterium | reverse complement strand
ACGATGGTGAGGGTGTTTTCATTGAAACAGAAGGCGATCTCCTTGCCGGAGAAATCCGCATCGGGCCCGGCGTAGGTGACAACCTGGGCGTCGTGGGTGTAGCCGTCTGCGGCGAAGGAGCCGATGGCAAACGGGTTGGTCGGGTCGCTGATGTCCACGATGTGCAGGCCGCCGGAAAAGGTGTCCGTGCCCACGCCGTACGCGCGCCCGACTTCGGGGTTGATCACGATGTTGTGGGCGTTGCCGAACCCGCTGTAGAGGGCGTCCGGCTCAATGGTGACGGGCGGGTTGGGAATGCTGCCCAGCTGGGTCAGGTCAACGACCTGCATGCCGTGGCCCCCGGCCTCGGACACGATGAAGGCGTGGTTGCCGTAGACCTTGACATCGCGCCACAGGGAGCTCGTCGTCGCCGTGGGCAGGTCGGCCACGAGGAACGGATTGAGCGGGTCGGCGATGTTGACGAAGGCGGTGCCGTTGGTCCGGCCCATGATCACGTATTCGGTGCCATCCGCCGGGTCGACCCAGCCCCAGATGTCGTTGGCGTCTCCACCGCCGAGCACGTCGAGGCCGAGGAAGGCGACCAGGTCGATGTTCTCGCAAGGGTACCCTCCCGCCATGCCGTTCTCACAGGGCGTCTGGCCGTTCGCCAGCGTGGAGGCCAGCAGCAGAAGGGGGAGGAGGAGGCGGAATCGGTTCATGGCGCGAAAGTAGCGGTGGAACGTGGCGGATTGTCGGTTCAAGGGCGTGGGATTCTGCCACTTTCGTCAGCGGTACAGACAATTTCTTCGAGAGAAGAGCAAACCATTCAAGGGTTTGTTCGTCAGTCTTTTACGACTTCATCACTTCGCCCATGTTTCCTTCCGCTGTCTGCCGCCTTGCTGGCACCCTGTTCGTTTTGCTCCTTCTGTCGTTCTCGGTGGCCCTCGCCAATCCGGTTTCTGCCGTGGCGGATGGGCATTGGAACAACCCCCTGACGTGGGAAGACGGTTTGGTGCCCGGTTCCTCGGACCAGGTGACCATCCCGACAGGCATCACCGTGGAGTTGTCCGGTACCCATTCGGCGCAGACCCTCACGGTGAATGGCACCCTCCGGGCTGCGGGCGATGCGTCCGTTGACCTGTCCGCTGAGTGGATCATGGTGATGGGGCCCGGGGCGCTGTTCGAAGTGGGGACCCCCGGGGCGCCGTTTCCTGCGGAATACGACTTCACGTTGACGTTGACGGGTGCCAACACGGGCGGGTCCATGATGGGCATGGGGGAGAAGTTTCTCGGGGCGATGAACGGGGGGCAGATCGAGCTGCATGGTGCGCCGAAGGTGAGCTGGACCCGGCTCGGAGCGAGTTCATTCCTTGGCGCCAACCAGTTGACCCTCGCAGACCCGGTGGATTGGCAACAGGGCGATGAGATCGTGGTGGTGTCCAGCCGCATCAACTGGGCGGAGGCCGAGCAGAGGACGCTCAATGCCGTCAGTGCGGACGGAT
>JBMYZR010000131.1:401-1537 GCA_049610565.1 Flavobacteriales bacterium | reverse complement strand
AGATTTCCTCCATGTGGTGGAGCAGCCGGTGCTCGAAGAAGACCTTCAACCCACCATGCCCGTCCCCGCCATGGCCGTGCAGGAAGTCGTTGAAGGAGTCCACCAGGTGGTCGGGCGCCTGGTGCCAACCCAGCACGAGGATGGCCCAGCACAGCGTGCCCGTGATCAGGGCGCTGGCCGCCTTGTCGATGTGGAGGTTGTGCTCAAGGGCGATGAGCAGGTAACCCAGGACAAAGACGAGGATGAGAAGCGTGGCCATGGGGGCAGTGAATCAGACGAGTTGTTCGAGCGCGATGGACAGGGCCGTGGAGGACAATCCGTTGCGCTCGGGGCTTCGGGCATGGCACCGTTCCATCGCGGAGCGGATGCAGTCCGAGGTGTCCCCGAAGATCGCACCGTCTTCCACTTGCACGTCACCATCGCCCATCAGATATCCAAACACACGGGCCATCCCACAGTTCGCAATGAAGTCCGGAATCACGGCACAGGCCTGGTCTGCCTTCTCGGAAATGGGCCCGTAGAAGATGGCCTTGTCGGCAAACGGGACGTTGGCCCCGCACGAAATGACCTCGAGGCCAGCAGCCAACATTCGGTCGAGCTGGTCCTCGGTCACAAGACGGGACGCGGCGCACGGAAGGAACACGTCCGCCCCGACATCCCAGATGGTGCGGTTGACCTCCTCAAAGCTGACGAGATTGGGGGTCGACAAGGCATTGCCTTGCTTGGAGAGAAAGAGCGCCCTCACCTCATCGAGGCCCAGGCCATCCGGGCGAAGCAGGCCCCCGACCCGGTCGATGATGCCGGTGATGACGGCGCCCCGCTGGGCCAGATACAAGGCCGCTGCGGCCCCCACATTGCCCCAGCCCTGGACGAGTACGCGCTTGCCCCGAACGGAACCGCCGTAGAGGTCATAGAAATGGCGCACGGACTCCGCCACGCCATAGCCGGTGATCATGTCGGCCACACGGTATCGAACGCCTCCGCCGTCGGGAAGGAAATCCGCGTCCTCCACCACCTTGCTGACGCCTTGGCGAAGGCGGCCAATGCGCCGCACCTTCTGGGCTTCATCCGGCTTGAAGTGACCGTTGAACACCCCCTCCTGGGGATGCCAGACCCCACAGGCCTCGGTCATCGGA
>JBMYZR010000131.1:0-391 GCA_049610565.1 Flavobacteriales bacterium | reverse complement strand
ATCGGAATGACCTCGAGGCCCGCGTCGACATTGAGGTCACCTCCAGTGCCGTAATAATGCTTGAGGAGCGGGGTCACAGCCTGATACCAGCGGCGCAAGACACCCTCCTTGCGGGGGTCGGCCGGGTCGAAATCGATGCCGCTCTTGGCGCCCCCGATCTGGGGACCGCTGACGGTGAATTTGATCTCCATCGTCTTGGCGAGGGAGACCACCTCATTGCGGTCGAGGCCCTTCCGCATCCGGGTGCCGCCACCGGCCGCACCGCCGCGCAAGCTGTTGATGACGACCCATCCCCTGGCCTCCGTTTCGGCATCCGTCCATTCGAAGACGATTTCCGGGGCGCGGGCGCTGTATTGGTCGAGAAGCTCCTTCATGATCGAATCGTGTCCCC
>JBMYZR010000130.1:0-1579 GCA_049610565.1 Flavobacteriales bacterium | reverse complement strand
TCAAACGCGATGAGCTCATTGTCCCGGTTGGTCCGCAACGTGACCCGCAGTTGCAAGGCGTCTCCATTGGGGATGGACGCTTGGTTGACGTTGGCGGATGTGAAGTCGTTGAACACGCTGAGCAGGGTCGTCGACTGCCCGTCCACGATGGCTTCGAAGACCAGATCATCGGAATTTTCGAGTCCTCCGGTTTCGGAGAAAGCCGCACTCACCTGGAGCTCGGAGAAGGAACTGATGTCGATGATCCGGGACGTCCAAATGCAATCTGCATCGGTGTCTCGGCCTTGGAAAATGGTGTCGGCCGAGTTCACGGTGTAGAACCAGTCCGTGGCCCCTCCGTATTGGATGCTCCACTCGGTTTCCTGGGCGGCCGTATTGGTCGAGCCGTTCCAGCCATAATTGAGGGATGGTTCGTCGCCAAACGTCTCCTTCCAGATGATCTGGGGCCCCACGCCTTGGCAGCCGAAGTTGGGCAAGGCGCAGTTGGTGTAGACGTCGCCCAGGGTCAGGGCATTGCCATCGTCACATGCGTCACCAAGGAAAATGCACGAGCCATCGTTGTCGGTGGCCGCCGGGTCGAAGTTGCAGGCTGTGGCGATGTCACATCCGGGGATCTCCGCATTGTCACAGATTCCGTCACCGTCCACGTCTGCCGGGCAGTCTCCATTGCAGACCCCCAAGGCGTCCAGCTGCCCAATGCAGTCGTCGACGTCGTCGCAAATGCCGTCAGCATCTGCGTCCGCAGTGCAGTCTCCGCCACACACACCGATGGCGTCTTCTTCGCCAACGCAGGGGTCCACGTCATCACAGATGCCATCGGCATCGACATCGGCCGTGCAGGATCCGCCGCACACGCCAATGGCGTCGAGCTGGTTGCCGTTGCAGTCGCAGTCCCCGGCGGGAATGCCATCACCGCCGCACACCCCGCATTCGTCGAGTTGGGTGCCATTGCAATCGCAATCGCCATCGGGAATGGGGGTGCAGCCACAGTCGAAAATGGCACCTGGCCCACCGCAAACGCCGCACTCATCGGTTTGGGCGCAGGATCCGTCATCCTCCGTGGCCGCCGGGTCGTAATTGCATGCCGTGGCGTCGGTACAGCCCAGAACCACGGGGTTTTCAACGCAGAAGTCGGTGATTTCGGTTGTTGTGAACTCCCCTCCGGAGGCCACTACGGTGCCCTCCACATCGAGGCTGTAGCCACCATTGCCGAATGCACAGCACATGCCGTCCCCGAAGCTGTCGTTGACGGTCAAGGTGTAGCATCCCGTGCACAGCTCCTCGGTGATGGTGAAGGTGCTGCTGTTGGCGTAAGGGCCGCCGGACATGACGGTCGCCCCACCGGCATCCACAAGGGTCCACGTGGTTTCGCTGCCGTATTGGTCCGTGTTGATGGTCATCGTGAACGTCTGCAATCCGCCTCCGATGCAGGATCCGTCGTCAATGGTCGCATTGGGGTCATAATTGCAGGCATTGACCGCGGTGCAGCCATAGCAGCTGAAGTCGCAGGAGCCGTCGTCGTTGAGCGCATTGGGGTCGAAGTTGCAGGCCGTGTCATCCGTGCAGCCGCAGGCGACCT
>JBMYZR010000129.1:0-1629 GCA_049610565.1 Flavobacteriales bacterium | reverse complement strand
GCCCGGTTGCGAGAACAGCGTCTCGTTGAGCGACGACTGCGGCGCCACCGGAGAGGTGACGGTGACGTTCACTGCGGTGGATGAGTGCGGCAACAGCGTCAGCACGTCCGCAACGTTCACGATTGAGGACACGACCGATCCGAGCATCGACACGGCTGCCTCCGACCAGACGGTGGAGTGTGACGGTGCCGGCAACACGGCCGCGTTCTCAGCATGGCTGTCCAACAACGGCGGTGCTATGGCGAGCGATGCTTGCGGCGGCGTGACCTGGAGCAACAACAGCACGGGCTTGAGCGACGACTGCGGTGCCACGGGCAGTGAGACGGTGACGTTCACTGCGACGGACGACTGCGGGAACACGAGCACGACGACGGCGACGTTCACGATCGAGGACACGACGGCTCCGACCATCGCTGGTGACGCCATGGTGAGCATCGCTTGCGACGATTGGTCCTGCGACGCCGACGCCCTCGAGGCCCTCGGCCTGTTCACGGTGACCGAAGACTGCGGCGACTACACGCTCTCCATCGAGTGCTTCGCCACCAGCGGAAGCTGTGTGACGCCGATTCCGGGCTACAACGTGACCATCGTGGCCACAGACGAGTGCGGCAACGAGAGCGATCCGTTCATGCAGATCATCGACCTGTACGACAACGTCGCTCCGATCCCGAGCATCACCTGCCCGGCTGATTACACGACGACGCTCGACGCCGACTGCAATGCCGACACCTCCACGGGTGCCGCCGGCATGGCCACGGGTTCCGCCACGGACAACTGCGACGCCAGTCCTGATGTCGACGTGACGTTCAGCGATTCCGCGCCGAACTACACCTGCATGGGTGATGACGACGCGCTGGAAGGCAGCTACACCTTCACGCGGACGTTCACGGCCACGGCCACGGACCACTGCGGCAACACCGCCTCGACCACGTGCACGCAGACCATCACGGTCAACGACGAGACGGCTCCGGCCGCGCCGAGCATCGACTGCCCGGCCGACGCTGAGGTCTTCCTCGATGACGACTGCACGACCGACGCCAGCCCGACCGCAACCGGAGAGGCTGCCGCCACGTCGACGGACAACTGCGACAGCGACGTCGCCGTGACCATCAACTACAGCGACAGCGCTCCGACGAACACCTGCGCTGGTGACGACGGCCAGCTCGACGGCAGCTACACCTTCGTGCGGACATGGACGGCCACGGCCACGGACGACTGCGGTAACGAGGGCGCCAGCAGCACCTACGACCAGACGATCACCGTGACCGACGACACGGCCCCCGACTTCGCTGGCTCCTCCAATGAGTACAGCATCGCCTGCGACGCGTACGATGCTGCCACGATGTACGAGGTCATGGCCGCCGACAACTGCGACGACGATGTCGCCATCACGATTCTGAGCAACAACGAAGTCAGCGGAAGCTGTGCCGGATCCATCCTGCGGACCTACCAGGCCGTGGACGACTGCGGCAACACCAGCACGTTCCAGCAAATCATCGATCTGCTCGACGAGGTGGCTCCCGAGGTGACCATCACCTGCCCGGCCGACCAGGCCCTGACGGCTGACGCCGACTGCAGCGCCGACACGAGCGTGGACGTCATGGGCACGGCCGCCTTCACGGCCACGGA
>JBMYZR010000128.1:0-2074 GCA_049610565.1 Flavobacteriales bacterium | reverse complement strand
GTAATCGGTCTCCTGCCGCATCTCCGCCATGAGGTACACCACGTCGTCAGACACAGTGTCGAACCAAGGGTGGGCTGCGTTGAGCTGGTCCCCGAGAAGGAGGCGAAGGGTCTTCATGTGGCCTTGACTTTGGAGGTGCGCCGGCAACGCTCGCTGCAGTACTTCACCTCGTCCCAGCACCGGGCCCATTTCTTCCGCCAATCGAAGGGGCGCCCGCAATGGACGCACTCCTTGGACGGGAGGTGGGGCTTCTTGTGCATGTGGAAACAACACCGCCCCCACCGCGCGGTTCACCGGTTCGTTCCCCTACTTTGACCGAAGCAAATCACAACGACATGTTCACCAACCGCATCGGTTTCGGTCCGCGCCTGGGCGCCGCCTTGCTCGACATCCTCTTCACCATCCTGCTCTGCACGCCCATCCTGGTGTTTGGAGCCGGGGCCGGCCTGGCCGCCTCATTGGGGCTCGACTCCATGATGGGCAGCGAACAAACGGAGGCATTTGCCCTCATGGGCGTCACCGCAGGCATGGTGGGCTCCATCCTTGTCTGCACCCTGCTGGGCACGCTGTACACCTTGATCGAAGCCTTCACCGGCGCATCCCCCGGCAAACGGGTCATGGGCCTGCAAGTGGCCAAAGCAGATGGTTCCGCTGGGGAAGTGTCCCTCTACCTCCTTCGGTGGGCACTGAAGAACAGCGGGAGCATCCTCAACTTCATCCTGCCTGCCATCGCCAGCCTCGCCAGCGTGGTGTTCTTCTTCGGCTGCTTCGCCGCATTGGGCGAAAAGCGCCAGGCCCTGCACGACATCATCGCCAAATCGGCGGTCTACAAGAAGGCGGACATCGCCGCCTGAGCGCGGTCAACGGTTGGGCAGGACCAGCCAGCTGAAGCCGATCGCCGTGTAGTTCATCTGGTGGTTGAGGCCCGTGCCGTAGCTGAGGTCCCACTGCCACTGGTCGGAGGACAGCAGGGTGAGGCCCGCGTCAAAGCTGGCGAGGTGGACGCCATTGGCCATTTCCCCGTACGGCTCGAAATACACGCCCAACTGATCGTTGATGGCCTTGCCGATGGCGAGGGCATACGTCAAGGTGCCCTGCTCGTCGGCGATGTCATAACCGAGGTTGTAGTCGAGCGCCCAATCCGGACCGACGTCGTGGCCGATGCACAGCTTGTTGACCATGCCAGTGGAAGACCCCTGAAGGCCGGGATCTCCGGTGGGCAGGACGGCGTGTCCGAGGTAGGCCACCTCCGTCCGGCTGCCTTCCCGCTGCCACAACTGGATTTTCGTTCCAATCTGCAGATCGCTCGTGCCTTCCGCCATTGGGTTCTCCCCTCCCCAAGCCACATCGGAGATGCGGTTCAATTGGTGGACGACCCGCAGCTCGAACTTCTCATGCAAACTCACGCGGAACAGGGAATTTGGAACGGCCAGTTCTCGCACCGTACCTCCAAAGGAGGGCGTCCAGGTGCTGGAGAATCCACACTCCCATTGAAAGGCCCCTGCCGGCACCACCGCAGAGCTTTCGGTCTGATTGGGACGGTCGGTGTTGATGGTCTGGGCCGACAAAACCATGGGAAGCACGAGAGACCAGAAGACGACCAGTTTGCGCATGGCCGCTAGGATACGACGTTTCGCGCCCCCTGTGGGTTCAGGCCTTCATGGCCTTGAGCTCCGCCCAACTGGACGGGAGTGGCGTCGCCGTGACGCGCGCCGGGACCTCCTTGTCGGCGAGGAACTTCAGGACGAGGTCGTTGAACAGCTCCGGCGCCTCGATGCTGCAGACGTGTCCGCAGTTCTCGATCACGGCGAGCCTCATGTTCTTCTGGGCGCGGGCAAACTTCTCGGCCGCGCTGAAGAAGATGTGGTCCTGTGACCCCATCACCACGAGGCCCCGCTTGTCCACGGTGCGCTCCACGTATTGCTTGATGAGCCGGAAGAACGGCTTGTACAGCTCCACCCACTTCAGGTATTCCCCCGGGGTCAGCCGCAGGCTCTGGCGGCGGAAGATCCAGCGGCTCAGGCGGTGGTTGCGGCGTGGCAACACGATGAAACTGAACAGCCAGTAGATGGCC
>JBMYZR010000127.1:0-2272 GCA_049610565.1 Flavobacteriales bacterium | reverse complement strand
GTCAGGATGTTGGGGAAGGTGATCGAGCTGATGTCGACCCCGAAGTCCTCGCCTTCGATGGCCTCGAGGGTCACGCTGCTCGAGCAGCCGGTTTCCTGCCACGTCACGGTGAGTTCGTAGGTGCCGGGCGCGTCGATGATGGGCCCGATGGAGCCGGCGGAGGGGGAGACGCCCAGGGTGGTGCCGTTGTCCGCATTGATCCAGGAGATGACGGGGGTGAGGTTGCCCGTGCCGAAGGGGGCGTAATCCTGAATGCCCGCGCCGACCACCGGCTGATTCGGCGTCAGGCAGGTGAGCGGCTCCACGGAGCCCCCGTTGAGGACCGGCGCGGCATCGGCGGCGATGACCTCCACCGCATTCTCGGAGGTGCACCCGTTGCCGGGGTTGGTGACGGTGGCCGTGTAGAGCCCGGGCTGGGTGGCCGTGACGGCACTGCCCGAGCCGGTGATTGCGCCGCCGGTGGTGCTCCAGGAGACGCTGGCGGCCGGGTCGGAGAGGGATTCCGCCGCCAGGGCAACGGTGGTTTCGTCGCAGGTCAGGAAGCCGGCCTCCGGGAAGACCCCGGTAAAGCTGGCGGTGTCGATGGCGATGCTGAACGACTGCTCGGCACTGCAGAGGCCATCGTCATACGTGACGACGAGCACATAGTCGCCCGGCTCGCTGACGGTCGCGAGGGCGTTGTTGCCGAAGATGCCGCCCTGTGGAGCGAGCCATTGGAAGTCCAGCGGTCCCGGAAAGTTGGAGGTGCCCGTCACGTCGACCTCGTCGTCCAGGCAGGTGATGTCGGCCAGCCCGTTGACCTCCGCGGTCATCTCCGCCACCGTCAGGGCAAGGGTGTCGGACACGGGCACGCCACATTGGTCGGTGTAGCTCGCGACATAGATGAGGGGCTCGGTCAGTCCTTCGGGCGGGACGCAAAGGGGGGAGGCGCTCGTGGGGTCGTCGAGGTAGTCCGTCGGTGTCCAGGCCGCCGTGCCGTCCGGGCTCGGCACATTCAGTTGCGCCTCGGCGCCCGGACAGATGTAGCCCTGTTCCGCGCTGCCCAGGATGTTGGCCGACAGGCAAACGGTCTGCACGTTGTCCGCACCACCCGTGCTGGCGGTGAACCCGAAGTACACCTGGTTCTGGCCCTGGAAAATGTCGCCGACGAGGTCCACTGTCCCCTCCAACCGCAATTCACAATCGAAGTAGACGCGGACAATCTGCGCGTCCGGATCCCACGTCACCCGGCCCTCGTGGTCCTCGCCGTCCTCGATGTTGCTGTCGAACAGGTCCGCCTGCACCGGTCCGGCGATGGCGGTGGCGGCGTTGTGGTCCACGCTGCCGTTGGACACCATGGCGATGTGGTCTCCGGCCGGGTCTCCGTAGTCCCCATTCTGCCAGGTGTCGAACTCCACTGCGAAAGCCGGCTGGAAGTCGGGCCCAAGAAATCCGAGACCGCCGCCACTCTCCCCGAGGGCATCCGTTCCCACGGTCTGCATGACGAAGCAGATGCCGTCCGCCCCATTGCTGTCATCGGAGCCGAGGTTCAGGATGAATTGCAGGTCGAGCGGTTGGTTGAGGTCCACCTGGTCGGCGTACCAAACGCTGCCGTTCTGGGTGTTGATGGCCGGGGTCAATTGGTAACAGTCCTGACCGGTGACCACAGCGTCGCCATTCAGGTAATACACAGGTTCATCCTGAGCCGCCATCCGCGTTGCACTCAGGCCGAGAAAGACCCCGCAGATCGTCATGGCCCTCAGGGCCTTGTCCTTCGTCATGCCCCGAATTTAGCCGGCCAAATCATCGCCATCACCACCACCTGTCGTCCCTCATCCTCGTGGTCCTGTGGATTCGATGGGCATCGGGCATCCAGGCCAAAGGGCAATATATCCGGGCGGTAGGGGGGAGGTCGAATTTAGCGGGGTGTTGATATCTGAAGGTCAGGATTATACCGGCCTCGCGATACTTTTCGAGCCCATAACCGAACCATGCGATTCAAGATTCACTTTTTCCTTGCCCTTGCCGCAGGCATGGGGCTGTTCCTCTCTTCCCTGAACGCCCAACAGCAGATTGCCGTCAGCACGGCCTCTGCCCCCGATGGATATGACATCGAACTTGAGGTCGTTTCGGAGAACATTGGCCCCCTTGTCGGCGCACTCGGTGTGACCGACCTGACGGGATACAGCTGCACCCGCATTTACGTCACGATGAACAGCGCCACGGACTTCCTGTCGTCCGTTTCCGGTGACGCGACCAATCCGACCTATGTCGAGACGACCACGAGCTTCTA
>JBMYZR010000126.1:0-2282 GCA_049610565.1 Flavobacteriales bacterium | reverse complement strand
GCATGCAGCAGGGTCTTCTGGTGGCGAATGCTGTCGAGCGGCGTCATGACCGTGTCGATCCAGCCATTCAATCCCATGACCCGGGTGCGGGTCTCCTTCTCAAATTCGGCATCCAGCTCCCGGCGGGACATCACGGGCCACGCATGGCCACAGCCGCCCTTGCCGGGGCGGCAGACGTGAACGCGCTGCCCGGCACTGTCCTGCTCGGCGATGTAGAATCCGGGGCGCTCGCATTCGGGGCACTCCTTGCCCATGGCGAGGCGGTACCGCCGGCTCTGCTCGACGGCCCGCTTGAGAATGTTCTTCTTTTCGCGGTCCTCGATGTCCGGGCTGAACGGCCAGCCCCGGCCCGTCGTCCGCTTGAGGTCCCGCCAGAAGTCGTCCTGCAGCTCACCGCGGATGTGCCGGTTGGCCGCCTCTTCGGCATAGCGCTGCAGCCGGCTGTCGAGGGTCGTGTGGATCACCAGGCCGTCGCGGTAGAGGTCGTACGGCGCGCCGTCCGCCTTGGCGATGACGTATTCCCCGTCCTCGTCCTTGGCGTCGAGCAGGCCCTTGACCTCGGCCCGCAACCGCTCCCGGAAATGCGGCGCCGGCCCCTCATCGTGGCTCACGCGCTGATAGCTCAGCCCCAGTGGGAGGGCGTTCAGGCTGTCCTTCGCTTCGGCCGGGATCACGCCGTATTTGACCATCTGCGCGATGACCGTGCCCCGCCGCTCCCGCACGAGTTCGGGCCTGCGGAGCGGATTGTACAGCGCGCTGTTCTTCAGCATGCCCACCAGCATCGCCGACTCGTGCAGGTCCAGCCGGGAGACGTTCTTGCCGAAATACACCTGCGCCGCACTCCGGATGCCCACCGCCTGATTCAGGAAGTCGTAGCGGTTCAGATAGAGGGCGATGATTTCGTCCTTGGTGTACTGCCGCTCGAGCCGCGTCGCGATGATCCACTCCTTGGGCTTCTGCAGGACCGCTCGCTCGAAGAACCCGGTGCGGTCGTAGCGTTCGGTGAAGAGCTGCTTGGCGAGCTGCTGCGTGACCGTGCTGCCGCCGCCCTTCTTGCCGAGGTAGGCAATGGCCCGGGCGAGTCCGCGGAAATCCACGCCGGTGTGGTCCCGGAACCGCACGTCCTCCGTGCAGATCAGCGCCTGCACCAGGGTGGGCGGCAGGTCCGCATACCGGACGTCGGCCCGGTTCTCCCGGTAAAAACTGCCCAGCTGGGCCCCATCGACGGCGTAGATGCGGGTGGCCAGGTCGGTCTTCGGATTGGCCAGCGTCTCGGTGTCCGGCAACTCCGACGACGAGGCGATGGCGAGCAGGCCCGCGATGCCGAGAACCGGAGACGACACCGCCAACCACAGCAGAATGGACGGTCCGATGAACCGGTCCCTCGGCTTCTTCTTGGCCGCTTGGGTCCCCTTCGCGGTCTGCTTCTTCTGGTTGGCCATGGTGGTGAAACGTGCGAAAGCGCCCCTTCCGCGCCGGCAAGATGTCACGAAAGGGCGGAAAAGGCGTTAAAAATCAACCCGCTCGAAAGGGAGAATTAGCTTTGCCGCCACTGCCATGGAAATTCTCGTCAAAGCCGGACAGTTCCTGCTGAGCCTCTCGTTCCTGATCGTCCTCCACGAACTGGGGCACTTCATCCCTGCCCGCCTGTTCAAGACACGCGTCGAGAAGTTCTTCCTCTTCTTCGACATCAAGGGCGCCCTGTGGCAGAAGAAAATCGGGGAAACGGTCTACGGCATCGGCTGGCTCCCGCTCGGCGGATACGTCAAGATCTCCGGCATGATCGACGAGAGCATGGACAAGGAGCAAATGGCCAAACCGGCCCAGCCGTGGGAGTTCCGGTCCAAACCCGCCTGGCAGCGGCTCATCATCATGCTCGGGGGCGTCACCGTCAACCTCATCCTCGGCGTGTTGATCTACGGCCTCGTCTTCTTCGTCTGGGGCGAACGGGACCTCAAACTCGACGCCCTGCCCTATGGCATGTCCTTCGCCAAGCCGCTCGAAGACGCTGGCCTACAGGACGGTGACATCGTCCTCACCCTCGGCGGCCAGGCCGTCACCCGGACCCGCGACTTCCAGGACCTCGTCTTCGGCGGTCAAGTGACGTCGGCCGAAGTCCTGCGGGACGGCCAAGTGACCACCCTGGACTTCCCGACCGAACTGGGCCAGGTCCTCGTCGACCGGAAGGACGACATCCCCAAGGGGTCCGCACCGTTCAGCGTCAACTTCCCCACCATCATCGACCGGGTCATGCCCGCCTCCGGTGCCGAACGGGCCGGACT
>JBMYZR010000125.1:0-2289 GCA_049610565.1 Flavobacteriales bacterium | reverse complement strand
CTCTTCGACGGCTGAAGAAGGCACAACAGGATTGTCTGGAACGGCGGATTGAAGGGCGGCGGACAGGGCCTGCTCAAGCAGGGTGGGCTGCGGTGCAGCGGGGTGAGAAATGCAATTCATCTGATGGGGGATTTGGGTGATGGGATGAGGGGGGTGTTTCCTGCCCCTCACTACGTTCGGGGGCAGGGAAACCCCTCCCCTTGTCGAAGGGAAGGGGCCGCACAGCGACATCCGGACCAGACCTCGGGGAGGCCCAGCCGGGAAAGTGTCAGGTGGGGATCGCTCCCCCCGCGTTCACATCGTATTGGGGGACGAACAGTCGACCGGACGCCCGTTGCGGTCGGTCCACTGCACGTGTTCCCGGGGCAGGGCGATGGAGTATCGCTCCCCGGATTGGCCCTTGATGAAATACAATTCGGCCTCGGAATGCCCGATGGCCTGCCGGAAGGCCCGGCGAATCCTCGACAGGTGCTGCTGGAGGCTGCCACCGGCATCCTCCGCGACCCGACGGATGGTCTTTTCCTGCGACGCGACGGTGCCGGTGTTGGCCACGACGCGGTACAACCGGGTTAGCTCAGCGACATGGTGCGCATCCGGCAGATCCACGAGCCGCACGCCCTCGGGGTGCAGCAGGAAAAACTGGTACAACGCCCGTTGGATGGGCGACATCGCCACCCGGTTCCCGGGCAGGTCGACCTCCTGGGCATACCCCTGGATGGTGAGCAGGCCGGGCTGGTCATTCAAACGCCAACGCCGACGGTACATGAGGTCCCGGCGGACCTTGTCCATCAGCCGGAAGCAATCGATGACCACCTCCGCGTCGAGGTGACCGGGGCGAATCCGGCTCCGAATGCGGGCCATGCATTCGGGACAGGCATCGGCGGTGCGCATCTTGAGGCTGATGTCCTTCTTGTCCTGACACAGATCGAGCAGGCAGCCACGGGGATCCCGGTGGGCACGGCGGGCCAACTCGTCCAACGAATCGTACATGCCCCGCATGATGAGGTTGCTGGCCAACAGATAGGTGACCGGCAAACGGAACGACGTGGCCGTGAACAGGTTCCAGTCGTCCGCATGGATGTAGTGGCTGTTGCCCTCCCCGATGCTGAACCAGCGGCCATCATGGGGAGTGCGGGTGAGCAGGACAACGATGGCCTCGTCATCGAGATCGGCGCGACGGCGAACCTGGCCGATGCAATCGAAAATCGCCTCCCTGGAGAGGGAACCTTCGGCATCACAGGCGCCGCGGACCACATCCGTCACCGTGTCGACGGAAACGATGGGCCCTTCAGAGAACCGCAGGCGCCGGAGGGGACCATTGGCCCCCTCCAGCAGTGCGGAGAACGAGTCCGGATCGACGTCGGTCGTCCGGTAGATGTAGACTTGCAAATACGTGGTGACAGTGTGGTTTTGGGAGTTCCTATCTAAGACGCAGAAAACGCGAAAAAGTTGCCTCGAATTGGAAATTAAATCCACCCTTTTTTCCGGCGGATCGAACGGTCGACTTCCGCGCTCATGTAGGCGGTCACTTCCATCATCTCATCTTTCGCAAAACGCCTGACACGGCTGGCATCCATGCCGATGTCGCGGGAAACGGCCAGCGGATCGATGTCCGCCCCAACGAAGCGGAACTCCCACCCTTTTTCGGTGAGCTTATCGATGAGCAAACGAAGCGCTCCCGAAGAAAAGATTCGGCTCGCATTTTCAAAACCATCCGTGAGTACCATGATCGACACGGACGTGCCCTTTTCCGGAGCGTCCTCACCGACGTGATCGATGGTGCGGGTGATGAGCGTTCCGAGGCCATCGTAGAGAGCGGTCAGACCGCGGAGCTCATACTGGTCAGGGCGGATGTCGCGGATGTCTCCGATGGACTTCGGGCCGAACCACATGCGGTAGTCGTCACTGAAATCGGAGATGGAGAACCGGATGTCCTGGTCGGTGTGGTCGGCCTGGACCTTGCGGAGGGAGGCAATCTGCTCGTTGAGGGCGGAAAGCGTGGATTCATGGCAGCTCTGCATGCTGCCGGAAGCGTCGAGGAGGACGTGGTGAATGTGGGTTTGACTCATGACGAGTGGGGGTTGGAGGATGAAGACGATCCCACCGCAGGACCGTTGACGGTGCAATGATGCCGAGTTCATTCCCCGAACCGGGACTGCCGTCAACCTTGACGCCATTTGGACCCGATGCCGATCGAATCGGTGCCGCGCCCGCCCACCGGCATACCTCCCTGTATGCACGCGTGAGGACGCTTCCGCCCTCGTGATTTTCCTCCTGTCCGTTTCCCAT
>JBMYZR010000124.1:0-2395 GCA_049610565.1 Flavobacteriales bacterium | reverse complement strand
GTTCAAGCCATGGATGAGTCGGGGAATGCGAGTGCTCCGGGAGTGTTTTATGTAACCCTGATGGATGACGAGGACCCGCAATTGACTGCGACCTGTCCGCCTGCAGCTGAAACCATCATGGATGACGCAAGCTGTGACTACAATTCTGACCCCTCTTTGCTCGGAATGCCCACGGCCATTGCGGTGGATGATTGCGATGTGAATCCAATGATGGAGATGACCTACGTGGACAACATCGTTGAGGCGACTTGTGGGAACGGGTTCGTTTTGGACAGGACATGGACGACCATGGCCATTGATCATTGTAACAACTACAGCACGGAGGTCTGTCATCAAATCATCACGGTTCTCGACACGACAGCACCTTCACTCGGACTTTCTGAGCCGTTGGTCATTCCCTGCCCAGGCGGCAGTGTGGACTCCGTGCTGGCAGCTTGGGGCGAGGAAAACAGCCTGCTGGACGGATGTGAGACGCTGTCAGAAGTTGAATTCGTGTGGGACTATGATTCGCCCCTGGATTGCGCTGATGTGGACCCTTCGTCGTCCATCGGCTTGACCCTTTCAGATGGCTGCGGCAACGCCAGCCAGTACGAAGCGCAGCTTGTCCCCGTTGGAGGGTTTGCCTGTGGACAGCCGTGGACATTTGATGGGCATGATTACGCGACGGTGGAGATCGGCGACCAGTGTTGGTTTGCGGAGAACCTGCGTACAACGGTGTACGCCAACGGTGATGTGATTCCTGCGGCCTTGACCGATGGGGAGTGGACGTCGACGACAGCGGGCGCCACTGCTGTCTATGGCGAAGGCAGCAGTGGCTGTGAAAGCTACAGTCCTGACATTGACGCGTGCGATGAAGCGGAGTCATTGGCGGCGTATGGCCGGTTGTACAACTGGTATGCGGTGGACGATGCGCGGGGCCTGTGTCCTGTGGGCTGGCATGTTCCGACCGATGGGGAGTGGACGGAATTGGAGGACATCATTGCCTCCCAGGGATATGCAGGGGCGGAAGGCACGGCGATGAAATCGACGGGGGGCTGGTACTCTGGCGTCAACGGCACGGACGACTTCGGGTTTTCGGCCCTTCCGGGCGGCCTCCGCTTCGCCGACGATGGCTACTTCGGCAATGCCGGGTACTACGGCCTCTGGTGGAGTTCGTCCCCCAATGGCGGCAATGCTTGGCTCCGGGGCTTGTACGACGACAATCCAGTCATCTACCGGTTCAACGACAATCCACGAGGCGGATTCTACGTGCGCTGTTTCAGGGATGCCGAGTGAGCTTGAGCAGCGAGAATTGGCCCTTTGAGCCTCTCGAGAGCTCAAGCCGCTACCGCAGGCGGTAGATGCGGTGGAGGGCGTACGAGTGGGGGGCGGCGTCGGCCCAGACGCCGTGGCCGATGTTGTGCATGATGCGCCGGTCCGTGACGGCCACGCCGACATGGTTGGTGCGCTTGCGGCCGACTTTCCACCAGACGATGTCGCCGGCCTGGACGGGTTGATCTGTCGGGACGACTCGCCAGTCGGGGTGGTCGGCCAGGTACGCGCCGATGTTGGGGACGCGGCGGTGGTCGATGTGGGTGTCGGTGGCCTTGCCGCGGCGTTTGCGGTGGTGGAAGACTTCTTCTTGCAAATCGAGGCCGGCGCAGCGCAGGGCGCGGATCACGACGTCGGTGCAGACGCCCGTCGTTTCGGGGACGTCGCCCATCGGGAAGTCGATGCGGACGTAGTCGGGGACGTAGCGGACATAGTGGGGGAGCTCGGCGGCGCAGCTGGCGATGCGCTGGGGGCAGAAGTCGCAGTCGACCTCGGTGGTGGGGGTGACGTGCGGCTGGCGGGCGAGGCGGGCCGCCGTGCGGAGGGCTTCGGGGCCGAGGTCGCGGACGTCCTCAGCCGAATAAGGGGAGAGCAGGGCGAGGGCGGTGACGACGGCGGCGAGCAGGCAGGACAGGAAAAGGAATCGGCGCATGCTCTTTCAACACGCGCCGATCTGGTCTTATTGCCTGCGGTGCGGACGGTGGCGCCGGAATTGTAACGTGCAGGTGACACAGGGATAACCGCCGCGGAAAGGCGCGAGGGGAGGGTGCGGGGCAATTTGAGCGGCGGAAATCCGAATCCATGCGAAACGCTACTTTGTTGCTGTCCATCGGGTTGTGGCTGTGTGCGGCCACGGCGTCCGGGCAGTTGGTCGATGCCGTCACCTCCAGCTATGCCACCGGCGTCTTCGACGCGAGTGCGGCGGAGATTGTCGATTACCACGCCGGCACGCAGCGCCTCTTCTTTGTCAACGCCGATGCCGCCCAAGTCGGCGTCTTGAGCATGGCCGACCCCAACGACCTCGAGTTCCTGTTTTACGTCGAGCTCGGCAGTGGATCGCCCAACAGCGTGGTGGTCGTCGGGG
>JBMYZR010000123.1:0-2425 GCA_049610565.1 Flavobacteriales bacterium | reverse complement strand
TCAGAGCATCTCGTTTACACCGAGAGGGCCGGGGGTTCGAGTCCCTCACCGCCCACCCCGTCTTGGCGCTGTCGGGAATCTGCCCGGCAACCCAAGGCACGGAAGGTCCGGACGATTTGCGTATCTTTATGAATCTGCCGAATGAATTGGTTGTTTAATCGTCAACGAATGAACCTTCGTCTTCTCTTTTCCCTTGTGGTGGCCCTGATGGGTAGTGCGGTTTCCTCCACCCTCACGGCCCAAGATGCCGAACACGATGTCGCCTATGAGTGGATTGAGGCCCAGCTGAAGGGCATCCGGACGGACTTTGCGCGCCCTCCGATTCACGCCCGGAACCTCTACCACGTCTCCCTCGGCATGTACGATGCGTGGGCGGCTTACGACGACACCGCAGAGCCCGTCCTTCTGGGTCACACTGTAGGCGGCTACACGGCCGAATTCGACGGGATCCCCGAGAATATCCTCCCGTTCCTCGACATCCCTTCTGCCCGACAGGAAGCCGCATCCTACGCAGCATACCGGATTCTCACCCACCGGTATGCCAATTCACCGGGCGTCGTGACCGCACAGGCCAGGTTTGACTCCCTCTTGTCGGCCTTGGGGTACGATCCCTCCCTGACGTCCACCAATTACGCTTTTGGCTCCCCCGCAGCGCTCGGCAACTACATCGCGGAACAGGTCATTGCCTATGGCTTGCAGGATGGTGCCAATGAGGCCTTCGATTACACCAACACCTACTACGAGCCCCTCAACGACCAGCTCGTCGTCGACGACCCGGGCAACCCCACGGTGTCCGACCCCAACCGCTGGCAACCCCTCGCCATCAGCGGCTTCGTGGACCAATCAGGCCAGGTGCTCGAAAGCGCTCCGCCGTTCCAAAGCCCAGAGTGGGGATGGGTTCAGCCCTTTGCCCTCGAAGACGACCAGATGGCCATGTATGAGCGGGATGGCGAACTCTGGCCCACGTGGCTGGATCCGGGTGCGCCGGTGTACATCGGAGGCGACCAACCGGCCGCCATCGACAGCATGTACAAGCACCATTTCGCCATGGTGAGCATCTGGCAATCCCACCACGATCCGTACAACGGCGTCATGATCGATGCCAGCCCGGCCAACATCGGCAACGCGCCGGAGCTGCCGACCGACTACCTCGACTACGGGGACTTCTACAACTACTTCGAAGGCGGCGACGCCGGCACGGGCCATGACCTGAACCCCCACACAGGCCTGCCCTACGAGCCGCAGATGGTGCCGCTCGGCGATTACGCCCGCATCTTGGCCGAATTCTGGGCGGATGGTCCCGACAGCGAGACGCCTCCCGGACACTGGTTCAGCATCCTGAATGAGGTCATGGAGCACCCTGAATTCACCCGCGATTGGATGGGCTCCGGTGCTGAACTCGATCCGCTCGAATACGAAGTCAAGGCCTACCTCACCCTCGGAGGAGGCGTGCACGATGCCGCCATTGCCGCATGGAGCGTCAAGGGGTACTACGACTACACCCGGCCGATTTCCGCCATCCGCTACATGGCCGACCAGGGCCAGTGCACCGACCCTGCCCTACCGAGCTTCAGCCCCAATGGGATTCCGCTGAGCCCGGGCTACATCGAACTCGTGGACGACACCGACGACCTCGCCGGTGCTGGCGGGGAGAACATCGGCAAGATCAAGCTCTTCACCTGGAAAGGGCCCGGTTACATTGACACCTATGAAGACGAGGATGGACTGGACATTCCGATCGACACAGCCGGCAACATCGCCGGTGTGGACTGGATCCTCGCCGAGAACTGGTGGCCCTACCAGCGCCCCTCCTTCGTGACGCCACCCTTCGCCGGCTTTGTGTCGGGGCACTCCACCTTCAGCCGAAGCGCAGCCGAAGTCCTCACCGCCATCACGGGAGACCCTTATTTCCCAGGTGGAATCGGGGAGTTCGAGTGCCCGCAAGACGACTTCCTCGTCTTCGAGGTGGGCCCGAGCGTGGACGTCACCCTGCAATGGGCCACCTACCGGGATGCATCGGACCAATGCAGCCTCTCCCGGATCTTCGGGGGCATCCATCCCGTTCAGGACGACATTCCAGGGCGTCTCATGGGCGTCACGTGTGGCGTTCAGGCTGTGGACATGGCCAACCGCTACTTCGACGGCAGCATCAACAACACGTGCGGCATCGGCCCGTATGGTGGGTGCCTTGGCGACATCGATGGAGATGGCGCCCAAACAGTAGAAGACATTCTCTCTTTGCTGGCCAACTTCGGTAACACAGGCGCACACCCGGCCGACCTCGATGTTGACCTTCTCGTCGGAACCTCCGACCTGTTGATTCTCCTCAGCGTCTTCGGCTGTAACTGCCCCTGATCAGTTGGCTTCCAGCGCCGTGAGGGCCTCCCCCACGGTGAACACGCTGCCGAGGACCACCACGAGCTCC
>JBMYZR010000122.1:791-2437 GCA_049610565.1 Flavobacteriales bacterium | reverse complement strand
GAAGCCGAGGGACACCATCACCGCAGTGTAGGTGTGGATGACCAAGGCCGTTTGCAAGTGGTTCAAGCCCAGCCCCAACAGGCGGTGATGCAGGTGATTGCGGTCGGCCGAGAACGGAGACCGCCCCTTGAGGATGCGCAGGGTGAAAATGCGGAGCGTGTCCACGAGGGGATAGCTGAGCATGGTCATCGCCAGCATGGGCATGGAACGGTGGGCCCACATGTCTGGAATCTGCGCTGCCGGAGTGGCCATGATGCTCGTGGCCATGACATAGATGAACATGCCGAGCAGCAGCGATCCGCTGTCTCCCATGAAAATCCGGGCAGGCGAGATGTTGAAGAGAATGAATCCCGCCAAGGAACCGGCCAGGGCGAGGCACAGGATGGCGAAGTTGGGTTGGCCCGTCAAATGGAACCACAAGGCGCAGGAGATGGCCACCAGGAATCCATAGCCACCGGCCAGGGTGTCCACCCCATCAATGAGGTTGACGGCGTTGACCACCACGATGTACACGAAGAGCGAGAAGGGAATGGCCACGCCCATGCTGATGGTGGACAGTCCGAAAAGGCCGGAGAAGTCTTCAATCATGAAGCCGCCTCCCAGGATGAGAACGGCCCCGACCACAATTTGAATGGCGAGCTTCTTGAGCGGATCCAGAACGGAAAGGTCGTCTTTGAGGCCGAGGAAGAACAGGATGATGGCGGCGGCGCCCATGCGCAGGAAGGCGAAGGCTTCGTTGCCAGTGGGCTGTGTCAGGATGGAGGTGGTGACGAGGGTGCCGATGAAAATCAATACGCCCCCTAATCTGGGAACACTTCGCGTGTGGACCTTGCGGTCCTCTGAGGGCTCATCGAGCAGGTTTTTCTGCACCGCGAGCCGAATCAGCGAAGGCATCCCCAGCATCACAACGGCAAGTGAGGCGATGAAGGCGAGCATGATTTTGGTCACGGCTAAAATACTCATCATATGGGGGAGTATATGGGCGAAAGCGGGCCGGGGTTGCGTTGTTGAACGGGGTGAGACAATTCTTATACAAGAAATTCAGTGGCTCTTGCGGGAATTCGTGACGGGCGACTGAAGGCCGATTCCCCACCAGAGTGCGTCAATGCTGGATAATGTCATGACTTCGACGAACGGCTGGACCGGGACCAGAGCTGGAAGGTGCCGGTTCGGCCAGCGGCTTTTTCTGCCCAACCGATTTGTAGACGGAGCTGAATCGATGCCGATGGGGGGCAGGGAGAGGGTCATTTTGCCACTCCAGCCGTCGCGCAATCGGCCCCATTCGGCAGAAACGGTCACTCCGGCCGGTCTCCATTCGATGCCCTGCACCCAATCCGGCTGGAGACTGGACAGGGAGCGCAGGCCCAAACCGCCTCCACTTGATGCGGGATCGAACGCGGGCAAGGCAGAGCTGCTGGCGGGGGCGAACTCGGTCCAGACCGTCCACCGCTCCCCATGGCGCACATGGCCGATGAGCCACTGAGCACGACGGGCGTTTTCCTGGTCTGGACCGGTCCACGGCGCGAACCGGGCCTGGCCATACCATGTGGACCGGGTGCGGCGCCATTGCAGGTCCATGCCGTGGTGGCCGGTCAGAACGGCGGTGTTGGCCGTGTCCCGGTGCAGGGGGGTGGACCAGGGCGCCA
>JBMYZR010000122.1:0-781 GCA_049610565.1 Flavobacteriales bacterium | reverse complement strand
GTCAGAACGGCGGTGTTGGCCGTGTCCCGGTGCAGGGGGGTGGACCAGGGCGCCAAAGCGATGGCCCAATCGGTCGCCGCGCTCCGGGTTTGGCCCCGCTCCAACACGTCCGTCCATGTGGCGGTCACCCAATTCACATCGAGGGTGTGTTCGCCAGTCTTGACGGTCTTGCCCAGGCTCCGGACGGACAGGCCAAGTGGGGCATACCGACCCTCCCGGGCGCCGTCGGCCGTCAGTCGCGTCGTGGACCGTTGGCGGCTTTGGTACCACCGGTATTGCCATCCGCGCCCGAGGTCGACATCCACGAGGAGGTAAGGGGCGGGGGCCATGTCCGGATTCCACAGCAGGTTGCGCGCTCCCGGTCCCATGCCGACCGTGCCCAGCCCCCATTGGAGCCGAACCCGCTGCGAGGCTTGGGTGTCGAACCAGACTTCGGCCAGGCTGTGGTCGATGCCGAACAGGCCGTTGCCGGCCGGTCTCAACTTGCCCGGACCCATGCCCGGGTAGCCTTGTGCGGCGAGGACGTATTCGGTGTCGGGACCGACCAGCACGCGCTGCATTTCGAGCACGGTGCCCCCGAAGTGGAGGGTGCCATCGAGGGTGCCACGATAACGGACACCACGGATGTTGCGGAATCCGGACTCCGCAGGGGCGTCGTTGTCGGCCGTGTTGAGCCTACGCCATTGGCGGGCGTATTCCACCACAGGATCCATCGCCACCCGCACCGGGCCGTCGGTGAACAGGGCATGGCGATGCCACCAGCTGTCCCGCCCGCCGTCTT
>JBMYZR010000121.1:0-2452 GCA_049610565.1 Flavobacteriales bacterium | reverse complement strand
TCACGCCGACCAGGATGTGGGCCTTGACGAACCGTTGCAGGGCGTCGAAATTCTCTTCTTCCATCAAGTCCTTCCAGTCCCGGTTGTCCTTGAAGGTGACGTCGCGGGGGACGAGGACGGCGTGGCGGGAACCGTGAACGGTCCGGCCGAGTTTGGACGCAGCGACGAGCCGTTCGAAGTACTGGGTTTCCGGACCGGTGACGATGTAGCGCCAGGGGCTCACGGTGCTGTAGGGGCGGTTGAGCTCTTCCTCCGTGTAGGCCTTTCGGGCGGGCTTGCCTTTGGCCTCGACGGCCGGCCGGTCCGCATCCTGGGCTTTGTCCTGCTGAGCGGATTGGGGCTCCGCAGGGGTGGGGGCGGCGCCATCGCCACCGCATCCGGTGGTCAGAAGGGCAAGGAGGGGCAGGGCAAGGAGGAGGGCGTGAATGCGCATGGTGGGGTTTGATTTTCCAACCGCAAATTAGCGGACATGGAGTCTCAGGAAACCAACACGGACACCGCGGTCGAGGTTGCATCCTTTCCCCTGTGGATCGGGGGCGCATTCCTGGCCGTCGGGGTGGTCTCCGGCGCCCTCGCCGCCCATTTCATGGAGCGCGTTCTCGACGCCGATGGCGTGCACGCCTTCGAGACGGCGTCCCATTACCTGTTGTTCATGGGCAGTGCCGTGCTGGGGGCCTCGGCTTCCCGGCGGGTCGAGGGATTGAAATGGGTCGCCATCGGCACGGTGCTCTTTTCCGGCAGCATCTTCGGGCTCCTCCTGGGCAAGGCCGTCGGGGTGCCGTTGGCGGTGCTGGGGCCGGTGACCCCATTGGGCGGCGTGCTCATGATTGCCGGCTGGTTGCGGTGGACCTGGGCGACCCTCCGGGCGACCCGTGGATGAATTCACGGACATTGTGAATAGCCCGACAATTCCGACAGCAAATCGGAAAACTTGGAGGCGCTTCACCACGTTAACTTTGGACAGGCTCGCAATGATCAGCCGACAACATGGTACACCAAGGAAACACGCCATTCCACCCGGATTTGGCCGCCAGCGGATTGAAAAAGGCCAGACAGATCTGGTGGAATCTCGCTCCCTCCCAGCTCATTGAGCGGACCCTTCTCTCGGGAGAAGGAAGACTCACCCACACAGGCGCTCTCGCCATCGAAACGGGCCGGTTTACCGGCCGAAGTCCCCAGGATCGGTTCATCGTTCAGGACCGCATCACGGCCGATCAGGTCTGGTGGGGAGACATCAACCAACCCATCTCCGAAGACCACGCTGCACGGCTCCACGAGGACCTGCTGGCCTACCTCGATGGAAAGGGCCTCTACGCCCGGGACGCCTTCGTCGGCGCCCACCCCGACCACCGCAAGGCCCTCCGGGTGTTGACCGAGAAGGCCTGGTCCAACCTCTTTGCCTACAACATGTTCCTCCGCCCCACGCAGGAGGAAGCGGCCCACTTCACCCCGGAATGGCACATCCTCTGCGCCCCGGGCTTCAAGGCCGATCCGGACATCCACGGCACCCGCCAGAGCAATTTTGCGGTCCTCGATTTCACCCACAAGCGCATCCTCATCGGCGGGACAGGCTACACCGGGGAGATCAAGAAGGGGATGTTCAGCGCGATGAATTTCCTGCTCCCGACGGAGGCGGACATCCTGCCGATGCACTGCTCGGCCAACGAAGGACTCGACGGCAAGACCGCGGTCTTCTTCGGGCTGTCCGGAACGGGCAAGACGACGTTGTCGAGCGACCCTTCCCGCCGGTTGATCGGCGACGATGAGCACGGATGGGGACCGGACGGCATCTTCAATTTCGAGGGGGGGTGCTACGCCAAGACCATTGACCTGAACCCGCTGCGCGAACCGGACATCCACGGCGCCATCCGCCACGGTGCGCTGCTCGAGAACATCGGGTTCGAGGCCGACGGGGTGACCCCGGACTACACCGACGCCACCACCACGCAGAACACCCGGGTCAGCTACCCCCTGCACCACATTGCCGGCGCCAAGCCGAACAGCCAGGGTGGCCATCCCGAGCACATCTTCTTCCTCACCTGCGATGCCTTCGGTGTCCTGCCGCCCCTGGCCCGCATGGACACGACCACGGCCAAGTACCACTTCATCAGCGGATACACCGCCAAGGTGGCCGGCACGGAGGATGGGGTCAATGAGCCCACCGCGGTCTTCAGCGCCTGCTTCGGTGCGCCCTTCCTGCCCCTTCATCCCGGCCGCTACGCCGACATGCTCGGCGAGCGCCTCGAGGCGCACGGCACGCAGGTCTGGCTGGTCAACACCGGGTGGACCGGCGGTCCACACGGCGTGGGCCACCGCATGGCCCTGCGGGACACGCGTTCCCTGCTGTCCGCCGTGTTGAACGGCAGCATGGACGCCGTCGAATACACCCGGTGTGAGCGCTTCGGGTGGGACGTGCCCCTGACGGCCCCCAATGTGGAATCCGCCTTGCTGG
>JBMYZR010000120.1:0-2467 GCA_049610565.1 Flavobacteriales bacterium | reverse complement strand
AGGCCAGCAGCCTTGAATTCATTGACATCCTCGAGGAACCCGCCCGCTGATGAACCTCGGACAACGCAACCAGGTGCAGGCCGGGGGCAACATGTCCTCGATGACGGACCTCGTGTTCCTGCTGCTGATCTTCTTCGTGATCCTGTCGACGCTGGTGTCGAATGGGGTCAACGTGGATTTGCCGCAGAGCAAGGGGACGAGCAGCGCGAGCTCGCGGCTGACCGTCTCGATCAAGCCTGACGGCACCTATTACCTCAACGGCACCGCCATCGCCCGGGCCGACATCGAGCCCGCCCTGAAGGTCAAGTTCGCCGACCAGAGCGATCCGGTCTTGTATTTGCAAGTCGACAAGGAGGTGCCCACCGGGCAGACCGTCGAGGTGATCGGCCTGGCCAAGGCCAACGACTGGAAGGTCATGCTCGGCGCCCAGCCCACGCGTTGACCCCCTAGCCCCACAGCCCGACATGTCCGGATTCGATTGGAACCGCCACCACGCCGAACAGGAGCGCAAGGAACGCCGCAAGGCGGCCGTGTTCTCCACGGTGACGTATGTCGCCATCCTGGCGGCGTGCGTGTTCCTGGTGGCCTTCCAGGAGGTGACCCCGCCTCCGGGCGAACAGTTCGTGGCCGTCGGCATGGCGGACTTCGGTAACGTCGAGGAGGCAGGCGGAGACCGCGAGACGGAGACCCCCTCCGAGGAGGTCGAAGAGGTCATCGAGCAGGAAGTCAGCGAGTCCACGGTGGAGGAGGTGGCCCCGGTTGAAGCGGTGGAGACGCAGGAGGCCAGCGAGGTCGACGTTCCCACCCAGGAGGAGGTCGTGGAGACCCCGACGGAGGTGGAGGACCCGGACCCTGAGCCCGAGATTTCCCAGGACCTCTCCAACGCGTTGAGCCAGATGTTCAACAACAGCGGCGGAGGCGGTTCCGAAGGCCAGCAGCAGGGCACCGGCAACAGCGGCGCGGAGGACGGCAAGATTGAGGGCGCTGGCGTGGTGTCGGGTCTGGCCACGGGCGAGTTGCTTGACGGCGGCAAGATGATCGGGGACCCGACCCTCGACCGGAAGCCCACCGAGGAGGGCATCGTCCGGATGAAGGTCTATGTGGACAAAAGCGGCAAGGTGACCGAGGCCAAATTCGACCCCGAGTTCAGCACCACCTCCAACAACCGGTTGGTGCAATTGGCCAAGGAGGCCGCGCTGACGGCGACGTTCGAGAGCCACCCCATCAAGCCGACCCGCATCGGCTGGATTCAATTCAACTTCAAGCTCGAATGAGCGGCTGGCCGGACCGGCGTCCAAACCAAATCCCTGCGGGGGCCTCCTGCGAACCGGGCTGACGGCATGACCTACGCTGACGTCCTCGACTGGCTGTATGCCCAGCTGCCGATGTTCCAGCGGACGGGGCCGGTTAGGTACCGCATCGACCTGGCCAAGACGCATGCCCTGTGCGCGGCCCTCGGCAACCCGCAGGATGGCCTCGAGGTCGTCCACATCGCCGGCACCAACGGCAAGGGATCGGTGAGCCATGCCGTGGCCGCAGCGCTTCAGGCCCGCGGCCTCAAGGTCGGGCTGTACACGTCTCCCCACCTCGAGGATCCACGAGAGCGCATCCGCATCGGGGGAGAGTGGATTCCGGAGGCGGACTTCATCGCCTTCGTGGCCGACCACATGGCGGTCTGGGAGGAGCTGCAGCCGAGCTTTTTTGAGTTGATGTTCACCATGGCCCTCACCGCCTTCCAGGCTCACCAGGTCGATGTGGTGGTCCTGGAGACCGGCATGGGGGGGAGGCTCGATTCCACCAACATTTTCCCGGCACCCCGCGTGACGGCCATCACCTCCATCGGCATGGACCACCAGCAGTTCCTCGGGCATGACCTTCGGTCGATCGCCGGGGAAAAGGCCGGAATCCTCAAGGAAGGCGTCCCGTGCGTGCTGGGCATCCTGCCGCCGGAGGCCCGCTCCGTCGTGCTGGAGCAGTCGATGAGGTTGGGGGTGGAGGTCCACGATGGCCTGCCCGATGCCGATGTCGATGCGGTGGGCGGTCCCGAATGGCTGGCCCGAAACCGGGCCGTGGCCCGCCGGATCCTGCAGTTGATTCCGGGCGACAGCGAAAGCGATGAGGAGGTCCTGATGGCCGGCCCGGCCACGTGGGGACTGCGGGGCCGGTGGCATGTCTGGGACGCGGATTGCCTGCTGGATTGCGCCCACAACGTTGAGGGGCTGACGGCCACTGGCAAGGCGTTGAAGGCACTCGGCCGGCCCCTGCGGCTCGTCTATGCGGCGGTGGCCGACAAGGACGTGGCTGAGGCTCTGTCTTGCCTGCCGGACACGGTCGCCAACCATTGGTGCGCAGCCGATGTGCCGCGTGCGATGCCGGTTGACGAATTGGAGCGGCTTGCCCGATCGGCAGGCCGAACCGGGTCATCCCATGCCAGCGTCAAGGACGCTGTGAAGGCTGCCCGCAACGC
>JBMYZR010000119.1:0-2564 GCA_049610565.1 Flavobacteriales bacterium | reverse complement strand
CCTTCCAGCACCCGGTGTATCACGCGGAGTATGATTTCGACAGCGGGCCGCCCAAGGTTCACGAGCACGATGGCGAGGCGCCCCGTGGATACGGGTTGCTCCTCGACGGGCGGTTGGTGTGCTACTACGACGTCGAGTGCGACCTGGGAGATGGTTGGGAGGACTACGCCGTCCACCGCGATCCCGAGGCCGTGCGCCGCAGGGCCCTCGAAATGGGGGCCAACCTCGTGAGCTTTGCGCTCTCCGGCGCCCGCGACGACTGATTGACGGCGGTTCGCCGTCAGCCGGGAAAGGCCGACAAGACCGGCCGGGCAAAGTGCCCCGGGCCTTCGGGCGCGGTCAACCGATCCTCATGCTCGTGCACGCCGTCCCGTTTCCAGACCACCTGAACCGCCCCGCTGGCTTCCTCCGCTGACGTGATCACGTCCCCGCGGCGCAGGCCGGCCTTCCATGCTGGACTGTCCGGCCAGCAAACCTTGACTTCGGTCCGGCCCTCGCGGCCCTTGCCGCACAGGGCGCCGCAGCGGGCAAGCGGGTCGGCGTGCGGCTCCAGCCGGGCTTCGATGCCCTGGTGCATCATCGCGTCGACGAGTTCCGGCCACGTGTCCTCCGTGCCGTCGCAGAAGTCGGCGCGGAGCTGTCGAATCTCGACACCGCCCTCTGGCCCGCGAGCGGAAGCCCGGCGCTCCAGGGTGGACCACCACATGTCCTCGGTGAGGGCGCGCGTCTGCTCGGGGCCCGTGAGTTCGGCCAAGGCGTCCACCAACCAGCCGCCACCATGGCGGTTCAGGGCCACGTCGCACAGGAAAGCCAACACGGCGCCCTCGACGTAGATGTTGCCCCTGCGGTGGGGCACGCCCACTTTGTATCCGTCGACCCAGGTGTCCACGCTGCTGTCGGCGACGGACGTCTCCAGGCGCCCGGGATTCCAGAGGTGCCGGGTCAGGAGCTTTTCAAACCGGGTCAGCCACCCTTCCATGCCGATCACGCCGCTCTCGAGCAGGAACAGGTCACCGAGGTAGGTCGTCACGCCCTCGGCCACGTAGCCCAGCCGGCTCGGACAGGCGCGCGAGAAGTCGTAGGGTATCCACTCTGCAGGACGCAGGCGCTTGACATTCCAGGTGTGCACGAGTTCGTGGCTGGCGATGTCGATGACCTCGGCGAGCCCGGTCGAAGGGACGCCTTCGCCATCGTGGGTCAGGTCCGCTGCCGGCCCCCAGGCGATGACCGTGGAGGCCTCGTGTTCGACCCCGTGCCGGGCTTGGAATTCCGGGAAGAGGTAGAGGAAATGGTAATGCGGGACCGGAAGCCATCCGAAGACGGCCATCTGCGCCTCGGTGAATTTCTGGTGGGCTTCCATGAAGGCCGCATCGTCATAGTGGCGCCCGCCCCAGACGTGCACGTGGAAGGTGTGCCCCCCGACCTCATACTCTCCGTGCCACAGGTCCGCCTCGGGAGCCGCAATCCACGGGCTGTCCATGAGTTCCTGCGTGCCCCGGGCCGACAGATGGATGCCGTCCTCGCTGTCCGCCATGTGGGGCAGGGCCGTGGCGATGCGCCAGGTGTGGGGAATGTCCGGCAGATGGATCTCCACGGGCGCATCGGCGAGGTCCGGGTGGTAGGGCAGGCAGTTGACGGGGTTGACGTAGAGCAGGGCGTCGTCGGCCCAGGTGCTGCCCGCATTGAGTTGGGCGGCCGTGAAGTGGAACCGGATCTCAACCTCTCCCTCAATGGGGAGGCAGTCCCAACGGTGCAATTCGGCCTGGGTCAGCCGAGACCAGCCGTCCGGGGTCCGTTGGGCCATGCCCCTCACGTATTGGGCGAAATCACCGCGTTCGTAGCGGCCCGGGCGCCAGGTGGGGAGCAGGACGTGGTCCGTTCCGGCCGGAAAGGTGGAGGTGATGAGCAGTTCGTGGCGACCGTGTCGCTCGATGCGGTGTCGGATGGGGGTCATTCGATGAAGAGCGCTTCCATGGGCATACCCGTGCACCCACTGGGCCTCGGGAACCCGATGAGGGCGGACAGGGTGGGGGCGATGTCGCGGATGTTGGAGCGGACCATGCTGTCCATGCCCTTGGGCACGCCGGGCCCCATGATGAGGAACGGGACATGCGTGTCGTAGGCATAGGGACTGCCGTGGCTCGTGCCGGACCGGCCGTATTCGAGGTAGCCGGGCTTGAGCATGACGATCACGTCTCCGGACATCGTGGCGTTCCATCCGCGCAGCACGTTGGCCTCTGCGCCCTCGTAGAACCCGCCGACCCGAAGGTCTGCGGCGGTCAGGACGCGCTGCACTTCCGGAGCGGATTCGGCCACCCCGGCGATGTATCGGGCGATCTCGTCGGCATCCAGGCCCGCTTCACGGACCCGGTCGCGGTCCAGGAAGAACTGGTCGTTGTCGTAGGTGAGGAGAAGATCGGTCCGGCCATACCGGTTGGCGAGTGCCGTGTCGACCCGGGCCTTCATCGGTTCGGGGTTCCAATAATCCACGGGCAGGCCGCGTGCCTTCTCGAGCCCTGGGACGGTGACGGCCCCGTGATCGGCGGTCAGGAAGGCCATCCAGC
>JBMYZR010000118.1:0-2666 GCA_049610565.1 Flavobacteriales bacterium | reverse complement strand
ATCTCGTAGGGATAGTTGACCTCGGCGTTGTTGTCCTCCCTCCAGAGCAGGGGCTCCTCATTGCCGGAGCGGATGCCGTAGCCCTCGCCAGCCAGCAGCGGCACATCGAGTTGGAAGACGTTCTGGCCCGGGTCCAGCATCTGGGTGGTGGAGCTCACCACGGCGCCGGTGCCGTCGAGGATCTCGATGGTCTGGTCGCCCCCGGCGAGGGAGTAGACGTCCACGCTTTCGAGGAGGGCGTCCTGGTGGACGTCGAAGAGCATCCAGTATCCGTTGTTGGGGTGGTGCTGGCCGTTGTCGAGGTCCGGCTCGGCCTTGCCGCCGGCCATGCCGTACTCGCCGTTGGAGTTGGCCACCCAGACCGAGCCGTCCTCGGTGAGGAGGGGCAGGGTGTAGCTCGGGCCGATGGCCAGCGGCGACTCGTCGGTTTCGGTCGCAAACCAATGCGTGCCGTCGCCGCCGGTGAAGGTGACCGCATCCGTTTGCTGCATGGCGCTTTGGGCCTCCGGGGCGTCGATCTCGAAGCAGGAGCCGTCGTCGATGGTGGCCACCTCGGAGAAGTTGCAGGCGCCGGCGTCGGTGCACCCGATGCAGAACAATTCCTCGCCCTCGCAGCCGCCGCATTCGTTGAACCCGATGCAGGAACCGTTGTCCTCCAGGGCCTCTGGATCGTAGTTGCAGGCTGCGGGGTCGGTGCACCCGAGGACGCTCAGGTTGTCGGCGGGCTGGAGCAGAAACAGGCCCTCCTCCATGTGCGACACGGCGACGATGCCGGAGGGGAAGTAGGGGTAATTGGACCAGGTAGTTGGACTGGTACACCATGCCGTCGCGGGTGTACATGTTGTGGTCGATGGCGGAGGTGGCCCCGATGTGCGTGCCGATGAGCGTGACGTTGTCGAGGTCCTGCACGTCGAAGATGTAGGTGCGGGTGTTGATGGCGCCTTCGTCGAGCTCGTCGCCAAGGAGGACGTACTTGTGGTCTTCGGTCAGCCAGCCTTGGTGGGTGTAGGCGGAGGTGGAGTAGCCGGTGGCGCTGATGAGGGCGGGGTCCGAGGCGTTGGTGACGTCGACGATGGTGAGGGTGTTCTCGTTGAAGCAGAAGGCGATTTCTTTTCCTGAGAATTCGGCATCTGGACCGGCATAAGAGACGACTTGGGCGTCGTGGGTGTACCCGTCCGCAGCGAAGGACCCCATGGCGGTGGGGTTTGTGGGGTCGCTGATGTCGACAATGTGCAGTCCGCCGGAAAAGGTGTCGGTGCCCACACCGTAAGCCCGCCCGATCTCGGGGTTGATGACGATGTTGTGTGCGTTGCCGAACCCGGTGTAGACCGCGTTGGGCTGAAGGGTCACCGGTGGGTTGGGGATGCCGCCGAGCTGGGTCAGGTCGACGACCTGCATGCCGTGGCCGCCGGCTTCAGAGACGATGAAGGCATGGTCGGCGTAAACTTTGACGTCCCGCCACAGGGAGCTCGTCGTTTCGGTGGGCACGTCGGCCACGAGGAACGGATTGAGGGGGTCGGAGATGTTGACGAAGGCGGTGCCGTTGGTCCTGCCCATGATTACGTACTCCGTGCTGTCGGTCGGGTCCACCCAGCCCCAGATGTCGTTGGCTTCTCCGCCGCCCAGCTCGTCGATGCCGAGAAACGCCACGAGGTCGATGTTCTCGCAGGGGAACTCGCCCGCCATCCCGTTTTCACAGGGGATCTGGCCGTGCGCGATGGTGGAGGCCAGCAGAAGCAGGGGGAGAAGGAGGCGTTGAATCATGGCGCGAAAGTAGCGGTTGCAAGAGGGCGAATGCAGAAGCCGGGGCTCGGGATTCTCCTCAGGGAGTGGCGGAATTCGAAAATTCTTCCTCCGGAGAGCAAACCATTCAAGGGTTTGTTCGTCAGTCTTTTACGATTCCTCCTTTCACCATGTCCTTCTCTGATTTCGTGCGCCGGGGCGCCCTCCTGTTTTTCGTGTTCTTCTCCGCGGCCGCGGCCGTGCTGGCCAATCCGGTTTCTGCCGTGGCGGATGGGGATTGGGACGACCCGATGACCTGGGATGGTGGATTGGTGCCGGGGTTCTCTGACCAAGTGACCATTCCCGCTGGCATCACGGTCGAGTTGTCCGGGACCCATTCGGCACAGACCCTCACGGTGAATGGCACCCTCCGGGCTGCGGGAGACGCGTCCGTCGACCTGTCGGCTGAGTGGGTCATGGTGATGGGGCCCGGAGCGCTGTTTGAGGTGGGGACCCCCACGGCGCCGTTTCCTGCGGAACATGACTTCACGTTGACGTTGACTGGGGCCAACACAGGCGCGTCCATGATGGGCATGGGGGAGAAGTTTCTCGGGGCGATGAACGGGGGACAGATCGAGCTGCACGGTGCGCCAAAGGTGAGCTGGACCCGGCTCGGAGCGAGCTCCTTCCTCGGAGCCAATCAGTTGACCCTCGCAGACCCGGTGGATTGGCAACCGGGCGATGAAATCGTGGTGGTCTCCAGCCGAATCAACTGGGCGGAGGCCGAGCAGAGGACGCTCAATGCCGTCAGTGCGGACGGATTGACCCTGACCCTCAACGTCGGATTGCTGATGCCTCACCTGTCCACGGTGGAGACCCACACCCGTGACACGGACGGCAAGACCTGGACGGCGGACATGCGGGCTGAGGTGGGGCTCCTGACC
>JBMYZR010000117.1:0-2738 GCA_049610565.1 Flavobacteriales bacterium | reverse complement strand
GGGTGCGGACTCCGCCGAGGCGTTGGAGGAGCCCTTCTTCCTCGCCCACACCGAGCGTGCGTTCGTGACGGAGGACCACCTCGCGCCGCATGGGGTGGATGCCGAATTGCACGGCCGGTACCTCGACTACCAAGGCCTCGTCCGAAGCCCAGGCACGACGTATTTGGCCAAGAACAACAACGCGTTGCTGCGCTACCCGTCGCTGCGGGAGCACAACCGGGATTTCACCGCGGTGCTGATGTTCCGCGAACCGCTGGCCCATGCGGCTTCCCTGCTGGCCATGCACCGCCGGTACACGGCCATGCAGGACGGCGACCCGTTCGTCCGGACCTATATGGATTGGCTTGCCCACCACGAGTTCGGAGGCGGTCACAAACCGTTCCGCTTCGGCAGCGAACCCGCCACGGGCAACCCGGAGACCCTCGATTACTGGCTGGAACGGTGGACGGATTACTACCGACACGCTTTGACGGCGGATGGCCACCGGTTGCTGTTCGTGTCGCACGCCATGTGGAGTGCGTCCCCGTCGGCCGTGCTTGAAGCGGTGCTGACCGAAGCGGGGATCGAAGCGGAGGTGCCACCGATAGAGCCGCACACCCGCCAGCGAGACGTGAACGACACAGCGGACCCGAAGCGCCTCGAGGCGGCGCGGGCCGTGTACAACCAGCTCGTGGAGCGGGCTTTACATTTGGATTGACCCATGTTGGACAAGAATGGCATCGCGCGGCGCATCGCGCAGGAACTCCGAGACGGTTGGTACGTCAACCTCGGCATCGGCATCCCGACGCTCGTGGCGAACCACATTCCCGACGGCATCTCCGTGGAATTCCAGAGCGAGAACGGCATCCTCGGCATGGGGCCCTTCCCGACGGAGGCGGAGGTCGACGCGGACCTGATCAATGCGGGCAAGCAGACCATCACGGCGCTGCCGGGCGCGGTTTACTTCGACAGTGCGACCTCGTTTGCCATGATCCGCGGTCAGCACGTCCAGCTCACGGTGCTCGGCGCCATGGAGGTGAGCCAGGACGGTGACATCGCCAACTGGAAGATTCCCGGCCGCATGGTCAAGGGCATGGGCGGTGCCATGGACCTCGTGGCATCGGCCGAGAACATCGTGGTCGCGATGATGCACACCAACAAGCGCGGGGAGTCCAAACTGTTGCCGGCGTGCTCCCTGCCGTTGACCGGCGTGGCGTGCGTGAAGCGGGTGGTGACCAATCTGGCCGTGCTCGACATCCGCGACGGCGCCTTCCACCTCGTGGAGCGCGCCCCGGGCGTGACCGTGGAGGAGATTCAAGCCGCGACGGCCGGCACGCTCATCGTGCCGGTGGAGGTGCCGGAGATGCAGATCTGATCAGCCGCAGACCATCCCGAACGCCCCGAGCAACATCAGGACGTCGCCCACGTTGACCATGCCATCGCCATTGAGGTCTTCCGGCCCGGTGGTGACGTCGCCAAATGCGGCCAGCATCACCAACACTTCTGAGGTGCCGATCACGCCGTCTTGATTGAAATCCGCCCCGTCTGGACAAGGGGACAGGGGTTCACAAGGGGTGTCCGCACCGGGTGTGGAGAAGGTCAGCCCGAAGGCTTGTTCGAATTGGGTGGGCTCCCCATCAATGTGGGTGCGGATTTCGAGGTTCAGTTGACCGCAGAGGCCCGATTGGCCCAGCGTGGTGAACTGTCCGAGCAACTTCAGGTTGGGTGCTGTTGGCGATTCTATGGGTGTGCTGATGTAGTCATAGACAAGCCAACCGTCCCCCATGTCGGCATCGAATTGCATGTTGCCGTCATCCATGTCGTCCATGAAATCGGATGTGCTGCCGAGGGGCTGGTAGTAAGGAAAGTCTTCCCCAGGGGCATGGTTCAAGGTCCACCAGGATGCGTGTTCGTAGGTCGGAAAAGAGGGAAACAGAAACGGCGAGATGTCCGAAGCGAAATGGGTGCCAGAGGGCACGGTTTGCAATGAAGAGAAGAACAAGCCGTCGGGGGCGTTGAGCGTCAAGGGGAATGCTGAATTGCCCCAAACGCCGACAACGGTGACCTCTGGATGGCTGACCTCGGCATAGAGCCGGTAGGTGATGGCGCCGGCAGGGATCGTGTCGGCGCCGTCGGAGAGACCCTGCGTCAGGGTGTCGACGGGCTCGATGAGGAGGCCCAGAATGATTCCTGTTGTGTCTTCGATCTCGGTTTGCGGACAATTCGAGCCGAGATGGCGAGAGAGCACCAGTGCATCTTCGAAATCCCGGAATCCGTTGTCATTGAAGTCGTAGTCTGTATTGCCGTCGACTCCGTAATCTAGACTGAAGAGCAGAAGTTCATTGGCGCAGGTACATCCATCGCCATTCAGGTCGTAGGGACAGTCGTCTTGGGCCGTCATGCCGGCAGCCAAGGCCATCATGAGAAGGAAGCATGCTCCATGCTGGAGCGTGCGCGATCCGAGGAGATGGAGGGGATGGTTCATTTAGATTGGGCTCATTAACAAGACGATAGAGTCCCAAAATGGTTGCCCGCTTACCCCTGAAGGACGACCGTGATGCGGTCGCAGTCGCCGCCGATGGGCGGAGCGAACTTGGTGATCTCCACCTTGATGCGGTCGATGGCGTCGGTGAGGGGGAGCTCGGCGCGGAGGGCCTTGAGGATGCGACCGCCGACGTGCTCGACGAGCTTGGAGCGGATGGCCATTTCGCGGGCGCAGATGCGGTGGACGTCCACGTAGTCCACGGTCTGGGCGAGGT
>JBMYZR010000116.1:0-2818 GCA_049610565.1 Flavobacteriales bacterium | reverse complement strand
GGATGGCGTGCCGGTGTACGCCATGCCGCAGATGGCCGAGTTCCTGAGGACCAACGGGCCGTGGAGCCAGCTCGTGGACCTGCACAACATCGACATCCAGCCCCTCGCGGAGGACCGCACGGTTCAGGCGGGCCAGCGGGTGGCGGTGACCCCGATCCGGGTGCCGCATCGCGATGAGTTCTCCGAGACGGTCGGCTATCGCATCCAGGGACCAAGCCGGACGGCGCTGTTCATCCCCGACATCGACAAGTGGTCCAAATGGGAGCGGAGCCTCGAGGCCGAGGTGGCCGCCGTGGACATCGCCTTCCTCGACGGCACCTTCTTTGACGGCGCCGAACTCGGCCACCGGGACATGGCGGAGATCCCGCATCCGTTCATCGTCGAAAGCCTCGCCCTCATGGCTGCCTGGCCCGCAGCCGAACGGGACAAGGTCCACTTCATTCACCTCAACCACACCAACCGCCTGCTCGACCCCGCCTCGGACGCCACCCAGCGTGTTCTGGATGCCGGCTGCCATGTGGCGCGGTTCGGAGACCGACACGGGCTGTGACCTTCCTGCCATGACCCCTGTTTCCGTCCGTCCATCCCGCTGGTTCATCGCCCTTCTTCTTGCTGCCGCCTTCGTGCAGCAGGGGTGCGACCCCGTCGATGTGCGCATCGTGGGCACATTTGAACTCGATCAGGAGACGGGGTGTGACGGCTGTTCAGATGAAGGGCCGCTCACGATGACCTTCGCGGGGTCGGACGCCCCGGATGTGGCGCCGCGCTACCGGTTTGACCACGCCGATGGGCAGGGGCATGCCGGCACGTACGTCTTCGAGGCGGTGGACACGACCCGGGCGAGCCTGATCCTGTATCCCGACAGTTCCGGTCCGTTTCATGCGGACCTGATCGATGAGGTCATCCTCACCGACTACACCATCAAGGCGGCGCGCATCACCGCATCGTGTGGCAGCGGCATCCGCCGTTGCCTGTGGCGCAAGCAGTAAGCAAAAAGATTCGCAGGCTTACGTCCGGTCAAACCCGAACGGACACCGCGGTGTCGGGTGGGCGTGGCCCAAATGGTAGGGGTCCGGATGGGGCACGGCGGCCGGGGAGGCACCCGCACGCCGGGCCTCCACATCCTGGGCCACCGGGCTTTGGTAGAAGTAGTTGGTGTGGGGCACAACCCGGCCGTCATAGGACCGGTGGAACTGGGGGGTGGACGACGCAGAAAGAGGAGGGGAGAGCCAGGTCCAATCGCCGGTGACGCCGCGGTGCTGGTTCTCTTCCGCCTGGCAGAACCGCTCGAACTGTCGGCCCAATTCGTGGTGGTCGCCCATCTGGACGCCGGCCAGGTCGTAGCTGTGGAGCACGGCCCGGTTGAGTTCGACGAGGGCCCGGTCCCGCCAGAGCTGACGGTCCGAGGAGGTGTCGAGTCCGAAGACGCGGGCCACGGCAGGCAGCATGTCGTAGCGGTCTGCGTCGCCAAAGTTCCGCGCGCCCACTTCCGTGCCCATGTACCATCCGTTGAACGGCGCGCACGGGTACACGATGCCCCCGATGACCAGCGCCATCTCGCTGATGGCCGGCACCGCATACCACTTCAGGCCAAGTGAGGCGAAGTCGGGGTTGTCGGGGTGGGTGATGTGGACTTCGCGCAGCCATTCGGGGTGGTGGGCAAAGGCATCATAGGGCGGTTGGCATTCGTCCTCCAGCCAGATGCTCCACGGCAGGGGGGTGAAGGCCGTCCGGGTCTTCGGCGTCCATCCCTGGGCCATCAAGCTCCGGGTGAGGTCTGCCGAATGAGGGTCTCCTACAATCCGGCCGTCGTCGTCTGCAAACCCGGCATAGCGGGTCAGTTGGTGGTTGGCGATGCGCACGGCGTCCGGCTGGGTCGGCGCTTCGGGGTGTCGCGGAGCGAAAATGGAAATGACGCTTTGAATGCGCCCGCCGTTCCATGCGGCGTCGAGGTGGTCTCCGAGTGCGCCGATGACCCCGTCCAGATCGACCGTCTCGCGCCGGTCCAACACGCGCAGGGAACGCCACATGTGCCGGCCGATGCACCGGTTGCTGTTGCGCCACGCCAGGCGCGCGCCGAATTCCAGCTCGCTCTCGGTGTGGTGGTAGGTCCCGGTCTCCAGGATGGAGGCTTCTACGGACGCCCTCCGGGCAGGCCAATCGAGGCCCAGCTTCTGAAATTGGACGTCGCCCTGCATGGTGTCCAGAAAGGACCGGGCGTCGGCAAGCAGCATGCGGCGGCGTTCATCAAGACCGGTGAGGGTGATGTTCATCTGTTGAGCGCTACAGAAAGATAACACCGCCGGCGGACGGGTTGTGGATGAGGGAGTGTCGGTTTGTCGGTTCGGGGCATGAGAGGCAAGGCGGGCTTCTCGAGCCCAATGGCCAACAATGGAAAAACTCGTGCACCGGATTCTGCAGGCGGGCGGACTGCAGAATAAGTTTACACCATGATCGATCGCTACCTCTCTCTCGACGGTGCCCTCGGCGCCGAACTTCAGCAATCCCTCTCTCCGGCTGACGCCGTGGCCCTCCTCAAGGACGGCGTGCGCCGTTCGACTTCCGGTGAGGCCTCCGCCCGCAACCGCGAAGCCCTCCTCGAAGGCGCCGCCGCCGGTCAGTACCCCTACGCGGCCGTGCTGTCCTGCATCGACAGCCGGGCCCCGGTGGAGCAGATTTTCGACGCCGCCTCCGGTGACCTGTTCGTCGCCCGTGTGGCCGGCAACGTCGCCTCCCCCGATCTCATCGCCAGCCTCGAGTACGCCACCAAGTACGCCGGCAGCAAGGCCATCCTCGTCCTCGGTCACACCAAGTGCGG
>JBMYZR010000115.1:0-2835 GCA_049610565.1 Flavobacteriales bacterium | reverse complement strand
GAGTCGACGGTCTTTCCGCCCTGGGCAATGGTGAAGTCCTGTTCGAAGGGCGTGAAGACGCGCTTCTTGGTAGGGGGCTCGGTTGGCTGCTGGAGATGCTTGGCCTGCGGCTCTGTGGACTGCACGACGGAGGACAAGGAGGGCGAGGGGGAGAAGGCGAGGAGGGTGGTGAGGGTGAGGAGGGTGTTCATGATCCGAGAATGAGGGTGGCGATGGTGGAGGCGGGGTCCTGGAGGTCCGTGAGGTCGGCGATGGATGGCGCGATGGCGGCGCCGGACTCGAGGTGCTGGAGGCCGGCGACCTGCTCGCGGGTGAGGAAGACGAGCTGGCCGTCGGCGTAGCCGAAGACCGCGTTGCGCTGCGCCGGGTCGAGGCGGATGCGGCCGTCTTCGCAGGGGTAGAGGGTGCGCGTGTCCACTTCCATGACGGCCAGGTTCTGGACTTCGAGGAGGCGGCCATCGGGGGCAACGAGGTCGACGAGCAGGTCCACCTCATCGGGGTAGGGGATTTCGATGTCGCAGTTGATCCAGCCGAGCCGGTCGGTTTGCATGGACCGGGCGAAGACGCGGCCGGGGCGGTCCGGCCGGCGCGGCAATGTGGACGGTCGGAGCAGGTCGGTCAGGTATTGCCGGTCGATGGTGGCGTTGTACTCCTCCCAGAGGCGGACGGCGGCACGGCGCCCCCGTTCGCGCTGCCGGTCTGAATCGCCGTTGAGGAGGCGCTGGACCCGGGCCGCCTCGCGTTCGCTGGCGCCCGGGGGCAGGGCGATGTTGCACCGGCACTCCGTCACGGAGTCGATGGGAAACGGCGCCATGTAGGTCGTCGTGTCGTTGCTGCCCGCCTGGAATTTCATTTGCAGCACGGTGTCGACGATGAAGCGCACGAGGAAGGCGCCACCGGATCCGTCGGTGATGGGTTCGACTTCAATGCGGGTGGCGTCGTGGCCGCATTTCCGGCCATCCGCCGGCACGAATCGCACCCCCCTGTACCGGTCGAGTTCGGGCTGGCGGCCCGTCAGGTCGCCGATGTCAAAGGCATACCGGCTCGGGGGCACGGGGTAGACGCGGGGCGGCAGGTCGGCTTCGGCCTCCTCGAGCTCGGCCTGGAGGTCGCGGGTCTCGAGGCTGTTGGCGGTGCCCGTTTGGGTCCACACCCCGGACGCCGTGTCGAGCGCCCAGGTCACGTAGCCCGGGTCGTCCTCCACGCTGTACCAATCCAATTGGAGCGCCTTGTCCGGCGCCAGCTCCACCTCGCGCCCGTCGGCGGTGGTGCCCCGGATTTCCATCATGCCCGCGCTGCGCAGGACGGCGTCGCCATCGGCATACATCGGAATGCCGCCGAGCCATGTTTCGATGGGGTTGTGGAACTCGCGAACGGTGAGCGCGACCGGCTCCGTGACCGCCTTGCCGGCGTTGTCCACGAACGCGCCGGACGGCACGGTGATCCGCGTCCCGGACGCCAGCGCGAGCATCCCGCCCTCAGCCGCCACGGTGACCGTTTCCTCCGGGGTCAATCCAGCGCCCAGCGGCGGGTTGAACACGGGGAGCGGAGGCGGCGGCCAGGCCTGGACGGGTTCGGACTCGCCGTTGCGGACGAACAGGCATCCGATGGGGAGCAAAAGGAGGAGCAGGAGATAGCGGCCGGGCGCTGTAGTGCGGGAGGCGTTCACGGGCAGGAGGGTTCGACGGGGGTTCTTGGAATTCACGTGAGCATAAGCGCGAATCGTATGGACCGGAACCCCGTTTTGGATTCGTTGGCTGAATTCCTCCTCCGCCAACAGGCGCGTGTGATGAACGTGTGGGAATCCGGTGGACAAGGGCGGTTTGGGCGGGGTGAAATACAGCCGACATTGAAGGCCCCGTTGTCGATCTACAGCATGAATCTGCTTCAGAGATACTGGTCCCGTGATGGCCGGCCGATGCCGCCAAAAAAGACGCCCGAACAGGAGGCGGCGGAGCTGGTGCGTGGGACGCAGGATGCCCGTGTGGTCCGGGCCCGCGCCATGGCGGATGCCCACCATTTCGATTGGCTCAAGGAGCAACTGCTGACGGTGCCGGATGACACGCCCTTCGATGTGATGGACCCCATCCGGTCCTATGCGCAGCTCTTCAACCGGACGGCTTTTCCTGCAGGGCTGGAGAGCCGGATCGAGCATGTGCTCGCCGAAGCCCGGCGGGACGTGTTGGTGATCCCCGGCATCGAGCACGGCACCCGCCGGTGGAAGCTCCAATGCCTCGCGGTCTCGACCGATTGGATGGACCCGCACCTCGAGGTGGCGTTTCCCCGACTCGGAGAAGCCATCCGGCTGATCCACCAGCTCGTCGGCAAGCGCGGAGTCGCCTTCACCGACGTCCAACTCGTCACCTTCACCGAATGGCGCCACCCGCAGCCGAATCACTACGGCCTGCAGGACCGCATCGAGGCGCTGGCCGACAAGCTGGACCGTGCCGGCGTGACGTTCGAGGTGTTGACCTGGGATTGCAACCGGTTCGATTGGTCCCCGGACCTCAACGAGATCGGCCAGCCACTCATGCGACACGGCACCCGCCCCTGCCACTGGCGCCTCGACCGTTGGTCCGAGGCCTGATCGTCAATTACGCGGGGTGCGCGTGGCGGTGCGCCACCATCCGTTGCCGCGTGGCAACCGGTCCTCGGTGTGCAGTTGATACGGTCCCATGACGTCCGCGGTGGACAGGTCTGTGTAGCCGCCTTCGGCTTCCTCGTCGAACACGTTCACCGTGTAGCTTGAGCCTCCCTCCGCCCTGCGGGTCAACAGGTTGACGCTCAGCTCCGTCGTTTCAAACTCCCCCCAGATCGAGTGGTAGCGGTGGGCGT
>JBMYZR010000114.1:0-2865 GCA_049610565.1 Flavobacteriales bacterium | reverse complement strand
CCACATCCAGCGCCTGATGGTGACGGGCAACTTTGCCCTGCTCGCCGGCATCCATCCCGATGAGGTGGACCGATGGTACCTCGGCATCTACCTCGACGCCATTGAGTGGGTGGAGATCACCAACACGCGGGGGATGAGCCAATTCGCCGACGGCGGCATCGTGGGGACCAAGCCGTACGCCGCCTCGGCCAACTACATGAAGAAAATGGGCCCGTACTGCAGCGGATGCAGCTACGATGCGGCCGACAAGACGGGTGACAACAGCTGCCCGCTCAACAGCCTCTACTGGCATTTCCACGTCCGCAACCGGGCCAAGTTGGAGCGCAACCCGCGCATCGGCATGGCCTTCCGCACCTGGGACAAGATGCCTCCCGAAAAGCAGGACGCCCTGCTCAAGCGCGGCGATGCGGTCCTGGCCAACCTTGAAACCCTCTGACCATGCGCAGCCTGATTTGGTTCCGAAACGACCTGCGGGTCACCGACAATGCCACCCTCAATGCGGCGGTGAAGGCCTCCACGGAGGTCATTCCGGTGTTCATCCTCGACCCGGCCCAATGGGCGGAGGACCGCTGGGGGCAGGTCAAGACCGGTCCGTTCCGGACGCAGTTCCTGCTCGAGTCCTTGGCCGATTTGAAGGCGGATCTCGAAGACATGGGCGGGGCCTTGCTCATCCGCTCCGGTGAGCCGGCCGAGGTGCTGAAGTCCCTCGCCGAGGAGCACGGCGCACGGACCGTGTTTGCCACGGCGGAGCACACGAGTGAGGAGCTCCACCGCGAGGCGCAGGTGGCCGAGGTGCTGGACCTCCGGCTCGAGGAGCAGCTGACGATGTACCACCCGGACGACCTGCCGTTCGAGCTCGAGCAGTTGCCCGACGTCTTCACCCGCTTCCGGGGAAAGATGGAGAAGCGGAGCGAGGTGCGGGACCCGTTGCCGGAGCCTGAGGCCCTGACCGTACCGGCGGGACTGCAGAGCGACGGCGTGCCGACGCTGGCCGACCTCGGGGTCGAGGCCAAGGTGTCCGATGCCCGCGGCGTGCTGCCCTTCAAGGGAGGAGCTGTGGCCGCGTGGGAGCGGCTGGACCATTACTTCTGGGAAACCAAGAAGCTCCGGGTGTACAAGAAGACCCGCAACGGCCTGCTCGGCGCCGACTACAGTTCCAAGTTCTCGCCCTGGCTGGCGCTCGGGTGCATCAGTCCGCGCGAGATCCATGCGCAGGTCCGCGCCTTCGAGAAGGAGATTGAGAAGAACGAGGACACCTACTGGTTGATCTTCGAGCTGATCTGGCGGGACTACTTCCGCTACGTGGCCATGCGCTACGGCAACCGCATCTTCCACAAGCGCGGCATCAAACAGGAGTCGCCGAAATGGCGCCAGGACCGCCGCGTCTTCGAGGCGTGGTGCGAGGGCCGGACGAAGTGCGATTTCGTCAATGCCAACATGCGCGAGCTCGCGGCGACGGGCTTCATGTCCAACCGGGGCCGGCAGAACGTGGCCAGCTACCTCGTGCACGACCTCGGCGTAGACTGGCGGCTGGGGGCGAGCTGGTTCGAGCACCACCTGCTCGATCACGACCCGGCGAGCAACTACGGCAACTGGATCTACGTGGCCGGCGTTGGCAACGACCCGCGCCCCAATCGCAAATTCAATACCGGAGGCCAAGCCGAGCGCTATGACGCCGATGGGAAATACCGCCGACACTGGAGCCATGCGACTCTGGAACTTGACCTACAATGACCCGCGGCGCTGGGCCGAGGTGCACGCCATCTCGGGCAAGCCGCTGGGCTTCTGGGCGTCGGTGAAGGCCGGCGGCACGGGCTCGCCCCGCGCTGAACTCGTCGGCGGTTCCGGGGAGCTCGACGCGCTCGTGGGCGTGGCCTCAGACCGGACCGGCTGCAACTTCGAGCGGACGGCCCACGGAGCGATTCTCTACTTCCGTAGCCGTCTCGAAGTCTATGGAGCGCCTTTTCGAAAGGGCGAAATCAGCGGCGTCACCCGCATGCCGGAGGGTGGCGGCGAACGGATGACCATCTGGTGCGGTTGGGCGGACGCGGAGGGCACGACCCACTCCGGCAGCGTGGACCTGCGGTGCTCCACGGCCATCGCGGAGCGCATGGAGGACTGGGTCCGCCGCTGGCTGATGGACTGAACGAGAAACGGAGGGCGGTCAGCCCTTCCAGTTGGGCATGCAGACCTGGCCGTCGATCTGGAGGCGGCGGATGGCGTCGAGCTCGCGGATGACGGCGTCGATGTCCCGGCCGAGCGGAGCAAAGTTGTAGCTCTGGTGCAGGATGACGCCCTCCTTGTCGAGGATGAACGTGCCGCGGTGGCAGGTCAGGTCGGAGGTGGCCGTGAGGCGGCCGTATTCGTCGTAGTCGAATTGGCCGTTGAGGGTGCCGAAGCGGTCGGAGACCGTGCGGTTGGTGTCGGCGATCAGGGGGTAGGTCACGCCCTCTGCGCCGCCATCTGCTTTGGAAGTGGCGAGGAACCGTTTGTGGATGTCCGCGGCGTTGGTGCTGCAGCCGACGAGGACGGCTTCCCGGGATTCGAAGTCGGCGAGACGCTCTTGGAAGGCGTGGACCTCCGGGGTGCAGACGCCGGTGAAGTCACCGGGGTAGAAGAAGAGGACCACGTACTGTCCGCGGTAGCGGTCGAGGGAGAACTGACGGTCCACCTTGCCATCGACGACGGCGGTGGTGGTGAATTCGGGGGCGGGGTGTCCAAGCAGGGGCATGGTGAGAAGGTGGGGTGTATTGAGCGATGAAGTGCGCAAGGGCGCCAAAAGTTCACGCGCAGGAAATGCCGGGCGAAACCGGGCGGGTATCTTCGCGGGGATGTCCGCAGTGCGCAAGACCGGCAAGGCTTTGG
>JBMYZR010000113.1:0-2895 GCA_049610565.1 Flavobacteriales bacterium | reverse complement strand
GGAGGAATGAGCGTGACCCTCGAGGTCTCCATTCCCGACCTCATCATTGCCCTCGCCGATTACAGCACCAACGAAGCCTTCCGCTCCGCTGTGAACCAGGCCAAGGCAGAGCGCCGGAACTCCAATGCGGACTTCATCACCCTGTTCGGTCAGGAATGGGCCAAGGTGGGAGAAGCCAACAAGCTGTGGCGAATCTTCAAGTTTGGCGAAAGCGGTGAACTCTTCGAAAAGGACATGGCCGACGACGCCGTCCTCGACGTCCTCCGCGCTGAAGCCGAGACGGCCATCAACAACACCGAGAACATCATCCGCAAGCGGATCGACCAACTCGGCGTGGCCCAGCCCAACGTGCAGAAGCTGTCCTTCAGCGGCCGCATCCTCGTGGAGCTGCCCGGCATCGACGATCCGGCCCGTGCCCGGAAGCAGCTGAAGTCGACCGCCAACCTCGAGTTCTGGGAGACGTGGTTCAAGGAGGAAGTCCTCCAGCGATTCAGCGACGCCAACCAGGCAGCCGGCCGGGCCATGGCCCCCGAGCTGTTCGGTGAGACCGCCCCGGCAGACAGCGCCCTGACCGCCGAGCAAATCGCCCTCAAGAACCCGCTCCTCTTCCAATTCAAGGACGGCGCCCTCGCCCCGCTGCTCAGCGAGCAGGGCACCACGGCCAAGTCGCCGGTCATGGGCTACGCGCTCATCGCCGACACCGGCAAGGTCAACTCCATCCTCCGCATGCCGGCCGTCAAGGCGGCCCTCGGCAACGACCTGCGCCTTCTCTGGAGCGCAAAGAGCACCGGCAACGTGTCCACCCTCTACGCCATCCAGGACCAGAGCGGTCGTGGAAAGGCCAAGTTGGACGGCAAGAGCATCGTCGACGCCCGCGTCGGGTATGACGAGATCGGTGACGTCGTCTGCAACATGACCATGAACGGCGAAGGCGCCGGCATCTGGGGACAGATGACCAAAGCCGCTGCCGCCGACAACAACCGCGCTGTCGCCGTGGTGCTGGACAACCTCGTGTTCTCCGCCCCCAACGTCAACAGCCCCATCCTCAATGGTCGCTCCCAGATCAGCTTCGGCACCGGCCAGACCGCCGAGCAGAAGCTGCAGGAAGCCGAAGACCTGAGCAGCCTGCTCAAGGCCGGCTCCCTTCCGGCCCCCGCCCGCATCGTGGACGAGGTCTCCGTGGGACCGCAGCTCGGTGAGGACAACATCAACGCCGGTCTGAGCTCCTTCGTGTTTGCCCTGCTCGTGGTGCTGGTCTACATGATCTTCTACTACCGCGGAGCCGGTGTGGTGAGCAACATTGCGCTCATCGCCAACCTCTTCTTCCTCATTGGTGCCCTGGCCTCCCTCGGCGCGGCACTGACCCTCCCGGGCATCGCCGGTATCGTCCTGACCATCGGTATGGCTGTGGACGCCAACGTGCTCATCTATGAGCGGGTGCGGGAAGAGATGCGTGCAGGCAAGGGCCTCGCGGGCGCCGTCAAGGAGGGCTACTCCAAGGCGTACAGCGCCATCATCGACGCCAACATCACGACGCTCCTCACGGCCATCATCCTGTACAGCTTCGGCAGCGGGGCCATCCGCGGCTTCGCCACGACGCTCATGGTCGGCATCTTCACCTCGTTGTTCAGCGCCATCGTGCTGACGCGTCTGGTGTTCTACACCCGGATGGAGAACAAGAAGGGCATGTCCTTTGCCTCCAAGATGACGGAGAACTGGTTCACCAACACGGCGGTGCCGTTCATCGCCCGTCGCCGCATGGCCTACATCGCCAGCGCGCTCGTCATCGCCGGCGGTGTCGCCAGCCTGACCACCAAGGGTCTGAACTACGGTGTCGAGTTCACCGGTGGATCCACCTTCGATGTGACCTTCGAGCAGCCCGTTGACCTGCAGGCCCTCCGCGGTGCCCTCAGCACGGCCTTCACCGAGGACGGTACGGCCGGCAACCCGATCGTGCAGACCAAGGAGAGCGACAAGAAGGTCCGGATCATGACCAATTACATGATCGACAGCGAGGCCGAGAACCAGGACGAGCAAATCCAAGCTGCCCTGAAAGGCGGCCTGGTCGCCGCCGGAGCCGGTGACTACACCATCGACCGCTACAACAAGGTCGACGGCACGATCAGCGACGACTTCCGCCGCGGCGCCACCAACGCCACGATCTTCTCACTGGTCGTCATCTTCCTGTACATCTTCATCCGCTTCCGCAAGTGGCAGTACGGCCTCGGCGCCCTGGTCGCCATGGTCCACGACGTGCTGATCGTGCTCTCGCTCTTCAGCATCTTCTGGGGCATCCTGCCGTTCACCATGGAGATCGACCAGGCGTTCATCGCCGCCATCCTGACGGTCATCGGTTACTCCATCAACGACACGGTGGTCGTCTTCGACCGCATCCGGGAGTACTTCGGCCTCTACGGCACGAAGAAGGACCGCAAGGAGGTGTTCAACCTGGCCCTCAACAGCACGTTGAGCCGGACCATCAACACGTCCCTCTCCACCTTCGTGGTGTTGCTGACCATCTTCCTCTTCGGAGGAGACAACATCAAGGGCTTCGTCTTTGCCCTCATGGTGGGTGTCGTGGTCGGTACCTACAGCTCCATCTTCATCGCCACCCCGACGGTGGTCGACCTGAGCAAGGACACGGCCACAGCCTGACGTCCAGTCACATCACATTCATCGAAAAGGGCTACCCATTGAGGTGGCCCTTTTTGTTTGGGGACCTCTTCACTGGCCTCGGGCCGGATTCACCACCATCCAGGTCGGCTTCAACTCGTCGAATTACACACTTCTCCCCCCTGTTCAACCCCGTGCACCCTTCCCCGAGTCAGAGCGGATTTTTACAGAAAACCGGGGACTGCGGCCGATTCAAGCCCCCAAATGCAGACACCCTCCTTC
>JBMYZR010000112.1:0-2898 GCA_049610565.1 Flavobacteriales bacterium | reverse complement strand
CCTGGAAGACGGCGGAAACCGTGCACCGGATGGGTGCCGACATCGTGTTGACCAATGCCCCCGTCGCCATGCGGATGGGCGAGATCCACAAACTCGCCGAGCAATGCGGCAATGCGCCCGTCATCCCGGCCGACGCCACGAGCATGGAGGACCTCAAGGCCCTCTTCGAAGGCGCCATGGAGCACTTCGGCGGCAAAGTCGACTTCGTGCTGCATTCGATCGGAATGTCCCCGAACGTCCGCAAAGGCAAGCACTACACGGACCTGAACTACAGCTACCTCGACAAGACCTTTGACGTCAGCGCCATCAGCCTGCACAAGACGCTGCAGACCGCCATGGAGCTCGACGCCATCAACGAATGGGGGAGTGTGGTCGGCTTGAGCTACATCGCCGCCCAGCGCACGTTCCCGGACTACGGTGACATGGCCGATGCGAAGAGCCTCCTCGAGAGCATTGCCCGCAGCTTCGGCTACCACTACGGTACCCAGAAGAAGGTTCGGATCAACACCATCAGCCAGAGCCCGACCGTCACGACGGCCGGCAGCGGCGTGAAGGGCTTCGATGAATTCATCGCCTACAGCGAGGCCATGAGCCCCCTCGGAAATGCCACGGGACAGGCCTGCGCGGACTACTGCGCCACCCTGTTCAGCGACCTCACCCGCTACGTCACCATGCAGAACCTCTTCCACGATGGAGGCTTCTCCAACACCGGCGTCAGCATGGAGGTCATCTCGAAATTTGCGAAAGACGAGGCCTGATTGGGGTTTGCGCCGTAATTTTTATACGGAAAACCGCAACCTCCCGATGAACGATGCGTAGGGTGGTGACCAATCGGCTCCTGCCATGCAGATCCTGAAATTCGGAGGCTCCTCCGTTGCCAATCCTGACCGCATCCGCGCCTGCGGACGCGTCCTTGCGCACAAGCGCCAGCAAGACGGCTACCGCGCCATGGTGGTCTGTTCCGCCTTGGGCGGCATCACCGATGCCCTCGGCAACGCGGGCCGTCTCGCCCAATCCGGCGATGGCGGCTACCGCGACGTGGCCCGTGAGATTCACGACCGCCACATCCAGTGCGCACTCGACCTGCTGGAGCGCCCCACCTATGATGCCATCGAGACGGAGCTGAAGGAGCGGCTCAGCCATCTGGACGACCTCCTCTACGGCATCTACCTCCTTCGCGAAGCCAGCGCCCGCACACTGGATGAACTCATGGGCTTGGGCGAACGGCTGTCCGTGCCCATCCTCTGGGGGCACTTCACGGATCTCGGGTTCTCCCCGCAGCGGCTCGACGCTCTCGAGCTGATGCGGACCGATGATCGGTTCGGCTCGGCCCGCCTGGATGTGGAGACCTCGCGTCACCATTTCAGCCAGGCTGGATTTGACCAAGGGGACCTCTTCCTCATGGAGGGCTTCATCGGCACGACGCCGCAAGGCACGCCCACCACGCTTGGGCGGGGTGGCAGCGACCTCAGTGCCGCCTATGCCGCCTGCTTCCTCGACGCTACGGCCTTGGAAAAGTGGACGGATGTGGCCGGCATGATGACCGCCGATCCCCGCATGGTGCCCACCGCCCGCGTCATCGATGAACTCAGCTATGCCGAGGCGATGGAGCTTTGCCACTTCGGCGCCAAGGTGGTCTTCCCGCCCACGGTGGCACAGCTCTCCGAGAAAGACATTCCGATGCACGTCCGTCTGACGGACGACCCGGAAAGCACCGGAACCCTCATTGTTCCGCCCGCCAAACGCAAGGACGCTCCGCTGTCCAACCGCGGCGTCGCCGGACTGAGCACCCTGAAAAACATCACGCTCATCACCGTCAGTGGTGGTGGCATGGTCGGCGTCCCCGGCTTTTCCCGCCGCCTCTTCACCGCCCTTTCGCTGGCCGGCGTCAACGTCGTCCTGGTCTCCCAGGGATCGAGTGAGCACGCCATCAGCATCGCCGTGGCCGACGGTGACGCGGGAGAGGCCGAAGCCGCATTGAACCAGGAGTTTGGTGCAGAGCAACAGATCGGCCGCATTGAGCCGCTCGTCATCGAATCCGGCTTTGCCATCGTGGCGCTGGTCGGTGACGGTATGCGCCAGCAAAGCGGAATCGCCGGACGTGCATTCGGCACCTTGGGCCGCAACGGCGTGAGCATCCGGGCCATCAGCCAGGGCTCCACCGAGCGCAACATTTCCATCGTCATCGACGCCAAGCACGAGCGCAAGGCCTTGCAGGCCATTCATCAGGCCTTCTTTGAAACGGAGGTCAAGCGCCTGCACATCTTCTGCCTCGGCGTCGGCAACGTCGGCGGCACGATGGTCGACCAGGTGCTCGCCCAATGCGAGGACCTCAAACAGGTGCGCCGACTCGACTTGCGCATCATGGGATTGGCCAACAGCCGGAAGATGCTCATCGCCCCTGATGGGATCACCGGAGATTGGCGCGCCCAACTCAGCGGCGCCACCACGGACAGCTCGCCGGAAGCGTTTGTCCAGGCCATCGCCGACCTCGATCTGGAAAACAGCGTCTTGGTGGACAACACCGCCAGCGCCGAAGCCGGCGAGGTTTACGAGCAAGCCCTGGCCCACAGCATCGCCGTGGTCGCCTCCAACAAAGTCGCCACCAGCTCAGAGCAAGCCCGCTACGAAGGCCTCAAGGAACTCGCCCTGCGCGCCGGGGTGGAGTACCGCTTCGAGACCAATGTGGGCGCCGGATTGCCGTTGATCGATACCATCCAACACCTCGTCCAAAGCGGGGACCGCATCCATAAGATCGAGGGCATGTTCAGCGGCACGTTGAACTACGTCTTCTCCAACTTCAACGGCGACATCACCTTCAAGAAGGTCATCGAGGACGCCCGGGCCGCCGGCCTGACCGAGCCCGATCCGCGCACCGACCTGAGTGGGGTGGACGTC
>JBMYZR010000111.1:0-2929 GCA_049610565.1 Flavobacteriales bacterium | reverse complement strand
CTCGTGACGGCCCTGGGCCTGCTCGTCGTCTGGCTCCTCGGAGTCTGCCTCGCCTCGAACGCCTCGGCTCGCTGCCGGGGCTGAACCCCAAGCCTGCGCCTTCGGCGTGGGCTTTCTTTGGGTGGCCGCCGTGGCCACGTCTTCAACCGTTTACGAAAGGTTTCCGATGCACTACGATCTCCTCCCGACCCTCGCCGCGTTCGACACCGCTGCTCAGGCCGACGACGTCCTGTGGACCGCCCTGTGCGACCTCCACAGCATGATCGACCGGGGCGGCATCACCGTGGACGCCAAGGCCGTCAAGGCCATCTCCGCGGCCCTGCTCACCTGCTACGAGCAGCTGCCCGCCGAGTTCTGGCCCGAGATGGTCGTCAAGACCATGGCCAGCCTCCAGGGCCTCTGCATCCACCAGACCTGGGACGACTGGCAGCTCCTCAACGGCTGCTGACGTCCCTGCCCCGCTTCGGCGGGGCTTTCTTTGGATGGTGACACGTCTGTCACTATCATCATCAATCCTGCGAGGCTGTCGCCTTGCTTGTTTCGAAAGGTTTCTCCGATGCGCAAGTTCTTCACCGTCCCGGCCTCCGCGTCCGCCTCCGTCGTCCTCCTCGACCGTGCCGAGGACTACTGCGCTGGTGGCCGGGTCTGGCACCTGGTCTCCGGCCTCGACATCGCCGGAAACACCGTCTACGGCGTCTCCTACTCCGAGACCGACCTCTGCAACTGGTTCTCCAGCTACGCCGAGGCCGACGCCGTCTTCACCGAGTGCCGCAACGCTGCGGTGCCGTTCTGAGTCCACTATCAACAAGGAGGTGCCATAATGGCAACCCTTACCGACCGTGATCGCTGGGACGCCGCGTGGGGCGACCGGGACCTCTGGGTCCAGCTCTTCGCCGACGTCAAGGCCGCCGTGACGCCCCACGCATGGGCTCACGACTTCGTGCCCTTCCTCGAGCGCTGCAGGCTCGTCAGGGCCACGCAGAGGCCCATTGGGCGCGTCCTGATGCACAGGGCGTTCCAGGGCCTGCTTCACGCTGGACACGCTCAGGAGCGCCCTGCGTTCGTCCACGTGAATCCCAACACTGGGCATTGTTCCCTGTCCACGACCAAGCGTGACATCACTGACATCATCGCGTATGTCAACGCTGTCCACGAGCGGACCGGGAACATCATCTACGTCGTGCGCGAGACCGCGCGCGACGCCAAGTTCTCCGTGTCGTCGTACGCCAACAAGCCTGTTGACGTCCAGATGGCGCTCACCGCCGGCGGTCGTGAATCCGCCGACATCATCTGATCCGGGCCACGTCGCCCCTGTTACGAAAGGTTTCATAATGTTCACTATCACCGACGAGTCGACGATGTGGTACGCCGCCCTCAACGCGGAGCGCACCGCCTACATGGGCCTCGAGGCCATTCCGGCCCTGCCCGAGACCACTGACCGTGCCCTCGCCCGCGCTCCCAAGCAGCCCGGCGTCAACCGGGGCACGATCTCCAACTCGCCGTACGCGGTCGATGACGACCACCTCGGCACGCTCGTGACCCTCGCGCAGCAGGGCTTCCGGGTCAACACCCGGATGCTGCGCTTCCTCGCCGGCATCGTCGAGGGCGAGACCGTCCTCCGCCAGCTGGCGACCCTCATGGTCCACCAGGGCGAGGTCGTGTACTCCGACACGTTCTTCGACTGGCGTGGCCGTGTCTACACCGTCTCCGGCGAGGTGGGCACGCTGCAGGTCGCCAAGGCCATGCGTGCCTGCATGGACGCTCCCGAGGCGGTCACTCCTTCGGCTGAAGATATTGAGTTCATGCTCGACGTCTTCCGCCACGAGGGCTGGGCCCTGACCGTCGAGGACGCCCGGTCCACTATCATGGCCGCCAAGGCCGCCAAGTGGACGGACGTCGACTTCATGGAGGTCCGGGCTGCCCTCGCCCTCATCGAGCTCGACGAGACTGGGCAGACCGCCTACCTCCTCGAGCAGGACGCCACGTGCTCCGGCTTCCAGCACATGGCGCTGCTCGGCGGCGACCGTGAGCTGGCCGCTGCGGTCAACGCCACGTGGTCCGACCGGCGCGGTGACCTCTACATGGAGGTCGCCATGCTCGGCGGCGTGGCCGAGACCCTCAGCGTCACCGACCGCAAGGCTCGAGGCGTCTGCAAGACGATCGTCATGTTGACCGGCTACGGCGCCGGTGCCAAGATGATCGGCCTCAGCTACTTCAACACCGCCGGTGGCTTCGACTTCGAGACCATCGAGGAGGCGGAGGAGTCGGGCGAGACCGTGGAGTTCTACGGCATGGGCCGTGTCACTATCACGGACCTCGTCGACTGGGTGCGGCCCATCCAGAAGGCGCTGCTCAAGCGCTTCCCGGTGATCCGCCGCCTCCAGAACGAGGCCAAGGCGTACTTCAACGAGTGCGCCGAGGCCGGCACCGAGTTCCGTTGGACCATGTCCGACGGCTTCGAGTGCATCCGTGTGCGCCTCGACGCCAGCGAGGAGTCGGACGACCACACCTCGCCCGACGGCGCGCTGCCGAACATCATCCACTCGCTGGACGGCCAGACCGTCCGCATGGTGATCCGGCGGTGGGCCAACCGCGCTGCGCTCGGCGTGGTCCACGACGCCTTCTTCACCACCGTGGACAAGGCCCGGGAGCTGCGCACCGTCGTGCAGCAGGCGTACGCTGACGTCCACGCGGACTACGGCGTCAACTTCCCCATCCAGCGCCGTGGACGGTGCATGCCCATCGGCATGTGCATCGGCGTCTGATCCACTATCATGCCCCGCGCACTTCGGTGCCGGGGCTTTCTTTGGCTGCCGCGCGGCGGCCCAGGCAAGTTTGTCAATCTTTCTTGTCTTCGCTTTGCGGAACAGTCACAGCGGTCCCGTCGTGACCGACCTCGTTGGTCGGCGCGGCGGGGCGGCATACAACA
>JBMYZR010000110.1:0-2982 GCA_049610565.1 Flavobacteriales bacterium | reverse complement strand
CCGTGTGAAGAGGTGCTGGCCACGCGCAGCCTCGACTTCCGCGGTGGAGACGAAGACGAGGACGACCTATTCGAATGACGACATGGCACTGAACAAGACGGTCCGGGATGCGCGCGAGGCGTGCGAGGGCATCGAAAGCGGCATGACCCTGATGCTCGGGGGATTCGGCCTGTGCGGAATCCCCGAGAACTGCATCGACGAGCTCGTTCGGCTCGGCGTGACGGGCCTGACCTGCATCTCCAACAACGCCGGAGTGGACGACTTCGGGCTGGGCCTGCTTTTGCAGGGCAAGCAGATCCGGAAGATGATCTCCAGCTACGTCGGCGAGAACGACGAGTTCGAACGGCAGATGCTGTCGGGCGAGCTTGAGGTGGACCTGATTCCGCAGGGGTCGCTCGCTGAGCGCTGCCGGGCGGGTGGCGCGGGCATCCCCGCCTTCTTCACGCCGGCCGGCTACGGAACGGAAGTGGCCGAGGGCAAGGAGGTCCGCGAATTCAACGGCAAGCCGCACATCCTCGAGACGGCCCTCACGGCCGACTTCGCCATCGTGAAGGCGTGGAAGGGCGACACCGCCGGCAACCTCATTTTCAAGGCCACCGCCAAGAACTTCAACCCTCCGATGGCCATGGCCGGACGGATCACCATCGCCGAGGTCGAGGAACTCGTCCCGGCCGGCGAGCTGGACCCCAACCAGATCCACACACCCGGCATCTTCGTCCAGCGCATTTTCCAGGGCGTCGACCACGAAAAGCGCATCGAGCAACGCACGGTCCGCGAGGCCTGACCCCGGATGCAGCCCTTCGCCTACATCGGCCCCGGAGGCGGCGTCACCGTCGGCGCGCTGCTGGTCATCCTGATTGGCGGGCTCGTCCTGTTTGCCCTCGGCTTCATCGTCTGGCTCCGCATCAAGCGGTTCCTGCGCGGGCAGGGCAAGGCCAAATGGGGCCTGAAGCTGTTGACCCAGGCTGTGGCTCTGTTGGCTGTGCTGAGCGCGTTTGGCTGGATGGCCAAGCACCGGGCCAAGAAGGACCGCGACTTCGGGGCCTTCAACAAGGTCGTGGAGCTGCTGTCTGGTTTTCCGGATCAGTTCAAGCAGTCGGTGGAGGAGGTGCAGACCCTGCCGCAGACGTTCGTGCCGACCCCGGCTGACTTCTCGCCAGTGAACCGCCTCGAGGAGGACATCCTCACCCTGACCGCTTACTCCAACGCTCAGGATGGGCGGACCATCGCCGTCCGCAACCTGCGGGACGGTCAGGAACTGCACCGGTGGACGGTGCCGTCCGAAATCGGCCCGCTCAAGCCGCATTGGCGCATCCACCATCCGCTCCTGCTCGAGGACAAATCGGTGGTCAGCTTCATCACCAACCGTTCGCCGCTGTTTCGCCTGGATTCCGCGTCCAACGTCGTGTGGCGGCAGGACAGCTTGAGTTTCCACCACGCCATCAACCTTGCATCCAATGGGGACTTGTGGGTGTGCACGATGCGGTGGGAGAAAGGGGGCCGGTACATTGGGTACCGAGGCCGGTACCGCATGGGCGGCAAGACGGTCAACTTCCTGGACAACAGCGTGGCGCGCATCGACGCCGAGACGGGTCACATTCTCGAGGTGCATTCCATGGCGGAAATGCTGCGGGACAATGGACTCGACCACCTGGTCCTGCGTTCCGGCGACCCGCAGGATCCGCTTCACCTCAATGATGTCGAGCCGGCGTTGTTGGCGTCCGAGCACATGGAGGTGGGCGATCTGTTCCTGAGTTTTCGGAACCTGCAGTGCGTCATCCAGTTCCGGCCTTCGACCGGCGAGGTCATTCGGGTCATCGACGGTCCGCTTGCCGCCCAGCATGACGTGGACATCGTGGATGGCCAGACGGTGGTCATCTTCAACAACAACGTGCAGGAGAACAACGGCAAACACATGCCGGGGGGATACAAATACCCCATCTCCAATGAGCAGGTGGAGCTGGCCCATTACCATTCCCAGATCACCGTGTTTGACCTCGCCACGGCGTCCTTTGCGCCGCTCTTTCCGGAGTTGATGGCGGAGGCCGGCATCATGACGGCGAGCGAGGGGCTGCAGGAGGCATTGCCGGGTGGCCGGTGGTTCCTGGAGGAGCAGAATTCGGGTGAACTCTGGGTGGTTGGGCCGGAGGGCGTGCTGTACCACGATGTCCACGCGGCCCACCACGACGGCCACCATCATCTGCCGAACTGGACGCGCATCTTGCCCGCCTTCCCCTGAACGCGATGGTCTGGTTTCTCATTCTGGTGTCGAGCTATCTGGGCTTCCTGTTGCTGCGCAGCCGGTTGTCGGTCCTGTCCCGATTGGCCCTCGACAGCGTCCACTTGTTGGATGGTTTGCTGGTAGCAGGCGACGACGACGAGGCGCTCGAGGAGTTGGAAGACCGCACGTCCAAGGTGCTCGTCTCCCTCTTGCTTCTGCTCGCATTGGCCCTCGCGGTGGTGGTGGTTTGCGCGGCCCTGCCGTGGGCGTGGGGCGAAATTCAGAACGACGCGGATGCCTTGGCCGCCTTTGGCCGTTGGCCTGGCATTGTGGCGCTGTCCATCGGGGGTACGCTGAGCTTTGTGTATCCCAAGTGGAAGGCTCCAGAGGGTGCTTACTCGCCGCTGGATCAGCTGCTGCACCGCATCGCCTTGGATCACCCGACGTTGCACCGGTGGCTCCACGACCGGGAAGTCCGGCGCTGGCGCAAACGCGGTGGGGAGCGGGAGCCGCGCTTCCTGCTGGTCACCGGTCTCGCCCGGGCGGGGACGACCAGCCTGCTCCAGCGGCTGGAGGAGACGGGCGGATTCAGCAGCCTGAACTACGCCAACATGCCCTTCGTGATGGCGCCGGGCACTTGGCGCCGGTTCTACAAACCCAAGGCGGGCGAACTCAAGGAGCGCAGCCATGGTGACGGCATCCTCGTGGGTGCGGACTCCGCCGAGGCGTTGGAGGAGCCCTTCTTCCTCGCCCACACCGAG
>JBMYZR010000109.1:1674-3037 GCA_049610565.1 Flavobacteriales bacterium | reverse complement strand
ATGATCTGCAACGGAGCGCCCCAAAGGCCGGGGGTCATGTAGATGGCGAGCACCAGGAACACGGTGCCGAGTCCCCACCGGCCGACGCTCATGCGCTCCAGCTTGCTGTCGTGGGGGAAGCGGAGTCCGCCGTAGAGGTAAATGGCGATGCACAGGGCCACCGCGATCCAGATGGCGATGAAGAGCTCCCGCTTCAAGAGGCCCAGCTGCAGGACGAGGTCGGCGTTGGACAGGAACTTGAAGGCAAATCCGATCTCGAGCAGGCCGAGGACCACCTTCACGCTGGTCAGCCATCCGCCGCTCTGCGGCAGCGAGTTGAGCCAGCCCGGGAAGGCGCTGAAGAGGGCAAACGGAATCGCGAGCGCCAGCGAGAAGCCGAACATCACCGCGATGGGGCCGCCGAAGTCGCCCGTGGCGGCGCCGGCCAAGGCGCTGCCGACCAGCGGTCCGGTGCAGCTGAAGCTGACGATGGCGAGGGTGGCGGCCATGAAGAAGATGCCGATCAGGCCGCCGCGGTCCGCCTGGGCGTCGACCTTGTTGGCCCAGCTGGTCGGCAACTGGATCTCGAAGGCGCCGAGGAAGCTCACGCCGAAGACGACGAGCAGCAGGAACAGGAAGAGGTTGAAGTAGGGGTCCGTGGAAATCAGGTTCAACACGTCCACCCCGAACACCGCCGTCAGCAACAGGCCGAGGCCGGTGTAGATGAAGATGATACTGGCGCCGTAGATCAGGGCGTTGCGGATGCCTTCCGCGCGGGTCTTGCTCTGCTTGGTGAAGAAGCTCACCGTCATCGGAATCAGCGGGAACACGCACGGCGTGAACAGGGCCGCAAAGCCGAGGCCCATGCCGAGCAGGAAGAGGACCCACAGGCCGTCGCCCATCTCTTCTTCTTCGGATGCAGTGACGGTCCCCGCGTCCCCTGGGCAGAGCTCCGGAACGGCCTCCGTGCGGGCCTCGTCCAGAGCGAGATAGAACTCGACGTCCGGCGGGAAGATGCACTTCGTGTCGTCGCAGGTCATGTAGGTCAGGAGGCCGTCGATGGTCTCGGGACGGTCTCCGGTCCAGCTGACGTCGAGGGCCCAGCGCACCGTGCCCTCAAAGGACTTGACGTCCTTGTCGAAGTTGGGGTCGTAGTGGACCTCGGGCGTGCATTCGCGCAGCTCCCCGACCTCCACGCCTTCCGTGGCGAGGGTGAAGGCGGTCGGAATCGGGCCGTCGAGCGGGTCGTTGTCGTGGCTGTAGACGTGCCACCCCTCCTCGATGACCGCTGTGGCGACGAGGGTGGCGGCATTGCCCTCACCGGCATGCAGGGCGATGTCCCATTGGACGGGGTCGTAGATCCCCATGGGGGCGTCGTCCCCGG
>JBMYZR010000109.1:0-1667 GCA_049610565.1 Flavobacteriales bacterium | reverse complement strand
TGCAGGGCGATGTCCCATTGGACGGGGTCGTAGATCCCCATGGGGGCGTCGTCCCCGGCATCATCCATCCCGAAGGCACCGTCGTCCCCGCCATGGCTTCCGCCGTGGCCACCCCCGCAGTAATCGGGCTTGGCGCTTTCGGGCCGGATGTCCGCCAACGCGATGTCGAAGTCGATGTCCTCCGGCGGCAGGCATTTGCTCTCGTCGCAGACCATGAAGGTCAGATAGCCCTTCACCGACTCGGGAATCGCTCCCGGAAAGGACACCGTGTGGACCCAGTGCACGTCCTCCTCGAAGAAGAGCAGGTCGAGCATGAAGTTGGGGTCGTACTCGAGAATGGGCTCGCACTCCGCGGCCGCCGTGTCGGCCGTCTGCACGCCCTCGGTCTCGATGGTGAACGCCGTGGGAATCGGGCCGTCGAAGGGGTTGAGGAACTGGCTGTAGACGTGCCAGCCCGGCTCGACCGTGGCGTGGAAATCGAGGTCGAGGGTGCCGTCTCCATTGTCATACAGGGCGAAGTCCCATTTCACCGGATCGTGGATCTGCGCGATGGTCGGGACGGACGCTCCGAAGGAGAGGAGCAGGGCGAAGAGGAAATGCAGGGGCTTCACGGGCACGTTGCTTTGCGGGCGGGAAGATAATGCCGCATTGGCCCTTGGGCGCCGTGCGGAACGCCAATGCATGCGAAGGCCCACCGCGGGTCAGAGGGCGATTTCCTGACCGGGCTCAAGTCCGAACCGGCGGCGGAACCATCCGGCTCCGAGGTAGACCAGCGGGGTGTCGACCGCGGCGACGAGGACCTTGAAGCCGAATCCATTGACCAGCAAGGCCCCGAACAGGCCCCACTCGATCTCCCCGACGCTGCACAGCAAAAGGAGCACGACCATCGTGTCCACGAACTGGGAGGGGATGGTCGAGAAGTTGTTGCGGAGCCACAGCATGCGGCCGCCGGTGCGCATTTTCCAGAAGTGGAAGATGCGGACGTCGAGGAACTGGGCGAGCAGGTAGGCGGCCATGGAGGCCCCCACGGCGAGCGCGGTTTGCCCGAAGACGTGGTCGAATTCCCCGTCGGTCACGGGTGACCAGACGGTGGCCGGTGCCGCTCCGGCGAGGGTGATGACCGCCAGCGTCAGGAGAGAGGCCGCGAGGCCGGCCTTGACCACGTCATCGGCGCGCTTCCGCCCGTACACCTCGCTGATGAGGTCGGTGACGAGAAAGGTCAACGGATAGGGCAGCAGGCCCACGCTGGCTTCGAAGGTGTAGTCGAGGCCCGGCAGGGTCCACGCAAAGAACTTGCGGAAGGCCAGGTTGCAGGTGACGAGGCTCGAGACAAACAGGGCCGCGAGCACGAGGTACAGGCCGAGGGCGAATTCCTGGTCCTTGGGCTCGGCGAGGGCCTTCGGGGCGGCCAGTTCCGGGGTGGCATGCGGCGTCATCGGGGGGCAAATTTACTCGGCAACCCAACGCAAGGTGAGGACCTCCAGGCCGTCTTCCGGCCATGTGGTGGGCAGGGCAGCCCGGCGGTCGATCCGTTGGCCGACCAGCCAAACTGCCGTCCCGAGGGCATCCTCGAGGAGGAGCGCCGAGGGCCGGTCGCCATGGGCCACCTTCCGTTGGGTGAGGATGTCCGCCACGGACTGGTGGCCGTCCATCCCCAGCGGCGCCAG
>JBMYZR010000108.1:984-3091 GCA_049610565.1 Flavobacteriales bacterium | reverse complement strand
TCCATGAAGGACCGCTGGATGTCCACGAAGTGCAGGGGCGCGGCGCCCGGGTGACGGAGGGTCGAGCCCGGCGTGAAGGGCTGGATCCTCCCGGAGTCGAGCAGCTCGCCATTCAGCTGGGCCGCACCGGCGCCCATCGGGCGCAGGAACACCACCTGGGATTCCGGATGCCGGAAACACGCCAACGGCGTGCTCCACCCCGGCTTCACCACGCCGCCGAGTTGGGGCTGATCCCCGATCAGGAAGGCCTCGTGATACCGCTGGGTCATGGCCGGCCACCGGTCTGCTTCGAAGACGAGCGTCTCATAGCAGCGCTTCTCTCCTTCCCGGATGCCGAAGCCATCGGACACCAGGTCGATGAGTTCCCGGCTCAGGGGGTCGCGCTCCTGCGCCTCGCCCCGGATGGCCTCCTCGAACTCCAGCACGCGAAGGAAGACCAGCGCCTTTTCGCTCGCCTGCAGGTCCCGGTTGATGTCCGCACAGGCCCTGAGCACCTTGGTGGAGCGCAACGCCGTACGCTTGAGTCCGGCCACTTCCCGGGATTCCACGGCGCCGCCATAGTCCACGAGGTAGGTCTCGAACACGGCGAGCCATTCGTTGACCAACTCGCGATTGAGTCGGCTTCGGAGAAAGTTCGCCACCACTTCACGGCCACGGTCCAGGCCCTCCTCCCTCAAGGTGATGAGGGCGAAGAGTTGCATGAGGGCGTCGAGGATGTGTCGGCTCATTCGACGGTCTCATACGCAGCGCGGGCTGCTTTGGATTCACTGGCGCTCGTAGCACCCGACATCGGGTGCGGTCCCGACCACACGGGGCAACCCGTCGAGGTCGGTGGCGAGGAACGGAAGGCCTGCGGGCACCCCCACCCCATTCCACTCGCTGTTTCCACTGACGAGGTGGAAGTCACGGCTGAAGACGTCGGCGAAAGGCGGAGTCGCATCGAGGGTGCTTTCCTCAATCCAGTCCGCACTTCCGGTGGCACTGAGGTCCACCGCACATCCGCGAAGCAGCAGGTCATTGACATCGCCCTCAAGGTCGACGACGAGTTCGTCGAAATCCTGGAGCTCGGCATTGTTTCCCCACAGGATGCAGTTCAGGAAGCGGGAGTCGGTCAGGGGGCGAACCTGCAGGTTTCCGGCGGCGTCCTCATAGTGGTCGTTGATGAGGACTGAGGGGGTGCCCCGCGTTCCGTCCGACCAGGTGTTGGCAAACGTGCTGTGCGTGAACCGGTATCGACCGCCCAGCGTGAAGGCCGCGCAGGCCTGGCCGCAATCGTAGAGGAGGTTGTTGGTTCCGTCAATGTGGGCGCCTTGGGCCAAGAGGCCGATGGCGCTCATGTTGTGGATGATGCAATTCTCGAGGGTGACGGCCGCACCGGTTGTGCCGGTCGTGTCCACCTGCAGCCCGATGGTGCCGTTCCGCAGGATGGCATGCCGCAGGGTGCTGCCCGGCGACCCGTAGATCCAGATTCCACCTCCGAGGATGCTGGCCTGGGCCACCCCGATTTCGGTCTGGATGAGCGTGTCGACCTGAATGCCCCATTGCCCGGGCACATCCGCGTATTCCTGCTCCAGCCGGTCCCCCTCAAAGATCACGGGGTTGCCGAGTTCACCATTCACGTCGAGCACGCCGCCGCTGACATAGATGCCCCCACCTGCGTGGACGTGGACGTTGGCACCGGCTTCAATGGTCAAGCTGCATCCGTCCGCGACCCCAACCACGCCATAGATGACGTGCGGTTTCTGCGCCGTCCACAACGCATTGCAGTCCAACGTGCTGATGCCGCCGGGCGAGCCGTGGAAGAAGGCGTCCTGACCCCAGGCGAGAAGCTGCACGTATTGGCTGTATCCGTTGACGGTGACGCGAATGCGGTCCTTGACGATGAAGGGCAGGTCGTAGTCGTTCTCCGGATCGATCGTCACTTCGACGAACACGTAGAGGGAATCGCCTTCCCCGATCTCCAATCCACCCACGGACGGGCCGGGAATGCCGTCCACGTTGATTCGGAAGGGACTGTCTGCCCCCTCCTCGAGCGTGATGTCCTCCAGGAGAATGCGGCCCGGACTGTCGTTGACGATGCGGAACGCCTCACTGGCACTGCCGATGG
>JBMYZR010000108.1:0-976 GCA_049610565.1 Flavobacteriales bacterium | reverse complement strand
GAATGCGGCCCGGACTGTCGTTGACGATGCGGAACGCCTCACTGGCACTGCCGATGGTACTGAAGACCGTGTCGAACAGGACCGTGTCCTGGCTGAAGGCCACGCGGGCGTCGGCCCCGAGGTAGAGCTTGTCTCCGCTGCAGCTCCAGATGGACAGGGTGACGAGCAGGACGCCCATCGCCAACCAGAGTCGGCCAAGTGGAGAGGATTTAGTCGGGTGAGGGTTCATTCGAGGTGTGCGAAGCTAAGGCCTGCACCGGAGCGGCATACCTTGTGTACCATGGAAACGGAGCTTTCATCGGATTCGCATGCTCGCTTGGACTGGGAATCCGTTCGGGACCATTTCAAATCGGTTGACCCTGTGTTGTTCGCATTGGCCGAGCGGTTTCCATCCCCTGTCGCGAGCCGGCCGAGGTCCACGTTCGAGAGCCTGTCGCACGCCATCATCGGCCAGCAATTGAGCGTCAAGGCAGCGGCCACGATCTGGCGCCGTTTCGAGGACCACCACGGAGGAATGCCCACTGCCCATGGCATTCTGGACACCCCGCAGGACCAACACCGTTCCTTGGGCGTCAGTCGCCAAAAGCACGGCTATCTGTTCAGTCTGGCAGAAGCCTATCTCGAGTCTCCTGCCTCATTTGATGACGTGGCGACCTGGTCAGACGAGGAGATCATCGCGGCGTGGACCCGGGTCAAGGGGCTGGGCCGATGGACCGTTCAGATGCACCTGATGTTCCAACTCGAGCGACCGGATGTCTTCCCTGTGGATGACCTCGGCATCCGGCGGGCCATGGAGGCGCATTGTGGGATTCCGAAGGACGCCCCGAAATCCACCTACGAGAAACGGGCCCTGGTGTGGAGCCCGTTTCGCACGGCGGCGTGCCGCGTGTTGTGGAAGTCGCTGGACAATCAGCCCAAGTAGGACTTCAGGATCCGGCTGCGGCTCGTGTGCTTGAGGCGGCGGATGGCCTTCTCC
>JBMYZR010000107.1:0-3384 GCA_049610565.1 Flavobacteriales bacterium | reverse complement strand
CGATGCGGGCGTAGGGCACACCGAACACCTTGTGGAGATAGCGTGCCGGGATGTGGTGGTCGTCGGTGATGAGGCCCTTGACGGCATTGAACACGACCTTGTCCTCCAGGCCATGAGCTCCGCGCAGCGCGTCGTCCACGTAGGCGCTCGGCACGCAGAGCACCAGGAGGTCGCTCGCGTCCATGACCGCCTGGACGTCCCCGTGGAGTGCGAGGCGGTCCCGGTCGAGGGTGAGGCTTTGGAGGTAATGCGGGTTGTGGCCGGTCTCCCGGATGTGGTCCAGCGCTTCGGGTTGGCGGATCCACCAGTGCACCGGGTGCTCGGCGGCCTCGGGGTGCTGCGTGAACAGGAAGGTGAGGGCCGTGGCCCAGCTGCCGCTTCCGATGACGCCGACTCGGGGGATGGACGGGGCTGTGTTGGCCATGCCACGAAGGTATGCCGATGGAGGGGGAACCCTTATTTTTGCGGCCCTGACGGGTGCAATGCCCACCTGTCCCATTCCCATTTGCCACCCCTCTGACCATGGCCCAACAGGACGACCACCTCAAGCGCGTGATTGGACACGCCAAGGAATACGGCTTCGTGTTCCCCTCCAGCGACATCTACGATGGACTGAGTGCCGCCTATGACTACGGGCAGCTCGGGGTGGAGCTGAAGAACAACATCAAGGCCTACTGGTGGACCGCGATGGTCCGCATGCACGAGAACATCGTGGGCCTCGACGCCAGCATTTTCATGCACCCCACCACGTGGAAGGCCTCGGGCCACGTCGATGCGTTCAACGACCCGCTGATCGACAACAAGGACAGCAAGAAGCGCTACCGCGCCGACGTCCTGATCGAGGACCACATCGGCAAGATCGAAGCCAAGATGGCCAAGGATGTGGCCAAGGCGGAGAAGCGCTTCGGCGACGCCTTCGACAAGGAGCAGTTCCTGGCGACCAACGGCAACTGCGTCCGCCGCCAGGGGGAGATCGACGACATTAACGCCCGGTTCAAGGCCGCCATGGAGGCCGACGACCTCGACGCGGTGAAGCAGCTTATCCTCGACCTCGGCATCAAGGATCCGGAGACCGGATCGGCCAATTGGACGGATGTGCGCCAGTTCAATCTGATGTTCAAGACGGAGCTCGGCGCGGTCAGTGGCGACGCCGGCGTCATCTACCTCCGCCCAGAGACGGCGCAGGGCATTTTCGTCAATTTCCTCAACGTCCAGAAGTCCGGCCGGATGAAGCTGCCGTTCGGCATCGCGCAGATCGGCAAGGCCTTCCGGAACGAGATCATCGCCCGCCAATTCATCTTCCGCATGCGCGAATTCGAGCAGATGGAGATGCAATTCTTCGTCGCACCCGGCACGCAGGGCGAGTGGTACGAGTACTGGAAGGAGGCCCGGATCCAATGGCACAAGGCCCTCGGCCTGGGCGACGACGCGTACCGGTTCCACGACCACGTCAAGTTGGCCCACTACGCCGACGCCGCCTGCGACATTGAATTCAACTTCCCCATGGGCTTCAAGGAGCTGGAGGGCATCCACAGCCGGACGGACTTCGACCTCGCGGCCCACGAGGAGCACAGCGGCAAGAAGCTGCGGTTCTATGACCCCGAAAAGGAGGAGAGCTACGTGCCGTATGTGGTGGAAACCTCCATCGGCCTGGACCGCATGTTCCTCGCCGTCCTGTCCAACGCCCTGCGCGTGGAGACGCTCGAGGACGGTTCCGAGCGCACGGTGATGCGCATCCCGGCTGCCTTGGCCCCGGTCAAGCTCGCGGTGTTGCCCCTCATCAAGAAGGATGGCTTGCCGGAGAAGGCGCGCGAGATCATGAACCTGCTCAAGCTGGACCACAGCGTGCAGTACGACGAGAAGGACGCCATCGGCCGCCGCTACCGCCGCCAGGACGCCATCGGCACGCCGCTGTGCATCACCATCGACCACGACACCCTCGAGGACAACGCGGTCACCCTCCGCGACCGCGACACCATGGAGCAGGTCCGCGTGCCGATCTCCGAACTGCCCGCCCGCGTGGCCGAGCGCGTCGGCTGGTCCACTCTGTTTTCCTGACCCCCTCTCGATACACCCTCCCCATGGAGACCACCCCTTCTGCCGTTATGGCCTTTCAAGACCTCACCTTCGAGGGCGTTCGCGCCCTGATCCGCGTTGACTTCAACGTTCCGATGACCCCGCCTGCCGAGGACGGCAGCCGGACCGTGACCGACGACACCCGCATCCGCGCCGCCTTGCCGACCATCCAGCATGTGCTGGACACCGGCGGCAGCGTGGTCCTGATGAGCCACCTCGGCCGGCCGAAGGGTGCCGATGCTGACTTGTCCCTTCGCCACATCATCTCGACACTGGAAGGCCACCTCGGCCGTCCGGTGAAGTTTGCCGCCGACTGTGTGGGTGACGAGGCCCTGGAGGTGACGCAGGCCCTCGCCGCAGGTGAGGTCGCCGTCCTGGAGAACCTCCGCTTCCACGGAGAGGAGAAGGCGGGCGATGAGTTCTTCGCCGGCCAGCTCGCTGAGAATGGGGACTTCTACATCAACGATGCCTTCGGAACGGCCCACCGCGCCCATGCGTCCACGGCGGTGATCGCGAAGTTCTTCCCGGAGGACAAGGCGTTCGGCTTCCTGATGGAGGGTGAGGTCAAGGCGCTGGAGCAGGTGCTCGGCGGGGCCGAGAAGCCGGTTGCGGCCGTCATCGGCGGGGCCAAGGTGAGTTCCAAGCTGGCCGTGCTCCAGAACCTGCTCGACCGCGTCGACAAACTGGTCATCGGCGGCGGCATGGCGTACACCTTCGTGCAGGCCCAAGGCGGTCAGGTCGGCGGCTCCCTCGTCGAGCCCGACATGCACGGGGACGCTCTGGCCCTCCTCGAGGCCGCCAAGGCCAAGGGGATTTCCGTTCATCTGCCCACCGATACGCTGTGTGGAGACGGCTTCTCGCCGGACGCCAACCAGCAGACGCACCCGACCCATGCCATCCCCGACGGCTGGGAGGGCATGGACATCGGCCCGGACAGCCGGGCGGACTTCGCCGCGGCGCTCGCTGGTTGCAAGACCATCCTGTGGAATGGTCCCATGGGCGTGTTCGAATTCGACCGCTTCGCCGAGGGCACCAACCACATTGCGCAGGCCATCGTCCAGGAGACGGCGGCGGGGGCCTACACCCTCGTGGGCGGCGGAGACTCCGTGGCGGCTGTCAACAAGGCGGGTCTCGCCGACAAGGTGAGCTACGTCTCCACGGGCGGCGGCGCCATGTTGGAGGGCCTCGAGGGCAAGACCCTGCCTGGCATCGCGGCCATCGCCGAGGCTTGATTGTCGGCGCGAGGGGGCGTGACGCAGGTCACAAAACCGCGACGCTGACGAATCTCATGGGACCCTTTGGGAACCT
>JBMYZR010000106.1:0-3413 GCA_049610565.1 Flavobacteriales bacterium | reverse complement strand
ATCAGCCGCGCCAATGCGCTGCTGGACCTCACCGAAATCGAGTCCACCACCGTGTCCGAGTACAAGGCGCAAGCGAAATTCCTGCGCGCATACTACCACTTCGACCTGTTCCGCCACTTCGGTCCGATTCCCCTCATCACACGGAGCCTGACCCCGGAGGACGTGAACCTCGAGCGCAACACGCTGTCGGAGATCATGCAGCAGATCGTCACCGATTGCGAGGAGGCCCTGCCCCATCTGCCGCTCATTGCCCCGAGTGGTGAGGAAGGCCGTGTGACCCAAGGCGCCGCCTACGCGCTCATGGGCAAGGCCTACCTCTACTGGGCCGACCTCAAGAACGATGACCCCACCCTGTTCCAGAGCGCGGCTGACGCGTTCCAGAACGTCGTCGACCTTGGCATCTACCAGCTGGAGGACGACATGCAGGAGCTGTTCAAGTTCGAGAACCGCAACACGGCCGAGTCGGTCTTCGAAATCCAGCGCACCCCGCTCTACCAGAGCGACTGGGGCTGGTTCGAAGGCGTCGACGGCAACGGCATGATCCAACTCTGCGGCATCCGCGGCCTGTGCGATGCCCACCCCGACTACGAGGCGGGATGGGGCTTCATGTCCGTCACGCCCAGCCTGTGGAACCACTTCCTGGACGACGACCACTTCCGCCGAGATGTGGCCATCATCTCCGAGGACGAGCTGGCGCAGGACCTCGCCGATGCGGGCCTGAGCTGCGACCCCATCATCGACATGACGCAGAACAACCCGGTCGACTTCACGGGCTACTGGCAAGAGAAGTTCCCCAACCTCAAGGCCTACGCCGGCACCAATGTCAACGGCGGAAACGAGCACCTGACCAAGGCGCAGAACACGGCCGTGTTCCGCTATGCCGACGTCCTGCTGATGCTCGCCGAGGCCCTGCACCGCGGCTCCGGCGACGACGGACTGGCCATGGCCTACATTGATCAGGTCCGCGAGCGGGCCGCCGGCCCCGGGGACAACAGCAGCACCTACCGCACGTCCTCCATGGTGATGGCCGACGAGGGCTGGAGCCTGCTCGACCTCATCTGGTACGAGCGCCGGGCCGAGCTCGCTTGCGAGGGAGACCGCTGGTTTGACCTCGTCCGCAGCGGACGCGCCAGCGCCGACCTCTTCCTCGACGACGGGGACAAGGCCGCGAACTTCAGCGAAACCCACCTCTGGTTGCCGATTGCCCTCGAAGAGACGCAGATCGCCCCAACCCTGACGACCTACCCCGACGCCTCGCTTTTCAACTGAGGCTGACGGTCCCTTTTCAGACAACCACACAACCCCAACCCACAACCCCATGAACAAGACGATCCAGGCATTGAGCCTGCTCTTCTGTGCCGGTCTGCTCATCGCTAGCTGCGGCAAGGACCCCGAACCGGAGCCCGCAGCGGTGATCGCCAGCTTCCAATACGAAGTCAGCGAGAGCAACTGGGCCGAGGTGACCTTCACCAACTACTCCGTCAACGCCACGTCCCACGTCTGGGACTTCGGGGACGGCAACACCAGCACCGAGACCAGCCCCACCCACGTGTACGCCGGTGGTGGTGAGTACATGGTGACCCTGACCGCCACGGGACTCGACGGTTCCGCCTCCAAGACGGAGACCATCGCCATCGTGGACCCGAACAACGCCGCCATCTTCCTCTCCGGAGCGGGTGGAAAGACCTGGTACCTCGACCGCGAAGAGGTGGCCCTCGGCATCGGTCCGTCCATCAACGACAACAGCTGGTGGTCCTTCGGTGGCGTGACGCCGCTCGGCGAGCGTCCCTGCATCCTCGACGACAGCTACACCTTCAACCCCGACGGAACGTGGGAGAAGAACACCAACGGAACCCTTTTCATGGACTCCGACGGCAACGGTGGCTGGCTCGGCATCGACGAGAGCTGCATCGACGAGAGCGAGCCCGGACTGTGGAACGGCCCCAACGGCGAGGACCTGAGCGCCTTCGCAGACGGTGGCAACTACACGTATGACTTCAACGTCAACAACAACACCATCACCATCGACGGCTTCGGCGCCTACATCGGCCTGTGCAACAAGACCGAGAACGGTGACAGCTATGTTCCCGCCGCCACCAAGGTGTACACCATCATCGACATGGTCGAGGGAGACACCGAGGACCGCTTGAGCATTGCCCTCGTCCGCGGCGACGGCAGCGCGTGGAACTTCTACCTCGTGCACTACCACGACGAGGCCGACCTTCCGCCGATCCCCGCCTCCTCTCCGGTGGCCAACTTCTCCTACGCTGTTGACGGCAACACGGTGACCTTCACCAACAGCACCTCCAACGCCACGTCCTACGTCTGGGAATTCGGCGACGGTGGCGTGAGCTCCCAGGAGGACCCGGTGCACACCTACGCCATGGACGGCAACTACGAGGTGACCTTGACCGCCTACGACGACGCCGGTGAAAGCGACATGGCCACCCAGACGGTGACCATCAGCTCCGCGGCGTTCTCCTCCGCCACGCTCTCCAGCGCGACGGGCAAGACGTGGATGCTCGACGGCGAAGCCTGCTACTACGTGGGACCGTGCCTCGGCTGCAACGACTGGTGGGGCGGCATTGACGCCGCCGGTGTCATCGAGCGCGCCTGCCAACTGGACGACCAGTGGGTCTTCTACGATGACGGCACCATGGAGTACATCACCGACGGTGTGATCTGGGCCGAGGACTACCTCGGGTTTGCCGGAGAGTGCATCGACGAGACCGAACTGACTCCGCCGCTGGACGCATACGCCGCCGGATCCCACACCTTCACCGCCACCGACACGGAGGTCACGGTGAACGGCGTGGGCGCCTTCATCGGCTTCAACAAGGCCTACAACGGCGGTGAGCATCCCGGTGACGGAAGCGGCGTTCCCGCCAGCACCATCACCTACGAGGTGTACCAATACACCAACGTGGATGGCGTGGAAACCCTGACGGTCGCCGTGGACTACGGCGCCAACCCCGGAGAAGCCTACTGGCACATGCGCCTCGTCGCACAGTGATCCTTCTCACTTGAACCCGGAAAGGGGAATCGGCTCAGCCGGTTCCCCTTTTTTCTTGCTCGAATCCTGCTGAATGCCATCTGTTGACCGCTTTCTGCTGTCCGCCCCACCGCGATGCCGAACAACACAGGGCAACAAAAAAGGAGAGCCGTGATGGACTCTCCCTTTTCGTCGGCGACCGGGAAAGACGCCCGGGGCCCGCCGTGATCAGCGCAAGGGCTTGAGGAAGCGGCCGGTGTTGACCGTTCCGTCCTCGCGGGTCACGAAAACCTCGTACACGCCGGCGGCCAGTCCGTCGAGCGACAGGCGCTCGGCGATGGACGACGTGTCGTAGTAGGTCTTGCCGAAGACCGGGCGGCCGGTGGCGTCATAGATGGACAGCGTCAGGTTCTGCGCGAAA
>JBMYZR010000105.1:0-3413 GCA_049610565.1 Flavobacteriales bacterium | reverse complement strand
TGCGGACGGCTCTGGCGTCGTTGTCCGGGTCGTCGTCGCTCAGCCAGGTGAGGTTGGTCAACGTCCAGAAGCACTCGTCGGCGTCCTTCTCGGGGTCGAGGTCCTCGTTTCCGAGGGCGAGGGCGAGCTCGAACTCGGCGTTGGGGACGGAGAGGGGGTCGACGACGCGGATGGCGACGGGCCCGGCTCCGCGCTCGTAGTCGAGCTCGGCGATGAAGTTGTCGGCGAGGATCTTGGCCTCACTCTCGCGGGTGATGTCGATGATGTTGCGGCCGTTGCCCTTTCCGGAGATGCGGGTGATGGCCACGCCGTCGCCGTAGCTGGCGCCGGGGATGGTGCCACCGGCTTCGGTCACGGGCGGGTGCGGGGATCCGCTGTAGGTGCGGATGGATCCGACAGCCGCCTTCCGGGAGGCGAGGTACTGCTTGCTCTGTCCGGTCAGGAGAACCGGATCGTACGGCTCGTACTGGTTGTAGCCATACGCGATGGCCATGAAGTAGTACGTCTTGTAGTTGATCAACCGGTTGTCGCCCTGTGCGAACGCATCGGTGGACACCTGGAAGCTGTGGCGGATGCCTTGGTTCTCTCCATTGACCATCAGTTCGGGCACCGGGAGTCCCATTTCGGGATCCTGCTCGAAGTTGATGATCATGTCCACGTCGTCCTGGACATCGACCTGGGCAATCAGGCGCGCGGCTTCGACGTCACCGAGCTGGTCCGGACCCACTTCGTCGTCGCGGAGCTGGTAGATCTGGTAACCCTGGAAGACGTAGCTGCGGGAGGCGCTGTCGAGGAGCTGGTTCTCGGAGTTGTACTCCGGAATGCCCGGATCGAACTTGGTGTAGCCCTCCTGGTAGTTGTTGGAGATCGGGTTGTCGTTGGTGAGGTACAGGATGAGCTCCTTGTCGAGCTCCTGGATGGTCACATCCGGTGCGTCCGGACCAGAGACGATCTCGAAGCAGTTGTCGAACAGGGCCTGCGCTTTGTCGTCGGCGATGCGCATCAGCTCCACGGAGGCGAAGGGGTCACCGGCCGTGGCCCGCGCCCACACCACACCCACGGTGATGTTGTTGTAGTCGCCCGGCTCGAGCGTGAACGGTCCGGCGGCCTGGATGAAGCGGCGGTCAGCCGACGGGTTGCCGGCGGTCTGCTCGGTCCACGGCTCGACGGGAATGCCACCGGTTCCCCACTGGTTGGGGTCGGTCTCGCCTGGGAACATGTAGTCACACGGCGTCTCGGTTCCGTTGATGCCGTCGAGGCCGTAGGTCATCTTCTGGCCGTTCTTCCAGATGCCGTTCATGTAGTTGTAGTAGTGAACCGGCGTCGTGGGCTCTCCGTTGATCGGGTCACCGGAGTTGTTGTAGTACACGAAGCGGCGCATGCCGAAGCGCTCGTTGTCCGCCACGCCATCACCGTATCCGATGCCGATGCCGCGGTAGGGGATGCCGAGGCTGTCCTGCGCGTCGGCGAAGTCGAGGGTGAGCGGGTTGTCGATGCTGTCCGCGTCCTGATAGGGGCCCTCGAAGAAGTCCACACCCACGGCCGGCGGGTTCTCGCCGTATCCGTTGGCACCGCAATCCTCGTCGTTGGCGTCTCCATTGTAGCAGTATCCGAGTCCGCGCTGGACGTCGCATCCGACGTAGTCGTCGTTGTAGCAGCCGAGGTCGGCGTCGATCCAGGATCCGAAGTAGGTGTTCGTCAACGTCTGCGTGCCCTGGTTGATGAGCACGTAGTTGTAGAACGTCATGTTGTTGATCTCGTCGTTGGTCGAGAACGCAAACGCCTGGGCACGAATCTCCATGCCGATGGGCTCGCCCTGCGACTCGGAGTGCACGTTGCCCTTGTCGTTGAAGATCCAGTAGAAGTTCTGGTCACCGTACAGCGGCACGGGGTCCTCGCGGCGGCGGTTCTTGCAGTCGATTTCCTGGAGGAAGTCGTACCAGGGGTAGTCACCGAGGGACGGGTCGTAGAAGCCGTCGCCGTCGAAGTCGTAGAACGGAGCGAGGTAGAAGTCCTGGCCGAGGGCGGTGTTGCCCATCGCCGGGTAGTCGAAGAAGGAGGTCGGGATGGCGTATCCGTCGGGGAATTCCTCGTCCACCGTACCGGCGGCCACGGCTTCGAAGTATTGGCGGTGGCGCTCGCTGTCGGCGCGGGTGGTGGTGAAGAACCGGTCGTACTCGTTGCAGGTGGTCTCGTCGACCTCAGCGGAGCCGTCGTTGGTCAGCGGTCCGGGCCAGTAGTCGTTGCCGGAGGCGCGGAACTTGATGGCCGCGAGCTTCAGCTGCTGGTCCGGGGAGATGCCGCCCATCCACAGGGAGCCGGCGTAGATGGAGTGCGTGTTGCCGTCCTTCGGAATCTCGTAGGCGGCGTTGCCCTGGGCGCGGTTCTGCCAGAGGGAGCCTCCGGTTTCGACCAGCGCGCGGACGTTGTTCCACTCGAGGTTCTTGAGGGCGGCGGCGGGGGCACAGGCTGCGGCCACGGAACGCGGCTGGGCGGCGATGGTGCCGTTGCCACCACCGGTGGCGTTCGGTCCTGCGGCACCGGGGCCGTTGGGTCCGACGTACTTGTAGGCCATGGCGTCTGCGCTCGTGAGGAGGGCTGCGGCGCCGAGGGCGATGGAGAGGATGCGGTTTCGGGTCATCTGATGAATCAACTCGAGGTTCTCGTTCCGGGTTGCGCTTTAGAAGTCAAGCTTGACGCCCAAGCGGATGGTGCGGGGAACCCCCAGATTGAAGGGATTGTCCACGTACATGCTGTAGTAGTTGCGGTACGCGTCCGGATCGTTCTTGGTCTCGATCTGCGGCTGGTACTGCGCGGCGGCGAGGTAGCCGTCGTCGTCCGGCGTGCCGGTGAAGCGGTAGACGCCAGTGATGTTTTGCGTATTGAGGAGGTTGGTGATCCAGAAGTACACGTTGAGGAAGGCCTTTTTCTGGTCCTCGCCCTCACCAAACGTGAGCTCGAAGCTCTTGTCGATGTTGGTGTTGAGGGTGAACTGCCAGGGGAGGCGGCTTCCGTTGAGGCTGCCCTCGGTGGAGGGGCTGATCTCGCCGGTGATCGGCGTCGGGAACACCTGTGAGGTGTACGGCGTGCCGGAACCGAGGTTGGCGATCAGGTTGAAGCCGGTGTTGGCGAAGATCTGGGACTTGCCGAGCATCGGGCCGTTGTAGGCCTCACCGGACCCGTAGCGGTAGTCGACGTTGAAGACGATGCGGTGGCGCTGGTCGTAGTTCAGCGGGTTGATGCTCCGCAGGTTGGGGAGGCCGGCGTTGATGAGGGCGAGGGCGGTCTGGGTCGTGGAACCCGTTCCGTCGGCGAACTGCAACGTGTAGTTGGCGTTCATCCGGACGTTGCCCGTGCGGCGCAGGTCATAGGCGACCGTGAGGCCCTTGACCGTGCCGAAGTCGAGGTTGCCG
>JBMYZR010000104.1:0-3432 GCA_049610565.1 Flavobacteriales bacterium | reverse complement strand
AGTGGTTCAACGAGCAGCACCTTCGCTCCACCCCGGTGGCCGACCTCGTGCCCGCCGCGCAGGCCCTCTTTGCCGCCGAGGGCGTCAACTTCACCGCCGACCAGACCACGGCCGTACTGGAGATGATGCTGGAACGCATCGTTTTCCTCGACGACCTCAAGGCCGCCCATTGGCTGCACACCGCCCCTACCGCCTTCCCGGAGAAGATGCTGAAGAAGCGTTGGAAGGACGACACCAACGGCATCCTCGAAGAGCTCGCCGACGAACTCCGCGCCGTGGCCCCTTTCGAAGCCGACCCCATCGAAGCCGCCTTCACAGCCTTCCTCGAGCGCAAGGAACTCGGCTTCGGCCAAGTCCTCCTTCCGTTCCGCATCGCCCTGACCGGCGAGGGCGGCGGCCCGTCCATGTTTGCCTTTGCCGCCTTCCTCGGCAAGGAGGCCACCCTCGACCGCCTCGCCCAAGGCATGAACCTCATCGCCCAGCAAAGCGCCGAAGCATGACCGGTCACCGCATCGACGTCCTCGGACAACGTTTCTACGCCAATCACGGCTGCCTGCCGGAGGAGGCCATGATCGGCCAGGAGTACCTGGTGGACGTGCGCATCTGGGTGGACCTGACCCCGAGCGCTGAATCAGACGACCTCGCCCAGACCGTGGACTACGTGGACGTCCACCGCATTTGCGCGCGGGAAATGGCCATCCGCTCCAAGCTGGTTGAGCACGTGGCCGGCCGGATCCTCAAGGCCCTGCGCGCCGAGCTTCCCCTCACCGAGGCCATCGATCGCATCGAGGTGGAGATCACCAAGTTCGCACCGCCGATCGGCGGAGACTGCGACCGCATCGCGGTCGTCCTTCAGGGGTAAGCACCGTCCCATTCGGGGTTGGTTCCGATCGCCAACTTCATCGCACGGACCTGCTGAGTTGAGGCAACCTTTGCAAGCAAGGGCCGTCTATCTCATGTACATCATGAACGCCATGTCCATTTTCGCCAATCCACGCGCAACGCACACTGTCAAATTCATCATGTCCATCGTGCTGGTCATGGCCTCGGTCAGCGACATGGCTGGCCAAGACGACTGTCCCTATGACCTGAATGGCGATGGCTGTACCTGCGCCAATGAACTGCTGTTTTTCATGAGTGAGTATGGAGTAGCCGGCAACACGGATTACGATTTCAACGACAACGGATTTCGGGATTTCGAAGATGCACTGATGCTCTCTCGCCATCTCGGCACAGACTGTCCACAAGCCGAGGTCCAAGCCACGACTGGAATCATATCCGGCCTTCTCATCGAACCTGTGGACACCCTTCAGCAGGATCTAATCGACCCCAACGACACCATTCCCGCCGGCGCCATCACCTACCGGCTCTACGCCGTGGTCACCAACCCAGGGGTCACCGTTGCCGGCGTGTGGGGCAACGCGGAATTCCCTTTGACGCTCGACGCCCCCGACGGATTGTTCGTCTCGTCACTTCAGACTTCCACCAACAACTATTTCGCATCGAACATCTCACCCATCTTTTTTCCCATTTTCCCTACCTATGACCGAGCGTCTTGGTGGACTTTGAACGATGCGCCCGGGGATGATTTTCAATACCATCAGCCCCTTGGCAGCACCGCCGATTTCATGGACGACATGAATGATGGTTCCATCCAATTCGATGCCGACATGGGGGACGGTTGGTTCGTCTATGACTACATCAACACCCCAGAATTGCCGACAACATCCAACCTAAAATTGCTCGGTCAGTTTACCACGCTGGGTCAATCAGGCATCTGCGGGCAACTGAACCTGGAAATCCGCACCCACTTTGACGGAGCGCCCACCCAGTTCGAACAGGCCTACGGCCTGACCTTCTCCACTCCTGGTGCAGACAGCCCCTGTGAATCCCTTTCCCCTTGTCCAGAAGGAGCCGACCTGGACAACGATGGCCTCATCGGAACTTCGGAAGTGCTGCTGATGTTGGCCGCGTTTGGCGATGTCACCACCGGACCTGAGGACCTCAATGACGATGGCATTGTCAACGTCAATGACATCCTGATCTTGCTTGGGTCGTTCGGGATGGTCTGCGACTGATCAGAGCTGCATCTCCGGCACCTCCGCTGGCACGATGAGCGTGCCCGCCGTCGCCGCCTGGATCTCCTCCACGGTCACACCCGGGGCCCGCTCCACGAGGTGGAAGGCCCCGTCGCGAATGTCGAGGACGGCCAGGTTGGTCACCACCCGCTTCACGCATGCCACGCCGGTCAACGGCAGGCTACACGCCGGCAGGAGCTTGGACTCACCGCGTTTGTTGGTGTGCATCATGGCCACCACGATGTTTTCAGCCGAGGCCACGAGGTCCATGGCACCGCCCATCCCTTTGACCATGCGGCCCGGGATTTTCCAATTGGCGATGTCACCGCCCTGGCTCACCTCCATGGCGCCGAGCACCGTAAGCTGGACGTGCTGACCGCGAATCATGGCAAAGGAGGTCGCGCTGTCGAAATAGACCGCGCCGGGCAGGGCCGTGATGGTCTGCTTGCCGGCATTGATCAGGTCCGCATCGACCTCCGCCTCCGTCGGGAAAGGCCCCATGCCGAGGATGCCGTTTTCGCTTTGGAATTCCACGGAAATGCCTTGTGCAATGTGGTTGGCCACGAGCGTCGGGATGCCGATGCCGAGGTTGACGTACCAACCGTCCCGGAGTTCCTGCGCGATGCGCCGCGCGATGCCATTCTTGTCCAACATGGGTCAATCCAAATGTAACGCCCGCTCCACGAGCTGATTGTACACGGCACGCGCCGCCTCGAGGCGCTTCGGGTCCGCGGTTTCCTCGACCTGACGCTGCCGGGTGTGCGGCTCCAGAGGCGGCGCTGTCGCTTCAACTTCTGCCACCTCCAGAATCGCCTTCAATGCCGCCGTGGGCGATGCACTCCATGTGGCGTGCGACAAGAAGACCAGCCTGTGACCGTCCACCGTCATGGCATGGCGGTAATACTCCGTCCACCGGTCCAGCCAGTAGTCGAGGGTGTCCGGGACGCCCGCTGCGGTTTCTCTGCCGAAGCGAAACGGTTTGTGGCCGCCGCCAAACTCGTGGTGAGCGAGCCAGTCCATGTAGGTCCGGACGAACGGGTCGCCATCCTGCATGGCCGTGTACCGGCGATGCATGGCCAGCAATGACGCGGCGTGAGCCAAAGGCTCTCGGAACATCAAAACCGCCGTGAATTCCCGGTTGTGCTCGCGCAGGGAAGGGTAGCGCAGCAGCGCATTGTTGTTCTTGGCCAAATACGTCGTTCCGCCGCTGCAGACCAGCCCTTGGTAGTCGAGGTACCGATCGTGCAATTCAGCATCCACCCCATGCGGCGCGAGATGGTCTTCCGCCACGAACGCACCCTCGGTGTGGGCGAGGAAGAAGGGCTCCTCCAACGCCTCGGCGGAGTCCGCACCC
>JBMYZR010000103.1:0-3470 GCA_049610565.1 Flavobacteriales bacterium | reverse complement strand
CAGCGTCAAGGGCGTGTACCACCCCGGGCATTACTACTCCGGCAACACGCGCGGGGCGGGCATCATCGAGGCCATCGAGGCCAAGGACGACTGGACGCTTGCCGAGGCCCAGGCCTTGCAGCTCGACCACCATTCGCCCGTCTACCGGAAGAACTGCGCGATGATGCTCGACCACATCGCCTCCGGCACCCTCGACGAGGACCTCGAAGCCGCCGTGGCACACCTGCGCGATTGGGATGGCGCCCACCTCGGCAGCGACATCGCCCCTACCCTCTACTACCGCTGGATGTACCGGGCGATTGAAGGGGCCTACTACGACGAGTTCGAACAAGCCGCCGGCCCGGACACCGCCCCGGAAAAGTTCGAGATCTGGCACCGGACCATCGTCAGCGAAAACACCTTCCCCCGCCTCCTCGCCAATGCGGACTCGCCCTGGTGGGACGATGTGCGGACGGACCTCAAGGAGGGACCAGCGCTGGTGCTGGGCATCGCCTTGCTCAAGGCCCACGAAGACCTCAAAGACGCCCTCGGACCGGACGTGGACGCGTGGCGCTACGACCGGCTCCACACCGCCACCCACCCGCATGCCATGACCGATGTGCCCGTCCTCGGGGATTGGCTCAACGTGGGGCCTTATGGCCTGCCGGCCGCCAAGGACGCCCTGTGCAAATACGAGTTCAAGCTGAAGCGGGAAGTGGACTACTCCATCTTCTCCGGGCCATCCAAGCGAATCGGCATCGACTTCGCCGATGTGGACGGCGCCGAAAGCATCCTGCCCACGGGCCAATCCGGCAACGTCTTCAGCCCGTTCTACGACAACCAGGCGCCGCTCTACCACGCCGGCCAGTTCCGGAAAATGCGCATGGACCGCGCCGACATCGAGGCCCACACCACGGCCGTCGCCTCCATCCGTCCACAAACGGACCGCTGACGCCCACAACGCCCGGGTTCTCCCGTTTCCTCGAAGCGGTAGATTGACCTCATTCCGGACATTCCACCATGATGCGCCCCTCCTTCACCGCTGTTCTTGTCGCCCTGATCGTATCGACCTCGCTCCACGGTCAGGAAGCCGGGCGTTCAGAACGCTACATCGAGTCAAATTGGGGGCTCGCCATCATCAACCCCAACTCCGGGGCCGCCTTCCCAGGAACTTCTGTTTTGGCCGGAGGACGTCACTTCATGTCAAGCCACGGTTTTGTGGAAGCACAAGGAGGCTTGGCCTTGCCGTCCATCCTGACCGCCAAACTCGGTGGGGGCAAAAAGTGGGACTCGGGGTGGAGCCTGTCCACCGGCATCCGGGTGTTTCCGCTCCACGGGTATCTGCAAACCGGGGTTCCGACTTCGCGGTGCAACCGCGACCTGAGTGAACGAAAGCAACAAAGGTTGGCGCGCAAAGGCAAAACAGCCGCTGACATCAAGTGCTCCGAATGGGTGTTCTCCTTGGAGATCTCGATGCTCGGATTGCATGAGTGGTTTCCCAGCATCAAGGGAACATTGACCGAAGAAGAGTACGCAAATCGCTGGTACGGCCCCTCGCTCCATTCCATGGGCTTGCTCACGGTCGGGCACCGCTGGTTGTTCTGATCAGGCGGTGTCTCGGGCAAACGCCATCGACGCCTCCGCCCAAACCTGGAAGTGGTCCGAATGGGCCATCGGCGCCTGCAGCCAATCCTTCATCGGTCGGCCTTTGCCTGAAGGGTCAAACCCGTTCAGGTCCTCGTGGTCAGCCAACCAAGCGGCCATGGCCTCCCGGCCCAGCTTGAAGACGAGGCCGCCGTCGAAGTCGACCAGAAACGCCTTGCCCACCACCTTCAGACAACGGTGACCAAACAGTTTGCCTTGGATCACATCACCCCCGAGAAGCGATTCGGCCAAGACATCAAAAGCGCCTTCAGCGTCGTTCATGTCGGGCAAAAATGGGGCGAGAAGGCAAATGCACCTCATGAGCCTAAATCCACGGTTTGGACCTGATTTTTTCACTTTCGGTCCAATCAGTGGCCCTCACCTCGACGGGGTAGTGTAGATTGTACACCAAGTCTGAGGCCGCTTGCCGTTTTCGCCTCGCTGTATTGCGAAGACGCACGACCAAAGCGCTGTAAATCAAAACGATGAACCACAACATCATTCGCCGCGCCCGCTGTATGGCGCTGCTGGCATTCGGGCTGCTCGCCTGGTGCACTCCCCCCCTCCTGGCCCAATCCATTGCCCTGACCGGCACCGTCCTCGACGGAGAATCCGGAGATGCGCTGATCGGCGCCACCATCATGGAGAACGGCACCACCAACGCCACCAGTGCCGGTGCAGACGGATCCTTCACACTCAGGGTCCAGTCCTTGCCGACCGCCATCAAGGTCAGCTTCATTGGCTACGAGTCGGAAATCCGCACCGTGGAGACGGCAGCACCCATCACCATTTCGCTGGGGTTGGACGCGGAGCTCGTCGGTGAAGTCGTGGTCGTCGGATACGGACGGCAGAAGAAGAAGGTCTCCACCGGTTCCATCTCGAAGGTCACGGCCAAGGACATCGAAGGCATCGCGGTACCGGACGTGACCTCCACCCTGGAGGGCCTGACCAGCGGCCTGATCGTCAACGAATCCAGCGGTCAGCCGGGTTCCGGAAAGAGCATCCTCATCCGCGGCATCAGCACCAACGGAGACAACTCCCCGCTGTACATAGTGGACGGCGTGCAGCTCGGCAACATCGACAACATCAACCCGAGCGACATCGAATCCGTGGACGTCCTGAAGGACGCGGCCTCCAGCGCCATCTACGGGGCCCGGGCCGCCAATGGCGTGGTCATCATCACCACCAAGAATGGCAGCAAGGGCGATGCGAGCATTTCCTATTCCGCCAGCTACCTGAACTCCCAGCCGTGGAAGCTTCCGACCATGCTCGGCGCGGAGGACTACGTGGTGTTGATGCGCGAGAAATTCGCCAACAGCAACCAGACCTCCGCCCTCGACGTACTGGGCTTCCCCAACTTCGGCGACCCGCTGGCGGCGAGCACCAACTGGATGGAGGAAATCTTCAACCCCGCCCAGGTCATCAACCACCGCATCACCGCCTCCGGTGACAACAGCTACGTGTCGTTTGACTACTGGGACCAGAACGGCGTCATCGGCGGCGAGAAGTCCAACTACAAGCGCTACGCCATGCGCTACAACTCCTCCAAGAAGGTGAAGGACTTCCTGACCATTGGCCAGAACCTCTACCTGAACCGGACGCAGAACAACAACATCGGCACCAACAGCGCCTTCGGCGGCGTTCAGTCCGACGCGTTCGCCTACGACCCCATCACCCCGCTCTACGATGACGAGGCCGACTTCGGGTTTGCCCAATCCCCGTGGGTCCAGAAGGAGTTCATCAACCCGCTGAGCCGCCTGTACCTCGCCGGTGGCGACAACAAGTCCGACCAGATCATCGGCAACGTCTACATGGAAATCGAGCCCATCGAAGGGTTGCGCCTCAAG
>JBMYZR010000102.1:0-3477 GCA_049610565.1 Flavobacteriales bacterium | reverse complement strand
GATGCCCTGCTCCCAAAGGCGCTCCTGGCGGGCGAGGAGGTCCTGGGCGAGGCCGAGGCGGGTGTCGAGTTCGTCGCGGTTGCTGGCGATGACGTCGTTGTCGAGGTCGAGGAGGACCTGGCCCTTCCGGACGGTCTCCCCTTCGGTGACGCGGATGCGCTCTACGGTCCCTTGGGTCATCGGGAAAAGGCGGGCCATGCGGTCGGTTTCCACATTGCCCTGGACGGTGAAGTAGTGGTCAAACGGGGCCGTCTCGAGGGTCAGCGTGGTGACCTTGCGGGCGTTGCCGTCGGCCTGGTCCACATCGGTGTTGGGGGCATCACCGGCAGGGGCGTCGGGCGCGCCACAGGCGGCGAGGAACAGGGCGGGAACCGCCAGGAGGAGGAGGGTGCGGATCATGGGATCAGGCGTTGAGGGAGCGTTGGAGACGGAGGTGGGCGTTGAGCCAGCGGAGCGTGGCCTGGGTGAGGCTGCCTTGGGCGCTGACGCGTTGGTTCTGGGCCTGGGTCAGGTCAAAGCTGCTGGCGAGGCCCTCGGTGAACTTGGTGCGGGTACGGTCGAGAATGCGGGTGGCGAGGTCGAGCCCGCGTTGGGCTTGCTGCCGCTGTTCAAGGGCGGAGGTGTACTCGGACATGGCGGCCCGGTATTCGAGTTCGGCAGCTTCGGTGAGCTGCTCGAGGGCGGTGGCGGCGCGGTCTCGGGTCAACTCGGCCTGGAGCACGCGCTCCTTGCCGGCGAAACTGGACCAGATGGGGATGGTCATCTGGACGCCCACGAGTTGGATGGGGTACCAGCTGCCTTCGCCGAAGAAATTGAAGGCGTCGCGCTGGGCGTTGCGTTGGTTGGTGTAGAAGGCGCCGATGCTGGGCAACCCGGCGGCCTTTTCATTGCGGATGCCGAGTTCGGACAGTTCGAGGTTCTTGGCTTGGGTCCGGATTTCGGGAAGGCGAACCGCATCGAAGGGTGTGCCGAGCACGGAGGCACCGTCGAAGGTGCCTTCGAGGGTGTCGAAGGAGTCCGCGAGGATGACGGTGGTTTCCACGGGCATGCCGATGGTGAACTTCAACGCGTCGAGGGCGACCTGCGCCATGCTCTCGGCGGTGGCGCGCTGTTGGGCCACATCGGAGACGGCGAGTTCGAGCTGGTCGGCATCGGTGGCTTCGGCGAGGCCGGCCTCGACCAGGGCGCGGGTTTGTTCGAAGGCGTCCGTGGCGAGGGCTTCGGCCTCGCGGAGGATGGCCACGTTCTGGTCGGCGGCCAAGGCGGCAGCGTAGGCTTCACCCGCGGCGCGCCGGGCATCGGCGATGGAGCTCGACTCGGCGGCTTCCATGGCGCTGGCGTAGGCTTTGGCGGCCTGGATGCCGACGAAGTAGCTCGGGCTGAACACGAGTTGGGTGGCGGTGATGCCGGCGGTCATGGTCTGTTCCGCCCCGAATTGGAACTCCTGGATGGCGTCCGGATCGGTGGGGGGCGCATCGAGTGGCACGCCGGTGGCCTGGGCCACGCCGCCGAGGAAGGTGGTCAGGTAGTCCGGGAAACCGAACATGTCCCCGCTGGAGACCTGCGTCGGGATGTCGATGTACCGGTTGTACTCGACGGAACCGCTGACCTGGGGGAAGCCGGAGGCGATGGTTTCGCGGGTGGTGCTGGCAGCCTGGTCCTTGTCGAAGCCGGCATAGCGGACGGCGTAGGCGCGTTCGGCGGCCACGGCCTGCGCTTCTTCCAGGGTCAGGCGGATGCCGGATTGGGCCTGAATCGCGGAGCCCATCAAGAGGCCGATGGCGAGGGAAAGGGGACGGATCATGAGACGGCGTGGGCCTCCTTGGCCCGGTTGCGGTTGTGGTAATAGGCCATGCCCTGCTCCGTGGCGATGCCGCGGAGGTGGTAGGCGTGGAGTTCCTGTTGGAGTTCGGAGAGGGGACGGCCGAACTCCTCAATCGTGGCCACGTTGGTCATCGTCTGGACCATGGCCATGTGAAGCCGGGCAATGAGTTTGGCGTCGAAATCCTTGCGGTAGAAGCCTTCGTGTTGTCCCCGCTCGATGTTGCGGAGCAGGTAGCCCTCCATGTTGTCCTGCTTGTGCTCTTCGAGCCGTTGCATGGCGGAGGGGTAATACTTCTGGAGGTCGAACAGCATGCTCGGGTGCATGTTGCGGAGCTCGGTCTGCACGTACTCCATGGTGCTGATCACGCCGTCAATGGCGTTTTCGCCCCCTTCGCTCAAGGCGCAGATGCGGGCGTCCTGGCGATTGCACATGCGGTCGAAGACCTGGAGCACGAGGTCGGCCTTGTCCTTGCAATACTTGTAGAGGGTCTTCTTGGACACGCCGAGTTCACGGGCGAGGTCGTCCATGCTCACGGCGCGGACCCCGATGCGCCGGAAGACCTGTTCACAGCCCTCGAGCAGCTCGATGAGGCGTGTGTCTTGTGCGGATCCTTGTGCGGCTGGAGACATCCTGGTGGATTTCAGGCCGCAAAAGTACTCCCTCATGTCAGGTGTGGAAACGAAACCTGTGTTAAAACGTTTCCGGCGTTCCGGGTTCGAAAGATTCCGTCAATCCAGGCGAATGCCGAGCGACTGCACGAGTCCAGTCAGGTCCGAGGCGTCGAACCGGGCACCGCGAAGGCGGTTCTCGGTGGGGTCGATGATCCATCCGGTTGCACCGCGGAAGTCGGCTTCGCGCAGATCGGTCCGGTCGAAGACGACATCGCGCAGACGACTGCCTTCCCACGTGGTCTTGCGGGCGTCGCTGCCGTAGAAATTGCTGCCGCTCAGATCGGTGGCCTTGAATTGGACGCCTTGGAGGTCCATTTCCCCCCAATCGCCCCTGGGCGCCCGGCAGTCGACGAGGGTCAACTGGATCATGGTGGTGTCGAGGGTGGACCAACGGAGTCCGGGGAGGGTGCACCCCTGGAATTGAACGCCGTGCATGCGGGCGCCGGTCAGCCTGACGTCCTGCAGGGTGCAACCCTGGAAGGTGCAGTTCTCGAAGCGTGTGTCCCGGCAGTCGAACCCAGTCAGATCGAGCCCGCGGAATTCACATTCCTCAAAGTGGTGGCCGACCCAGGGTCCGGTGGGCAAGGCATCGGCGCCAGAGGACTCCGGCGTCCAGATGCATTGGTAATGCTCCATCAGGACAGGGCGCGGCGGATGAGGTCCGGGTCTGCGTTCTGGGCCAGCGTGACGCGCAGGCGCGGCTCGGCGTCCATGGCGCGTCGGATGGCGAACTGGGCCTCTTCGTTGCGGGCCCAGCTGCGGCGGGCGATGCCGTTGTTGACGTCCCAATGCAGCATGGACGTGAGCTTCTGCTCCGCTTCGGCCGAGCCGTCGAGGAGCATGCCGAAGCCGCCGTTCATGACTTCGCCCCAGCCGACGCCGCCTCCGTTGTGCAACGACACCCAGGTGGCGCCGCGGAAGGCGTCGCCTACGAAGTTCTGGACGGCCATGTCGGCGGTGAAGGCGGAGCCGTCGTAGATG
>JBMYZR010000101.1:0-3693 GCA_049610565.1 Flavobacteriales bacterium | reverse complement strand
GCCATACTCGAGATCCCGCTCACGCGGCTGGACCACCTTCCACTCGCCCATCGGGTTGTCCGCCTTGAGCACGCGGTACTCCTGCGACAGCGTCTGGGACGTGTAAATCACGAGGTACTCGTCGCTCTTGGACCGGTAGACCCCACAGCTGAACGTCTCGTCGGTCTCCTCGAACACGAGCTGGTCCTCCTCGACAGGCGTGCCCAGCACGTGCCGGTACACTTGGTAGCTCCGCAGGGTCTGCGGGTCCTTGCGGGTGTAGAACACCGTTTTGTTGTCGGCGGCCCAGGTCGCCCCTCCCGTGGTCAGGGGAATCTCATCGGCGAGCATCTCGCCGGTGGTCAGGTCCTTGAAATGCACGGTGTACTGCCGGCGGCTGACGGTGTCGACGCCGAAGGCCAGCAAGCGGTTGTCGTCGCTCACGCCCATGCCACCGACGGCGAAGTAATCGTGCCCTTCCGCGAGCGGATTCTGGTCGAGCATGACCTCCTCTTCGCCGGTGCACTCCTCGTAGCGGGTTTCCTCCCCCGCCTTCTTGCGGCAGCTGATGGCGTACTCCTTGCCCTCCTCGTAGCGGGTGTAGTACCAGTATCCGCGGTTGCGGACCGGGACGCTCTGGTCGTCCTTCTTGATCCGGCCGACAATCTCGTCGAACAGGGTCTGCTGCAGGGTTTCGGTGTGGGCGAGCTTGCCGTCGATGTAGGCGTTCTCGGCCTCGAGGAAATCGAGCACCTCCTGCGTCTGCTCATCCGGAGTCTCCGCCTCCTTCTGGGCGTCGCTCAAGCGCATCCAGAAATAGTTGTCGACCCGCGTGTCGCCGTGCAGGGTCATCTCGAAAGGCACCTTTTTGGCCACGGGGGCTTGGGCGTCGTCGCTGTTGGACATGTCGTTGGAAGTTTGGCAGGCCGTGAAGAAGACGGCCAGAAACAGGGCGCAAAACGCGGTCAGCGCCGTGGCGCGGGACAGGACTCGGGTCATGGAATCGAATTGGGCCCTGAAAGTAGCCCAAAACGAGACCGGCAAACCGGGCGGGGGTCAGAGGGCGGCCTCCTCCGCAGAGAAGACCCGGAACTCGAAGCGCTCCATGATGGGGTTGGCGAGCAGCTTCTCGCAGGCTTCGCCGACGAGGCGCTCGGCCTCCTCCCGGTTCTCCGCCTCGATGTCGAGGGTGATGTGTTTGCCGATGCGCACGTTGGTCAGCTGTCCGAGGCCGATGTTCGGCAGGTTGTTGGAGACGGCCTTGCCCTGCGGATCGAGGAGGGCGGGCAGCGGGAGAATGTCGATGGCGGCGTGGAAAACCATGGGCTATGTCGAAGGACGGAGGCGGATGAACAGGGCCGCCGTCAGCGGGTACGAAATTAGGGCAAGAGCTCCGCCGACCGCACCGAAGAAGACCACCAATGATGCCGTTCCCATCAACCACCCAATCCGGGTCCGGTCAAGCCCCCGGTCCTGGCCCCACGTCTTGAATCCGAACTGCGGCAAGCGCGACACCATCCCCAGCGGCAGGAGCGTGACGCCGACGGCACCAAGCCAGACGGTCCAGTCAAGCGACGCCGCACCTTCCGCAGCCCAGACCCACAACACGACGCCCCAATAGAGGGCCGCCATCGGCGCCGGGATGCCCGCGAAATCAAAGCGCCGATCCTCGGGCGTCCCCGACCCGCGCGCATACCGGGCCAAACGCCAAGCGCCGGCCAACATGACCAGCAAGGCCAAAATCGGCGTCCACTCCAGTCCATTGGGCAATCCACCGGCCACCCTCCATTCCATCATCAGCGCCATGCCGATGAAGGCCGGGGCCAGTCCTGCCGACACCAAATCCGCCATGGAGTCCAGCATGGCGCCCTGCGCCCCGTCCGCGCCCATGGCCCGGGCCACCGCACCATCCAAGAGATCACACACTTGTCCGAATCCCCACACGGCGAGGAGCCACAAAATGCCGGCCACGCGCCGTTCGCTGCTTCCCGTGAGGTCCATCCACGCCTCCATCCACCCCAGGGAATCGAGCCATTCGGCCGGGGCCCAGCCCAAATCAAACTCCGATGCCGCCCACCAACACACCAGCGCACCAGCACCCAGATTCATGAAGGTCAGCACATTGGCTGGCCAACTCCGCCATTCTTCCCGACGGTCCCGCATTCCTTTCACAGCAGGAAAAGTACCCCGAACGAAACCCTGCGGAAGGACTGCCGTATATTTGCCTCCCCGCCACGGTGGGGAAAACATGAGGGTCTGGTGGCCGAGTGGCTAGGCTCAGCTCTGCAAAAGCTGCTACAGCGGTTCGAATCCGCTCCAGACCTCCCAACGAAAAGGCCCGGCTGACGCCGGGCCTTTTTCATGCTTCTTGGCTTCGTCTGATCAATCCGCGCACGTCTGGCCGAACGTCGACAGGACCAGCAGGATGTCGGATACACCGACCATGCCGTCTCCGTCCACGTCCTCTGCACACGTTGTGGCTTCCAGCACGCAGGTGCCGTTGTCCATCGTGGCATTGGGCTGATAGTTCGCCGCTTCCGGGTAGGTGCACCCGGGCACGTCCTGCGCATCGCAGATTCCATTGCCGTTGGCGTCGCTCTGGCAATCGCCTCCGCACACGCCCACTGCGTCCGGCCCATTGCCGAAGCAATCGCAGTCGCCCGCGGGAATCTCGGAGCAACCGCATTCATACACAGCGCCGGGACCGTTGCACACCCCACAAGCATCCAAGGACCCCACGCAAGGGTCCACGTCATCGCAGATGCCATCCGAATCGGCATCCGCCGTGCAGGTTCCGTTGCACACGCCCACCGCGTCGTACACCCCCACACAGGGATCCACATCGTCGCAGATGCCGTCCTCATCGAGGTCGACCGGACACCCGACACCGTCGCACGGGTCGCAGCTCTCCCAGCACACCGCCGGCGTGACGATGGCGCCGTCCACGGTGATGACCCGGTTCACGAACTCACCCGTCGTGAGCGTACACGACTCGCCTCCCGCAAATTGCTCGGACGCCCCCCAATCGAAGGTGGTGAACTTGTATTCCTGGATGCTGGCGGGCCAGAACATCGTGATGGTCCAGATGCCGTCCCCCTCCGGGTCGGACAGGGGGTCGGTCGTCGCATTCCACCCGTTGAAGGTGCCGGCGAGATAAATCGGTCCGTCCGGAGAGGACGGGTCGTTCATGTCCACCGAAAGCGTCACGGGGAACACGCACGAGCCGTCGTCCACGTTGGCGCCCGGGTTGAAGTTGACAGCATCACCATTCGTGCAACCGGGCACCGGCCCGCCTCCGCCGCCGCCGTTGCCATCACTCAAGCCGGGGCGCGTCGCCAACCAATACAGCGTGTTGGTCTTCGTGTTGCCGTCGTCGTATCCGGTAAGCGTCTGGCATTCGCTCCACGCCGCATCCGGATCGATGACCGCATGGGCCATGTAGATGAAGCCCTTCCACCCCTCACCGATGCTCGGGCTCGTCGTGGCGGGCTGGATGACCGGGTATTCCTCTTCGATCCACTCCGCTCGCAGCAGCTCCTCGGTGATGGGCGTGTACGGCAGCATCTGGATGCCGTGGATGAACTCGAGGTTGGCGCCGAAGAAGGTCGCGTGGTCCACCTTGGTCCCCCAGAGGATGCCCACCACCTTGTTGGAGGCAAAGGGCTCGGGGTAGACCCCTTCTCCGGTGTTGATCTGCCAATACTTCCACGTCGA
>JBMYZR010000100.1:0-3718 GCA_049610565.1 Flavobacteriales bacterium | reverse complement strand
CAGTTGATGAAGTCGCTCTCCTCGGAGGCATACACGCCATCTTCCACGGTGAGGACACATTCGAAGAGGGCCGGAATGCCACCGGCACACACGGCATCGCTCACGTAGACGTTGACCTTGGAGTCGATGTTGGAGCCACACAGGCTGAGCGTGTGGAGGTCGCCGGTTCCCTCGAAGGTGAACCAGACACCGGGGCCCGGCACCGGATCACAGCCGTTGATCAGGTTGGGTGCACCGAGGTTCGTGGCACCACCCGTAGAGCCCGCCACTGGAACACCGCACTCGATTTCCGTGGCCGTGCCACAGGTGTTGTTGACCGGCACCACCTCGAGGTAGTTGCAGGTTCCGTCGTCCATGGTGGCCGTCGGATCGTAGTTCGGCGCGACGGGGTCCATGCACCCGAGGTAGACACCCGTGGTCACGAATTGATACTGTCCGCAATCCTCCGGGTCCGTCGTGAAGACATAGAAGAGGTAATCCGTTTCGGGCTGGAGGACCGTAAACTGGCTGATCTCGCCCGCGCACTGTTCCGACACCAGGCAACCCACCTGGGCCTCGAGGTCACCACAGGTGCCCACGTCGAAGATGGCCAGACCGATGTTGGCTGCGCTGAGGTTCAGCAGGTCGAAGAAGAAGGTCTCGTAGTCTCCGCTGTTGAACTGGAACCAGACACCATAGCTCGTCTGGAATCCGGCGAGGAAGCTGACGTCCACGTTGTCGGGGCTGGTGCAGCAGACCGAACCGATGTGCGGCACGCCGTTCTGGAGTTCCAATGCGGCATCGCAGTCGTCGTTGATGGGCGCTCCGCTGCTGCAGTCCACGCATTCGACCGAGAGCAGGAACTCATCACCGCTGGTGTACTGACTGAAGCGGGTCACATGGATGTAGTAATCCTGGCCCTGTTCGACGTTGAACGCCACCTCACTCATGAAGCCTTCCGAGCAACCGTCGTCGTTTCCACCGAGACACTCGAGGTTGTCGAGGTCGCCGTCCACGGCCTCGAACACGAAGACCTGCGAGTCGAAGAGCGGGTTGCCCGCGGGGTTGAAGGCGTCAGTGCCACAGGTGCTCACGACCATCTGCTGGTCCGCCTGCGCATTGAACACGTACCACACGCCGGCCGCATTGATGTCCTGACCGGAACACGTGGTGCCCACGAGGTCCTCCCCGTCGACGGCGTACGTCAACGTGCCCGCAATCTGGGCGCCACACTGGACGGCCTGTGCACTGTAGGCGTAGTTGTTGGTCGGCGGGCACTCACAGGAGCCGTCATCGTCCGAGGCGCTCGGGTTGTAGTTCAGACAGAAGGGGTCCGTGCAACCGAGGAAGGTGCACGAACCGGTCTCGCCGATGTCCATGCCATAGCTGCTCACCTCGTCGGTGCCGGTGCCGTAGAAGTTGCCCGCCACGTCCTCGAGGTACCATCCGATGTCATCGGAATCATCACCCGGGGTGATGTCGAAGAGGTAGCATCCGGGGGCAAGACACACGAGGTCGGTTCCGCTGGTCAACCCATCGCCCTGATCGGCTTGGTCGAGCGTGCCCGTCGCGGCAATGTCGCCGTCGAGCTCGGAGATGTAGTACACGGCGCCGTTCCAGCCGTCGCCGAAGGTGTCGGTCATACGGACCTCCAGGATGAGCTCGCCTGCCGAACAATAGATGCAGGTCCCGTCGTCAATGGAGGCGGAGGGCGTGAAGTTCGTGGCGTTGAAGTCGGTACAACCGTAGCAGCTGAAGTTGCAGAAGCCGCTGTCGAAAATGGCGTTGGGGCTGAAGTTGCAGGCCGTCGGGTCGGTACACCCCACCGGGCAGCTTACGTCACCGAGTGTGATGCGGTCGGCACCGCTGATGAGTTGGTCTCCGAATTCCGCCTCGTCGAGGGAGCCGGTATAGACCACCTGCCCGTCGTAGGTGGAGAAGGTGTAGATGCCATTGTTCCAGCCGTCCTGGAAGCTGTCGAACATCTCGAAGTTGTAGCACCCCTCCGGCAGGCAGACGGCGTGCGTTCCCGCACCACCGAAGTCCACGACCGTGTTGGTCTCCATGTTGCGGATGTTCCAGCTGATCTCGCCGTCCCAGCTTCCGCCGCCGACTTCGAGGAAGAAGAAGAACTCCTCGTAGCAGCAAGTGCCGTCGTCATAGATGGCGGTCGCATCGTAGTTCACCGCGCCGGACTCGGTACAGCCGTAGCAGCTGTAGTCGCAGACGTCGCTGGAAATGGTCGCGGTCTGGTCGTAGTTGCAGGCCGTCGGGTCAGTACACCCCTGACAGCTGATGTATTCGCAACTGCCGTCGTTGAAGTTGGCCGTGGGGTCGTAGTTGCAGGCGCCCTCCGTGGTACAGCCCACGTTGAGGCAGGCCGGCTCACCCACGAAGAAGAACTCCTCGATCGTGCCACCGGGCACACCGGGACCGCCTTCCAGGATGACCTGACCATCGCGGATGATCTCCCAGGACGCCTCCACGGCGAGGTTGTCAAAGTTGAGCTGGAGGACATAGCAATCGTCCACCAGACAGAGATCGAGGTCCACCGACGCTCCTTCGGTGAATTCCACGCTGCCCATTTCCAAGCCGGACAGGTTGCCAACCGTGGCCGAACCAATGTTGCCCTGGCCATCGACCCAACCGTTGGAGAAGGCGTCGTAGAGCCGGATGGTCACACAGGAGTTGTAGCAGCAGGAGCCGTCGTTGAATCCGGCGTCCGGGTCGTAGTTGCAGGCCTCGGTGTCCATGCAGCCCGGGATGCCGTCCAACTCCGTCAGGGAGAAGTTGAAGGCCGCAGCCGGCCCCGCAGCGAGTTCACCCGAGCAGGTTCCGCCGCAGATGAAGGGCAGATTGGTGGTGTTGACCTCAAAGCTGATTCCGCCATCCGCACCGGCATCCAGCAGGATGATGGTGTATGTGTCCTCCCCGTAATCGGACAGGTCGATGGTGTAGCTCTGGTTGAATCCGTTGGTGGCCCACAGCCCGCCCTCGCTGATGTTCACGATCTGGCCCTGGGTCAGACTGGTCACGGCCACACCGTATTGGGTGGCGTAGAAATCAGGGTACAGGGTAATGGACTGCGAGTGGGCCTGAAGGGCAAAAAAGGCGGTGACAAGCAGAATCCCCAAGGAGCGCAGGGGAAGACAGGGAAAGCGGAGCTTCATGGTTCAGCGTTTGCTAATTCGGTCGTGATCTTGGGGCGTGTAGCGCTTTGGTCGGCACTTTACACCCCGCGGTCATCCCGAAAGATACGTCGAAAATCGCCTCGCCCCAAAAAAAGCAACCGCTTCTAATACAAGACGTAGAATGCTATTGAGTCGACAGAACGATTCTGAATGCCGTCGAGTTTGTGGGCGACGGAGGCTCAACCCCCTCAGGACCACATCGCTGAATGCCAGCTTTCGTCGAATGCGCTCACCAAAAACCCCTTTTCGGATCGCGCAGCACCCACCGTTTGCCTCAACGGATCCACCACTTCGCTCTCGCCGTGCACCACACCCGCCTTGCGCAATGCCCAGAACTCCGGCGTGCGCGTGGCCTGCCACGCCTCCTCCCCCGGCTGCCGCCACAGCACCTGGTGTCGGTCGAACCAATCCACGCCCAGCGCCTCGCCCTGCGCCCTGAAGAACCCCACTAGCTTGTCAATGCTGCACCCAGTCGCCCCGGCCCGCTTCTCGTCCAGCCCCACGGCGAGCACCCGGTCGTGCAACAGCACCCCGGCCGCCGTCAACGC
>JBMYZR010000099.1:0-3938 GCA_049610565.1 Flavobacteriales bacterium | reverse complement strand
ACCTTGTCCCAGGCGGCCACGAAGTCCGCCACGAAGCGGGCCTCGCCGTCGCCGCAACCGTAGACCTCGGCCACCGCGCGGAGCTCGGTGTTGGAACCGAAGATCAGGTCGACGCGGGTGCCGGTCCACTTCTCGGCGCCGGTGGCGCGGTCCTTGCCGACGAAGGTCTGCTCGGCGCTGTCGGCCGCGCTCCACTCCGTCTCGAGGTCGAGGAGGTTCACGAAGTAATCGTTGGTCAGCTGGCCCGGGCGGTCGGTGAAGATGCCGTGGCTGGAACCGTCATAGTTGGCGTTGAGCGCGCGCAGGCCACCGAAGAGGGCGGTCATCTCCGGGGCGTTCAGCGTCATGAGCTGGGCCTTGTCGATGAGCATCTCCTCCGGGGTCACGCCGGCTTTCTTGCCGTTGAAGTAATTCCGGAATCCATCGGCCTGCGGCTCGAGCACGTCGAAGCTGCTGGCGTCGGTCATCTCGGCCGTGGCGTCAGTCCGGCCAGCCGTGAACGGCACGGTCACGGTGTGGCCCGCGTCAGCGGCGGCCTTCTCGATGGCGGCACATCCGCCGAGGACGATCAGGTCGGCGAGGCTGACCTTCTTGTCGCCGCTGTCGAAGGCGGCCTTCACGCCGGTCAGGGCGTCGAGCACCTTGCCGAGCTGCTGCGGGTTGTTGGCTTCCCAATCCACCTGCGGGGCGAGGCGGACGCGGGCACCGTTGGCACCACCGCGCTTGTCGCTGTTGCGGAAGGTGGAGGCGGAGGCCCAGGCGGCGGAGACGAGCTCGCTCACGGAGCAACCGGTGGCGAGGATGTCGGCCTTGAGGCGGGCGACGTCGGCGTCATCGACGAGGGCGTGGTCCACGGCGGGCACCGGGTCCTGCCAGATGAGCTCCTCCTGCGGCACCTCGGGACCGAGGTAGCGGGCGATCGGGCCCATGTCGCGGTGCGTCAGCTTGTACCAGGCGCGGGCGAAGGCGTCGGCAAACTGGTCCGGGTTCTCGAGGAACCGGCGGGAGATCTTCTCGTAGGCCGGGTCGAAGCGCAGGCTGAGGTCCGTCGTCAGCATGGTCGGCTGGTGCGTCTTGGTGCTGTCGTGCGCGTCCGGCACCGTGCCGGCACCGCCGCCGTCGACGGGCACCCACTGCTGGGCACCGGCCGGGCTCTTGCTGAGCTCCCACTCGAACCCGAAGAGGTTCTCGAAGTAGAGGTTGGTCCACTCGGTCGGCTTCTGCGTCCAGATGCCCTCGAGGCCGCTGGTGATGGTGTCGGGACCGGCACCGGTGTTGAAGGTGTTCTTCCAGCCCGTGCCCTGCTCGGCGATGCTCGCTCCGGCGGGCTCGGCGCCCACGTGCTCACCGGGATCGGCGGCACCGTGCGTCTTGCCGAAGGTGTGTCCACCGGCGATGAGGGCGACGGTCTCCTCGTCGTTCATGGCCATCCGGCCAAACGTCTCGCGGATGTCGTGGGCGGCGGCGAGGGGGTCGGGGTTGCCGTTGGGGCCCTCCGGGTTGACATAGATGAGGCCCATCTGCACGGCGGCGAGCGGGTTCTCCAGCTCACGCTCTCCCTTGTAGCGCTTGTCGGCGAGCCACTCGGCCTCGGAGCCCCAGTAGACGTCCTCCTCCGGCTCCCACACGTCGGCACGGCCGCCGGCGAATCCGAAGGTCTCGAAGCCCATGCTCTCGAGGGCGACGTTGCCCGTGAGGATCATGAGGTCGGCCCAGCTGATGGCGGCGCCGTACTTCTGCTTGACCGGCCACAGGAGGCGGCGGGCCTTGTCGAGGTTGGTGTTGTCCGGCCAGCTGTTGAGCGGGGCGAAGCGGAGCATGCCGGCTCCGGCACCGCCGCGGCCGTCGCTGATCCGGTAGGTGCCGGCGCTGTGCCAGGCCATCCGGATGAAGAAGGGACCGTAGTGCCCCCAGTCGGCGGGCCACCACTCCTTGGAGTCGGTCATGACCTGGACGAGGTCGGCCTTGACGGCCGCGAGGTCGAGCTTCTGGAAGGCCTCCGCGTAGTCGAAGTCGTCGCCCATCGGGTCGGACGCCGGGCTGTGCATGCGAAGGATGTTGAGGTTGAGCTGGTTCGGCCACCAATCGGTGTTCCGGGTGCCGCTGCCGGCCCCGTGGTTGAGCTCGCCGTTGAGGAAGGGACACTTGGCAGCGTCCGCCATCGGATCGAAGTTCATATGTGGTTGGTTGTGTTGCGGAATCAAACCCTGCGACCGAGGCCGTAGGGGACAGCGAATTTAGTCAGGAGCACCGGGCGGCAATGCAACCGAAGTGGCCGGTCGTGCACCGGATTTGCACGGCTCATTCCCTTGACCTTCTGACCGGAAATGAAGAAGCCCGACCACCAGGGCCGGGCTTCGTGTGCGGAGAGACCGAGATTCGAACTCGGGGACCAAAAATATCGGTCACAGCTTAGCAGGCTGCTGCATTACCACTCTGCCACCTCTCCGTTTCCGCCCTCCCTTCGGAAAGCGGACCGCGAATTTACGGAAAACCTGTCGCCCATCGCCAAAGGAGCGAGGAGAATTGACGCCCGCGGCCCGAATCGGCCACTTCAGCGACCACGCCCACAAAACGGAGGCATGGAGAGACGGGCCTTCTGCCGAGGTAAGTGTATTTTGTACACACAGAATCTGTTCTCATGCTTCAACCAATGACCCACTTGGCAGCGCGCCTTGCTTTCTGCGCATTTGCCCTCTCCTGGTGCAGCCTGTCTGCCCAGACCTCACCCACCGACAATGCCGCCGACCCCACTCTGGATGCGGCGAGCGTGACGTCGGTGTATGGCGACACCTACACGAGCATCGCCACCAACTTCGATCCGTTCTGGGGTCAGTCCGGCCACACGCTGGTCAACCCGGCGTTCGACCCCGGGACCGGCAACACCGTGTTGGCCTACCCCAACATGAACTACCAGGGCACGGACCTGGCCGCTCAGAACCTGTCCAGCATGACCCACCTCCACCTCGACGTGTGGGTGTCTGCCGACAACTCCGGCCGCATGCTCAAGGTCTCCCCGATCAACAACGGAACGGGCTCCGGCGAATACCTCGTCGAGGTGCCCACCACGCCCGGTTCCTGGAACAGCGTGGACCTGCCCAAATCCGCCTTTGACGGCATGGTGTGGGACAACGTCTTCCAGATGAAGTTCGACGGCCAGTTCAACGCCGATGGTTCGGCCAACACCGCTCCGTGGGACGTCTACCTCGACAACATCTACTTCTACAACGACGGCTCCGGCACCACGACCGAGGTTACGTATGTGGATGTGACGTTCAACGTCAACATGTCCAACGAGGACGTCTCTGCTGACGGGGTGTTCCTCGCCGGTGGCGCCGACTTCGGCTTCCCGGGCGACAACCCCATGTCCGACGCCGGCAACGGCATCTGGACCATCACCAAGCAGGTGATCGCCCCCTACACCGGCAACTACACGTTCCTCAACGGCAACTGCGGGGACTGGAGCTGCAAGGAGGACATCTCCGGCCAGGACTGCGCCGACGGCCAGTACAATGACCGCCTCCTCAGCAACATCACCGAGAATCACGTGGTCAACACCTGCTTCGGCGAGTGCACCACGGACGGCAGCTGCCCGCCGCCGCCCAGCGTCTTCCACGACGTGACGTTCTCCGTCAACACGGACAACATCACCGTGGGCCCGAACGGCATGTACGTCGGCGGTGGATTCCTCGGCGGATCCGATGCCTACGCCCTGACCGACAACGGCGACAACAATTGGTCCACCACGATCTCCATCGCGGAGGGCACCTCCGGCCACTGGGTCTTCTTCAACAGCCCGACCCACGGCGGCGACTGGGGCACGAAGGAGGACCTCGCCGGCCTCGACTGTGGCGACCCGGCCAACTACAACGACCGCTTCCTGCCGGCCGTGACCGCCCCCACCACGCTCGAGTACTGCTTCGGCACGTGTGACGCCG
>JBMYZR010000098.1:0-4230 GCA_049610565.1 Flavobacteriales bacterium | reverse complement strand
CCTCGAGCAGCGCGTGGGGACCGAAGACCTCGACGTCCGTTCCGCGGTGAACGGGCAGACCGGTGACGTCCAGCATGCAGCTGTCCATGCAGACGGGCCCGACCGTGGGGCAGGCCCGGCCGGCCACGTAGAGGTGGGCTGCACCGAGTCCGGCTGCCCGCGGAAGGCCATCTGCGTACCCCACGGGCACGGTGGCGATGGTCCGCTTGTGGTCCGCGGTGTCCCGGGCGCCGTAGCCGACGGGTTCGCCAGCCGGCACCGCGTGCAGGTGGCTGATGGCCGACCGGAAGGTCCCGATGGGCTCCAGGCCGGTGATGGTGCCCGAGGCGTCCAGTCCATACAAACCGAGGCCCACGCGGATGAGGTCGTGGTGGGCTTCGGGGAACCGGGCTGCACCTGCCGTGTTGACGAGGTGCTTCATGAATCCGGAGTGGGCGCCGTCCGGTTGCTGGGCGGACCACCCTTCCTCGATGGCGGCGCAGGCATCGGCGTACCGCTCGATTTGCTGTCGGGTGTGGGCATCGCGGTCAGGCTCATCCGCTGCAGAGAGGTGGCTGTAGGCGCTGGCGATTCGAAGGCCCATTTGCGCGCACCGCCGGCCTGCTTCCCGCCAGTCGGCTTCCTGCAGGCCCAGGCGGTGCATGCCGGTTTCGACCTTGAGGTGGACACCGAGTGGAGGCGCACCGGACCCGATGGGGCCGGCGTGCCGCAGGGCATCCGCCCAACGGTCGAGGTCTTCGAGGCGGTGGACTTCCGGCTCCAGCGTCCATTCGATGAGGTCGGCGTAGCGCCGGGCATCCGCATTGAGGACGAGAATGGGACACCGCACGCCGCGCTTGCGCAGGGCGATGCCCTCCTCGGCAAAGGCCACGGCGAGCCGGTCGATGCCGAGCCGGTCCAATTCCACCGCCACCGCGTCACCGGCTCCGTAGGCGAAGGCCTTGACCATGCCCATGATGGGCTTGTCAAATTGGTCCCGGAAGCGGCCGAGGTTGTGCGCCAGCTTGCCGAGGTCGAGGTCCAGCACGGTGGTGTGCGAATTGGCTTCCAGTGCCTCGGACACGCGCTCGAAACCAAAGGGGCGGGCGCCCTTGACGAGCACGTCCCACCCCTCGAGTTGGGAAAGGTCTGTGCTTTGAAGAAGGGAATCGACGTCCGGGTGATGGGCGTGAACTGCGTCCACACCGGGCACGCCGGAGGTGAACTGGGGCCCGACGGAAATCCACCGGTCGACCTTGCGCATGCCGATGGCGTTGCGGAGGCGCGCGCTTTGGCCGGAGTCGCTCGGATCGAAGGGCACGATGTCGGAGAGGATGACGGCCCGCTTGCGTTGGCCGGGGAGCCGCTCCAGGGCATCGAGTGCCGTGGACAGGCCATCGAGGTCGTGGTTCCAGGTGTCGTTGAGGATGGTGCCGCCACCCCGGCCTTCGAGGTGTTCGAGGCGCATGCCCAACGGCCGGAGGGCGGGGAGCCGATCGCCCACCACGTCCGGTGCCCAACCGAGCTCGAGCAGGAGGAGTGCGGCGGTCAGCGCGTTGGACACCGAAGCGTCATCGGCGAAGGGCAGGGTCCATTGAACGGCATGGTCCTGCCAGGTGCCGGTCAGCATGCATCCGCTGTCGTGGGGCGCCATGGACAGCGACAGGGAGGCGTCCGGATCGCCGGATGTGGACCAGGTGACGCAGAGGTCTTGCCACCCGCGTTCGTCCAAGGCCTGCAGGACATCCGGGTGGTCGGTGCCGATCACGATGCGTTGGGCTCCCTCGAAGAGCCGCAGTTTCTCGCGGGCCTTGTCCAGCGAGGAAGGGAAGTGGGCGCCGTGGGCGTCGCCGAAGTGGACGAAGACCCCCACGTCGGGCCGGATGATGCGGGCCAGCGAGGCCATTTCGCCCGGATGGGAAATGCCGGCTTCGACCAGGTGCACGTCGGCCTGGTCGTCGAGGGACCAGAGGGCGAGGGGAACCCCGACCTGGCTGTTCCAGCTGCCGGGGCTCCGGGAGATGCGCCGGTCGTGTGCGGCGAGGGTGTGGGCCCACTCCTTGACGGTGGTCTTGCCGTTGGAGCCCGTGATGCCGACGACCGTGCCCGAGCGGGAGAACCGGGCGAGGGCGCCGAGTTGCTGCAGGGCGAGAAGTGGATCGGGCACACGCAACACGATGGCGCCCGGCAGTGCGCCCGGCCAGTCGGAGCGGACGACAAACCCCTTGACGCCTTGGGCCCGCACCTCGGCGAGGTGGTCATGCCCGTCGTGTCTCGCACCGTTCAGCGCAATGAACAGGGTGTGGTCGGTCCCGCTGGTGGCGGCACGCAGCTTCCGGGAATCGGTCGCGATGTGGGTGAAGTCGGCGTCCTCGACCCCGGAGGTGGGCCAATGCAGTGTTCCCCCAAGTTGCTGGGCGAGGGTGTCGAGGGCGAAGCGGTCGACGGTCATGCCTCGTCGCGGTGGTGTTCGCGGACGACGGCTTCATTATAAGGATCGCGGGAGAGGGCCTCGTAGGATTCGGCGCCGCCAATTTGCACGTGGTCATCTCCGCCTTCCACGCGGTGGGAGAAATGGGCGGGGCGTCCGGTGCGGGAGCAGATGGCGTGGAGCTTGGTGACGTACTCGGCGTGGGCGAGAAGCAGGGGCATGGGGCCAAAGGGCCGCCCGAGGTAATCGAGGTCGAGGCCGGCCACGATGACCCGGATGCCGGCATCGGCGAGCCGGTTGCAGACGTCGACAACTTCGAGGTCGAAGAACTGGACCTCGTCGACCACCACCACCTCAGGCCGGGTGTCGAGGCTGTCGATGTGGCGTTCGATGTCTTCGGCGCGCTCGACGGCGATGGCGGTCTGGCGCCGGGCGTCGTGGCTGACCACGTCGGTCGTCCCGTGACGGTCGTCCCGGAGCGGCTTGATGAGGCAGACGGCCTGCTTGGCGATGGCGGCGCGGCGCATGCGGCGCAACAGCTCTTCGGTCTTGCCGGAGAACATGGGGCCCGTGATCACTTCAATGGTGCCGCCCACGGGATGGGGCGGATGCCGTTCGTATGCCGTCATTTCGCCCCAATTTTACGATGCCGGAGAGCACGCCCGAAGGCCGTCGGCGAGGTTGTGGGAAAGTGGGCCGGGGCCGAGGTGGACCCCCATCCACTTTGGACCATTGGAAACCTTGTGTCACAGGGGTTTGTAGGCCATTGGAATTGCCACTATATTCGCACCCCGAATTTTCCGGGGTTTTTCAACCAGAAGCACAGTGGATACGTTGAGCTACAAGACCGTCTCCGTCAACAAGGAGAACGCTGACAAGAAGTGGGTGTTGGTGGATGCCGAAGGGCAACGCCTCGGCCGCCTGTGCACCGAGATTGCCCGCCTCCTGCGCGGCAAGCACAAGGTGAACTTCACGCCGCACGCCGATTGTGGCGACTACGTGATTGTGATCAACGCCGAGAAGGTGGAGCTCACGGGCAACAAGTGGGAGGACAAGGAGTACATCCGGTTCTCCGGTTACCCCGGCGGCCAGTACCGCCGCACTGCCAAGGAGGTTCGCGACCGCATGCCGGAGCGCCTCGTGGAGAACGCTGTCCGCGGCATGCTCCCGAAGAACCGCCTCGGCCGCGCCATTTTCAAGAACATGCACGTTTACGTTGGAGCCGAGCACAAGCACGAGGCCCAGCAACCCACCGCTCACGCCATCCCCTCCTGATTCAGATGCAGACGATCAATACCTCCGGTCGCCGTAAGAATGCCATCGCCCGCGTTTACATGACGCAGGGTACCGGCAAGGTGACCATCAACAAGCGGGACATCACCGAGTACTTCCCGCTCCCGACCCTGCAATACAAGGTGAAGCAGCCTTTCTTGTTGACCGAGACGCTCGACCAGTTCGACATCAAGGCCAACCTGGACGGAGGTGGCATCACCGGTCAGGCCGAGGCCCTGCGCCTCGCCATCTCCAAGGCGCTCATCGAACTGAACGAAGAGCTCAAGCCGACCCTCAAGGCCGAGGGCCTCACCACCCGTGACCCGCGGATGGTGGAGCGCAAGAAGTTCGGCCAGAAGAAGGCGCGGAAGAAATTCCAGTTCTCCAAGCGCTGATTTCCAGCAACCCCTTTCTCAGCATACACAGCTAGCATCCAAACGCCGGGGACCTTCATCCGAAGCTACCTCGACGTTGCTCAACCCCAGGAACGTAGCACCATGGCACGCACCAATTTCGACCAACTGCTTCAGGCAGGAACCCACTTCGGC
>JBMYZR010000097.1:0-4306 GCA_049610565.1 Flavobacteriales bacterium | reverse complement strand
CCGCGGGAAACAGCGGTGCGCAGGGCGCCGACATGAAGTTGGTCGGCATCATGGATGCCGCCGGGTTCAAGGAGCAGGTCATGGCCGCGCGGGACCGGTTCCAGAACGCCCGGCACCAGGGCGTGGCCGTCGCTGCCCCGGCTGGCGATGACGTGGTGACGGCGCTGCGCGACATCCACGCCTCCCTCGAGGGGCTGCGTCAGGAGTTGCGCGAGCGCAGCTGATGCCTCACCTTTCGACCATGCGTTCCCCCTTGCTCCCGGTCCTGATGCTCGGCCTGCTGTTGCAGGCGACGGCGGGTGCCATGGGGTTCCTCCACGATGAGGGGATGGTCGAAGCCATGCGGTACGCCGCCCGGTACAGCGGCCGCATTTCCTTCCTCGCGTATCTGATGTCCATGATGGTGTTCACGCGCTGGCTGGCCGGACGGGTGGACCGGACAACGGCGGTGCACACCGCCTTCCTGTTTGCCTGGCTCCACCTCCTGCACTTCGGCTATCTCGCGACCAACATTTCGATGAGCGCCATCACCCCGGAGCCGGTCAAGGTCGCCGGGGGTGCATTGGCGTACGGGATGATCCTGACGCACCCGTTGTGGGTGCGGCGCCTTCGCCCGCGGCATGGGTGGCATGTGGTCCATTACCTCTACGTGGGCCTTGTGATGATGCTCACGTTTGTCGCCCGGCTGAAGGGGGAGTTCCCCGGTGCCGATCCCAGCCCGGTTCACGGCGTCGGCATTGCCGTGTGCCTTGTGGCGATCGGGGGCTTCCTGTGGCAGCGGCGCGCCCTGCGCTGACGCTCAGACACCGAGGGAGAGGGGGTAGGCGTTGAGGGAAATGGCCACCAGCAACCAACACGGATAAGGCAGCATCAGCCAACGGGAGCGGACCATGTCCGGCTTGTCCCATCCCCGGTGCCACAGCCAGAGGACGACAGCCAACAGCAGGACGAGGTCGAGCATGGCCCAGCCGGTGAGTTGGGCGCCGAAGAAGAGCGGGTTCCACGCGATGTTGAACACGAGGGCCTTGGTGTAGGCGATGGCCAGGATCGGCCGATCCGAGGATTCGGTCAGCGACCACAGCCTCGCCATGTAGACCGAGAACGTGATCATGATCAGGGTCCAGGCAGTGCCAAAGACCCAACCGTCTGGGGTCCATGGGGCACGGGCCAGCGTCTGGTACCACTCCGAGCTGACGCCCGGGCCGGTGAACCGGGCCCCGATGGCGAGGCCTCCGAAGTTCAGGGCGAGGAACGCGAGCAAGGGAAGGAAGCGGGCCATGGGGGCAATCTCGGACATCCTGACCAAGGGCCCATCTTTGGCGCATGTCCAAGGTCAAGATTTTCGCCCCGGTGGAGGAGAAAAAACGCGAGGCTGCCGAAGCCCCTCTGACGGATGCCCAGGCCTTCCACGCGGTGGTCGACTCGCGGCGGAGCGTGCGGGTCTATGCCGATGATCCGATTCCGGTCGAGGTGATGGACGCTTGTCTGGATGCGGCCCTCAAGGCGCCGAACTCGTCCAACCTGCAGGCGTGGGAGATGCACCATGTGGTGAGTCCGGACAAGAAGAAGGCGCTGGTGGAGGCGTGCCTGTCCCAGCCGGCCGCAGGGACAGCGCAGGAGCTGGTCGTCTTCGTGGGGCGGCCTGACCTCTGGCGGCGCAACAACCGTTGGATGATCGAGGCCTTCGACAAGGCGGGCAACGTGCCCGAGGGCGCCTACCAGTATTACCGGAAGATCACGCCGCTCGTCTACGATCAGGGGACGTTCGGCTGGCGGATGCCGTTCAAGTGGATTCTGACCCGGTGGCGGGGCCTGTCCAGGCCGTATCCGCGGGAGCCGATTGGCAAATGGGGCATGCGGATCTGGGCGCACAAGTCCACCGCGCTCGCTTGCGCCCACTTCATGCTCGCGATGCGGGCCCACGGGTTTGACACCTGCCCGATGGAGGGGCTGGACAGTGCCCGTGTCAAGGAGATCCTCGGTCTGCCCAAGGCCGCGCTGGTGACCATGGTGATTTCCGCGGGAAAGCGGGCTGAAGGCGGGGTGTACGGCCCGCGCCTGCGCTTCGACCGGGCGCACTTTGTCCACACCCACTGAGTCGCGGAACCGGGCGAGGCACCCTGTTCAGAATTGATGGCCCCCGGGGGTTCTCTCCGGCAGAGGGAACGCCTACCTTGCTTTGCCCATTCCCGTACAAACGCCCACGCCCATGTTGACGATTCTTGCCGGTCTTGCTGCCCTGTTCTCTGCCGTCGCCTGTCTGCTCGCCCTTCGAAAACCGGCGGATTCTGCCGGTTCTGACTCGAGCGCGACCGAAGAGCTGGGCCGGAAGGTGGAGCGGCTCGAGTCGTTGCTCCGCGAAGAATTCTCCACCAACCGCAAGGAAATGGGCGAATCGTCGCAGGCCCAGCGCAAGGAACTGGCCGACCTCATGGCGGAGTTCCGGAAGCAGATGGAGGACCAGGGCAAGGCCCAGTCCGAGGCGCTGCGCAACCGGTTTGCCGATCTGATCAAGCAGTTGGATGCCCAAGGCCAGAAGAGCCTCGAGTCGGTCAAGGATGTGCGGAGCACCGTCGACAAGCAGCTGAAGGAGATGCGCGAGGACAACGGCAAGCGTCTCGATGAGATGCGCAAGACCGTGGACGAGAAGCTGCAGACGACCTTGGAGAAGCGGCTCGGCGAGTCCTTCAAGCAGGTCAGCGACCGCCTCGAGCAGGTGCACAAGGGGCTCGGCGAGATGCAGACGCTGGCCAGTGGAGTGGGGGATTTGAAAAAGGTCCTGACCAATGTCAAGACCAAGGGCATCCTGGGAGAGTATCAGCTCGCCAACATCCTCGAACAGATGCTGCCCCGCGAGCAGTACGAGGAAAACATCGCCACCCGCCCGGGCAGCGCGGAACGCGTCGAGTTCGCGGTGCGCATGCCGGGCACGAACGACAACGAGTCCATCTGGTTGCCCATCGACAGCAAGTTCCCGTTGAAGGGCTACGAAGACCTGCTCGATGCCCGCGAGGCGGGCGACTTGGCGGCCATCCAGGCGGCGGAGAAGGCCTTGGCCCGGACCATCGAATCCTTCGCCAAGGACATCAGCGAGAAGTACCTCGAGGTGCCCTACACGACCGAATTCGGCATCATGTTCCTGCCGGTGGAAAGCCTCTATGCGGAAGTGCTCCGGCACCCGGGCGTGTTCGAGACGCTCCAACGCAAGTACCACATCACCATCACGGGCCCGACGACCATGTCCGCCCTGCTCAACAGCTTGCAAATGGGCTTCCGGACGCTGGCCGTCACCAAGCGGAGCAGCGAGGTGTGGCGCATCCTCGAGGCGGTCAAGACGGAGTTCGGGAAGTTCAGCGAGCAGCTGGAGAAGGTGGACGACCGCCTCGGCAAGGCCAAGAATGAGCTGGAAAAGCTCCGCAGCACCCGGACCAACGTCATGGCGCGCAAGCTTCGGGAGGTGGGCACGCTCGATTCAGGCGACAGCGCCGAGGTCCTCGAGCTGCCTGCCCTGTCCGACCCCGCGCCGGCGCTTCCTGCGGATGCCGGGGAGTCCGGAGAGGACTGAGCCCAACGTCAATCCTGAAAGGCAGCCCAGGCGGGCAGGGCGACGCCGTCGAAGTCCCAGAGGGCGGCATTCTCCCAGGCGCTGCCGTTGGTGGCCTGCGGCCCCATGGCCGACACCCAGTCCGGCGCCCAATAGCACCAGCCGAGACAGACTCCGGGAGCGAGGGCGTCGACCTCGTTGCGGAGCGCCACCATGTAGTCCCGTTGTCCCTCGGGCGTGAAGGCGTATCCGTCGCTTTCGTCGCCGTACCACCAGATGTTGTCGGTCCAGTCGTTCCAATCGGCGGTCCACGCGTAGGCGACCTCGGCGAGCAGGGTGGGGCGGTTGAAGGCCGCCGAGAGGGCGGTCAATTCGTCGGCGAGGACCCCGAGGTTGCGCTCGTGCCATTTGCTGTAGTTGCTGATGGCCAGTACGTCCGGCGTGTATCCGGCGTTTTGGAGCTGGGTGAAATACCACGGGGCACCGGAGATTCCGGCGTAGTGAACGGCGATCTGTGTCGAGGGACTCACGGCTTCTACTGCGGCGTGGCCCGCTTCCAGCAGGTCGGCGAATGCCCCGAACCCATTGTCCAAGGTGCCGAAGGGATGCATCATGCCGGGGTTGGTTTCGTTGCCGAGCTGGACCATGTCCACCTCCACGCCCTTCGCGGCCAAAGCCTTCATGGTGCACTCCACCCAACAGACCATGGCGTCCTTGGCGTCCTCAAAGGAGAGGTTCGCCCATGCGGCAGGGGCATGCTGG
>JBMYZR010000096.1:0-4318 GCA_049610565.1 Flavobacteriales bacterium | reverse complement strand
CCGCCCTCAAGGTCATCTACGTCCACAAGTACGTGCGGCGCGAGTTCCTCGAGAAGTTTGCGGCCGCCACCGACGCGTTGAGCGCCGGCTTGCCGTTCCGCGACGCGGTCATCACGCCGCTGCCCGAGCGCGGCAAGGTCGAGGCCATGCAGGCCTACGTGACGGAAGCCGTGGAGAAAGGCGCCGAGGTGGTCAACGCCAAGGGCGGCGAGACGGCCGGGGCCATTTTCTTCCCCGCCATCCTGTTCCCGACCAGCCGCGACACCGCCATCTTCCGCGAGGAGCAATTCGGTCCGGTCTGTCCGGTCATCGAGTTCGAGGACCTCGAGGAGGTCATGGCGGACATCGCCGAGAGCGACTACGGCCAGCAGGCCAGCGTCTTCTCGCAGGACCCGTCCGCGATGGGCCCGGTCATCGACCAGCTGGTCAACCAGGTCTGCCGGGTCAACCTCAACGCCAGTTGCCAGCGCGGCCCGGACGCCCTGCCGTTCACCGGGCGCAAGGACAGCGCGGTGGCGACGTTGAGCGTGCGGGCCGCACTGCGGTCGTTCAGCATCCGGACGTTGGTCGCCTGTGGCGAGGGCCGCAAGAACACCCTCGAGGGCGTCGTGTCCGGTCGCCATTCGACCTTCTCCAGCATGGACTACCTGCTCTGAGGCAGGTCACTTGGAAGAAAAGCCGCGCAGGAAGGGCTTGATCTCGTCCTGATCGAGGACCTCGATCGACCGACCGGGCGTCCCCTGGTCATAGATGGCGACGTGGGCGGGTTGCCCGTAAGACTGGACGACATGGTCCATCAGGTCGGACAGGTCACATCCGTAGCAAGGCGAGTGGGACAATGTGTCCACCGAATAATAGAGGTGCACGGCGTGCTCCGTCGGAACCGAGCCCGGACTGTGGTGGGCGTGTTTGTGTCGGACCTGGCGTTCGATGGCCTTCGACTTCATGGTGGACCGGGGGACATAGAGTTTCCGGCGTTGGAAGGCGGTCACATGGAGACAGTGGCCATCGAGGCACGTGACTTGGCTGTGCATTTGGGTCACGTTGGGCCAGTGCCGGCCGAGGGCATCCCCGCCATGGGTACAGGCGAAAATGCAGACCAGGGCGATGCTGGACAGCACCGTGACTTTGACGAGAAGGAGAGCGGTTGACTTCATGGCAGCGTGTGTTGGGTGAAAGGATCGATTGGGTTGACCTCAAACTACTCCAGTCGCCCCGGGATGCCCGCCCGGCACCCCTTGAGAATCCTCAGTTCCGACGCTGACTTCCGTCAGGTGAGCAGAAGGCGCTCATCGCGCCGCGAACCCCGACAGGTAGGGGTCGACCTCCTGCGCGTGAAGCACGGACACCGCATCGCCGTCCTCCGTGCGGTGGAACGTCGCCGCGTGCACGGGCGTTCCGTATTGCTCCAGGATCAGTTCAAGGTGCTGGCCCAGACTGCACCCCATGCAATGGGGCAGGTACAGGGCCTGCGCCGGGTAGAAGAGGTGCAGTCCGTTCCCTTCCGCCATTTCGGGCTGCTGTGCCCCGTGATGGGACTGGATGTGCTGGACCATCTCGCCTTGGTCAAGGCAGTCGGAGCCGAAGAGCCGGACATCGCGATCGAAGATGGAGACCACGATGCAGGTGTCCCCGATGCAGATGGAATGGCTGCTGATGTGGGGGTTGAACGGGCTGGAAACGACGTCGCCCCCACGGCCGAGGGTGGCGGTGAGGGCGACCAGGGTGACCAGGGAGCACAGGGCTGCGCCGGTCAGGAGTACGCGTTGATGGGTGGAAGTGGCCATGGCGAAGAGGATTGAGCGTCAATGAAGTGCGCTGACCAACTCCGCGTTCAAGGGATCCGGGATGTCGTGAAGCACGATGCCGTTTTGCTCGGCATGCAGCTTGTCGACGGAGATGAACAGGGCCATGGCAAGGGTGGCGGTGGAGAGCGCGCCGAGGACGTAGGGAAGGAGATTGTTGTTCATGATGAGAGCAATTGGGTTGCCTTCAAGTAACCTCACGGACGCGGTGAATCGCGCCCGGTTGCCCTTGAGAATCCTCAGCTTCCGCGCTGACTTCCGTCAGCCTCCGTCCGGCTCAGTCGGGTCCCGTCAGCCGTCAGGACAGCAGCTCCGCCACGTTGGTCCGCATCGTGTCGGCGAGCGGGTCGGTGGGGAGGTCGTTGGCATCCAGCCCGAACGGCTCCTCGATTTCCTCCGCCAGCAATTCCAGCGACCCGAAGACGTACAGCACGAACACGCTCAGTGGCACCGACCAGTAGCCGAACTGGTCGACAAGGCCCAGCGGCAGGGTGAGCGTGTAGGCGAAGATGAACTTCTTGATGAAGAGGTTGTAGCCGAAGGGAATCGGCGTCTTCAGGATGCGCTCGCAGGCGCCCGTGATGTCGGTGAACCGGGCGAGCTCCTGGTTGAGGTTGATGAGCATTTCCCCGGTGATCGCGCCACTCCGGTTCCAGCGGGCAATCCGGCGGTAGAGCTCGGCGGCAATGGCGTTGGGCACGTGCTGGGGCGCGTCCACGGCGAGGTCGCCCGGCTGCAGGCCGTGGGGTGCGTCGGCAGCGAGGTTCCGCAGCGTTTCGGCCGGGTCCTGGCGGCGCAGGTGATGCCGCAGGGCAGAGGGGTAGGCGGCGATGAGTCGGGTCAGGGCGGCGCGGTCCTCGGCGTATTCCGGGCCGGGCAGCAGCGCGGCCAACTGGTAGGCGAAGTGCCGGGTCGAATTGACCAGGGCCCCCCATTGCTTCCGGCCTTCCCACCAGCGGTCGTAGGCCGTGTTGGTCCGGAACACCAGCAGCAGACCCATGATGAAGCCGAGCAGGGAGTGCACGGCAATCGTGCTGTGGAAGGCGAAGTACTCCCGGTAGTTCAGCTCCAGCCACGTCAGCCCGAAGGCGTAGAGCGCAAACACGAGCAGCACCCAAATCATCTTACGGAACGTGTCGCTCCGGTGGAATTCGAAAATGAGGGCGAACCACGCCCGGGGGTTGTAGAGCATCATGGCCGTCGGAATCGAGTCGAAGTTAATGCCGCCATGTCGTCGTGCCGCCGCTCCACGAGGGGGTGATAATGTGTTGTAAAAAGACGCTGGTTATGGACCAAATCGGCATATGAATTACACGGTGGTTTTGATGCCTCGACGGCGAGGTGCGTTTGTGTGTATTGCGTTCAAAATGAATGGGGTACGGCTGCGAATTGAAGATGGGGAAAAGGGGGCGAAGTGGCGTCAAAACGTTACATTCCAGCCTTTGCCTGAACTGATCCATATGAACAACTTGCCGATTCGCTTCGCCATCGTGCTCGTGGTGGCCTTGGCCTTCCTCACTGAGCGCTCCTTTTCCACCGTCATCTCCTTCTCGGAAGCCGACATCGCCGCCTTGTTTGAGGAGGCCGAAGACTCGCTGCTCGATGAGGTGCTCCTGACCCTTGGGGTCGATGCCTTCGCCGATGACGACGAAGCCCCGATGCCCATCTCGACCGGCGACGACGGTGGTGACGACGACGATGATGACGACGCGGATCCCTGTGTGATTGGCTCGGGGGACTTCCGGTCCCAAACGATGGGCGGCTGGGGCACGAACTGCGCGGGCAACAACCCGGGCTGTTACCGCGACGCCAATTTCAATTCCGCTTTCCCCGCTGGACTCGCCATTGGATGTGCGGATGGTTTCCAGTTGGTGTTCACCTCCAGTGCAGCCGTGGCTGCCTTCCTGCCCAATGGAGGGCCCTCTGCAGTCCTCACGGCATCCGCCACAGACCCCACATCTGGTGGCGGCAACCTGGCGGGGCAATTGTTGGCCGCCAGCTTGTCGATGGGGTTTGATTCAGCCGATCCTGACTTCGGGGACTCTGATGTGGACGCAGCCAGCCTCGAATTCGCAAGTGGAGCATACGAGGGCATGTCCCTCTCGGCCGTCTTGGCGATGGCCAACGAGGCCATCGGCGGATGTGCGGAATCAGCCGACCTCAATGCACTGGCCAGCGCACTCGACACCTTCAACAACAGCTTTGTCGACGGTGAAGGAAATTCCGGAGCCATGCGCATTCCCGGATGTGGCAACAGCCCGACACCCTGCTGTGAGGTGGAGGTGGAATGTGTCGCTGACGTGACGGTGGACTGTTCGGCCGACACCAGCCCCGAAGCATTGGGCTATCCGACGGTGTCCTCCGACTGCGCTTCGACACCGCCGCCCTCCGGCGACGACGGCCACCCTGGTGACGACACCGATGACGACTCCCATCGGACCGGCGGTGGCGACGATGGCGACGATGGCGACGATGACGACGATGACGACGATGACGACGATGACGACGATGAC
>JBMYZR010000095.1:0-4330 GCA_049610565.1 Flavobacteriales bacterium | reverse complement strand
ACGGGTTCCGGTACGACGCCGTCAAGCACCTCGTCAACGAGGGCAACACCTACGAGAACCACCCGGAGACCTTCGCGTACCTAGAGGCCTTCCGGACCCACTACCAAAGCACCAACCCCGAGGCCATCTGCGTCGGAGAGGCCTGGGCGAGCACGGACGTCATCGCCCAATACGGCCCGCCCCACTTGGACATGTGCTTCGAGTTCGGGTTGGCGGGGGGCATCCTGAACGCAGTCAACCAAGGCCAGGCGGCGCCGTTTCGAGGGGCGCTGGACGCCGTGTTGGCCGAGCATGCGCCCGGGGCCTATGCGCCTTTCCTGACCAACCACGACCAGGACCGCACGATGAGCGTCCTCGGCGGGGACGTGGACAAGGCCAAGCTGGCTGCGGCCGTCCTCCTGACGCTGCCCGGAACGCCCTTCCTCTATTACGGCGAGGAGATCGGAATGACGGGGGCGGGATCCCATCCCAATGTCCGGACCCCGATGCACTGGGCTGGGGGGAGCCAGGCCGGCTTCACGACGGGCACCCCGTGGAGCGCGGCGCAGCCCGACGTCAACAGCGTCAACGTGGCCACCCAGACCGGCGACCCGAATGCTTTGCTTTCCACCTACCGGGAGTTCATCCACCTCCGCAATGCTGAGCCCGCCCTCCAACGCGGCGAGACCGTCACGTGGGACGCGACCTTCGGAGAAGTGGGCGCGCACCTGCGCACGATCGGAGAGGACCGCCTCCTGGTGGTCCACAACTTCAGCAACGCCGCCCTCAACGATGTGGACGTCCTGCCGGTCGGATTGTGCGATGGCACCTATGCCGTCACGGATGTGCGCTCCGGCAACAGCCTCGGCGAGGCCGATCTGGTGGCCGGCTCCAGTTGGGCCTTGCCCGCGGCGCTGGGACCGCGTGAGACCCACGTTCTGCGCCTCGAATCGGTGGTGGAGTCGGAAGGCTGCCTTGTGCCGTTGACCCTGTCGGTGGACCAGTTCCTCGACAACGGACTCGGCGTGGGCCATGTCCGCTATCGCGTCGACGAGGGTCCGGAGACGGTCGTCCAAATGGGGTATGATGGGACGCAGGGCTGGTTCAGCGAGACCCTCTTCGTGCCGGAGGGGGCCACGGTGCGCTACCGGTTCCAGTCGAGCCAGATGCCCGGTGACGTGGAAACCGTGCCGCCGTCCTGCGGGTCGGATGCCGGAGCGGGATTTGCAGAGCGCAGTGTGACGGTGGGCGCATCGCCGGTCTCGGTGGACCGGGTGTGTTTCGGCGCCTGTTCGCCCTGCGCCTATCCTCCACAGCAAATCACGTTGCGGGTGGATCTCGGCGACCTGACACCGCATCCCGACGGGGTGCATGTGGCCGGGGATTTCCAGGGCTGGGACCCCGCCGGCACCGAGATGACGCCGCAAGGCGATGGCGTCTACGCCCACACCCTCACCCTCGAAGTGGGGGAGACCATCCTGTACAAGTTCATCAACGGGGCCGCCTGGGGCGGGCTGGAGGAAATCGAACTCGAAGGGTGCGGCGTGCCCAATGGCATGGGCGGCTGGAACCGGTCGTTGACGGTGGAGCCCGGCATGGGCGTGCTGCCCGCCGTCTGCTTTGAGGCCTGTGCGCCCTGCATCCCGCCGGTCGCGTGGGGCATCGAGTCGTTCAGCGTGGACATGTCGTTCGTCACGGAACACCCATCGGGACTGTTCCTCGAGTGGAACCACCCCGACAGCATCCCGGTGCCGATGCAATACGGGGCCAACGGTGTGTGGACCGCGGTGGCCACGCTCATCCAGGGCGAGCCGGTCCAGTACCGGTTCAGGAATGGCCCGGATTCGGAATCCGTCCCCATCTCGTGTGGCGGGCCGGAGGGTTGGCGGGTTCGCATCGCCGGCACCGCCAATGCCGAGGAATCCATCCCGTGTTTCGCCGCCTGTGTGGCCTGCGCTCTGTTGGGCGGATGCACCTATCCCGCGGCCGTCAATTACGACGCAGAGGCGCTCTTCGACAATGGTTCTTGTGCCTATGCCGGGTGCACGGACGCGACCGCGTTGAACCACCATCCCCTGGCCACCGTGGACGACGGGACCTGCTTCCACTCCTCGATCCTGTGCGGTCCTGGGACGGTGCTGGATGCCTTTGGTCAATGCGTGCCCTTGGCGACCTGTGCGGGCGATGTCAATGCGGACGGGCTCATTGGTGTGGCCGACATCCTTCTCGTCCTCAGTGTGTTCGGAAACGCCTGTGCGCCCTGACGGCATGGGGGGATTTCCATTTACATTGACCCCATGAACCTGTCTTTTCCCCAACAGATCGGCGCTGCGTGCGCCCTGTTGCTCCTTCCGGTGTCCCTTCAAGCCCAGATCCTCAGCTGTGCAGAGGTGCAAGGGCAGGCCGACAGCAGTCCCTACGAGGGGCAGGCGGTGACGGTGTCCGGGAAGGTGACCGAATACTTCGGCGACACCTGGTACATCCAGGACGACTTCGGCGCGTGGAACGGCATCTACTGCGTGGGACCGAACGTCGTCGTGGACGCCAACCCGCCGTGGTGGAACGCCGACCGCCAACCGGAGGTGGGGGATGTCTTCGAGTTCACCGGCACCGTGGTGGAGCAGGACGGCAACACCCAGCTGGTCGACATCATCGACTACGTGTTCGTCGATTACTGGAATGCCACTCCGGCCGGCACTTATGTGGATGCTGCGGACATGGCGGACGAGAGCCTCGAGGGCACGCGCGTGCGGTTCCAGAACGTCGTCGTCGCGTCTGCTCCGGATGAGGACGGAGTCTGGACGATTTCGGATGCGACGGGAACCGCCACCATCGTGGGCGTGGACACCTACGATCCCTCCATGAACGAGGACCCTGACGGCCCGACGCCGGGCGACGTGTACAACGTCTATGGCGCCCTCCGCCAGATCGGGGAGGGCTATGTGCTCGACTGCGGAGACATTGACACCGTTTCCCTCGTGGTCGGATTGGAGGAGCAGCTGGCCGCGCGGCTTGAGGTGTTCCCGGTTCCGGCGACGGAGGGCGTCACGGTCAGCGGTCTCACCGGAGCCTACGATTGGACCCTGGTCAACTCCCTCGGCCAGACCGTGGCCACGGGCACGGCAAACGGAACGACCCGCCTGCCCTTGGTGGGGCTGAAGGCGGGCCGTTACGTGCTCTGCGTGGAGCGGGAAGGCCAGCGCATCCGCCGGCCGGTCCTCATCGACTGATCAGTCCTCGAGGGACTCGATGTAGTCCTGGTTGTCCCGAACGCGCTGCATGGGGTTGCCGGAACTCCGGCCGTAGCTGCGCGTGGCGTCGTTGTACAGGTCGATGCGGGTGGGGCGCACGTTGCGCGGCCAGGCATTGTTGGTCAGGTCCGTGTCGGCCAGTTCGAGGAACGGATCGAGCACGATGCGCGTGGCCTCCTTCGGGGTCACGAACACCTTGGTGACCTCCTTGCCTCCCTTGCGCCAGATCTCGGCGGGCACGCGGCGCACGTCCGTCGTGCCGTCGGTGTAGGTGAATTCGACCACCAACGGCATCACCAGTCCGCCGATGTTCTCGAAGGTGAGCTGGTAGAAGTGCTTGCCGGAGGACAGCATGGCGAGTTCGTCCTCGTCGAGGGCTGCCACGTAGTCCTGGTACTCGCTGCGCTCAATCTCCATGACCGCGAAGGGGTCGACGGTGGTGTAGTGGTCGTTGAGCTCGGGCCGGGCCTCAAGGCGGCTCTCGGGGATGTAGGTCTCATCGCGGACGAGGGCGATGTCCACGGGTTCGGCGTCCTTCTCGGCCTTGGCCAGCGGCTTCTCCACGTCGGGGTCGCCGGTCGAGATCTGGTACCACTGGATGTCGGACAGGGCGAGGTCGACGTGGTCGTTGGTGTAGAACCAACCGCGCCAGAACCAGTCGAGGTCCACGCTGGACGCGTCTTCCATCGTGCGGAAGAGGTCCGCCGGGGTCGGGCGCTTGAAGGCCCAGCGGCGACCGTACTCCTTGAAGGCGAAGTCGAAGAGCTCCCGGCCCATCACGGTCTCCCGGAGGATGTTGAGGGCGGTGGCGGGCTTGCCGTAGGCGTTGGGACCGAACTGGAAGATGCTCTCCGAGTTGGTCATGATGGGCGAAATCCGCTTCGGATCGCCACCCATGTAGCTGGTGATCTTCCGGGCCGGTCCGCGGCGCGTGGGGTAGTTCCGGTCGAACTCCTTCTCGGCCAGGTATTGCACGAAGGTGTTCAATCCCTCGTCCATCCACGTCCACTGGCGCTCATCGGAGTTGATGATCATCGGGTAGAAATTGTGGCCCACCTCGTGGATGATCACGGAGATCATGCCGTGCTTGGTGCGGGCGC
>JBMYZR010000094.1:2971-4590 GCA_049610565.1 Flavobacteriales bacterium | reverse complement strand
GAGAATTTCGACGCCCTGCAACGGTTCGTCAAGGCCCACATCCTGGTCGGCGTGAAGAGCAAGAAATCCCTGGAGGGCATCTATGAGGACCTCAACGGCAACACGGTCGCCATCGAGCGGGACGACATGGGCCAGTTGGTGTGCGGAGGGGCCCGCCTTCTCGGCCAGGAAGTGGAAACCGACCAGGGCCTGGTCATCCCCGTGGTCGGCATGGTGGAAGAAGTCCGCTGGAATTGATGTCACACTGCCCCCATTGACCCGGTACTCCATTTGATGCGTCCCTGTTTCCTTCCCGTCCTCCTGTTCGCCTTGGTCCTCACCACACCCGCAGCAGGGCAAGGCCTCCCGGAACTGGGCCGATGGGACACCGTCGCGGTGTTCGGCCTCGACGGCTCTCCCCTCGACAACCCGTGGGTCGGCGGCTTGACCGCTCCCCAATTCTCGGCGGCGGACCTCGATGGGGATGGCGTGCAGGACCTGTTCGTCTTTGACCGGGAAGGCCACCGCGTCCTGCCCTTCCAAGGCTGCGTCTCCGATGTGCCGGAAGACCCCCTGACCTATCTGTATCGCCCGGATTGGCGCGAGGCCTTTCCGGAGGACATGCGCAATTGGGTGCTCCTGCGGGACGCCAACTGCGACGGCATTCCCGATGTCTTCCACAACAGCCAGAGCGGGATCCGGATGTGGCTCGGGGACATGGACGACGGGCTCGTCCACTACCCCGTGGCCCCGGCGGGCAACCTCTTCGGCAATTGGGATTTCGGCGCGGGTGACCAGACCCTGCCCCTCGTTTGCCTCAACACGGACATCCCCGCCCTGGGCGACTTCGACGGCGATGGCGACCTCGACATGGTCACCTGGACGGAGACCTCCTCCACCCTGTACGCCTACACCGGCCGCGGCGCCACGGAAGGCTCCGTGGGATGCGGGGACACCCTCGTGTGGGACGTGACCAACCGGTGCTACGGCATGCTCGACGAGGCCTCGGAGGACAACACCCTGTTCATCGGAGACGACCACACCTGTGGTTTCAACGTCAACAATCCACGCTGGGAAGGAGAAACCCTCACGGGCATCACCCGCCATGCGGGGGGCACCACGGCCCTGGTCGAACTCGACGGCGACGGCCACCTCGACCTGCTGCTCGGCGACGTCTCGTACGACTATCTGACGGCCTGCTACATGACCGATGCGGTCGACGGACAGGACAGCACCATGTCCACCACCAACGTCTGGCCGGCCGACCTCGGTGGGGTGGCGCTCGACCTCCAGCGGTTTCCCGCCGCCTTCCCGGTCGACGCCGACCAGGATGGCCACACCGACCTGCTGTTGGCCGCCAACATCATCTTCGAACTCAACGGCAAGGAGGGCGTCTGGTGGTACCGCAATGCGGGAACCGACGAAGCCCCGGTCTGGGACCTGCAATCCACCGCCTACCTGCAGGAGGACATGATTGAGGTGGGCCGCGGCGCCTACCCCGCCTTCACCGACTTCGACGCCGACGGGCTCACCGACCTCGTGGTCGCCTGCAAGGAGCGCTACTACGGACCCGGCAACACCCCCGCCCTGCTGGCGCGGTTCCGCAATGTGGGATCGGCCACCGCGCCGGCCTTCGCACA
>JBMYZR010000094.1:0-2872 GCA_049610565.1 Flavobacteriales bacterium | reverse complement strand
GCCCTGCTGGCGCGGTTCCGCAATGTGGGATCGGCCACCGCGCCGGCCTTCGCACAACTCGACACCAATTGGCTGGCGCTCCCGGACCTCGGCGTCGAAAGTGTCGCCCCGACCTTCGGAGACCTCGACGGCGACGGCGATGACGAGCTGATCCTCGGCGATGAACTCGGCAACCTGCACCTGTGGACCGACACCTCGGCCGCCGGTGAACCGGCCCTCTACGACCTGACCGAGGCCTCCATGGCCGATGCCGAGGGGGTCGCCATCGACGTGGGCCAGTTCGCCGTCCCCTGCCTGCACGACCTCGACGGCGATGGCGACCTCGACCTGCTCGTCGGGGAAAAGAATGGCGTCGTCCACCTCTACGAGAACACCGGCTCCGCGGCGTCCGCTGCGTTCACGCTGTTCAGCCCCAATGCCGGAGGCGTGACCGTCGACAACGTCCTCGGCATCAACGGCTTCCCCACCCCGTCCGTGCTCGTGACCGACACCGGCTCCGCCCTCGTCGTGGGCAACGAACTCGGCCACCTGCAGGTCTTCGCCCTCCCCGAGAATCCACTGGCTGCGGCGGACGCCATCTGGCCCGAGATCTCCAACCAATGGGATGGCGTCTACGAAGGAGAATTCGCCGCGCCCGCCCTCGCCGACCTCGATGGGGACGGTGCCCAGGACCTCGTCCTCGGCACGCGAAATGGCGGCCTGACCCTGTGGCGGTCCGGGGCGGAGGATGCCGTCCGCGGCTGCGCTCCCCTCGTGGACGGCCTGCCCGAGCTCCGGCCGGATGACGTAGCCTCGGCATGGACGCCGTTTCCCAATCCGGTGGCGCCGGGCGGCAGCCTCGCCGTTCCCACGGCGCGCCTCGCCCTGTGGGACCTGCTCGGCCGCGAGGTGGCGGTCCTCGAAGCGCGCCACGGTCAGGTCATCCTGCCGGCCGGTCTGGCCCACGGCACCTACCTCGCCCAGCCCCAAGGCCCGGAAACGGCGACGGGCGCCCCCTGGTTGGGAAGCGCCCGCCGCATCGTGGTTGGCCCCGTCCGCTGATCGGCGGCGCCATCAGAAAGGAATCAGACCCCCATGCCGTCGAGCACGTCGGCGACTTCCTTGACCGCCTTGGCGCTCTCGTGGAGCAGGGCCATCTCGTCGTCGTTGAGCTGCAGCTCGATGATCTCCTCCACGCCTTTGGCACCCAGCTTGACCGGCACACCGAGGTAGAGGTCGCTCAGGCCGTACTGGCCGGTGAGGCGCGCGCAGCAGGGGAAGATGCGCTTCTGGTCCTTGACGATGGCCTCAACCATCTGCGCGGCAGCGGCACCCGGTGCGTACCAGGCGGATGTGCCGAGGAGCTGGACGATCTCGCCCCCGCCCTTCTTGGTGCGCTGCACGATGGCCTCGAGGGCGTCGGCGTCGATCATCTCGGTGACGGGGATGCCGCCGACCGTGGTGTAGCGCGGGAGCGGCACCATGGTGTCGCCGTGGCCGCCCATGAGCACGGCCTGGATGTCCTTCGGACTCACGTCGAGGGCCTCGGCGAGGAAGGCGCGGTAGCGGGCGGTGTCCAGCACACCGGCCATGCCGACGACGCGGTGGTCGGGCAGTCCGGCGGTCTTCCACGCCTGGTAGGTCATCACGTCGAGCGGGTTGGACACGATCACGATGATGGCCTCCGGGCTGTGCGGGAGGATCTGCTCGGTGACGCTCTTGACAATGCCGGCATTGGTGGCGATCAGGTCATCGCGGCTCATCCCGGGCTTGCGCGGCAGGCCGCTGGTGATCACGACCACGTCGCTTCCGGCGGTCTTGCTGTAATCGTTGGTGCTGCCGACGGTGCGGGTGTCGTAGCTGTTGACCGGGCTGGTCTCCCAGATGTCGAGGGCCTTGCCTTCGGCGAAGCCTTCCTTGATGTCGAGCAGGACGACTTCGTTGCAGACTTCTCGGGTGGCGAGGACGTCGGCGCAAGTGGCGCCCACATTTCCTGCTCCGACGACGGTGACCTTGGTGCGGTGGATCATGATGGAGGGGTTGGGTGAATCGGTTTGCAAAAGTAAGGGACGGAATACGGCTGAACCTTTGCGCTTCGTTGCAACTTGGACCTGCGATGCACGCTCGATTCGTTTTTCTCCTCTCCGCCTCCCTGCTGTTGGCCTCGGAGGCCTTCGCCCAACCGGGCCCGGACACCTCCGCCTGGCCCGACGGACGGCCCGGCGCCGACTTCAACGTCACGGACGCCAACGGCCTCAAGCAGGGCCGGTGGATCCGCGTCTACCCCAACGGCAAGCTCTACTACAGCGGCTCATTCCAGGACGGACGGCCCGTCGGCCATTTCACCTTCTTCCGGGAAACCGGCAAGGTGCTCAGTGAGGTCCAGCACGAGGAGGGCACGAACATCGCCAAGGCCATCCTCTACCGGGAGGACGGCAGCGAATCGCACCGGGGCAGCTACGAAACCGTCCAGGTCGACGGCGCGTGGACCCAATGGAAGACCGGCCGGTGGCAGGCCGTGGACAAGCAGGGCCGGCTGCGGTTGGAGGAGCACTATGTGCGGGACACCCTCGATGGCGTGCAGCGCACGCACCACCGCAACGGACAGCTGCTCGAGGAGGGGACCTACGCGATGGGCCGCAAGACGGGCACCTGGACGGCGTATGACCGGGAAGGGCTGCCGCGGAGCGAGGAGCACTGGCGACACGGTGAACGGCACGGCCCCTCCGTCGTGATGGACAAGGGCAAGCGGTTGAGCGAGGGCGAATACCGCGACGGGTTGCCCGTGGGCACCTGGACCAATTTCAACCCCGATGGCAAGGTCCGCTCGCTCGTCGCCTACGAGGAGGGGCGACTGGTGTCCGAGACGCCGCAGAACGGGGAATTCTCCGCC
>JBMYZR010000093.1:0-4603 GCA_049610565.1 Flavobacteriales bacterium | reverse complement strand
GGGCGTCCTCGACCAGGGGTTGGTCGGCGAGTTTCGGGTAGATGCAGCTCGAGCCGAGGAACAGCAACTTCTCGACCCCGACCTCATGGGCGGCCTGGATGAGGTTGGCCTCGATCATGAGGTTGTCGTAAAGGAAGTCGGCCCGGTAGACGTTGTTGGCGTGGATGCCCCCCACCTTCGCCGCGGCCACGAACACATGGGTGGGGCGTTCGCGCTCCATCATCGCCTGGACGGCGGCCTGGTTTCTCAGGTCGAGTTCGGCGCTGGTGAAGGTGATGGGCTCCGGAAGTCCTTGCGCTTTCAGAGCCCGGCAGAGGGCCTTTCCCACCATGCCCCTGTGGCCGGCGACGTAGATGCGGGATGTGGAATTCATGGCAGTATCAATTTACGCAGGGTGGAGCCTGGATGCGGTGCGCGCGAGCGAATTGGAGAGGGCATTGAAGGCCAGCACCAAGGAGACGATGCAGGCCCCGGGAATGAGGGCAAGATGGGCGTGTCCGGTGAGGATGGCTCCGTAATGGTCACGAATGAGGTTCCCCCAGCTCGGCATGGGAATCTGGGCGCCGACGCCCATGAAGCTCAGGCCCGCTTCGATGAGGATGGCGGCGGCGAAGTTGGCCGAGGCGAGCACGGCAATGGGCCCGGCGAGGTTGGGCAGGATGTGCCCGAGCACGATGCGCGGTGTGGACAATCCGAGCACCCGTCCGGCCTCGACCCATTCGACGTGCCGCAGGGCGATGGCCTGGCCGCGGACCACGCGCGCCACGTCGACCCACATGCTGAGTCCAATGGCGAGGAACACCTGTTCGAACCCCTTGCCGAAGGCGAGCGTGATGGCGAGCACGAGCAGCAGGGTGGGGATGCTCCACATGACCTGGAGCAGCCAGCTGACCGCATCGTCGAACCGGCCACCGAGGTATCCGGCGAAGGCGCCGAGCGGCACGCCGATGAGCAGCGAGAGCAACACGGCCACGATGCCGACCGAGAGCGAAAGCCCGGATCCGGCCACGACCCTCGACAGGTAATCCCGGCCGAAGCGGTCGGTTCCGAGCCAGAAGGTGCGGGTGTCGAGGGTGTTTTCGGCGACCCCATCGGCGTCGAGGTGGACCGTGGTTCCCGGTGCCAGCATGGCCCATTCGAGGTGCTGGGCGTTGGCGTGGAGCGAGGGGTCCGGGCGCCAGAGCGAGCTGGTCAAGGCGACGCAGGCCCACAGGGCGATCCACACTGCCCCGAGCAGGGCGGTGGGTTCTGACCGAAAGAAGGATTGCCAGGCGTGCACGACCCGAAATTAGCCGGCAGGCCTGCCCTTCCACCGGCCCGTTCGAAGCGGCATCACCAAGAGGGTGGTGGCAATGAAAACGGGGTGGGCAATGGCCAACAGCAACAGGCTGCCGAGCGCGGCCATCGGGGGCTGCGGAAGCAGGCCGTACAGCCGGCCGACCCGGGCAGTGTAGGCCATGTCGGCTGCGCTTTTGACCCCCCAGAACAGGAGGCCGGCCACCGGTGCGATCACGAGCAGCGCCAGCCCTGCCGCGTGCACGGCCGCAACGGTCCAGGCCACGCGGCGCGCCTCGCGAAGCGATTGGGGGTACCGGGTGGATTTGGCGCCCCACCGGATGCGTTGGTCGAGCAGGGTGCCGAGGGTGTCCATCGGTCCGGCGGAGACCATGGCGCGCCGGTCGTCGATCCAGCCGACCCGAGCGGCATCGCCGCGCTCGATCAGCGTGGCCAGCGAGAAGACGTCGTCGCCGCTCGGAATGTCCGGCCGCAGTCCGTCGTGGGGGAAGGCGTCGCAACGCCAGACCCAACCGCCACCGCTGGCCATGGCGGGTCGGCCTCGGCGGACGGCGGCCACGGCCCAGCCTTGCATGGCCGCAAAGTCGAGTGCCTGCAAGCGGGTCAGTTGTCCTTTGGGCGGCCCCTCGGCCGTCCTCGCAATGCGCAGGGGCAGCAGCGCCATGTCCATGGCGTCGCCACGCCGGCCCAAGGCGGCCGCCATGGCCGACAGTGCGTCGGGACCGATGCGCGCATCCGCATCGATGCCGACGGCCCATTCGGTGTTGGCTGCCCGAATGCCGGCAGAGAGGCCGGGCTTCTTTCCCCGTCCGGGGTTGTCGAGTACGCGAAGCGGGAAGGGAAAGGGACCGGCCGCCTGCGCGGCCGCCACCGTGCCATCCTCGGAGGCGTCGTCGATCACGATGACCTCGGCGGGACGCAGGGTTTGGGCGGCAAGGTCCGAGAGCAGGCGGGGCAGGGTGTCGGCCTCATTGCGCACCGGCAGCACCACGGTCAGGTCCAGCCGCTGGCCGAGGTCGGCCGGAGCCGTCGCCTCGTCGGTCTCCTCTGCCCAGAGGCCCCGCAAGCCCGCGTTCCATTGCAGCAGATGCCACAGGTGGACGAGCAACGGAAGAAACAGGAGGACCCAGCCGGGATTCACGAGGGCAAGTTCGCACGGCGGGCTCTGATCCGCGTGACGTTCCATTGCCATCCCAATCCCACCAAGGCAGGCAGGATGAGGTTGATGATCCACAGGCTCAATGTGGCCCCGACGATGGCGGTCACATCCTGAGGGGTGGGGGTGGGGAGGACGAGCAGCGCCGAGGCCTCCCGCAATCCGAGGTCCCCGAGCAGGGGGACTGGGGCGAGGCTGGTCAGCCCCCAGGTCATCGCGCTTCCCGCGGTTTGCTGGACCGTCTGGTCCACCCAGGACCCGGCTGCCATGTGGTGGAAGGCTTGCAGCGCCAGCACGAATTGGGTGAGCATCACAGTGTACCGCGCTACGCTCAGGCTGAGCGCCCTGCGCCGGCGAATGGCCGGGATGCGCCGGGCGTGCCCCCAATCCCCGCTGATGGGGGTGTTGCGGATGAAGGCCCAGAATCCGGGAGACCACCCGAAGTACAGGCCCAGCGTGACGGCGGACAGCACCAGAACGGCCAATGCGGGCAAAGCGATGCCCATCAGGGCGAGGGCGATGCCGGCTCCGGTGATGGTGCACCACCATTGGGCAGCGCTTCCCGTGGCAAACGCACGGAGGGCATGGTTCCGGTAGACCTTGCGAACGGCCCCCACGCGGCCGACCACCGCACCCATCCTGAAGGGACCGATGAGGGACCAAGCCGTGCCGTACAGCACTTCCCTGAAACGCCTGACCAAGGGGCTGTAGGGCATGAGCTCGGCCCATTTGAAAGCCTCCAGTCCCCAGTTCACGGGCGCAAGGAGCACCACGGCCAACAGCAGTTCTGGCCGGACCTCCCATTGCCATGCCCCGCCGGGCAGCCCGGACAGGCGATCGGCGAGGACCCAGAAGGCGGCGAGCAGGGGCACCCCCATGCCGACCCCCAAACGGATTCCCCGAGGGATCGAAGGCATGGCCCATGCGGGTCCGACGGTCTTGGTCACGCTCTTGCTCATGGTGATTTCAGTGCTCGATTGAAGATAAGATTATACGGTTGCACAGGGCGCCAAACTCCGCCCGGATTTGTGGGCGTCGCAGCGGAATTTCGCCTGATCGGTGCGCCCTGTTCTTCCGTGGAGAACCTCATGCCTTTCGGCGACGAATTCGTTCCTGCACAATGCAATTTGCATCCGTGCGAGACGAGCCCACCATCATCCTTGGCATTGACCCCGGCACGACCATCATGGGTTACGGCGTCATCCGTGCGTGGTCCCGCAACCGGGTCGAGCTCCTTGAGATGGGCGCCCTCCACCTGTCCAAGGTCAAGGACCACGCCGCCAAGCTCAAGCGCATTCACGAGCGGTGTGCGGGCCTGATCGAAGCGCACACGCCAGACCACTTCGCAGTGGAGGCCCCCTTCTTCGGCAAGAACGTGCAATCCATGCTCAAGCTTGGCCGTGCCCAAGGCGTCGCCCTCGCTGCTGCGCTGGTCCGTGAGGTGCCCGTCGCCGAATACGCCCCGCGCCGGGTCAAGCAGGCCATCACCGGATCGGGCGCCGCCTCCAAGGAGCAGGTGGCCGGCATGGTGCAGCGGACGTTGAAGATTCCGGACGCCGACATGCCGCGCGACCTCGACGCCACCGATGGCCTGGCTGTGGCGCTCTGCCACCTCTACGAGATGGGCACACCCACCCTCGGCGGCAAGGGCGGCGGATGGGCCGCCTTCGTCCGCGAAAACCCCGGCCGCACGCGCTGATCAGCTGGCGGAGACGTCGGGCGTCAAGAGCGTCTGGGTCGGGAAGGCGAAGTCGAGTCCCGCTGCGTTGAAGCGCTTGAGGATCTCCATGTTGACCTCGCCTTGGCTGAGCACCACATGGCCTTCCTTGCGGATGAAGTAGACCATTTTGATGTTGAGCGAGAAGTCGCCGAAGCTCTCAAACCACACCGTGGGATCCGGCTCGAGGGTGTCGCCCATTCCGTTGACGATGTCCTTCAGGATGCCCATGCCCTGCTCGACCTGGTCGGGGGACATGTCATAGGTGAGTCCGAGGGTCAGGGCAATTTTCCGCGTGGGCTCGTCGGTCACATTCTCGACGAAGCTGTCGGTGAACTTGAAGTTGGGGATGATGACGACGCGACCGGCCAGGGTGCGGAGGCGCGTGGAGCGGATGCCGATCTCCTCGATGGTGCCGTCGTAACCGCCGACCT
>JBMYZR010000092.1:0-4648 GCA_049610565.1 Flavobacteriales bacterium | reverse complement strand
GTGGGAAATTGGGCTTCCTCGGGGCCAATGAACCGGTGTCGTGGGTGTCCGAGCACATCGATGTGGCAGGATATTCTTCGCTCAGCCTGTCCATGGACCTCTCCGAGACGGGCGACTTCGACGGCGACGACTTCCTGGAGGTGTACGTCATCGAGGATGGAACCCAGCGCCTCGTGTCGACCCAGGAGGGCAATGATTTCGAAATGCTCACCATCACCGAGGCGTGCACGGCGAGCGTGAGCCTTCAGGTGCTCGTGTACATCCAAAGCAGCCAAGGACCCTTTTTCACGGATCAAGTATTACTCGAGGACGTGACGGTGACGGGCACGCTGGATTTCGTGGACATCGATGCCGATGGCATCAACGACGCCACGGACACCTGCATCGACCTCGATGGCGATGGCATCTGCGACAAAGTCGATCCCGAGATCATGCTCATGGACGAGGACTTCTCCTCGCACGCTGTGGGCACCGGCATTCTGACCACCTCGACGGGTGAAGCTGGAGAGGCCCATGTGGAGGGACTCGAAGAAGCCGGTGGAGTGGGCTGGGCCCTGCTCGGTGAAAAGCAGAAGGGGGCCATCACGGTCCGGGAGTCCGGAGGGAAGAAGTACCTCCAGCACAGCTACACCGGAGGGGCGAGCGCAGACACCACCGGTGTTACGCTGATGACCCGGGACTTCGACCTCAGCAAAATCACGTCGCCCAAGTTCCGCTTTGTGGCGAGCGAGGAGTCGGATTTCACGGAGACCAACTCCGAGGGCAAGTTCTCCGTCTTCTTCGTGGAGGACGGGGTCGAGCGCCTCGCTTTGGAATTCGACGGAGAATTCACGGCGGTGGACACCACGGTGGCCACCTTGGCGGAGTCTTCACTCATGGTCCTCGTCCGGACCTACGCCATGCGGGAGGCGGACTTGCGCTTGGAGCGGATGTCGGTCTTTGGGGGGTTCTGCCAGACGGGCAAGGACGCCAACGGCGACTGTCAGGACATCGGCTGCATGGAAGAGCGGGCCTGCAACTACAACAGCATTGCCATCATCAATGACACGGACCTCTGTGCGTTCATCGGCGATGCCTGCGACGATGGGGTGTCGACCAACTTCAATGACCGCTACACCAATGCAGGGGACGGCACTTGCGGCTGTGAGGGCTTTGCGCTCCAGACGCTCTACCGCGAGGATTTCTCGGACCACGGAGCGGCCCAGGGTGGGCTGAATTATGGCTATGACGGGGGTGATGTCGATGGCAACGGGACCTACAATGAGAACCTCGCTGCACTGGAGACGGAGTGGTCGTTGAGCTTTGAGAACAGCGCTGTGGGGTCCGGAACAGCCCTGTTCCCGGCTCCGGGATTCTTCATGACCAAGGCCCAATCCGGAGACACCCTCATGCGGGCACTCAACACCTTGGGAGGCTACATGCGATGGACCTCCCGGACCGTGAATGTGTCCGCGTTTGACAGCGTGTACGTCTCCGGCGCGCTCATCGGAGAGTACGGTTTGCAGGCGCCTGACGATTATGCCAAGGCCGTGTGGTTGGACAACGGCGTGGCCCAGACGCCTGCCGTGGCGCAGTTGAACGGCGTGTCCACCGCGACCAGCACGTTTGACGAGAAGCTCTCCGTCACGTCGGGCCAGTTGCAGGTCCAGGTCGAGATCAAGACCAACACGTCGGGAAGCAATACCGTCGGAACGTACTCCTTTGATGACGTCCTCGTGTCCGGCTTGAAGCGCGGATGCACGGATCCGGACGCCAGCAACTATGTGTCGGCGCCTGCGGACGGACATGTCGCCTTGAGCGATGATGGGTCGTGCCAATACGACTGGCCGACGGTCTACAGCCGCAAGGACGGGTCCTTCGGCGACGTCATCTGGGCCGGAAAGCCCTGCAGCGAGGCCGGCTACAGCTGTGGTTCCTCCACGCAGACCATCGACGCCCACTCCGTGACGGAGTCCGGCACGCGGCACACCGTCATCTCCGCCAACACGCAGGTCACGGTACCGGCCGGGGGATATTCCATCGGGGAATTGACGCTCGAATCGGGCGCTGTCCTGGTGATTCCGGAAGGGGAGATTTTGACGGTTCAGGGCGATGTCCACCACAAAGGGGGCACGGTGTCCGGAACGGGCCGCCTCGTCGTCAAGGGCGAAATGGAGCTGGGCGAGGGGGTGACGGACGTCACGGTCCACGACTTCACCTTCGGCTCGGATGCCCAATTGAACCTCGGAGAAGGCGTCTCCCTGAAGATCACCGGTGACCTCGTCATCGACGATGGCCAGTCCATTTCGGGCAAGATGGAGCTGCTCGGCGCGGAGGCCCAGACCGTGTCCGGAACGGATGTGCGATTCAACGACCTGCGGATCGCCAGTTCCGGCGTCACCTTCCTGAACGACGCGGCCATCACCGGTCTTCTCGACATCGACTTGGGTGTCGTGGAGATGGACGGCCACGTCCTGACGTTTGAATCGTCTGCTGACGGCACCGGCATGCTCGATGTCATCGCCAGCGGCGCTGCTTTGGAAAGTCAGGGCGGGGTCGTCAGCGCCGTGTCCGAGCGGTACATCGCGCCGGATTCCGATGGGGTCACCTTCAGTGGGTACACGTTGTACTCCTCGCCGCTCACGGGCGTGAAGGTGGGAGACCTCGACAACATCCCCGGGTTCTATCTCGCGGGATTCCCCGGTACGGATTGGCCCAATTCCTTCAGCACGGTCTTGTTTTGGGACGAGACCAAGGCGGAGTTCATCGAGCCCCACGATCTGGATACCCCGCTGGACACCCTCGGGGGATGCTGGATTGCCCTGGCGGGTTCCCAAGCCCCCACGCTCGCTTCTCCTGGAGTGCTCAGGAACCACCATGAGTCCGCTTCCGATTACAGTCGTGGAGTATCCCGTACATCCGGAACTGAATACTCGGGATGGAACCTGGCGCTGAACCCGTACCAGGCGCCTGTTGATTGGGATGCCATTCATGAAGCCAGCACGAACCTGCAGGACCAGTATGCTGTGTACGATACCCAGCAGAAAGCCTTTGTCCGTTACGGTGATGGATTGGCCACGGCAGACCGCATCATCATGCCGGGCCAGTCGTTCTGGGTGGCAGTGGATGCTGCGGAGACCTCGGGGACCTTGGTCATTCCGCAGTCCGCCATTTCCGTGACCGGCGATTTGCCGGAGTTCATCCGCAATGACGGGGACAACCTGTGGGAAGCCCAACTTGTGGTGGAGGTCGAAAACGCATTCGGCGCTGACCGGGCCATGTTTGATTTTGGTCCCGCAGGACAACTCGAGGCTGTGGGAGGACACGATTTGAGCCACATGACGTCCAGCTCGGTGAAACGGGGACAGTTGGCCCTGCAATCCGGTCCTTATCGGTACTTGAGGAAAGGCCTGCCGATGGAGGCCACGGCTCCCCTCTTTGTGAAGTCGCAGGCGGGGATGGAGACCACCATGCGCGTCGTGTCCTTCACGGAAGGTGCGGAGGTCTGCGTGACCATCACGGACACGGAAACCGGTGAGGTGATCGTGTCCCGCGCTGGCGATGAGATGACGTTCACCCTTCCGGCGCACCAGGCCGAGGAAGGCCGGTTCGTCCTCGAAGTGGTTCCGAGTGCTCGTGTTGCGGCCCGCCCGCCGAGCTGTCCCGGATTGGAGGACGGCCGCGTGGAGGTGTCCGTGGGCGAAGGGCCGACCAACGTCCTGCTGACGGACGGTGGAGACAACGTTCTGGATCAGGTCCTTGGCGCCAGCGGCGTGGCCGTGTTCCAGCACCTGGTTCCGGGTGACTATGGATTGGTTGTGGCCGGACCGAACATGCGGTGCGGCACCGAGCGCCGGACCTTTGCGGTGGAGCCAGGCGTCGAACCCGAGCTGTTCGGCTTGGATTGGACCGTTCCCGCGTGCAATCAAGGAGACGCGGACATCGCCTTCGAGATCTACGGCAACGGGGACTTCAGTTCCTCACTGCGCCTTGGCAACGAGATGGTGTGGTCCAATGTGGAGCACGGTGGTGAGGTCATGGTGTCGGGACTGGCGCCGGGCACGTACGCGCTGGAGGTTGACCACGTTTGTCTCGAAGAGACGGTGGTGCTCGACCTGATGGACCCCGAGGCTGTGTATGCCGAGGCGGACCACACGCCGATGGTGGTCCTCGACCCCACGTCGGGAACGGCCCTCGAGGCCCTGTCCACCTGCATTGGCGAGGAGAACTACCGTTGGATTCTCAACGGGGAGGAACTTGGGGCCAACGAGCCGCTCTTCCACATGGTGGACGAATCTGGCGGTTACGTGGTCGAGCTCGAGGCGTGGAACGAGACCTGCTCCGACATCCAGGAAGTGCCCTTCCTGGTGATCAACTGGAATGAGGCCCGCACGATGGAGGCCCCGGTCACCGTCCGGGAGGATGCCGGACAATGGGTATTGGCCTTTGGAGACGACCTCGGCTGGACGCAGCTTCGGATGACGGATGCCGCCGGCCGGACGGTGTGGACGGGGAGCGCCTTCGTCGACGCCGGTTATGTCCACCGTGTGGACCGCCCTGCAGCCGCCGGAACATACCTCATGCAGATCACCGGTGGTGGCGGACAGTGGGGCTTCCCGCTGCTCTCTGCCGGTTTCTGAATTCAGTCGATCTCGTCGATGCGGAACCG
>JBMYZR010000091.1:0-4690 GCA_049610565.1 Flavobacteriales bacterium | reverse complement strand
AGCCCGCTGCTCTGGTCCATGATGCCGCAGCCGATGTTGGCGAGCGTGTCCCCCAGGCGGTACAGGCCGAGTCCGCGCCACCGGTCCCACAACACCTCGACGGCGATGAGGCCAAAAAACACCGGGATGGACAGGACGATCAGGTTCACGTTCGAAAATAACACCGCGGATTGCGGTCCGTTTCAGGTCGGGGCATCTGTCGTCCTGCGTACCTTTGTTTTCCATCGGAGAGATGGCAGAGTGGTCGATTGCGGCGGTCTTGAAAACCGCTGTACCGCAAGGTACCGGGGGTTCGAATCCCTCTCTCTCCGCAATTCAGTCCGGCCGGTGAGCCGGACTCAGGGCAGGAGGCACTTCGGGTCCACATCGGACAGCAAAGCACAGTGGGCATTGGTGCCGAACCACCGCTCGCGGTTTCGGGCCACGAACCGACAAGCTGGCTCCCGGACGAAGCGCGGCAACACGGTCAGAACCAACAAAAACTGCCAAGCTGGCGTCAAATGGCGGACAATCCGGAGCGCAGCGTCCGATGCGTGGAACAATCTCCCATCCGCTTCGCGGAGCACAATGGAGTCGGTGTGGTGGGCGAATGCCGTTCCATTCAGCATGTCCCTGGCCGTCTTCGAGCTCAAGGAGGCAAACACGAGGTCATTGTTCCGCTCATGTCGAAGGATCCAGAGGACGGACCGGTTGCACAGCGTGCATTCCCCGTCAAAGAAGAGGATGGTTTGACGATTGGCTCGGTCTTGAGACATGCAAGGACAAAAATGGTGCGTAGGATGTGAGGTCCTATCTTCGCGCGCCCGGAGAAGTGCCAGAGTGGTCGAATGGGCCTGACTCGAAATCAGGTGTGCCCTCACGGGTACCGGGGGTTCGAATCCCTCCTTCTCCGCTGAGACCCGGACCGTTTGGTCCGGGTTTTTTCGTCCCAGATTCAAGCCGTGTACTTCGTACACACATAGCTGATTGTCAGGAAGTTGTGTGTACATTCGATGCAGATTGGCTCTGCATTGCCATTTCAACCATTTGCTTTGACACCATGCTGATTGGAATCCCCACCGAAATCAAACCATCCGAGAGTCGGGTGGGCATGACACCTGCTGGCGTGTTTGAGCTGACCCGTCGCCAACATGCCGTGATTGTGCAGAGTGGAGCGGGACTCGGCAGTGGATTTTCCGACGAGGATTACCTGGAGGTGGGTGCCCAAATCCGACCGAGCATCGAAGCGGTGTATGCCGAGGCAGAGATGATCGTCAAGGTCAAGGAACCCATTGCTTCCGAGTACCCCCTGATTCGCAAGGGGCAGGTCGTGTTCACCTATTTCCATTTCGCCTCGTCCGAGGCCCTGACCGAGGCCATGGTCAACAGCGGGGCCATTTGCATCGCCTACGAGACGGTGGAGGCGGAGGACGGGTCCCTGCCCCTGTTGACCCCGATGTCCGAGGTGGCCGGGCGCATGGCCATCCAGCAGGGCGCCAAGTATCTTGAAATGGCCCAGGGCGGTCATGGGGTGCTGCTGGGTGGTGTTCCCGGCGTGCCTCCTGGCCGCGTGCTGGTTCTCGGTGGCGGGGTCTCCGGAACGCAGACAGCCAAGATGGCGGCTGGACTCGGTGCCCATGTGACCATCATGGACATCAACATGGACCGGCTCCGTCGGGTCAACGACATCATGCCCCACCACGTCGTCACGGAGTACTCCAATGCGTACAACATCCGCCAAGCCATCGCCACGCATGATTTGATCGTGGGGGCCGTGTTGGTCAAAGGCGGCAAGGCGCCCCACCTGATCACGCGGGACATGTTGTCGCTGATGCGACCGGGAACGGTGATCGTGGACATCGCCGTGGACCAAGGGGGATGCGTCGAGACCACGCGCCCGACCACCCACGACGACCCGGTGTACATCGTGGACGACGTCGTGCACTACAGCGTGGCGAACATGCCGGGAGCGGTGCCGCACACGTCGACGCTGGCGCTGACCAATGTGACCACACCCTACGTGATTGCCTTGGCGGAAAAGGGGTGGCAAACGGCCTGCCAAGAGGATCCTGCTTTGGCCAAGGGGCTCAACATCTGCGGCGGCGACATCGTCTATGCTGCAGTGGAGTCCGCCTTCGCCGTCGCCTGATTGCGGTTCGTGCGGCCGCGAAGGCCGTAACTTACAGGGGTGAAGCCATTCGCCCGTCTCGTTTTCGTGTTCGCCTTGTTGATTGGCGCCCCCCTCCTGTTGAGCAGCCAATCTCCCGGCCGCGTCCTGATGATCGGCATCGACGGGGTCCGGTCGGACGCGTTGCAGGTTGCGGTCACGCCGAACCTTGACGGGTTGATTGCCGGAGGCTTCTTTTCTCCAGACGCGCTCAACGACGACATCACGATCAGTGGTCCAGGTTGGTCCGCGATCCATTGCGGCGTCCGGTCGGGCAAGCACAATGTGGTGGACAACAGTTTTGCCGGACAGAACTATGTCCAGTATCCCGGTTGGCTGAAGCGGGTTGAAGACGCCCACCCGGAATGGAACACGGTATCGGCGAGTCAGTGGAGCCCAATCAACGGCCAGATTGTCGGCACGACGGCGGACCTCGTCGTGAATCCGAGCTCGGCCGCGCAAGCGACCCAAACGGTGGTGGACGCGCTCACCTTTGACGATCCGCACGCCATGTTCGTTCACCTTGATGACCCGGACTATGCGGGACATGCAAACGGCTTCTCCCCCTTTGTCTTTCCTTATCTGGACGCCATCGAAGCGATGGATGTCCTGATTGGTCAGATGCTGGATGCCATGGAGTCCCGCCCCGATTTCGTCGAGGAGGATTGGCTGGTCCTTGTGACCACCGATCACGGAGGCATCGGGACGGTGCACGGCGGCAACAGCATGGAGGAGCGGCGCGTGTTCGTGATCGCGTCCGGCGAATCGGTCACGCCACAGCTCGTCTCCCGGGACACCCTGGCCGTCATCGGCGTCGCCGAGAATTGCCTGGGCCAGGCCCCAAGGCTGTCGTTTGACGGGGCCTCGCGCGCTGCGGTGCCGGCGTCTCCCGATTTTCTGCCGGGCACAACGGGTGATTTCACAGTGGAGTGTCGGGTGCGGACCACACAGGCCGCGGATGTGGCGATGGTGGGCAACAAGGACTGGGGCTCCGGATTGAACCCGGGCTGGGTGTTCTCCTTCGTCTACCCTTCCGGGCCGGGATGGCGGGTGAACGTCGGCGACGGGACGGACCGGGTCGACCTCGACGGACCTGCGATCGCCGATGGCGAATGGCACACGCTGTCGTGTTCGTTTGACCGGGATGGCTTGATGCGCATGTACACCGATGGTGTGCTGAGCGATGAGGCGCCGATGTCCAGCATCGGGAATCTGGACGTTGGCGGCCTGTTTTTCGGAGCGGATGCCCAGACGGCGTACGGCATGGAAGGCACCGTCTCGGAAGTCCGCTACTGGGGCGAGGCGCTAGACGGCGCAACGATTGCGGATTGGCATTGCACTGCGCTGACCGATGCGCACCCTGCGTGGGGTTCGCTCCGCGGCCATTGGCCGTTGGACGAGGGCAATGGGAACGTTCTCTTCGACGCTTCGGGCAATGGGCACGACGCCGTCAATGAAGGCGGCACTTGGGGGGCGGATGGCGGTTCGGTCCTGTGGGATTACAGCGCGACGCCCCGCTTGGTGGATGTGCCCGTCACGGCCTTGGCCCACCTGTGCATTCCGTTGGAGGACGCGTGGAACTTCGATGGCGTTCCGCTTCTCGGGACCTGTTTCCCTTCCACCTCGGACGCCTGTCCAGAAGACCTCGACGGGGACGGGCTGGTCACGGTCGCGGACCTGCTGATGGTGCTCGGTGCCTTCGGACAGGCCTGCCCGGAGTGAGCCTCGCGCAGGGCGTCGTATCTTGAGGGTACACCTTCGCCATGCGCTACTTCTGCTTCCCCTTGTTTTTGTTGGCCCTGGTCCACCACGCGAGTGCCCAGACGTGGACCCTCTCCTGGAGCGATGAGTTCAACGGGTCGGCGATCGACAACAGCAAGTGGGACTACGACCTCGGAACCGGCGCTGCGCAGGGGCTCTGGGGTTGGGGCAACGGCGAGCTGCAGTACTACACCGACAGCGAGAGCAATGCCGACGTCAGCGGAGGCCACCTTGTGATCACGGCCCGCGAAGAGAATTACGGCGGCAGCAACTACACCTCCGCGCGGATGGTGACCCGCAACAAATTCAGCCAGACCTATGGCAAGTGGGAGGCGCGGATTGATTTGCCCACGGGGCAAGGCATCTGGCCCGCGTTCTGGATGCTCCGGGAAAACAACCCCTGGCCCGGTGAGATTGACATCATGGAGGTGGTCGGTCACCTGCCCGGCAATTGCCACGGCACCGCCCATTGGGGCGAGGTCGGCAATGTCCAGAGTTCAGGGGGCGTCATCACCGCCCCGGATTGGACCACAGACTTCCACACCTACACCGTCGAATGGTGGCCGGACCACATCCGTTGGTCCGTGGATGGACAGGTGTACTTCGAATTGGACCGCACCCAGGTCACCCCCGCCAACCCTTGGCTCTTCGCCGAAGACTACCACATGCTGCTCAACGTGGCCGTTGGTGGTAGCTGGCCAGGGGCGCCTGACGCCACCACGGTGTTTCCACAGGAGATGCGGGTCGATTGGGTGCGCGTTTACGAGCACGTGCCGGAGCCCC
>JBMYZR010000090.1:0-5168 GCA_049610565.1 Flavobacteriales bacterium | reverse complement strand
GGTCGGAAGGATTATCAGAACCATCCTACCTTCTCCCCATGAAGCAGATTCTCAGCCTGATGGCGATGGCGTTGACCCTCGGCGCGATGGCGCAGGCCACGCCGGACACCGTGTGCACCCTGAATTGCGGGCATCCGGGTTACCGGTCGTTTTCCGAGACCTATCCCACCACGGGAGGGGACGGGGAAACGGTGTCGCGGGAGTACATCCTGCATGTGCCCGCCGGCTATGACCCTGCGGTGGCCGCGCCGCTCGTCATCGTCTATCACGGGTTCGGGGATTGCGCCTCGTATTGGGAGGAGCACCTCGGGCAGGATCTGGGGTTCAATGCGCTGGCCGACGAAGAGGGGTTCCTCGTGGCCTATCCGCAGGGCGCCTACCGGCCCTCGAAGGAGTCGACCTATTGGGAGCCGGGCAACGGAACCGGCGACCACCTCTATGACAACGACGTCTACTTCACCCAACAGCTCATCGCGGACGTGGCCGCGGACCACAACGTGGCCGCCGGGGAAGTCTATGTGGCGGGCTACAGCAACGGCGGCATGATGGCCTACAGTGTCGGGTGCACCCGCGGGGACATGGTGGCCGGCGTCGGCGTGATGTCCGGGGCCATGCTCGACGATGCGGGCACCTGCGATCCGGCCCATCCGGTGCCGGTGATCGTCTTCCATGGGGTGGGCGACTACGTGTTGCCCTACAACGGCAACGAATGGTACGCCTCCGTGGCCGATGTGGTGAACCTCTGGCTCGACCACAACGGCATTCCCGCGGCCAGCCAGACCACCGCGTCGCTCAATGGCGGCAACGTCGTCCACGACGCTTACTCCGGCGGCAACGGGGGCACGTGCCTGTCCCTCTACACCGTCGAGCAGGAATTCGGCTCACCCGGCGGCCACGTCTGGTTCAGCCAGGCCATGGACGGGGTGTCGCCCAGCCGCATCCTCTGGGAATTCTTCAGCGGTGGGTGCAGTGCGGTCAGCGCGGTGGACGCGGTGGACGGTGCTGCGGGCTCCGGGCTCGAGGTTCACCCCAATCCCTTCTCCGACCGGTTGTCCATCGAAGGACTCAACGGCGCGGCGATGCCATACGCCCTGATGACGTCAGCGGGCCGCATGGTCCGGGAAGGCGAGGTCGGGCCGGCGGGCACCATCGACGGGCTCGAGGACCTGCCGGCAGGCGTCTACGTCCTGCGCGCGGCCGGCCGCACGTTCCGGCTGGTTCATTGATGCGCGGCCATCAGCGCTCGCTCACTTGCGGCTCTTCAGGTAGAAGAGCACGGTGAACGTGGCGCTCACGAACAGGTTGCCGACCGCCGTGGAGCCCTGGGCGGCCCCGGTGATGACGTGGTATCCGATGATCGCCGTCCACAGACCCTCGGCCAGGGCGTAGAGCCGGCCGAAGGCGGGCAGGTTCTCCCCGGCGAGGTCCACGATCTTCCAGGCGATGATGCCGCAGATGATGAGCGTGGCCCCGGTGAATTGACACAGGGTGTGCAGGTCCGGGGTGAGGGTGAATCCGGCCAGCGTCATGAAGGTGTCGGTCATGAGCAGGCCGAACAGGCCGTTGCCAATGAGCACCACGGCGGAAGCCTTGAAGACGGAGGAAAGCGGCATGGTGGGCTTATTTGTGGACGGGGGGATTCTGGCCGGTGGCGATCATCACCAGCCGCATGCCCATGATGAGGGCGAGGATGCCGTGGAAGGCGGCGACGATGGCCGGCGGAGCCTCCGGCATGGACAGCACGAGCCAGACCGCCGTGGCGTTGATGATCATCAGGGTCATCGTGATGCGCAGCCCCATGGTCTTGATCGCCGGGTGGTTGAAGTCCACGTCCGCGGGCACCACGGGGTAGGCGATGATGGTTTGGCACAGGAAAATGCCGATGGACATGATTTCCATGATGCCCCCTTCATGCACCACTTCGCCGGCCAACAGGCCGAGGACATTGAAGGTGACGATCATGCCGCCAAACAAGAAGTAGCCGAGGCGGACAAAGAGGGGGTTGCGGCGCAGGACGCCGAGTACGGCGAGCGCCGTGAAGATGCCGGTCAGCGTGACCGGGATGAGCATTTCGTTTTCCATGGTGGTGTCGGGCGCCGGTAGGGCCGGGGCCGCGTTTGATTTCACCCAAATTATTGACGGTCAGCGGAGTCGAGGCAGGGCGGGGTCGGATTTATCCTACCCGGCCTGTGGACGGCTATCTTGTCGGCATGCGGACGTCTGCCCTCATTCCACTGCTCTGCCTGCTTGTGCATCCTCTTGTGATCGCGGCTCAGGTCGTGCCCGCCGCCTCGAGCTACAACGCGGACATCGTTTGGGAAAACGTCTACACGCAGGGGCCTGCGGGCAAGGTCAACCGGGGTGTGGCCGACAGCGAGGGCCACATCGGCCTCGTGTTCATGCCGGAGGGCATGACGCGGGTGCACCGCATCGATGGAGAGACCGGGGCGTTGCTCTGGTCCCGCAGCATCGAGGGCACGGTGGGCTTCGGGATCGCCGTCTTCGAGGCCGCCGATGGGCCCGACTACATCGTGACCGGCGGCATCGGCGACAGCCAGGAGCGGTGGATGGCCCGGCTCGATGGGGCCGACGGGAGCACGGTGTGGTCCAAGACCTACGCGGCATCGAGCGGGGGCTACGATGGAATCCGCATGGCCACGGTGGGCGCTGACGGACTCCTGTATGGGGCGGGCTTCACCGGCGGCGATGAGGCAGGCACCATCTTCGTCGTGTACGCCGGGGTCGGCAATGTGGTCAAGGTTCACCCGGCCGACGGCGCCCTCATCTGGTCCCACGACATCCCCGGTTCGGAGTACGTGGTCGCGGTGGCCGAGGTGGACGAAACGCTTTTCTGCGCGACGGCCGAATGGGACGCCGACCTGGGCATCACGGCCCTCAGCACCACGGGGGCCGTGCTGTGGCAGGAGCCGCTGGCCGGCACGGCGGACATCATTCCCTACGACCTTGCCGCCGACGGCGAGCACCTCTACTATGGCGGCCACCGCGGCCGGCCCGGAGCGGGCGATCCGTTTGATTTCAGCTGCATCCAGGTGGACCTCACCGGCCAACTCCAGTGGGTCGAGCACTACGCCAACCCCCGGGGATACAGTCTGTCCCACATTCGCAACGAACTCTACGGCGTCAAGGCCGACGAGACGGGCGTCTACCTCTTTGGCGGGACCGGCGACGAGAGCGGGTACAGCGAGCAGATCGCCCCCTTTGAATCCTCCGACGTCTGGAACGGCTGGATGCTCAAGGTCGACGGGGACGGGGAGATCCTGCACAGTGCCGTCTTCTGTCAGGGCGGGGTCAACACCGCCACCGAATACGGCTGTCTCATCGACGGGGGGTATGTGGTGTTCAACGACACCGATGCCGGCGGCGACACCGAGGTGGGCGTCATGCGCATCGCCGAGCCCCAGCCCACCGGCATCGTGCAGCCCGCCGGCCAAGGCGTTCAGGTCGAGGTGTACCCCAATCCCGTGGAGGACGTGCTCTGGGTCGCGGGTCTGCCCGGCGGTGCGCCCTTTGCCGTCACCGACCCCGCTGGCCGGGTCGTGCTGGAAGGGCGGGTCGAAGAACACGGGCGCATTGGCGGCTGGCGCTACGTTCCGGCCGGCGTGCTCGTGCTGCACACCGCAGGCCAGCACATCCGCCTCCTCCATTGAGCACAATGGACGCTGAGTAAGTTGGCGTGTAGTGAGTTGGCGTATTTGGAATCACTGACAGATTCCGAACTGGCCGAGCAGTGCGAGGATGTCGGCGACCGTGATGCATCCGTCGAAGTCCGTGTCTGCGGGAAAAGCAACCATGCAACGGCAATCGGGTGCATGCCATACCGTGCCTGGGCCACAGGCGAGGGCCATGACGGCGGCATCGGGACAATTCGGGTCGACGGGGTCTTCCAGCGGATCACCCACCGGCTCGATGAGCGTGTAGCTCCAGTCGTTCTCATCGAACTGCTCGGCACTGATGAGGTGGGTGATTCGGCCCTGTTCCAGAATCAGATGGGGCCGAGCCCTGGCGCTGTAGGTGGTAGACCCATCTGTGAATTGCGCGGTTGCGCCGGCCGCCTCTCCGGTCCACGTCCAGTTCTGCCCATCGATGCTCCACGCATGGGCGAGCCCGTCGTAGAAATCACTGCCGCCCGTGGCCGTCATGTCGTGCAGGATGGCGTGCCACGCGCCGCGGTTGGGGTCGAACCAGACAAACGGATCCTCGACCCCCTCCGGCGTGAAGCCATCGTGGGGCGTGGGGAACAACGCAGTTTCATCGTCTTGCCACACGTAGCTGGTCGGGTCGAGGTAGTCCGTGGCCGTCACCCAGTGCATCTGCGATCCGCTGGGATAGGTGCGCCAGAGGCCGACGAGGCTGCCATCCTCCGCCACCGCCGCGGAGAAATTGGCGTCAATGCCATCCAGCAGGGTTGTGGGATCCAACAACACGACGGGGTCGGACCAGGGGCCGTTGGGCGAAGAGGCGGTGCACACGACGGTGGCTGCCTCGCTGTTTTCAGAGAAACAGCCTCCAATGGGTTGCTGTGTGTCGGGGTTGCACGTGCACGGCGGTCCGTAGGTGGAGGGGCCAAGTTGTCCTCCGGGCGTCACCCCGGCCGTGAGGAACGCGACCCAGTTGCCACCGGGCCCCCGTTTGACGTCCACGGCATGGGCCATGACGGGAAAGGCATCGCCTGCAGCGGTGTACGGTCCCTGGGGAGTGGGACTCGTCGCATGCACCACCTTCGAGTTCCGGGCCCAATACTCGATGTCGCAGTGGCCGTCGATGACGCTGACCCACATATGGTATAGCCCGGTCTCCTCGTCTTTCAACACGGAAGCGCCCCAAGCATCGGTCTGGGCCGGGGCGAAGCCGGTTCCCGGCTCGGCTGGGCGAAGGTCCAAGGTGGTGCAGTCAGCACCGGTCCAGCCCTCGTCACACGAGCAGTTTCCCGTGACAACGTCGTAGGTCCCGTTCCAACCGCAAGGGCCATCCTGTGCGGCTGCCGAGAGCATGCCAGCCAGCGCGCACATCATCAAGCATCGTTTGGACAACATGAGGTCAAGGTCGTCAAAACCCGTTACGCTGCATTGGCCTAGCTTGTTGGCGAATCAAACCCCCACACCATGACCCGACTGCTGTTCCTCTTGCCCCTTGTGCTCCTCGCCGCC
>JBMYZR010000089.1:0-5264 GCA_049610565.1 Flavobacteriales bacterium | reverse complement strand
TGCTGTCCTCGGCTTGGAGGTAGCACGTTCCGCCCTCCGGCAGGAAGACGCTCACGCTGACTTCAGGCTCCCAGGCGTCGCCCCAGCCGTAGCCGCGTTTGCCCCAGCCCTCGCGCCACTCGAGCTCTTCCGGGGCGTCGAACCGGAGGGTCGTGAGGTCGACGTCGTCTTCGCTCAGTCCTGCCACCAACGGGGCGATGTCCAGCACCCAGATGCTGCGGCCGTGGGTGCCGATGACGAGGTCGTCTTCCCGTTCCTGGATCACGAGGTCGTGGACCGGAACGCGGGGCAGATCACCATGGGCGAGGGCCCAGCTCAGGCCGCCGTCCACCGAGACGTAAAGGCCGCCGTCGGTGCCGCAGAACAGCAAGCCGTCCACATCGGCGGATTCGGCGAGCGCGTTGACGGGCTCCATGGGCAGGCCGCCGCGGGCGGTGCCGTCGTCGCCGAGCCGGGTCCAGGTCGCGCCCGCATTCTCAGAGACGTAGAGGTAGGGGGCGAAGTGGTCGTGCCGGTAGCCGTTGAAGGTGGCGTAGAGCCGGTCGGCCTCGTGGTGGGACCAGAGGACCTCGGAAATCCAGAGGGAGCGGTCTGGTGAGGCGTTGGGTGCCGGCGGGGTGCGGTCCTCCCAGGTGTAGCCGCCGTCCATGCTCGTGTGGAGCAGGCCGTCATCGGAGCCGACCGCGAGTCGGCCGAAGCGCAAGGGGCTTTCGTTCAAGGACGTGAGCGAGCCGAAGGGCACGTTGCCCTGGCGGGATCCGCGGGTCAGGTCGCCGGACATGGCTTCGAAGTCGTCGCCCTGGGCAAGCGAGCGGTGCACGCGGTTGGACGCCATGTACAGCACGTCCTGGTGGTGGCGGCTCAGGTAGATCGGGGTCTGCCAATTCCAGCGGAGCGGCGTCTCACCGAGGGTGTGCTTGGGGTGCAGGAAGGCGCGGTCGCCGGTCTGCTTGTTGGAGCGGGCGTACCAACCGAACTGGGAGCCGGTGTAGACCGTCTCGTTGTCGCGGGTGTCGACCTGGATTTGCATGCCGTCCCCGCCGTTGAGCCGGTCGTACGGGTAGTCGCCGGTCTGGTGCCAACGCGGACTGGCCTCGTAGCCGCTGGGGCCGCGCCAGGTGCCGTTGTCCTGCAATCCGCCATAGATACGGTATGGGCTGGCATCGTCTACGGCCACGGCATAGAACTGCCCCACCGCAGGAGAGTTGCAGGAGGTCCAATGCTCGCCGCCGTCGAAGGTGACGTTGATGCCGCCGTCGTTGCCGTTGATGAGGTGCAGCGGGTCGGCCGGGTCGAACCAGATGTGGTGGTGGTCGACGTGGACGTTGTCCTGGGCAATGGACGACCACGTGGCGCCACCATCGGTGCTCTCCAGAAGCGGCACACCGCCGATGACGACGTGGGTCTCGTCGGTGGGATTGACCTCGATCAGGCCGAAATAGTAACAGTAACTGTAGCAGACCTCGTCGAGGCCCTCCTCGTGGGTGCGGACCCAGGCGGCGTCCGCGGTGTCGATGCCGCGCGGGGCGGCCTCTCCGGCGCGCAGGGGTTGGGCGGCCCAGCGGTAGACCTCGGCCCCGATGACGGGCGGGTTGAACATCTCGGCGTTGGCGTCACCGAGGTAGTCGGCGAGGGCCTCCGGGTCGAGATCGCCATCGGCCACCCGCTGGAACAGGGAGGCGGCGTCGGCATCCTCCGGGAATCCGTTGTCCTCGAGGAAGGTGGTCAACGTTGTGGTGTCGAGGGCGGCGAAGGCTTTGGCGTTCATGCCGCGGAAGTCCTTGGCCTCCAGTTCGTCCTCGCCCTCTCCTTCTTCGTCCTTGTCGTCGGGCTTGGCGTTCTGGTTGTCGACCATCACGTAGAGCCGGGCCGCGCCCGGGTGGTAGGCGAGTCCGATGCGGCCGATGCCGTCCTCGGCGGGGAAGCCGTTGGCCTCGGAGGTCAACCGGACCCAGGTGGCGCCGCCGTCGATGGATTCGAAGACGCCGCTGCCGGGGCCGCCTTCGGTGAAGTCCCACGCCCGGCGGGTGCGGTCCCACAAGGCGACGTAGAGGTGGTCCTCATTGGCGGCATCGACGACAAGGTCGACCGCTCCGGCGGCCGGTCGGCCCGCCTGCGTGCCGTCGAGCAGCAGGGTCCATTGGCCCGTGGCTTCTGTCCAACGGTACAAGCCGCGTTCACCCGGCGCGTCGTTTTGGTAGAGGGCACCCAGGGCCGCCACGTAGACTCTGCCGTCAGCGGTAAGGGCCATGCGCCCGATGTGGTGGCTGTCGGCCAGGCCCATGTGCTCCCAGTTGGCGCCCCAGTCGGTGCTGCGGTACACGCCGAGGCCGGCGTAGCTGGAGCGGGAGGAGTTGACCTCGCCGGTGCCGGCCCAGATCGTGCGGCTGTCCCAGTCCACGGCGATGGCGCCGAGGAAGATGACGGTCTCGTGGTCGAACAGCGGGGTGAAGGACGTGCCGTGGTCGGTGGTGTGCCACAGGCCGCCGGTCGCGTAGGCGACGACGAACTCCGAGGGGTCAGCCGGGTTCACGGAGAGGTCCACGACCCGGCCGCTCATGACGGTCGGACCGACGCAACGCAGGTCCAGTCCCGCGGTCCACGAGGCGGCATCCAACGCGGCGTGGGCGTCGGCCACGGCGAGGCGGTCGGCGGCGGGGGTCGGGGCGATCACGTCGGACTTCCGCCCGCGTTGGGCATCGGCGCCGGCCACCCACAGCAGGGCGGCGAGCAGGAGGGTCTGGCGAAGGGTCATTGCAGCTTGGGGTTGTTGCGGTGCCGGTCGGCGTCGCGTTGGGTCTTCTTGTCGAGGTTGCGGCGGAAGGCCTCGCTGAGGTCCACGCCGGTCTGGTTGGCCAGGGCGGCCAGCACCCACAACACATCGGCCATCTCGTCGCCGAGGTCGCGCCCGGCATCGGAGGGCTTCTCGCTCTGGTCGCCATAGCGACGGGCCATGATGCGGGCCAGTTCGCCGACCTCCTCGGTCAGGATGGCCATGTTGGTCAGTTCGCTGAAGTAGCGGACGCCGATGGTGGTGATCCACTCATCGATCTGGGCCTGCACATCGGCGAGGGTGGGGGAGTCAGGGGCGGGGGTCATTCCTTGTTGCGGGTGTCCATGGTGATGGTGACGGGGCCGTCGTTGATGAGGTCCACCTCCATCATGGCACCGAACCGGCCCGTGGCGACCGGGCGCTTGAGGTGGTCTTCCAACTCGCGGACGAACCGTTCGTACAGCGGAATGGCCGTTTCGGGTCGCGCGGCGTGGATGAAGCTGGGGCGGGCGCCTTTCTTGGTCTTGGCGTGGAGGGTGAATTGGCTCACCACCAGCGCCTCGCCCCCGAAATCGGTCAGGGCCCGGTTCATCTTGCCGTCCTCGTCGGAGAAGATGCGCATCTCGGCCACCTTGCGGGCGAGCCAATCGGCATCCGCCTCTGCATCCTCGGCATGGACGCCGAGCAGGACCATCACGCCGGACCCGCAGGACCCGATCACTTCGCCTTCCACGCGCACCTCGGCGCGGCTTACCCGTTGGACAACAGCCCGCATGCCGGCAAATTAACCGCGCAGGGTTTGGGTCCACGACACGACGGCCTCGAATGCCCATTTCGCATCCCGCCACCCATCGAGTGCCCAGGCTTCGAGAAACCGGGCAGGGGCGTTCAACCCGGAGCCGGCGATGAACGAGAGGGCGATGCCGTATCCCAACAGGAAGGCGGTGGGGAGAAAGGCGACGGTGAAGACGCGGCCGGCCATGCGGAAGTCGGTTTGGCGGGGGTGCATCTGCCGGAGGTGGCCGGCAAGGCTGATGCCCAGCAGCAGTCCGAACAGGGCGGTTTCCCCAGGCGAGGGCAGGCCCAACATGCGCACGAGGGCGATCTCGGCAAGGAGGAGCATCGGAATGAAGTAGGGCGCGAGGAAGAGGAGCCAGTGGCCTGGCGGTTGGAACAGGACATGGCCGCTGCCATCCTCCCGGACCTTCATTTCCCGGACGGGAATCAGGGTGAGCATGGCCACGATGGCATGGAGGGCCTCATGTTCGATGGTTGTGATGAACCGGCCCCATCGGGCATGTCGCCACCAGGTGAACCACAGGGCGACCGTGACGGCGAGCGCGGTCCAGAGCGGCCACCACGTGTCGACGTCAAATGATTGGCCCAGTCCGATGAGGCTGCGCATCGCAGAGGGCAGGCCGATCAGGGCCGCGATGCCGATGGGCCAGCGCAGGACGTTGAGTCCAATGCGGATGGCGTCCCTCAAGGTTGTGGTTCAGGGGATTCGACGCGGACTTGTGCCTGCGAGGCAGTGGGCCAGCGCACCGTCAGCCATTCCGTGAGGGAGGCCTCGAGGGCCGTGCGGTCGGCGACGGAGAGGGTGTCTGCCCATTCCACAACAAGCTGATCGGTGTTGGTGGCGTCGGGTTCCCCATCCCGGGTCTCGACGGCAATGCGGCCCCACCGGACTGCGGTGACCTGCGGCTGCGTGGCGAGCAGTTCGTCTCCGAGGCTGGAGGGCAATTGCGCTTCCTGCAGTTTGCGGAATTCTCCCTCCATCACGGTCAGTTCCGCGCGGAGGCGGGCGAGCTCCTTGTCCTTGGCGGACAGGTCGGCATAGCTGCTCATCATCAGTTGGACCTGGTTCTGGAGGTCCTCGATGTCCGCCTCGTCAATGCTGGTCCGGAACACGGACAGGACGATGTCGGGGTGGCTGTACGCCAGCTCCTTTCGCCATTGTTCCTCCTGCTCGTCGGAGACGGGTTTCCCCAGGATTTCCACCCGGAGCTCGGCGGGGTCCTGGGTCCGGTCCACTTCTGCGGTGACCGAGGTGCCGGCGAGGTTCATGTGCGTGTCGACGTAGGTCAGCAGGGCGGCGTCTTCGCGGCTTTCGACCACGATGCCGAAGAAGATCCAGGCGGAGGGGCCGAGCAAGGCGAGGAACAGCAGGGCAGACAGGCGCTTGTAGCGGCGTTCGACCGCTGGCTCGACGTAGGTCAGGGTCGGGAACCGGAGGTAGCGGACCACGACCCAGGTGGACAGGGCGATGAGCGCCGTGTTGATCAGGAAGAGGTAAAAGCCGCCGAAGAGGAAGTTCCATTCTCCATTGGCCAGTCCATAGCCCGCTGTGCAGAGGGGTGGCATCAGGGCGGTGGCGATGGCGACGCCGGGAATCACGTTGGATTTCTCCTTGCGGGAGCCGGCGAGGATGCCGGCGAGGCCACCGAATAGGGCGACCACCACATCGAGGAGGGTCGGCTGGGTGCGGGAG
>JBMYZR010000088.1:0-5300 GCA_049610565.1 Flavobacteriales bacterium | reverse complement strand
CATCCGACTGCTCCTTGGGCACCCAGATGCGGCCGTCGTTCCGGAGGGACTCGGACATCAGCGTCAGCTTGGACTGGTAGTGGCCACTGACCGGGATGCAGGTCGGGTGGATTTGCGTGTAAGAGGGGTTGGCCATGTAGGCGCCCTTCTTGTGGGCCTTCCAGGCGGCGGACACATTGGAACCCATGGCGTTGGTGCTCAAGAAGAACACGTTGCCATACCCTCCACTGCACAGGACCACCGCGTGGGCACCGTGACGCTCGATTTCACCGGTCGTCAGGTTGCGGGCGATGATGCCGCGGGCCTTGCCATCGACCACGACCACATCCATGAGCTCATGGCGGTTGTACATGGTGACCTTGCCCTTCGAAATCTGACGGCTTAGGGCGCTGTAGGCACCGAGCAGAAGCTGCTGTCCGGTCTGGCCCTTGGCGTAGAACGTTCGGCTCACCTGGACGCCGCCAAACGAACGGTTGTCCAGAAGGCCACCGTACTCCCGGGCGAACGGGACACCCTGGGCGACACACTGATCGATGATGTTGGCGCTGACTTCGGCAAGGCGGTAGACGTTGGCCTCGCGGCTGCGATAGTCCCCGCCCTTGATGGTGTCATAGAACAGGCGGTAGACCGAGTCTCCGTCGTTCTGGTAGTTCTTGGCCGCATTGATGCCGCCCTGGGCGGCAATCGAGTGGGCACGGCGCGGGCTGTCCTGGAAGCAGAACGCCTTGACGTTGTACCCCATCTCGGCAAGGGAAGCCGCAGCCGAGCTGCCGGCGAGACCCGTGCCGACGACGATCACGTCGATGAGGCGCTTGTTGGCTGGGTTCACCAGCCGAATGCTGTTCTTGTGGTTGGTCCACTTGTCAGCCAGGGGTCCTTCCGGAATCTTGGCGTCGAGGGCAACACTGTGCTTGGGCATCTCCGTCATCTCTTCTTCGATTCTGACCGTCAGGCCTGGGTGATGTACATGAACACGACGATGGACGAGAACAGCACGGGAACCACCACGCTGAACGCCTTGCCCAGCCCGCCAATGAGGGCGGTGTAGCGCGGGTGGCGCACCCCGACGGACTGGAAGCCGCTGGAGAAGCCGTGCCACAGGTGGAATCCTAGGGCAAACTGGCCGAGCAGGTACAGGCCGATGGCCGGCAGGGCCCAGCTGTTCATCTCCGGGTTGAAGAAGGCGGCGACCACGGTGTACAAGTCCTTGACCTGCTCTCCATCGTAGTCCAGCATGGCCACTTCACCGAAGTGCATCTGCCACCAGAAGTTCTGCATGTGCGTCACGAGGAAGACCAGCACGATGGTGCCGAGCAGCATCATGTTGCGGCTGGACCATCCCGCATTGGTGGAGGCGCGCTCCATGGCATAGCGGACCGGGCGGGCCTTGCGGTTCTGCACCGAGAGCACGATGCCGTCCACGAGGTGGAAAAGCACCGAGAAATAGGTCAGGTACGACAGCACCTTCACAGCGGGGAAGGTGGTCATGAACTTGGCGTACTCGTTGAATTGACGTCCTCCATCGTGGGCTGCGGTGAACAGCTGGAGGTTGCCTGCCAGGTGTCCGACCAGGAACAGGCAGAGGAAAAGTCCCGTGGCCGCCATGGCGTATTTCTTGGCGAGCGAGGACTGGAGGATTCCGTTTTGGGCCATGAAGTGGTGCGTTCGGGCCGATTCATTACGGCCGATTTGCCTTCTGCGAAATTAAGGCCCGGACGGCGGGTGAACAACGTGTACACCCACCGTCCGTGGACCCCGTCATGCCGGTCAGGCGTCCTGCGGCACGCGATCGAGCATCAGCATCTCCTGCGTGACGATTTCCGCAGCCACCCGTTGTTGGCCGGACTTGTCCTCATACTGCCGGTAGACCAGCCGGCCTTCGATGGCCACCTCACTGCCCTTGGACAGGTAGCGGGTCATGATCTCCGCCAATTGCCCCCAGGCGATGATGTTGTGCCATTGGGTGGTCTCGGTCTTCTCCCCTTGGGCGTTTCGATAGACCTCGTTGGTGGCCAGTCTCAGGTTGGCCTTGACCTTGTCTCCGTCGAATTCGATCCGTTCGGGATCCTGACCGAGGCGTCCGATGAGCAGGACGCGGTTGCGCAGTGCATTCATGTGTGTGTTGTGAAAGGAAAACGGGGCAATGTGTGACCCCCCGTCCAGCCCTCGACCTGCGGTTCATGACCGACCGCCTCCCCTTTGCAGGCGTTAGATTGCGCGCCATGCCGTCCTTCCTTCCCTCCGCCTTGCGGCCTTTGCTCATGCTGACGCTGTGCCTCACCCTGGGCACCTCCAGCCACGCCCAACGCGGCGCCTGGCTGGACATCGTGCCCATGACGCGCAACCTCTTCGGCGCCGATGACGCCCAGGACCTGTCCTTCGCGGTGGGCTGGAGTTCCGCCACCACAGCCGACGGGTGGCGCGCCCTGGTCGGGTTCGATCTGAGCGAAGAGACCCAGGACAACTTCGGCACCGCCATCACCACCACCAACCGCCGCATCGACCTCCGCATCGGACGCCGCTGGCGCATGGACGACCCCGAAGAGGACCGCACCTGCTGGATCAACCTCGGCACCGACCTCCTGCTCGAAAGCGACCACATCGGCACCGAGTCCTCCAACCCGAATTTCACCTCTTCCAACACCACGAACTCCCTGCGCTCCGGGTTCTCCGGCGTACTCGGCGTCCAATGCCGCATCACCCGCGGGTTCCACATCATCACCGAAGCCCGCATGGACGCGGTCTACATCTCGGACATCACCCGGGTCAGCGACAGCTTCGGGGGGAGTTTCGAGCAGGTCGACAACGGGTGGAATGCGCGAATCTCACCGCCCCTCCAGCTCTTGCTCGTCCTCGATTTGTGACCGGTGCAACGGTCACCTGTCCATTCCGGTTATCTTGACGCTGTGGAGCCGAAACTCACCCTGATTCCGTCCAAGAGCCTGCTCATGGCCCTTTTCGCCGTGGCCGTCGTGTCGTGCACCAAGGTGATCACGGGCGAACCGCAGCGGCCGGTCCTGCCGGAAACCGCTCCTGATTACCGGACCGAGATGGCGCCCATTTTCGAGGTCCAGACCGGAATCGAAGAAGGGCCCAACCTCAATGAACGGGCCCAGCTCGGCAGGGTGCTCTTCCACGACCGGATGCTCAGCCAGAATGGGGCCGTCAGCTGCAACAGCTGCCACCATCAGTCCCACGGTTTTGCCGAGCCAAGGGCCCTCAGCAGCGGCTTGCGCCAGGAGCTCACCGAACGCAACGCGAGCCACCTCGCCAATCCCGGCGCCCAGTTCGCCTACTTCTGGGATGGCCGGGCCAACGACCTCACCACACAGGTCACCATGCCGGTTGAGAACCACGTTGAAATGGGCTTCCGCAGCCTCGACGATCTGGTGGTCCGTCTGGAACAACTCGACTACTATCCCGACCTGTTCGAGGCGGCGTACGGCCAACCCGAACCCACCATCGAGCGCATCCAGGACGCCCTGTCCACCTTCCTCCGTTGCCTGGTGTCGTGCCGTTCCAAGGCCGACGACGCCTTCGCCGAAGCCATGCCCGACGTGTGGAATCCGTGGGCCGTGCTGCAAGGCGACATCGCCCTCACCGGATTGAACGACCTCGAACTCGAAGGCTTCGAGCTGTTCCACGGCAAGGCCCAGTGCGCCAACTGTCACGGCGGCCCGCACTTCAACGGGTGGGGACTCGATTTCGCGGACATCGGCCTCGATGCCGACGCCGAGGCGGGCGACTTCACGCCCATCGATGCCGGCGGCGGGTTCTTCGGCGGAGGCTGGGGACCCACAGCCATGAAGGTGCCGTCGCTCCGCAACGTGGCCTTGACCGCACCCTACATGCACGACGGCCGGTTCGCCACGCTGGATGAGGTCATCGACCACTACAGCCACGGCATCCAGGACGTGCCCACCCTCGACCCCCGACTTCGGGATTGGAACCAAGGCGCCCTCACGGGCGGACCCGACCTGATTGACCCCATCATTTTCCCGGGCGGAACCACCACGGAGGACCTCCCTCCGGTCCGGTTGAATTTCACCGCCCAAGAGCGGCTCGCCCTCAAGGCCTTCCTGAACAGTCTGACGGACTACGCGTTTGTCGAAGATCCCCGATTCAGCAACCCCTTCGCAACCCCATGAAACACCTCTACCTCGCCCTGCTCGCGTTGGGCCTCACCGTCGGCGCTTCTGCCCAGACCAACCTCACGGAAGCGATCGACTTCACCGTCACCGACCTCGACGGCAACGAGCACACCCTGAGCGACTACCTCGACGCCGGCAAGTATGTCTGCATCGACTTCTTCGCCTACTGGTGCGGGCCCTGCGCCGCCCACGCCCCCTATTTCACCGAGGTCTACAACCTGTACGGCTGCAACGGTGGCGACGTCATCTTCATGAGCATGGAGTACGAAGGCACCTGGGACCAGACGCACGATTTCGAGGTGGCCAATGCGGGCGACAACCCCGCCCCGGCCATCAGCGGTGCCGAAGGCGGCGGATTCGCCGTGCACGGAGACTACAGCATCCAGGCGTACCCCACCTTCATCCTGATTGACCCGGAATGGAATGTCGTGGAGCAGGACATCTGGCCCATGAGCGTCGACATCCTCGACGACGTGCTCCAGTCCTATGGCCTCGAGCAAATGACCTACGTGTCGTCCGTGGAGGACGAGGCCACCGTGGCCCTGACGGCGTGGCCGAACCCGGCCCAAGACGCCCTCCAGGTGGAGGCCGCCCCCGGTACCCAAATTGCGCTGATCGACCTGGTCGGCCGTGAGGTGGTCCGCACCGTGGCCCTGCACAACCGCATGGTCCTCGACCTGACCACCGTTCCGAACGGCAGCTACCTCCTTCGCGCCCACACGGCCGAGGCCACCGAGACCCGCAAGGTCATCGTCCGGCACTGAGGCCCAGCGCCCACTATCTTCGCGCCGCCGTTCCCACCCGAGTTCGGCGGCGCTTCATTTCCAGCGGTTTCCACCATGTCCACCCCCGCCTCCGATCGACCCGTCCGCGTCCGATTCGCCCCCAGCCCCACCGGCCCACTCCACATGGGTGGCGTCCGCACGGCCTACTACAACTGGCTGTTTGCCCGCCGGCATGGCGGCACGTTTGTCCTCCGCATCGAGGACACCGACCAGACCCGATTCGTCGAGGGCGCCGAGGACTACATCCGCGAAGCCTTGGATTGGTGCGGCATCACTCCGGATGAGGGCCCGGGCAACCCCGGCGAATTCGGACCCTACCGCCAAAGCGAGCGCGGTGACCTCTACGGCCCGCAGGTGCAGGCCC
>JBMYZR010000087.1:253-5367 GCA_049610565.1 Flavobacteriales bacterium | reverse complement strand
TGCGCTGTGCAGATCCAGGCCCACCGGTGGATCTCTCTGGCCCGCAGTGCCGATTTCGGGTTCAACCCCGCAGGTAAACTCAGCCGATTGAACGAAGGGCTCGGCCAACTCGACGAGCTCATCGAACAGCACCCCGACCTCGACATCCTCAAGGCGCTGCGCCTCACCGTGACCGGGACGGCACCGCGCTTCCTTTCCGTCGACGAACACTGGAAAACCGACCTCGCTGCACTGCGGCGGTTGCTGGTGGCCGACCATTGGGCAGAAAGCCCGAAATTTTCAGCATGGATGTCCGATTTGGCGGAACAGATTGAATCAGAGCGATCATGAGCGAGACAATGGAAGAGCAGGTGGTGTTGGTCAACACCCTCGACGAAGCCCAGGGGACCATGGAAAAGATGGCCGCCCACCGCCAAGGCGTCCTGCACCGCGCCTTCAGCGTGTTCATCCTCAACAGCCGGGGTGAACTGCTTCTCCAGCAGCGCGCCCACCACAAGTACCACAGTGGCGGACTCTGGACGAACACCTGCTGCAGCCACCCCCGCGATGGGGAGGACGTGATCGATGCCGGAATCCGTCGCTTGCAGGAGGAAATGGGCATGCAATGCCAGCTCGTGAAGGGCTTCGACTTCATTTACCGCAGCGAATTCTCCGACGGCCTCATCGAGCACGAATTCGACCACGTCCTCTTCGGACGGAGCGACGTCCCCCCTGTCCCCAACCCCGACGAGGTCGCGGACACGAAGTACATCGACTTCCCCTCCCTGCGGGCCGACATGGCCGCCCACCCGGACCACTACACCACGTGGTTCCGCATCTGCTTCGAACGCGCCGCTGAGCACCTCGGAAAGTGAGTGCGGTCGCGGTCATCGGCGCCGGCATCGGCGGATTGTCCACCGCCATCCGCGCAGCGGCGGAAGGACGCATCGTGACCGTCTTTGAGGCCGCCCCTGAAGTGGGCGGCAAGCTCCGTCAACTTCGGCTGGGCGACTACCGCTTCGACCTCGGCCCGAGCCTGTTCACGTGGCCCGACCTGTTGCTCGACACCCTGGCCAGTGCTGGCGACCATGCCGCCCCCTTCGACCACATGCGCCTGGACCGGTCCTGCCATTATTTCTGGGAGGACGGCACCCGGCTCATCGGCTGGACGGACCGCGCGGCATTCGGTCGCGAAATCGAAGAACGCCTCGGCGTCCCTGCCAAACCGGCCCTCGCCCATTTGGACCGCAGTCGGCAGGGCTTCGAAGCCACCCGAGAACTGTTCCTCGAACAAAGCCTGCACGAGCCCTCCAGCTGGGCGCCCGGGCGGACGATGCGCCACCTTGGCAAGGCCCTGCGGTCGTGGCGCTCACTCCCGCTGACCCGCCAACTGGACGACTGGAACAAGCGATCAGGACACCCCCATTTGCAGCAGCTCTTCAACCGGTACGCGACCTACAACGGGAGCGACCCACACCGGGCCCCGGCCATGTTGCACGTCATCCCCCACCTCGAATTCGGCATGGGCACGTTCGCCCCGGTTGGCGGCATGCACGCCATCGTGGAAGCGCTTCACCAAACGGCCCTCTCCCTCGGTGTGGACATTCAGACCGACACCCCCGTTCAGCGCATCCATGTGGAGGGTCGCAACGTGCAGGGCGTCACCCTCGCCGACGGACGTCACCACCCGGCCAATGTGGTGGTGTCCGGCGCGGATGTCACCCCCACCTACCGCCACCTTCTTCCCGACCACCCCGCTCCGGAACGGATCCTCGGGGCCGAGCCCTCCACCAGCGGGGTGATCTTCTACTGGGGCATCCGCCATCCGGCACCTGACCTGCACCTGCACAACATCCTGTGGGCAGAAGACTACCGCGAAGAATTCCGGTGCCTCTTCGAGGAAAAGACCATCGCCGAGGACCCGACCGTCTACATCAACATCGGCAGCCGGACGAGCCCTGACGATGCGCCGGAAGGTGCCGGCAACTGGTTCGTCATGGTCAATGCCCCCGCTGGATGGGACACGCAGGGGCTCGATGCACTGCGCACCCGCGTAGAACGGAAAATCCACCGCATGACCGGCATCGATGTCACGGCCCACCGCGAATGCGAGCACATCCTGACCCCAGCGGACATCCAGTCCCGCACGGGCAGCCACCTCGGCGCACTGTACGGCCCGGCCAGCAATCGCCCGATGAGCGCCTTTCTCCGCCACCGCAACCGGGACCGGCGGATTCGCGGGCTGTACTTTGCCGGCGGAAGCGTTCATCCCGGCGGCGGCATCCCGCTCTGCCTGCTGAGCGGACGCATCACCCATGAACTCATGAAGCGCCATGACCCCGCACACTGAACGCGGCCTTTTCGGGTTCGGCGGACGCTGGGCCTCCCTGCCCTATGTCATGGGCCTCGTGGCCTTCCTGCACGCTGTCGGCCTCGCCGGCGTCGTGCTGTTCGACGCATCCCTCGTCCTGAACCTCACGGTGTTCAACCTGCTGTTCTCCACCCTCATCGTGCTCGGCTTCGGGGACCCCAAGAACGGCGGACGCTGGGCCATGACCGGCTACATCACCTATGCTGTGGAAGTTCTCGGCGTTCAGACGGGATTCCCCTTTGGCGATTACGCATACGGCACGCGCCTCGGGCCCCACATCTACGACACGCCCCCGATGATCGGCGTGCTGTGGCTGGTCACCCTCAGCGGCGCCGTGTACTGGGCTGAAAGGGGCCTTCCCACCGGACGGGCCTCGGCTTCCCGGCTTTCGCGGGCTGCCCTCGCGGCCACCATCATGCTCGCCTTCGACCTCATCATGGAGCCGGTCGCCATGATGGCCGACTTCTGGAATTGGGCCGACGATACGGTCCCGTTCAAGAACTACGCCGCCTGGTGGACCATCGCCTTCCTGCTGGCGTGGCTGTGGGGCGGAGACCGGAGCCGGTCCTTCAGAACCAACCGCGCCGGGGGGCTGTTGCTTTTGGTGCAGACCGCCTTCTTCATCGGACTTCTTGTTTTGCCATGGACATCCTGATCGCCTCCCTCATCGTGCTCGCCACCTTCCTGACCATGGAGGGCGTGGCGTGGGCCGCCCACAAATACCTGATGCATGGCGCCATGTGGTACTTCCACCGGGACCACCACCAGCACGAACCGGGCTTCTTCGAAAAGAACGACGCCTTCTTCCTGATTTTCGCCGTCCCCAGCGCCTGGTGCTTCATCACGGGCAGCCTCCACGCCGATTTCCGCTTCTGGATCGGCACGGGCATCGCCGCCTACGGCCTCTGTTACTTCCTCGTCCACGACGTGTTCATCCACCGCAGGTTCAATTGGTTCCGCAACGCCAAACACCCCTATTTCGCCGCCATCCGCAAAGCACACAAGGTCCACCACAAACACCTCGGCAAGGAAGACGGTGAGTGCTTCGGCATGCTCTGGGTTCCCCGTCGTTACTTTCACGAGGCCCGCAAGGCCCAAGCGGCGAAAGCCATGACCCCCCGATGAACCCGAACTACCTCTACCTGACCGTCGATTTGGCCGTGCTGGCCATCCCGCTGGCCTGCAGCTTCGACCGCAAGGTGAGGTTCGTCCGGTTCTGGCCGGCCCTGTTTCCGGCCATCGCCATCATGATGGCCCTCTTCATCCCGTGGGACATCGCCTTCACCGAGCGGGGGATCTGGGGGTTCAACCCCGACTACCTCAGCGGCCTCTGGATCGCCGGCATTCCCCTGGAGGAGTGGCTCTTTTTCATCTGCATCCCCTACGCCTGCCTGTTCACCTACGAATCGCTGAAGCATTACGTGCCCAACCCCATCGGCAGGCCCTTCGCCATCCCCGCCAGCGCGCTGCTGGCCGTCCTCTGCGCCAGCCTCGCCGCCACCATGGCGGACCGGTGGTACATCGGACTCACCTGCGTTCTCACCGCCTTGCTCACGGCCGGTCTGGCCTACGGCGCCTCCCGCTGGGCCACGGTGCGGGAATGGAACCACCGCCTGTGGTTCGCCTACCTGCCTCTGCTCGTTCCGTTCATCCTCTCCAACGGCGTCCTGACCGGCATCCGCTTCTGGCAGTATCCCGTGATCAACCGCGACGTCACCGCCATCGCCGACCAGATTGTCTGGTACAACAACGACCACAACCTCCAACTCCGCATCTTCTCGATGCCGGTTGACGATCTGTTCTACGGATTCCTGATGATCGCGATGACGGTGGTGGCCTACGAGCGGATTGCCCGGCGGCTGGGCCTCGTCACGGGGTCGGCGCCTGCACCACGGCCGTGACGAACCGGTGGTCGCTCAGACCCTCTCCACCGGTGCCGAAAGACACCACGGGCCATGTGGGGTCGAGCAGAATGTGATCAATCCGAACGCCGGGAATGGCCCCCTGCCAGGTCCCGTCCATCCTGAGGCCGCGCACATCGTGGGCGTCCCGCAATAGACCCCGCACCTCCTGCAGGGCCCAGCTCACCGGCACATCGTTGAAGTCGCCGCACAACACCACCGGATGCGGACTCCGGGCCACCGCCTCCATCACCTGCCCCACCTGCGCCACGCGGGCCACGTAGGCCTCCCGCATCCGGGACCAGATGCGTTGCCGGCCCTCGGCATCCGGCACTCCCTCGAGAGCGGCATAATCCTCCGTGCCGAAATGCAGGCTGGCGAAGTGGCCGTTGAACACGCGGACCGTATCGGCCTGCCAGACGATGTCGGTCACGGCGCAAACGTTGTTGCTGGATGTACCGAAGGAAATGCGCTCCCTGCCCACGATCGGGTGCCGGGACCAGGTGGCCACACCGAACCGACGGCCGGCCTTGCCCTTGGCCCAGACTTCATGGAGTCCGACCCGGCCCTCTTTCTGGCCCGCCACCGCGCGGCGCATCGGCCCCTCCACCGGAAAAGACCGCGGGTCCGGATCGCGGAAATGCTCCTGCAGGCAGAGCACATCGGGGGCCTCCGCTTCCACCGCATTGAAAATGCCCTCCCGGGTGCCCTCGCCCAACCAACCGTACCGGTTGTAGAGGCGAACATTCCACCCCATCACCTTGAGCGCAGGCGCCTCTGCGCGGACCTCCGGCATGCCCAACCCAAATCCACCCCACACGCTGCGGTACAAGGGAGCACTCAACAGCAGCAAGGCCACAAAC
>JBMYZR010000087.1:0-243 GCA_049610565.1 Flavobacteriales bacterium | reverse complement strand
CCAGCTCAATCGGCGTCGGCGCAGGGCCACCCCTGCGGCCATCACGAGCAGGAGTCCACACACAGGGAAAGCCAGCCCCGCCAACGCGGGAATCGCCCAGCGGGCTGGCGACAGAAAGACAGCGAGGTGAGCGCCGAGCACACCGGCGGACGCCACAAGCCCCATGAAGATCCAGAGGTGGCCCCTCCGTCGTGTGGATGGGCGTCTGGCCATGATCAGACGTTGCCGCCGTGACGAAACAGG
>JBMYZR010000086.1:0-5477 GCA_049610565.1 Flavobacteriales bacterium | reverse complement strand
TGTAGATGCGGTCGGGGTCGATGCCCCACGGATTGCCATCCTCCTCCACGGACTTGCGGAAGTAGCGCACGGCGGCACGGCCATCGTGCACGGCGCGCCAGACGGCGCGGATCAACTCGTTTTCGAGGTCGAGGACGTTGACGATGCCCAGCCGGTAGGAGAAGCTGGCCACCGCATAGCCCATGCGGGCAAAGTCCTCACACAGGGGCACGACATCAATGCCGTCATTGGAACCGCTCAAGAAGAAGCCGCCGTGGGCGATCAGGAGCAGGGGACGGTCCGTGGCCCCATTGCCCACGGCTTCATAGAAGTCGAAGTCCAGTTCGATGTCGGTTCCGAAGGCATCGATGTTGCCTCCGTACACGTGTCCCTCGGAGACCGAGACGTTGTCGTAGGTGGAGGTGTAGCGGTAGCGCTCCCCATCGCATTCGGATTGGGCGAGCAGGGCTGGGGTCCCCATGGCGAGGGCCACGAGGGTCAAGGCGAATCGAGTCATGAAGCTTCAGGTCCAGGCCAAAGGCCGGGCGCAAACTAGCCACGATGAAGCGAGGTCCCAAGCGGGCTCAGTCCTGCATGCAGCGGACGGAGTAGCCGTTGTTGCGGTCGGAGTAGGACGAGTGGAGGTAGTCGCTGTTGAATTTCAACTCCCGGTACCGGGCCAGGCTCGCGTAGGGGGTGGAGGTCCAGAAGAAGGCATTCTCCCCGGCGAGGCTGAAGTAGCCACTGCCTTCGCTGCGCTTGCCGCCCGGAGGGCCGGAGAAGCCGCTGGTGTTGGTGCCCTGGCCATTGTAGTTCCAGCCGGAGGTGGTCTTCATTTTCTCGCCGGCCACCGGGTACCCGCCCAATGCGGAGCCCAGCGCATAGAATTCGTTCTCCGTCGGCACATGCCATCCTTCGGGACAGAGGGAGCGGCTGTCGTTGACGGCGTGCCAGTTGTACAGCCGGCCGTATTCGGCCAATGCCACCACCGGGTCACAGGCGTCGAAGTCGGGCGCGTCCTCGGAGCACCCGTCTTCCTGACCGAAGACGATGGTCGCGCCGGTGGGGGTGGACCCCCACTGGTTGTCGTTGAGGTTGGCGGGGATGGGGTCACCGTTGGCGTAGTGCAACGTGCGCAGGTTCTCGGCAAACCAGCATTGGCTCCCGATCAACACGGTCGCATAGTCGTATCCATCGAGCGTGACCGGATCGCCGCAGGCATACTGTGGCGGGCAAACGTAGGAGAACGTGGTGTCGGCCCCGACTTCAAACACGTACCACGTGTCGATGGCCTCGGCGTAGACGCTGTCGTACAGGATGGTGATGTCCTCGATGAGGACGTCGGTGGGCCCGGGGCCGTTGCAGACGCCGCATTCGTCGACTTCGCCATCGCAGGTGTCCTCGTCGTCGCAGATGCCGTCGCCGTCGCTGTCTCCTGTGCAGCCGCCTTGGCAGACCCCCAGCGCATCGATGGTCCCGCAGGTTTCGGTGGGGTTGGCCATGTAGTTGCAGGCGTCCGGATCCGTGCAGAAGTCCTCGCTGTCCCAGATGCCGTCGCCGTCCACATCGGTGTCTCCGAACAGGCTCAAGAGGCCCAGCAGGTCTCCGATGCCCACGATGCCGTCTGCGTTTCCGTCGTGCACGTTGGGGCACTCCGTCTGCGCGCTCCCCATCAACGGGAGGAGCGTGCAGAGGGTCAAGCAGAGCGCAGGTTTCCAGAGGTTGAGCATGTCTTTTAAGATACGACGCCTTGGCGGGAGCCGGCGTTCAGCCTTCCCAACGATTGTCATCCGTTAGGAAGCCTTGGCCCGACAGCGATCGGCGATTGGTGCCGTCGCTGGCGTCAGAACCGCCGGCCCCAGAGGAAGCGGGTCAGGCCAAGCTGGAGCTGGGCGTTGACCAATTGGCCCTGCCACGTGGGGGTGCTTACCGGGGAGGGGGCGTCGCCGATGGGGCGGCTGTTGTGTCGCTGGATGCCGGTGGCCAGGCCGATATCCGCTCGCCATCCTGGTGCGAACCGGACTCCGCTGAAGGCCCGGAGGGTGGGCATCACGGTCAATCGGCCACGGGACAGGTTGCTGTCGGAGTAGCCGGTGATTTCGCCTTCCGAATCGAGGATGCTGCCGTAGGCCCGGCTCCGGATCTGGAGCATCGCGCCGAGGCCCAGGCCGAATTGGAAACGACCGCGGCTTCGGACCGTGCGCCACTCCACGGGGATGGAGAAGGCCCGGAACCGGTTGTGCAGGTCCACGGTGCGGACCCGCTCCTCCACGCCGGCGACCAGACCTTCTTCGATGGCCAGGGTGTCGCCGGTTTGGGTGTCGATCGTGATGCTGACCACGCCCGGTGTGGTGATGGCTGTCTCGGTGACTTCCGTGTGCTGGAGGCTGTGGACGTAATCGTGCCAGGCGAAGCCGACGGACCAACGCAGGTCCCCGTTGACTTCGAGCATGACACCGCCGCCCGCACTGAAATCTGCGTGGAACACATCGAGCTCTTGCGACCCACCCTCCATGGAGAATTGACTTCGGGTCGGACCGGTGAACACCCTGATTGCGAGGGGTGTGCGCGAATCCTCTGCGTCAGCGAGAGGGGCGAGGAAGGGGGCTTTCCATGCCGACTGGATGGGTCGGATGTCGCGCAGGTCAAGCCGATCCACTGCACCGAGCTCGATGGCCTCGCTCTCCACTTCAGGAAGGGCAGAGGGCTCCATGTCTCGAGCAGGTTCTGTCTTGGGCTCAATGTCTTCCCTCGCCGCGGCGATGTCTTCTGAGCCCTTAGCCGTTGGCGTCTCGATCACGGACGTCGGTTGAGCTTCGGTGGTGGGCACATCGACCGAATGGGCTGCGAACTCGGTGGTCTCGATGGCTTCGACCGTTGCGTTGGTCTCGACCGTTGAGTTGGTCTCGACCGTTGAGTTGGTCTCAACTGCTTCGCTTTGGGCGATGTCTGTGGATTCGAGGGCCTCCACAGCCTGGCTCGGGGCGGTCTTCGAGACGGTTTCGGTGGTTTCGGTGGGGTTCCCGGAGACGGATTCTGCCGCGGGTTCTGCGGCGGACTCTGTGCCGGACTCCGTGGTGGTTTCAGCGGCCGTCTCCGCGGCGGGGGACTCGACCGGCTTGTCTTGCATGGTGACGGTCAGGCCCAAGGCCAACAAAACTGCTGCTGCGGCGCCGACCTGGAGCGTCCGGTTGTGCCACCAGGGCGCGGCGGCTGCGTCGGGCGTACCCAAGGCCGCGTCGATGTTCTGCCACATGGCCTCTTCCTGGCCGGGGACGTCGGGTCCGCGGAAACTGCGCAACCGATCGCGCAGGATGTCTTCCCAGTTCTTCATCGTTGCTGTGGGGATTTGGAAACGAGGTCGCTTCCAGAGAGTTCAAAGCGGTCCCGGACCCATTTCCTCGCCCGGGCGAGTCGCTGGCGTGAAATGTCGGGCGTGATGCCGAGGAGGTCGGCGATTTCCTTGTGGCTGAATCCATCGACCAGATGCAGGTTCAGGACGTGGTACTGGTCCTCGGGCATGGCGCTCAGCGTGTGGACGAGATCCTCGAGGGCCATGTCCTGCAAGGCATTGGGCTCAATCGGGACAGAGACCTCATGGTCTGTCACCTTGTGGCGCGCGCGCTTCTTGCCCTCGTTGATGGACGTGTTGATGGCGATCCGGGTGGACCAGTTCATGAAGGAGCCTCGGGTTTGATCGAATTGTTCCATGCTCTTGAAGATTCGGATGAACGCCTCTTGCAGGATGTCCTGCACGTCTGCCTCGTTCCAGGTGTACCGCCGCACCGCGCCCCGGAGGATGGGAAACAGGGTCCGGTAGGCCTCACGCTGTGCCGTCCGGTCGCCTTTTCTGCATCCTTCGAGCCAATCGGCCTCCCCGTGTCCGGCTTCCGGTGTTCTCACGTCAGGGTGTCCATCGGGGGGTGAGCATCAGGTGAATCCATCATGGGGTGGGGTCAGCACCCAATCACAATGGGGACAAACGCGCCGCCCACGGTATTGCCTCCTTCCCCCGTGACCGTGATGGAAGGGCCTTGCTGGAGGACATTCCCACAAGACCACGTCCAGGTGACCTCGACTTCCACGGTGTTCTCGGGCAAGACGTAGGGGATCTCCGTCAACCCCGGCTCCACGAACGTCGTGTAGGGGTAGTTGAACACCGAGGGTTCCGTATGCACGATCAACTGGGTGGGTTCGGGGGCGTTGGAGGTGACAAACAGGATGATCACTTCCCCTTCGATGGACAGTTCCAGGTCCACCTCTACGGTGTCGCTGAGGGAACACCCGAGCGAGTCCGTGACGTCGACCGTATACGGACCGGCCGGCAGGTTGAGCACGGCCGAGGTCAAGCCGACGACGGCACCGGTCGAGTCCGCCCATTCGTAGGCGTACGGTGGCGTGCCGCCTGTGGCCATAATCTCCACCGATCCGGTTCCCAGCCCATTGTCTGCCGCGGAGAACGATTCCAGCGTGAGGGCCGCGCAATCCACTTCATGGACGATCGGGTCGTCATAGGTCTGTGTGATGACTTCTTCGTCCACGTCCACCTTGGCACAGGACCCGAGCACCAGTGCGAGAAGCACGGTGCCCGGGCCCGGAAGCCGAAGGGAGGGAAGGGGGATCCTCACGAACCGGAGGGTCAGCGGATGATCACCTTGCGGGTTGCCCACACGCCGCCTTGCTCGAGGCGCAGCAGGTAGATGCCGGGGGCGAGTCCATCCAGTTGGAGGGTCAAGCTGCCTTGAGCGGCATTCGCGGAGGACAGGTCCAGTGCGAGGCGCTCACCGGTCAGGGTGGTCAACTCGGCGGTCAGGTCTCCCTGGCGGAAGTCGAGTCCACGCAGGGTGAGCTGGCCCTCTTCCACGGGGTTCGGGAAGACCTCGAAGGTGTCGGTCCACTCGAGTGTCTCCACGCTGTTGACGACTTCGCCGGCGCCCATCACATTGACTGTGAAGCCGCTCATGAAGCCTTCCAGCATGCCGAGGCTGTCCACGGACAGGGTCTCGCAGTAGGTGGCCTCGCAGGAGTCTGCCTCGCTGCTGACCGTGATGCAAAACGTGTAAGGACCGTTTCCGTCGTAGGTGTGCGATGGATTGATCTCGGAGGTTGCTGGTGAACCGTCTCCGAAGTCATAGGTGTAGGTGTATTCGCTGTCGTAGTCGTAGATCCAGACCCAGACCTCGTTGGGGATGAGCTCTCCGTTGGCCTCCCATGCTTGCATCACCTCAAAGTTGATGTCGCACTCAGTCTCACCTTCCCAGCCACCGGCATCGAGCCAAGCCCAGAGCTCTTCACAGGCTTCCTCGTCTCCATTCGTGGCGGCGGTCAAGCTCTCCATCAGGCCGCAGTACATCCAGAAATCGGGGTTGGTCTGGTCGGCACATTGGGTGGTCAGGTAAATGATGAGGGCGCCCACATCGATTCCGTCGAGGCAATCCATGCCGCCACCGCCGCCATTGGGCGCTTCGTAACACTGGGTGCCGGGATCAGGGCAATCG
>JBMYZR010000085.1:0-5709 GCA_049610565.1 Flavobacteriales bacterium | reverse complement strand
GCCCTTCCGGGCGGCGCCCGCGACCACCTCGATGGCCGCTTCGGCGGTGCCGGCTTCAGCGGCTACTGGTGGAGTTCGTCCCCGAATGACGGCTATGCTTGGTACCGGTCCTTGATCTACGCCAATCCAGACATCGTCCGGTACGACGTCAGTCCACGACCCGGATTCTCCGTGCGTTGTCTCAGGGATGCCGAGTGAGCGAAGCGAAGGAGGGTTGACCCTTTGAAACTTTGGAGGCCGGAGGCCGACGGGGAGCACATGCCGGATTTCGGGCATGAGGCCGAAATCCTGTGATCGAAAAAGGCCCGCTTCGGCGGGCCTTTTTCGCGCGGGTCATGGGGTTCAGAAAGTTGTAGATGGTATGGTCTTACATTGAGTCCATGTCTGAAGCCGTATTGCTGAAGGCGGAATTCAATCCGCGCATCCGCCATTACTATTTCGCCACGGTCAGCTTGATTCTGCTCATCTCCGTTGTGACGATTCCCTTGTTGCTGCTCTGGGCGCTCGGGTGGGGCCAATGGGTGTGCCGGAAGCGGTACGAGAGCCTCCGATGTGAATTGACCGCCCGCCATCTGCGGTTTGCCAAGGGGCACCTCTTCAAGACGGAAAAGACGATTCCGCTGGAGAACATCCAGGACCTGACCTTCATCGACAACCCCATCCTGCGGTGGTTTGACCTGCGCATCCTCAAGGTCGAGACGGCGGGCAACAGCTCGTCCACGGGGGCCGACATGCAGCTGGTCGGTATCGTGGATGCGGCCGATTTCAAGGAGCAGGTCATGGAGGCGCGCGACCGCTTTGTCGAGGCGCGTGCCCAAGGCCGTCCCGCTCCGGGCGGTGTGGCGGCGGACGGCGATGTGGTCACGCTCCTGCGCGACATCCACGCCTCGATCGAGGGCCTGCGGGAAGAGCTTCGGGACCGCTGATTTCGTAAGGGGAGGTCAGCGGATGATCTGGACGGTGCCGGTCTCGGCGTGGCGGAATCCGACCTGATCGCGGTACCGGACGCGCCAGAGGTAGAGGCCGTCCGGTACATAGTGCGTTCCGCCATGGACCTCGCCCATCCATGGGCGTTCGGGGTCGTCGGAGGTCCAGAGCACGGCTCCCCATCGGTTGTAGACGTCCATGTGGTATTCGGTCACGCCCAGGGCGGAAGGCAACCAGAAGTCGTTGATGCCATCGCCGTCTGGGGTAAAGGCACTCGGTGCGAAGAAGATGGTGCCGTTGACCACGACTTCGGCGGTGGCGGTCGCCGTGCAGCCGAAGGGGCTGATGACCGTCTGCACGATGTCGAACGTCCCGCCGTTGCTGAAGATGTAGTTCCCGTCGGCACTGCCGAGGCTGCCTCCGTCGGACATCCAGTAGGTGACATCGGCGTTCTCTTGGGCCGTCGAGGTGATGTCGACGATGGGCGTCAACAGGTCCACCACGGTGGGCTCGACTTCGAAACCGACCTGCGGTGGCGGGTAGACGGTGATGGTCTGAGGCAGGTCAAAGGACAGGGAGGCAGGGCAATTGCCGGTTGACACGACGTCGACGGAGGCGCTGAAGGTGCCGACCTCCGTGAAGAGGTGGGCCGGCGTGTCCTGCAGGCTGGATGTGCCGTCGCTGAAATGCCACTGGTAATCGAGGGGCCAGAGGTTTTCCGCATCCGCGAAGTTCACGGTCAGGGGCAGGCAGCCTTCCTCCGGCCAGACGTCGACGGCGAAGGGCGTGAGGGTGGGGGTCTGCTCGACGAAGATGGAGTCGGTGAAGCTGTTCGTGCAGCCGATTTCGTCGAGGGTGAGGGTCACCGGGTGCCAGCCGGCTTCGGCGAATTGGATGCTGTCGACTTGGGTTCCGGTCGCGGCGGTGGGGACCCCGCCGTCAAAGGACCACGTGTATTCCGGGCCGATGAACTGGGCGCCCGAGCCGCTGAACGCAAACGCGTTGTCGCCGTCGCATTGGGACGGGGGCGGGGTGAATTGCGGTGCCGGTTGGTGGACGAGCAGGTCGAAGTCGGCCGTGGACAGCAGGCACTCGAGTCCGGTGAAGGTCACCTCGAGCAGGTAGTTGCCGGCATTCTCGAATTGGGCATTCTCGATCAGGGCGGAGGCCGTGTTGGCGGAGAAGCCCTCGGGACCCGTCCAGGTGTAGTTGGCCAGCGACTCGGCGATGGGGTTGTTGACGAATTCGGGCACCTCCAAGGCGATGTCGCTGCCGAGGCAGGTGGTCCCGACGGGCTCGATGAGGACGGGCGGGCAGACGCCGGTCTGCACATCGAGGGTGGTGACGGCCTCCACCGGGCAACCGTTGGCGTCGACGAGGGCGCTTTGACCATCGTTGTCCTGCGGGTTGCCGGAGATGTCGCCCGCTCCGGTGATCTGGGCCACTCCGGTCAGGGTGCCGTCGCATTGGAGCAGGAGGCAATCGTCCGTCAGCTGGACCTGGAAACGGAAGGCCACGCTGTCCATCCCCGTGGGGTCGTTGGTGAGCAGCCCGCCTTGCCCTGCATTGGCCCCCGCGCCGGCCCGGACGCGAATGGTCTCCTGGTCCGCGAGGAATTCCCCCTCGTCGTCGCCCTCGGCATCGGTCATGGTCCCGGAGAGGGGACCGGCCAGCCAATACAGCGTGCCGGGGATGTAGGTCGTCCGCAGGTCGAGGGTCTTCGAGAGTTCCACGTCCACGGCGGCGTCCGAGCCGAGGTTCTTGCCCACCACCGTGTACTGGAGGATGTCGCCGGGTTCGGCCACCCCGCCGTTCAGGTCCTCGATGAAGACCGTGGCCCGAAGGTCGGGTTCGTACACATCGATGGAGGAGGTGATGGCGTGCAGCGTGATCGACTCTCCTCCGGTCGTCACCCGGATGGTGGCGTCCGTGGCGTTGTTGGGGAGGAAGTCGTAGCCGCTGTTGTCGGGGATGAAGACGTTGGCGTCGTGGCCGAGGGTGTTGTTGTGCGCCGGAATCCGGAAGGGGTTCATGGCGCCGCCTGTGCTGTGGGTGCTGTTGAAGGCGTTGTCAATGGGATGTGTGGCGTCGGAGATGTACTCGAATCCGCCGGTGCCATTGAACCCGAGCTGGTCGCCATCTGAACCCCGGTCCCCGTCGTAGGCCACCACGCCAAGCTGGAAATCCACTGGGCCGAGCGGAGGGGTGAGAAACCCAGAAATGTCGACGTCGACGGTGCTGTTGTCGCTGCCGCCGCCCCAGCTCGAGTTGATCATGGCCAGCCCGTCAAACACGGTGAGGTTCCGCATGGGCTCCAACGCATCGGCGTACACGAGGATGAGCACCCACCCGCCCCACGAGGAATCGTCCTCGTCGGCGATGACGTTGGCCACGGTCACCCGAGCGTTGACCGGTTGTTCCTGCATCCAGCTTGTGATGTCCGCAAAGCAGCAGTAGTTGTCGACGCCAGACGCATCGAATTCGATTTCCTCATCGGCTTCGATGACGATGTAGGGCTGGTCATCGGCGGACCGGATCTCCACCTGGTCCCGCAGGGCTTCATTGGGGACAAACCCATTCCCCAGCCGTCCGGCCCAATAAAGTCCGGCGAAGCTGATGTCCGCGCAGAGCCCCAGGGCAAGGCTGTCGGACGAGGAGCACCACGTGTCGGAGTCGTTGTCCCCGTCGTAGTAGACCATGTTGTGGTCGTTGTTGTTGTCCTGGGACCAATTGCTAGACGGCATGGCCTGCTGCGTCTGGGTGCAGTTGTTGCTGCCACCGCAATACATCGTGCTGTTGGCAAGGAACACGATGCCGCCGTTCTGCTGCGTCTGGTAGCGGATGTCAAACGCCTCGACGATTTGCGCCTGTCCAGCCGCTGCCATCAGCAGGAGACTGAGCAGGACCAATGGGTTCGCCCAGCTCCGAAGTGCATACGCGAGGGACACGGCGGGGGCAAGGTCAAGGCGGCGCATGGCCATAAAACTCGGGCACAACGCCCAACGTTGCGTTTCCCGGGATGCGCTCAGTCCTCGGGGACGCCGATGAGGTCGATCTCGCTCGCGCGGATGAGGGCGTTCAGGGCGGGGACGTCGGTGTCACGCAGCGCGTACCACAGCACGAGCTGGACGTCGATCTGTGCGGTGATCTCGTCCCGGACGCCGACCATCTGTTCGGTGGGGCGGTATAGGCCCATGCTGGCGAGCGAGCCGACGTGGGCCAGCTTGTTGTTGAGCCGGATGGGGTAGTTCAACATGTCCTGGTTGCTCTTCAGCTTCGTTTGGTAGAGCACCTCCTCGATGGCCACCATGGTGGAGTCGAGCCGCTTCCCGGTGGCGATGACCTCGACGTGGGCCTCCTCATCGAGGCGGGCGGACAGCGCGCCGATCTGGCTGCGGGTGGCGCGCATGTGGCGGATGGCGTCGTGGGTCTCGTCGACCTAGTCACGCACCGACTTCAGGAAGTCGAAACGCGCCTGCAGGTCCTCCACGGAGGCGTCCGTGCGTGGGTCTGGGAGGATGTCGAAGGTGGTGGTGGTGGTGTCGCCGTCCACGACGAGCCTGGCGGTGTAGGTCCCGGGAGGGCTGACCGGCCCGTTCAGGGTGCCCCACCACATGAGCAGGCCGTCGAAGTCGTCCGCCTTTTCGTGGCGCAGGTCCCAATCGAAGTGCTGCAGACCGTCTTCGATGTCGAACTGGTCGGCCTCGTCCCCGGCGTCGGTGGTGAAGGTCCGGATGGTCTTGCCCTCGGCGTCCAGGAAGGTGAGCTCCCCCCGCTCGGCGCCTTCCGGTACCTGAAAATGCAGGCGCACGCCCGCCGGATGATTGGTGCCTTGGGTGAGGGAGGTCTGCCCGCGGCCGCCGCCGAACCCGACGGTGGGATGGGGCTGGAAGAGGCGCAGGCCGTCACTGGGCGCGGCCTTCATGGATTGCCAGAGGACGTCGAGGTCGTCGAGGACCCAGAAGCTCCGGCCCTGCGTGGCGACGATGAGGTCGTTGTCCTTGAGGGCGAGGTCGGTGATGGGCACCAGCGGCAGGTTGTGCTGCAGCGATTGCCAATTGGCACCGTCGTCGGTGCTGACGTACAGCCCGAATTCGGTGCCGGCGTACAGCAGGCCGGGCACCGTGCGGTCGGCGCGGATGACGCGGGTGAAGTGCCCGTCGTCGATGCCCTTGGTGATGGCCGTCCATGAGGCGCCGTAGTCGGTGGTGTGGTAGAGGTAGGGTTGGTAGTCGCCCGACTTGTAGCGGGTGGCGGCGAGGTAGAGTCCGCCGGGCCGGTGGGGGTCAATGTCGATGCAGTTGACCATGGCGTCGGCCGGCATGCCCTTCGGCGTCACGTCGGTCCAATCGCCGCCGCCGTTGCGGGACACGTGGACGAGGCCGTCGTCGGAGCCGCACCACAGCAGGCGGGCCTCGAGGTGCGATTCGGCCGCGGCAAATATGGTCGCATAGTACTCGACGCCCGTGTTGTCCTGCGTGATCGGGCCGCCGGAGGAGACGAGCTTCTCGGCCTCGTTGCGGGTGAGGTCCGGGCTGATGATGTCCCAGCTTCCGCCCCCGTCGGTCGAGACGTGGAGGTGCTGCGAGCAGGTGTAGATTTTTCCGGGATTGTGGGGGGAGAAGAAGACCGGGAAGTTCCACTGGAACCGGTACTTCATGCCTTCGGCGCCGGAGCCCATGGGGTTGTCCGGCCACACGTTGATGGCGCGGTTCAGGTCGCGGTCGTGGTCGAATCGGGTGAGGAAGCCGCCGTAGCTGCCGCCATAGACGATGTCGTTGT
>JBMYZR010000084.1:0-6017 GCA_049610565.1 Flavobacteriales bacterium | reverse complement strand
TTGAACGGGGCCTCGCCCGACGTGAACTGGCCGTAGACCTGTGCGGCGAGGACGGTGTTTTCCTTGACCGGACGGTAGATGCGGTTGTCGATGATGTAGCTCGTGAAGTCGAACCCACCGCCCTTGCCGGCCCCGTAGCGGAGGAAGGCCCACTCGCTGTAGAGGCCCTCGCGCGGGTTCATCGCGTTGTGGATGTCGTCGTAGAGCACGCCCAGGCCGATGCCGAGGTTGCGCGACCCGTCGGTGCCCACGGCCGGCGGCGTGAAGCCCGGCGCGGAGTCGACGTAGTCGATGCGGTTCAGCGCCTGGTAATCGAGTTCGAGGCCGACGTACAGCGACGGCCACGTTTGGCGCAGCAGCCTCTCCCGCAGCAGGATGTACTCGCCGTCGATCACACTCTGGACCTCCGACGGGGCATCGCGGCCGATGCCGTAGTAGTACAGCGGGAAGCTCTGGTAGCGCGCCCGTCCGTAGATGAACCACTCGTTCTGGTCGGTGTAGACCGTGTGGTCGAGCCACAGGCCGTATTGGTTCTCGAGCGTGTAGAAGGTGAACGCCTTGAGCTCGCTCAGGCGGTTGCTCAGGTCGCGGTTGGCGGAGTACACCAACAGGCTCGACACGCCGATTTCCCAGCTCGTTTCAGGCGAATAGGCGACCACCGGATAATGGATCCACTTCGGGGCCGCGGGGTCCGCCCCTTCCGCGAGGATGTGGTTCAAATACCGGCGAAGCAGGCCGCCCTTCTCCTCCTGCGCGGAGGCGGCAAAGCTGGCCACGAAGACGAGGAGGAGCAGGAGGGTATGGCGAACCATGCGGGAAAGTTCGGTCATCGAAACCCTGGTCGGCGGCGGTGTGCCGTCACTTCTTCATGACGTCCTTCTGGATGCGGATGGACGCTTGGTGGACGGCGCGGTAGACGTCGGCCAGGAAGCCCTCGTCGATGCCCTGCTCGCGCCCCTTGGCGAGGTTCTTCTCGAGCACGTCACGCCACCGCTTGTTCTGGAGGATGGTCATGCCGCGCTGGTGCTTCTCCTCACCAATCCGGGCGCTGATGCCCATCCGGCGCGCGAAGAGCTCGATGATGGCGTCGTCGACCATGTTGATCTCCTGGCGGAGGGAATCGAGGGCATCGTAATCAGCCCCCTCCTCCCGGATCACGATGCCGTCGAGCATGGCGTGCAGCGCGTCGGGCGTGAGCTGCTGGGCCGCATCCGTCCACGCGTTGTCCGGGTCCGGATGCGTCTCGATCATGAGCCCGTCAAAGGCGAGGTCCATCGCCATCTGGGCGACGTCGGCGAGGATGTCGCGCCGGCCGCAAATGTGGCTGGGATCATTGATGAGCGGGATCTCCGGGTGGGCGTTGCGGAAATCAATGGGGATCTGCCACAACGGGGCATTGCGGTAATGCTTCTGCCCGTACACCGCGAAGCCGCGGTGGATGGCCATCAGATTCTTGATGCCGCTGCGGGACAGCCGCTCGATGGCACCGGACCACAGCGCGAGGTCGGGGTTCATCGGGTTCTTCACCGCCACCGGGATGTCGGTGCCGGCGAGGCAGTCGGCGAGGCGCTGCACTTGGAAGGGATTGGACGACGTGCGCGCGCCAATCCACAGCATGTCGATTCCAGCCTTCAGCGCCTCCACCACGTGCACCTCATCGGCCACCTCGATGCAGGTCTTCAGGCCGTATTTCTCCTTGACTTCCTTCAACCATGGCAGGCCGGTGCGGCCCACGCCTTCGAAGGAACCCGGTTGGGTGCGAGGCTTCCAGATGCCGGCGCGGAAATAGTCCACCTTCCGGCCGGCGAGGCCTTTGGCGGTGGCGAGGACTTGCTCTCGGGACTCGGCACTGCAGGGGCCGGCGATGAGGAGGGTGTCGTCTTTCATGACGGGGACAATGCTACGGATTCAATGCGTTGGTGCGCCTCCCGGATGCGGTCGAGGGGCGTGCACAGGGACAGGCGGAGGTGCAGGTCGCCCTGGCGGCCGAAGACCTGACCGGGCGTGAGGAAGACCTGCGCCCGGTCGAGCAGCGCGTCGGACAGGGTGTCGCCCGTCCATCCGTCGGGCACGCGCGCCCAAAGGAACAGCCCGACCTGGCCGGGACGGACGGTGCAGCCGAGGGCCTCGAGCAGGGCGCGGCCCGCTGCTTGGCGGGCGGAGTATTCGGCGTTGGCCTCGTCGATGCCGTCGCTGTGCGTGAGCGCCTCGACGGCGGCCTCCTGAAGCGGGCGCCACATGCCCGAGGCGAACTGGCTGGCGATGCGGAACATCGGTGCGACGGCCTCCGGGGTGCCCACGGCGAAGCCAATCCGCGCGCCCGCCATGCGGTGGCCCTTGCTGAGCGAGTGCAGCTCCACCGTCCCTTCCGCGCCGGGGAGCGACAGCAGGCTGAACGGCCGGCCCGGGTTGAGAATGCGCGCGTACGGGTTGTCGTGGACGACGAGGACGCCCCGCGCCTTCGCCCACGCGACAACGGCGGTGAGGCGGTCGGGGTCCGGCGCCTCGCCGGTCGGCATGTGGGGGTAGTTGAGCCACAGGAGCCGGACGGGGTGGCCCTGCGCTTCTGCCTCGGCGGCGAGGGCTTCGAGCGCGGCGGGCTCGGGGTGGTTGCCGTTGGCCTCGGTCAGGGCGTACGGCACGGGGTGGCCACCGGCGAGGCGGGTGGCCGAGGTGTAGGTCGGGTAGCCGGGGTCGGGCACGAGGGCCGCGTCGCCCGGGTCGAGGTGGGCGAGCGACAGGAAGCCGCAGGCCTCCTTGCTGCCGAGCAGCGGAACGATGCCCTCCACCGGCACCTCCACGCCGAAGTCGCGGCGCAGGTGGTCCGCCATGGCGGCGGTGAGCGCCGGAATGCCGCGGTAGGGTTGGTAACGGAAGGCGCCCTCCTCCCCCGCCCCGCGGCGCACGGCGTCGACCACGCCCTCGGCGGGCGCCAGGTCGGGGCTGCCCACACCGAGGTTGATGATGTCCTGCCCCTCGGCCATGCGCCGGCGAATCTCCGCCAGCTTGCCCGCGAAGTAGTACGCCGTCAGGCCGGCGGCCCGCTCCGATATGTGGATGTCCCGGCTCATGCGTCGCAGGTTCGGTCCCGGCCGTACAGGCCGAGGGTGACGAGCCGGTCAGCGTGCCCGCGCAGGGCCGCGATGCCGGCGTGCAGGCGCTCTGTCTCCGGCGCCTCGAGGTCCATCACGAACTCGTATTCGTAGGGCCGGCCGGGGATGACCATCGACTCCACCTTGGACAGGGAAATGCCGTGGTCCATCAGGCAGGACAGCGCCCCGTTCAGGCTCCCCCGCTTGTGCGGCAGGATGAGCGTGATGGTCGCGAGGTCGCCCGTCTCCGGAAGAACGTCGCTGCGGTGGGGCGTCAGGACCATGAAGCGCGTGAGGTTGGACGGGTCGTCGGCAATGTCCTCGGCGAGGCACTCCAGCCCGTAGAGCTCCATCGCCCGCATGCTGGCCACGCACCCGATGCGGTCCCAGCGGTGCTCGGCGATCTGCCGGGCGACGAGGGCCGTGTCGGTCTCGTTGACGAGCCGGATGCCGGGATGGCTCCGGAAATAGCCGCGGCATTGGTTCAGCGCCATGTAGTGGGAGCGCACCTCCTCGAGGTCGTCGAGGCGGACGCCGGGCAGGGCGCCGAGGTTCTGCTTGACGGGCATGCGCACCTCCCCGATGATGGAGATGTCGCGCTCGGCCAGCAAGCGGAAGTTGGGCAGGATGGTGCCGGACAGGGTGTTCTCCACCGCCATCACGGCCCGGTCAAAGGTGCCGTCAGCGAGCCCGCGGACCAGCTCGGGAAAATCGTGGGCAGGACAAGGCTCCACCCCCTCTCCGAACCACCGCAGGGCGGCCTCCTCATGGAATGCCCCCCGGACACCCTGGATTCCAACTTTCATTGCCTTCGCACAAAAAAAAGGCCCGTCGTGGACGGGCTCATCAATCAATATGGTGTTGCCTGTCCCGGGGTCAGCAAGGGTCAAAATAAAAGAAGCCGAATCCCGGGCAGAGCATAATTGAAGATACGACAGCTTCGGCAATTCACGGCGTCCTGCCCTTGGCTTTCATTCCACTCGTGGCGCATCTTGCACCATGCGCTGGTTCTGCCTCCCCCTGCTTTGCCTTCCCCTCCTGGCCTCGGCGCAGGATACGCCAGCCGACTCCACGGAAACCGTCCACCTCGCCATCGTCGAGGAGGCAGTGCGCGTCGTGAAGACCTTCCCCCGGTTTTCGCCGGGGCTGCAGCGCGGCAAGCCGGTGCGGGTCAGCTACAGCCTGCCGATGAACTTCTCGTTGAACTGATACTCAACGCGTTGTGGTTTTTCTTTCCGGAAGTGTAAGAATGTGAATCTTCCGGAGACTGATGAGGCAGATGAACGACTTCCGCGCCATCCTCGACGCCCACCACCCCATCCTGTACAAGGTGGCGCGCGCGTACACGGATGACGACGCGGACTTCGACGACCTCTACCAGGAGATGCTCATCCAAATCTGGAAGGCCCACAGGCGTTTCCGCGAGGAGAGCAAGCTCAGCACCTACCTCTACCGCATCTGCCTCAACACAGCGATGAGCTGGCGCAGGAGCGAGACTCGACGCCAAGAGCGCGTGGTGCACGGGGACGTCGAGGCCATGGCCGCCACGCCAAACGGAGACGATGCCCCTTCCGAGCGGCAGGAGGCCTTGCGACGGTGCATTGGACGGCTCAACGCCAACGACCGGTCGATCATCCTGCTCCACCTCGACGGCGTCCCCTACGCCCAGATGGCGGAGATCCTCGGCCTGTCCGAGTCCAATGTCGGCGTGCGGCTGAACCGCATCCGCAAAGCCCTCAAACACTGCATATCCCACACCTCATGAACGACGATGACATGAAAGCCACTTGGTCCCCTTCCTCCAGCCGCCTGCTCGATGCCCACGACCGGATGATGGCGCGATTCGATGCCGAAAAAAAACCGAGCCCAGGAGACATTGTCGACCAGGCGGAGTCTCGGGCCTGCACCAACGTGGTCGTCCTCATGGTCCTCTTCCTGACCTTGAGCATGGCCATGGACATCGATTCGGTGGACCACTTTCTGCGCAACACCACGATGATCGGTGGCACCCGACTGCGGGATTACTTCCTCATCCTCCATGCGGGCTGGCTGGTCCTGGGCGGATTCATGGCCGTGTTCTACCTGATGATGCGACACCGCAACGACCGCTTGAACCGCCACGAAAAGGACCTGCGCACCGTCCGCCGGCGCCGCATTGAAGCCCTGCTGCTCTATCGGCGACAGATACGGCTGACTTACACATTTGGCCTGGTGGCCGCTTGGCTGGTGACGGGGTGGCTCTGCGTGTTCGAGGTCGAGCGAAAACACGGTGGCGCGTGGTGGGCTTACGCCATCCTCGGCGCGGCCATGCTGGCCATGCTCGCCCTGAACAAGCCCTTCATGGCTTGGGCAGAGCGGTACGACAGCCGACACTGGTTTTCGGTGGCCGACATGAACGCCGCCCTCGCCGAGCTCCAGGAGCAGGACCGCGATGCCGCTGAATGACGCCGCGCGAACCGGAGATCACCAGCGCTTCTTGTAGCCGCCTTTCTTGTAGCCGTCCTTGCCGTAACCGTCCTTCTTGTAGCCGCCCTTCTTGAACGGCTTCTTGAAGCCACCGGCGGAGGTCCCGCCCTTGAAGCTCTGGCCGTCCTTCTTGAAGCCCTTCTTTTTGGGGCCGCGGTCGTTGAGGTCGGCGCGGTGGCCGAGGTTGAGCCGCCCGAGTTCGCGGGCCACAAGGCGGGCGACCATGTCCTCCTTGCCCAGCGGTCCGAGGAGCAGGTCAATCTGCTCGACGAGCTCCTGCGGCGGCGCGGTGCCCTCTTCTTCGGCCATCAGACCCATGGCCCAGCTGCGCAGGCGCGTCTCCACGACGGCGTCCGCCAACGGAACCTCGACGCGGGCAAAGTCCACGCCCAGCCCCTTCTCGAGGTGGTTAATCTTGTACTTCTCCTTGAAGCCGATGAGCGACATCGAGATGCCCTG
>JBMYZR010000083.1:232-6059 GCA_049610565.1 Flavobacteriales bacterium | reverse complement strand
CGACGGTGAGCCTGGCCGACGCAGGCCTCACCGGCAATGGCGATTGGAGCGTCTCCGTCTACAACGGATGGACCTCGGCTTCGGCGGTGACCTACCAGATCGACTGGACCCTCTCGGACGTCTGCCCGAATTCCGGGGTGCCGGACATCCTGGGGTGCACCGATTCGAACGCCTGCAACTTCAATCCGGCGGCCAACGTCGACGATGGGAGTTGCCTGTACGATGACGCCCTCGGCGTCTGTGGCGGAGACTGCACTGCCGATGTCGATGCGGATGGCGTCTGTGACGTGGACGAGATTCCCGGATGCACCGACCCTGAGGCCCCCAACTACAACCCCGATGCCACCGATGACGACGGGTCCTGTGAGGACACGGTCGACTGTCCGGGGGACTTTGACGGCAACGGCATCATCACCGTCAACGACGTGCTGATCGTGCTCGGCGACTTCGGCTGCGCCGGGGTGTGCACGGCAGACCTGGACGGCGACAACATCGTGGGCGTGACCGACATCTTGTTGATGCTGTCCGGATTCGGACAACCCTGCCTTTGACCGTCAGAGCAGGCCGAACCCGCCAACGAACAGGAAAATCAGGAGCACCAGCCCAACGTAGAGCACGATGGGCGCCAGGAATCCGATGGACACGAACCGGGCGGCCCGTGGCAGCCGGTACCGCGGGTAGAGTTCCGGGTGGGCGAGTGATGCCCGATACGCCTTGCGCGAGAGCGCATAGCCCGCAATGGACGCCAGGATGCCCAAGGCGATGGCGACCCCGGACAGCGGCATCTGCAGGTATTGAATGGCGAGCTCGCCGATGATGCCCAGTGCCCACCCCATGGACAGGATGAAGCCCGGCACCGCGTTGGGGTGGTATCCGTTGATTGGTTCAGGCAAGGCCTCCGTCTCGAGCAGGACGGGCTGTTTCGGCTGGGGCACTTGCCCCTGCGTTCTGCGCGCCATGGCCTGCATGGCCGATGGCGCATGAGCGCGCAAACGGGTGTCGGCAGGCTGGCCGGGGGTATACGGCTGGTGTTCGGTCACGGCGGAAACCGGCGATTCCGAGATCGATTCCGGTAGCGATTCCAAGGCCTGTGCCTCAGTGGGCAGGACGACTGGCCGCTCCCTCCGGCTGCGGTGCCCCTCGTCCTTCTTTGTGGGGCTCGGGTGATGGCTGCGGTGGTGCTGGACGTGAACTCCCCTCGAGTAACGCCGTGCCTCGATGCGGGACTCCCCCAGCCGCTTTTCCGCGGCGCACCCCATCAACAGAATCGAACCGAGCAGGGAGAAGAGCAACGTGCGCATGGGAGCAAGCTAATTCAGATTGGCCGTGGAGGCGACGGGAGCTGTGGAGGCGACGGGAAACGAATGCCGGGAGCGGCAGGTGGCGTCAGCGGATGAGCTGGACCTGCCCCTGGTAGACGCGCACCGCATTGCATTGGCCCTGCGCCTCAAGGCGCCAGGTGAACAGCTCGTTCATGTGGCTCCGCCCTGCGTTGTCCGGGCTTCCATTCCACCACCAATCCGGATCGCTCGACTGGAACACCGGCACCCCCCAGCGGTCAAACACCGTCCACCTGAATTCACTGACCCCGGACAGGACCGGTCCGAACCCGTCGTTGACGCCGTCGTTGTCCGGCGTGAAGGCGGAGGGCACGAACACCTGCACCCCTTCGAGGATCTCGATCACCTCCGTGCCTTGGCTCGTGCAGCCCACCTGATTGGTGATCTCGAGCGTCACTTCGAATGCGCCCGGTGCGCGGAATTCGTACTGCGTCGTCGCCGCTTCCGGTGTGACGGCGGACACGGTTCGGACGTGGCCATCCCCGAAGTCCCAGCTGCGCGACAGGATGCCCGCCTCGGTCTCGTCTTCGAAGGTGACCTCCGCCCCCGGGTAGCAGACCTTGGCGGGAAACCAGGTGAAGGACACCGAGTCGGCCTCGGACAGCGGCACCAGGATGGTGTCCATGGTGATGCAGCCGTTGCCGTCCTCCACGCCAATGGCATAGGGCCCGCCCGGGGCATTCTCCCACCGGAGGCTGTCCACCCCGAGCTCCGCCACCTCCGCCAACGGGTCCGGCCAGAGGATCTGGAGCGGCATGACGTCGCCGAAACAGGCCGCGGTGACCGTGCCGACGTCCCGGCCGCAGCTGTCCAAGGTGGCGGTCAGCACCAGGGTCGGCGGTTCCGGTGCGCTCAGCAGCACCGTGTCGGCGACGAGGCATCCATTGGCGTCCTCCACGACGACGGCAAACGGCCCCGGCGATCCGGTCTCGAGGGTGTCGACGAGCCAGTCTGCCCAGTTGCCCTCGAAACCGTAGCCGGGCACACCGCCGGACGGCAAGGCCTGCACCGCGCCATCGGTGGCGTCGGCGCAGCTGACGGCGTACCCTCCGTAGTCGGAGGTGATGCTCGTCTCCAAGGCCAGCCCCGGCGGTTCGGTCAACTCGACGGTGATGGAATCCATGCAGCCTGCCTGGTCGGTGACCACGCCCGTGAGCCACCCTGCCGGCAGGGAATCCGACGGCACGGCCTGCCCCTCTGCCGTGCTCCATTGCCAGCTGTAAAGCCCGCCAGGTATGTATCCCCCGGCGGCCTGCCCGATGGCCCACCCATCGGCGCTGCCCGCGCAGGAGACCCCGAACCCGTTGTAGTTGGACGTGGTGGGGGGAAGCGGCTCGATCAACGACACGAAGACCACAGCCGTGTCCGCGGCTGGCACATCGGGACAGGTGGACCTCAGGATGGCCGTGTATTCCCCTGGCAGCGTCGGCCACCAGACCGGAGACTCCACCCCATCGGCGGGATAGACCAGGGGAACGGCGATGTCCGGCCCACTGACGACCCACTCCTGATCGCAGGTCAAGCCGATGTCGGTGGCGTTGACAAAGGCAATGGAGTCCCCGAGGCACACCCCCGGCTCCACCGGCTCGCAATCCGGCACGTTGAAGCACACCTCACATTGGTATTCATCCCATGGCGCATAGGGCGTCACGACAAACGCGGCATCGGAGACCGTCACGGCAGCACCGGACACGCCGGACAGGTCGATCGCGGTCGAGCCATAGGTGAACGGGTAGGACACGAGCGTCACTTCGGCGGATTGGCACCCCACCGAGCCGTCGAGGTCCGTCCGGATGAACAGGGGGTCCATCTGTCCGTCCGTGTTGCCGAACACGGGAGACGCGGTGAACGCCGTCACGGTGTAGCCGATGCCCGGGTCGTATTGCACGCCGACTCCGCGCTCGCGGTCCGCCCCGCCATAGACGCGGGCCCATTCCACGAACCCCTCCGGCCCGAGCCGTGCGAGCAGCACATTCTCCTCGATCAGGTCCTCGGTCAGGTCGTCCGGGTGATCGACGGCCAGCGCCTCATAGCCGAGCGAACTGCCGACCAGGCCGATCCCGCTGCCGGCCCGGACCAATTGGCGTCCGGTGTCGTCTCCCGCACTGCCGACCCCGCGGCTCCAGAGGATGTCCCCATTGGTCTCGTCCAGCTTGAGCACCACGATGTCCCTGCCGCCGATGTCGGTGTCCTGCGTCGGCGCGATGGCGTAGAGGTGCCCCTGCCCATCGAGCAGGATGTCGCAGCCCCATTGGATGTGCTGATTGGTTCCAGGATAATACCCACCGCCATAGCCGATGGCCCACACGGGCTGGCCATCGGGCGTCAGCCGTGCAATCTCCAGATCGTGAGCCGACAGCACATCGTTGGTGGCGAAGAGGATGTCCCCGCCCGGCAGGATGTCCATGGCCAGGGCCATTTCGGCCATCCCGGTCATCCGCGTGGCCCACTGCACGTCGCCGGCGTCGGTCAACCCGACCAACACGGGATGCTCCCCATCGTTGCCGACGACCACAAACCCACCCGGCACCTCCCGGGCCTCGAAGACCCAGTTCAATCCCCCGTAGAGGTGGGACCACAGGACGTTGCCATCGGCATCGATCCGCATCACCAGTCCGTCGCCCCCGTCTCCCGCTCCGCCGCCCATCAACTCCACCCGGGCGCCGGTCACGAGGAACCCGCCATCCGACAGGGCCAGGATGGACCTGCCCCCTTCGCTGGCGGTGGTGCCGTAGAGGTTGAACCACAGCCGATTGCCACAATCGTCCACGCGGTAGATGTACACGTCGCACTCCCCGTAGCTGCCGTTGTTGAAATGCTGGCCCGTGGCCACGAATCCGCCCTCGGGCGTGGTGGCCAAGGACAGGCCGGTCTGGATGTCCGGCAGGTTGTAGCGGCGAAGGAACGTGTGCCCCACGCCCTGGGACCAAAGGGGTCCGGTCATCCATCCGACCAACAGACTCAACAGGGCGATCCGACGGGCCATCATGGTGTGGGGGAAGGCGGAATCACCCCGACTGTGTCCCATTGGAGAATGCTCACTCCATCAGCCGGGTACCCAATGTCGGTGAGGACCCCGCGCAAGTCATCCTGCGACCAGGCCTGCTCCAGCGGAAGAACGAATTCCACCTCACTCTCAAGGGGCCGAGCCTCCACCCAATGGGCCCGGCTGCGGACCACGTCCAAAAACTGGGGCGTCAGGAAGGGACACATGAACCCTTCGCCGGCCATGAACGCCGTCACGTGCACGTGCAGTGGAGCATCCGGCCCAACGCCCTGCCCCACCCCACCAGATGGCGGAATCAGGAGCAGAAGAAGCAGGGTGAACAGGGTGGGCATGGCGGATTCAGCAAGCCCGGAAAAATACGAAGGGAACAGCGCAGGCTGCTCTCCCCCCTTCTGCGGCGCTGTGCACGCCCCCTCCGAATGAAGCAGGAACGACCTTCTCACGCCCTGTTTCGACGGTCGAGAGGCTTGAGCGGACCTTCCCCGTCCACAAAACTGCGTTACGTTGTGCTGAGTTGCACATTCTCACTGAATTGAGCGTGCATTCCAGCCCTTCCGCATCACATTATACGCGGTTTCCGCCTTGGTTTTGTAGAAGGAGATTGCCCGATTACGGCTTGTCGTAATTTGTACCGAATTGCCCTACCGGAACCATGAAGCACCTTCTTTCGCTCGCCTGCCTCGGCATGATGTGCCTGACCATGTCAGGCCAGATGACCTCCCTGTCGTCCGCCGACAACGCCGAGTCCATTCCTTCCCAGCGCACCTGTCACGCGCACGAGAAGCATGTCCAAATGATGGGCCTGCAGAAATACGCCAATGCGGTAGAGCGCATTGAAGAGCACACCGCGGAATGGGCGCCCGTGGTCGCTGCCCAGCGTGCGGCCAATCAAAACGCCGTCGTGACCATTCCCGTGGTGTTCCACGTCGTCTACCGGACGGCGGACGAGAACATCTCGGATGCCCAGCTTCAAACGCAGCTGGACGTGCTCAACGCGGACTTCCGCCGGCTCAATGCCGATGCCGACAATGTCTGGTCCCAAGCCGCCGACACGGAAATCGAGTTCTGCCTCGCCAGCTTTGACCCGCAGGGCAACCCCACCAACGGCATCTTGCGCGTGCCCACCACGGTGAATGGATTCGGCACCGGAGACGCTGTGAAGTTCTCGAGCCAAGGTGGTTCGGACGCCTGGCCCTACACCGACTACCTCAACTTCTGGGTCTGCAACATCGGGGGAGGCATCCTCGGATACGCCCAGTTCCCAGGCGGATCGGCCGCCACCGACGGCGTGGTGAACGGATACCAATACACGGGCACCATCGGCACGGCCACTGCGCCATTCAACCTGGGACGGACCGCGACCCACGAGGTCGGCCACTGGCTGAACCTTCGCCACATCTGGGGCGACGGCAACTGCAACGTGGACGACTTCGTGTCGGACACCCCCACCTCGGACGCCCCCAATTATGGTTGTGCACTC
>JBMYZR010000083.1:0-222 GCA_049610565.1 Flavobacteriales bacterium | reverse complement strand
CGTCAGCTGCAACACGACCGACATGGTCCAGAACTACATGGACTACTCCGACGATGGCTGCATGAACCTCTTCACGCAGGGCCAGACCGACCGGATGCTCGCCCTGTTCCAGCCCGGTGGATTCCGGGAGAGCCTGTTGACCTCCAACGGATGCGCTCCTCCTTGTGAGGTCGCCTGCGGCTGCACGGATGACACGGCCTGCAACTTCGACCCCAATGCGCT
>JBMYZR010000082.1:0-6305 GCA_049610565.1 Flavobacteriales bacterium | reverse complement strand
TGGAAGGGCCACATCGTCGGGGAGAACTATGCCATCCAGGGCAACATCCTGCTCGGCGAGGAGATTCTGACCCAGATGGAGGCGGGCTTCCTGGAGACGGACGGCACCCTCGCGGAAAGGCTGATGGCGTCCCTGCAGGGGGCCAACGTGGCGGGCGCCGACACACGCTGCCTCGACGAAGGCGTCAGCAGCCGGAGCGCCTTCCTGCGGGTGGCCTACCCCGGGGACAATCCGGACGCCCTCACGCTGGACCTCGTGGTGTCCCTGACCCCGTTCGGTGTCGAACCGATCGACGTGCTGCAGGAGGAATTCAACGCATGGAACGGCACCAGCGGACTGACGGAACAGAATGGAGAGACCCCGCTGCTCATCACCCGTCAGGCCGGCGGCCAGGTCGCCCTGAAATGGGATGGCCCGACCCCGACGGACCTCATCGCCTTCGATGAGCTCGGCGCCCGGGTCGGCTCGGTCACCCTGAACGGCCCCTGGACCTCATGGTCGTTGCCGACCGAAGGCATGCTGTTCCTTCGGCTGGTCGACCCTGCCGGCAACCTGCTGTCCACCATGCAGTACAGCGGGCGCAGTCCTGCTCCCAACACGCAGGGCTCGGACCGGGAGTGATTCCGGCAGGGCGTTCCGCCTCAGCGCACCACCAGCGGCACGAACCGCTGCCTCGTCCCCTCCTCCACGCGAAGCTGATAGAATCCGGGCGGAATGCTCGACACATCGAAGGCCTGCCGCACCGGAACACCGGCTTCGGCACGCCCGACCATCACGCTGGAGATGACCGATCCGGACAAATCCAAGAGATCGATGGCCAGGCGTGTGTTGCCGGTCGGTTGGAGGTCCACCCGGACCGCGTTGGTGGCCGGATTCGGGGCGACGCGCAAGGTGCCGTCGATGTCGGGCAGCCCCGAATCCGTGGCACTGCCCCCTCCCCTCAAGGGATCGGCAGCGACGGTTCGCTCGGCGGTCGTGCCGGCTCCGTCGGGACAGGCACCCCCGTCAGAGACGATGGCGTAAGAGAAGGTGCTCGTGTTGCCCGCGCAGTCGGTGGCCGTGAAGGTCCGAGTCAGCACAAAAGGCAGGCAGCATTCGATGTCACCGTGCAGGTCTCCGCAGCAGTGGAGGTCCTCCGCCACGATCTGTCCCTGCTCCACGAGCGTGCCCTGATAGGTCAGGGTGCTCCCGAAGCCGTACCCGCCGTTGTGCTGGTTGGCGCCGAGGCCCACCTGCGTCCCGTAGAAGGTGCTGGCCGGTTGGTGCGACAGCGTGAACTGGGATCCTGCGAAATCGCCCCAGCCCGTCATCGTGCCAGCGGAGAGGAGGAAATACATCCAATCCTGGGCCTGGCCCGCCGTAGCGCACCCTCCCTTGTATCCGGAGGGAATGCCCCGGGCGTTCCACCCGGCCCAGTCGAGGCCGTCAGAAAACGTCGCCTCGATGTCGAATCCGGCGTTCGGATTGCGCAAGGAGGCCACGGTCCAGCTGAGGGACCAGCTCGCGTCATCGGCATACTGGATGTCCCCTGCACCCACCGCGGAGAAAAGGGCGAACTGCTCATCGCTGCCCGGGAAGCAGAAGAGGCGCAGGGCATGCACCGTGTCTCCCTCGCAGGTCAACCCGGCCGCCACCGCATCCGGCTGGGTCGCGGCACAGGCCTGAACCGCCCCGTTCATCGGGGCATAACCGATGGCTTCCTCGGTGTAGGTCACGGTCGCTCCGCAATTGTCCGACACCGAGACGATGCAGACGTCCGGCAGGTCCACGGTGCCCTCCGGCGAGCAACACACCTCAATCACGTCGCCATCGGTGAGCCCACAGGTGCTGCCGAACTGGGGTGCGCTGTCGTCGACCAAGGTGATGGTCTGGGCGCACGTCTCCACGGCCGTGTTTCCACACGCATCGATGGCCTGGATGGTCCACGTCCGGGTCAGGACCACCTGCCCATTGCACGGCGCGTCCTCGGCGTCCTCGAACGAGATGACCACCTGGGGGTCCGAATCGAGGTCGTCGGTGACATCGGCCAAGGGAAGTCCGCCCAATTCCGCTGGCAGGGTCCCCGCGCACTCAGCATCCAAAGCGACCGTCGTGTCGGCCGGGCACACGACCTGCACCTCGGGGGCCACACCGTCTGCGAGGGCGATGGTCTGCGTGCAATTCAGCAGGGTCAATCCGGTTGCGCCCAGGGCGAATCCCGAGAAGGTCCGCTCGAGCGTCACGGGCGATGCGCCAGAGTACACATCGGTCCAGGTCCAATCCACCTGAAGAGGCTCCTCGAAGCATCCGAACCCACCGGAACCTACCGGGCAGCAGGTCCGCACAGCCTGGGGCAATCCGGTCACGCCGACCGTCGGTCCCTGGCCACAATCGAGGGCCATGGGGGCCGGGCACTCGATGGCCACGGAGCAGGTCGTTTCCGGCCCGCCTTCGAGACATCCGGGCAGGACCACCACCCCGGAAACGGTTGTGCCATCGACGAAGGCTTCATTGACCTGAGCCAACACCGCTGTCAGATCGGACAGATCGATGTCGGACTCGGCGCACCCTCCAAGGATCAGGTCGGCCCATTGGACCAGCCCCCCCACAGTCCAGCCCACATACGGGCCTGACGCGAACAGAAGATCCTCCAACCCGATGGGGGAGGCCCCGAAATCCGGGTCGGCGGCATCGAATGCGATCGAAAGCTTGAGCGCCAGCAATTGACCGGCCAATACGCTGCCTCCCTGGATGGGATTGACGGCATCACCTGGCAGCAGGGCCGGTGTGGAACCGGCTGGGAGGAAATCCGACACGGCCTTGGCGGTGGTGAACGTCCAGGTCACCCCTTCTGGACACCCGCCCCCGAGGGTTACGCCCTCCGGAAAGGCGACATCAAACAGGGCCTGCAACGTGCACGCCGGGTTGTTCCCAGAGCATTCATCGGCGCCCCAGCCTCCCTGGGTCTGGGTGCGGAAGTCGCCAACCTCGATGACACAGTCCTCCTCAGTCTGGCCGAGCAAGGCAGAGGCGGTGAAGGAGAAGAAGAGCAGAGAAATCGTTCGGAAGGGCATGGAGCCTTTACGCGCCCGATCTCGATCCTGTTTCACCCGGCCATTCTTCCAACTGATTTTCAAACTCTTATATCTACGATATATTATGTTTGGTCTTATCTTATTTGTACCGAATCGACAGGCTGCACCATTCACATGGTCAGCGTGTTACCTTCTACTCAGCGTAGACCACCATGCCAAAACTCCACCTCCTCGCGGCCCTGTTGCTTGCGGCTCCCTTCGGATTGCTTTCCCAATCCTCTTCCCTGTCCGAAACCGACAGCGCGAGCGACCTCCCCCAACGCACCTGTGCCTCCCACGAGAAGCTCGTGCAGATGATGGGCTTTCAGAAATATGCCGGGGCGCAGCAGCGCATCGAGGACCACACCACCCTGTGGAATGGCATGACCGAGGCAGAACGGGCCGCAGCGGCACCGCCCGTCATCACAATCCCAGTGGTCTTCCATGTCTTGTACGCCAACAGCACGCAAAACATCTCCGACGCCCAGATCCAATCGCAGCTGGACATCCTCAACGCGGATTTCCGGCGAACCAACAGCGACCAGGACAACGTCTGGGGTTCCGTGGCGGCCGACACCGAAATCGAATTCTGTCTGGCGTCCTTTGACCCGAATGGGAACGCCACCAATGGCATCCTCCGGGTGCCGACGTCCGTCAGCAGCTTCAGCTCCAACGATGCGATGAAGTTCTCGTCGCAGGGCGGGTCCGACGCCTGGCCCGCTTCCGACTACCTCAACTACTGGGTGTGCAACCTGAGTGGAGGCCTGCTCGGCTACGCCCAATTCCCGGGCGGATCCGCCGCCACCGACGGCGTGGTGTGCGGGTACCAGTACACCGGCGACATCGGCACCGCCAGCGCTCCATTTGACCTCGGCCGGACCGGAACCCACGAGGTGGGCCACTGGCTCAACCTCCGCCACATCTGGGGCGATGGCCCTTGCGGGTCGGACGATTTCTGCAACGACACGCCGGAATCCGATGGGGCCAACTACGGCTGTGCCCTGGGCCACGTCAGCTGCGGCAGCACCGACATGGTCCAGAACTACATGGACTACTCCGATGACGCCTGCATGAACGTGTTCACCCAAGACCAAAAGCAACGGATGCGCGCCCTGTTCGCCCCCGGCGGTGCCCGCGTCAGCATCCTCGACTCCCAAGGCTGCGCCCCGCCTTGCGAGGTGTCCTGCGGGTGCACGGACGATTCCGCGTGCAACTTCGACGCCAACGCCCTCAACGACGACGGATCGTGTGACTTCAGCTGCCTCGGTTGCACCGATGCCACGGCCTGCAACTACGATCCGGATGCCACCATCGACAACGGGTCCTGCATCGCTGGAGGACCCCAGACCTTCACCATGACCCTGCTGACGGACAACTATGGCAGTGAGACGACCTGGACGCTGACCGATGCGGACGGCGCCTCGGTCATGTCGGGCTCGGGCTATGGCAACAACACGACCTACACGGCCACCGAGCAACTCTGCTATGGCTGCTACACCCTGACCGTCAGCGACTCCTACGGGGACGGCATCTGCTGCTCCTTTGGCAACGGCAGCTACAGCTTCACCGTCAATGGCGAAGAGGTCGCCTCGGGTGGAGAATTCAACAACAGCGACGTCACCAACTTCTGCGCAGAACCCAGCACCGTCGCCGGGTGCACCGACCCGGCAGCCTGCAACTACAACGCCAATGCGGTCACGGACGACGGCTCCTGCGAAACCCTCGATGCGTGTGGCGTGTGCGGGGGACCGGGTGCCATCTACGACTGTGGATGCACCGACATCCCCACCGGGGACTGCGACTGCAACGGCAACCAGCTCGATGCCCTCGGCGTCTGCGGCGGCAGCTGCACGGCTGACGCCGATGGAGATGACGTCTGCGACGATGTGGACCCCTGTGTCGGTCAGGTGGATGCCCTCGGCGTCTGCAATGGCAACTGCGCGTCCGATGCCGATGGCGACGGCGTCTGCGACACGCCGGACGTCGTGCCCACCACGCCCTGCGTGGACGGGTTTGCCGGCATCTACCCCTGCGACCAGGTCGACTTCATGAGCCACCTGACGCCCGGCGAGGTCGGCGGCGGCGAGATGAACGACATCTGGGGCTGGACCGATCCGCTCGACGGCAAGGAATACGCCCTGCTTGGACGCACGACCGGCACGGCCTTCATCGACGTCACCGACCCCAACAACCCGGTCTACCTCGGGGATCTCCCCTCCCATACGGTCTCGTCCCTGTGGCGCGACATCAAGGTCTACGCCGACCACGCCTTCATCGTGTCCGAAGCCTCCGGGCACGGCATGCAGGTGTTTGACCTGACCACCCTCCGCAACGTGCCCAACCCGCCCGTCACCTTCTCCGAGGATGCGCACTATGGTGGGTTCGGCAACTGCCACAACATCGCCATCAACGAAGAATCCGGCCGCGCCTACCCCATCGGGGCCAACACCTTCTCCGGCGGATTGAACATCCTCGACATCAGCAATCCGCTCAACCCGACGCTCATCGGCAGCTTCGCCGAGGACGGGTACAGCCACGATGTCCAGGTCGTCAACTACATCGGCCCCGACGCCCAATACGGGGGCAAGGAGATCGCCTTCTGTTTCAATGAGAACACCGTCACCATCGTCGACGTGACCAACGCCGGCGACCCCGTGCTGCTCAGCGCTACAGGCTACGCCACCTCGGCCTACACCCACCAGGGCTGGCTGACCGAGGACCACAAATACCTGCTGGTCGGCGACGAACTCGACGAGGGCTCCGTCAACACGCGGACCTACATCTTCGACGTGCAGGACCTGAACAACGTCAGCCTCATCGGCACGCACGTGGGCGAAACAGCGGCCATTGACCACAACATGTATGTCCACGACGGGCTTGTGTACCAATCGAACTACCGCGCCGGCCTGGAGATCCTTGACCTCGAGAATGTCGGACAGGGCCAGCTCGAGCGGGTGGCCTACTTCGACGTGTATCCGTCGAGCAATTCCGCCCAGTTCAATGGAACCTGGAGCAACTACCCCTACTTCGCATCCGGCAACGTGATCGTGAGCCACATCGAGGAGGGCCTGTTTGTCCTGCGGCCCAACATCACCCCGCCCTGCTTCGAGGACTGCGGGTGCACAGATGCCACGGCCTGCAACTTCGACCCGGCCGCGCTCAACGACGACGGCAGCTGCGACTTCAGCTGCTACGGCTGCACGGACCCGGGTGCCTGCAACTACGACGGGGAGGCCACCTTGGACAATGGCA
>JBMYZR010000081.1:0-6337 GCA_049610565.1 Flavobacteriales bacterium | reverse complement strand
AACAAGAGGGCGACGAGCAACAGGACGGCGACCAGCAGCAGGACGGCGACCAGCAACAAGAGGGCGACGAGCAACAGGACGGCGACCAGCAGCAGGACGGCGACCAGCAACAAGAGGGCGACGAGCAACAGGACGGCGACCAGCAGCAGGACGGCGACCAGCAACAAGAGGGCGACGAGCAACAGGACGGCGACCAGCAGCAGGACGGCGACCAGCAGCAGGGCGGCGACCAGCAGCAGAACGGGGGGCAGCAGCAGGGGCAACCCGAGGAGGGGCAAGAGGCCCAGCCGATGGGCATCCAACCCGAGGATGCCGCGCGCATTCTCGATTTGCTCGAACGCAATGAAGCCGCACTCCGTGCCAAATTGCAGGCTCAGGAAAACGCAAAGCGGCGCAAGGCCCAACGGCAGAACATCGAAAAAGACTGGTGATGTCCATTCTGACACGTCCCCTTTCCGGATTGCTCCACAGCCTCATCGCGCTGCTCATGGTGGCGTGCTCCCTGTCGCTCTTTGCCCAGGGGTCCGCTTCGGTCACCGTCGACCGCAATCCCGTCGTGGCCGGCACCCCGTTTCGCATCACCTTCCAATTCAAGGACGCCCGCGTCGACTTCTCCTCTCCGCCCAACATCGAAGGCCTGCGTTTCCTGAGCGGACCGTCCACCTCCAACAGCACCCAGATCATCAACGGCGCGATGTCCTCCAGCCGGAGCTACACGTATTCTGCCGTGGTGGCCAAGGAAGGCGTGTTGCGCATTCCGGCCCTCCGCTTCCCATCGGGCCGGGAAACCCTCACCACCTCCCCCATTTCCCTGCGGGTGCTCAAAGCGGGCGAGCGCAACACCTCCAGCCCGGCCCAATTCGAGGCGGTCATTGAAGCCGACAAGCGCTCCGTCTTCCTCGGCGAACCGGTCCGCATCCAATACCGCATCTACAACCGGCTCGATGGTGTGGATGTCCGCAATTACACCTTTCCCGACCTCTCCGGCGTCTGGCGGGAAACCGTGGAGGGAGAAGACCCCCGTTGGGAGAACACCGTCATCAATGGCCAGCGGTTCCAAGTGGCGACCATTCGCACGGACCTGCTGTATCCGACGCAGACCGGCACCCTCGAGCTCGCGGGGTTCGACGTGGAGGCCCAGGCGAGGATCTCCTTCTTCAACACGCGGCCCCTGGCGTCGTCTGCGCGGTCGGTGAGCATTGAGGTCAAGCCCCTGCCGGGCACCCCGCCCGCCCCCTCCTTGGGCAGCTTCAGCAACCTCAAGGTCAAATGGTATTCCGAGGGCGATCCGCCCCTGAAGGCCAACGAAGCCGTCAACCTCACCCTGGAGTTCAGCGGCCGGGGCAACCTCGCCCTGATCGGCCAACCCGAACTCGAATGGCCCGCGGACCTCGAGGTGTTCGACCCCGACATCAAGGACCGCATCCGCACCACCGTGGAAGGACAAAGCGGAAAGCGCACACTCACCTACCTCGTCATCCCCCGCACGGAAGGGCGCTTTGACATTGCCCTGCCGGAGATGGCCTATTTCGATTACGCCAAGAAGCGCTTCGAAAGGCTGTCGGTGCCCCCGGTCACGCTCGACATCGAAAGTGGGGCGGAAGAACAAGGACCGGCGTTTGGGTTCAACAGCAAATCGGACGTGACCATCCTGACGCGGGACGTCCGGTTCATTCGGACTGAGACCGAATTGCGCCCCCGGACGCAACCCTTCTTCGGCGGACCGCTCCACCTCGGATTGTGGGGCTTCCCTCCGCTGGCCCTGGCCGCCTTGGGCATGTGGCGGCGGAGGCGGCGCAAGGAGGAGGCAGACCCGCTGTCCTCGCGCAAGAAGCAGGCCCGCAAACAGCTCAAGGGCGTGCTCGCCGCCGCCGCGAAGGGCGAAGTGGGGCTGGATGAACTCGGGGCTGCCGTGCACGCCTTCCTGCAGGCCAGCCTCGACATTCCGAGGAGCGAGGCAAACCGCACGCGCTATGAGTCGGCCCTGAACCACTTGGGAGGTGCCGAACTGACCGCATCCTGGCTCGCCATCGTCGACACCGTGGACCGGGGCCGCTTCGCCCCCGGTGCACCGCAGCCGGCCGACCTCGCCAGCCAGGTCGAAGCGGCCATGAGGGCGCTGGACAGCACCCAACGCTCGCGCCCGACGGGAAAGGCCACCGCCCTCCTCGCCCTGTGCCTGACGGGAATGTCGCTGGCTGCTTGGGGCGCCCCCGATCCGGAAGCCGCGATGACCGCCTTCCAGGGGGGGAACGTCGCCTACACGGAAGGCGACTATGAAGCCGCCATTGAGGCCTACACCTCCGTTCTGGACAAATGGACGTCGTTCGAGCTGGAATACAACCTGGGCGGTGCGCACTACAAGGCCGGCAACATTGGCCCTTGCATCCTGCATTACGAGCGCGCCCGCCGGTTGCGGCCCAACGACGACGATCTGAATGCCAACCTCCTTCTTGCCCAGTCTGCCGTGACGGACCGCATTGAAGGGATGCCGGAAATCGGCATGGCCTCCCTGTGGCGGGAGCTCATCTCGCAGGAACGGCTGGCCGGCTGGACCGCCGCCTCACTGCTCCTTTGGTTGGTCGGCTTCATCCTGCTGGGCATCCGGATGTTCCGAACCGACATCGCACAGCGCCGCTGGCTGGGCCTGACCTCGCCCATCCTCCTCATGCTCGCCTTGGGCCTTGGAGCGTTGAGCAAACAGACCCACCAGCGCATTGTCTCCGAAGAAGGCGCGGTGGTGATGGTGCCGCGGGTCGAAGTGATGAGCGCCCCGTCGGGCGGCGACGCCCCCTCCAAGCTGTTCGTCCTGCACGAAGGCACAGTGGTGGAGCTCCTCAGGGAAGAGGGAAATTGGCGGCAGGTGCGGCTCCTCAACGGCAATTCGGGGTGGCTCGAAGCCTCCGCCATCGAGGGCATCTGACCCCACCCTCGCAGCATCCACTCCGCTTTCTGACCAACGTCATCGCAGAATGTGACCCTTGTCAATGGATGCTGAGGCCGACCGTGCTACGTTCCCCTCATGTCGTCTGTACCCACTGGTCCGCCTCATCCGCCCCCCTTTGAACAACTCTTTCCCCCTTCGGTTGTCCGTTCATGCAAGGCTTGGCGTTTGAAAAACTTGTGGACGAGGCAACGAAGTGCCTTTTTCCGGTGTTGTTTTGCCACCGCGCAATGAATCGAGCTTTTTTTCTCCTCCTCTCCCTGCCCCTGTTTGTGGGGATGTCGCACGCGCAGAATGAGCACTTTGAATGGTTGGGGCTCGACGCTCAACCCCTGCCCACGGACAGCATCGAATTGGTGCCGTATTCCGGGGAGGCCAACGATTTCTCGGGAGGCTATGCCGTCGGAGACACCGTGGGCGACTTCCACCTGTGGACGCTGAATGGGGAAGAGTTCCTCCTGTCCAACGAAGTCGAGGAAAACAAGCCCACCATCCTGTTCAACGGATCGGCCACCTGTGTCCGCTTCCAGAACGATTGGGACCAGTCCCAGTTCACGTCCCCCCTTCCCTGGGTTCTGGAACACCTCGAAACCTTCAATTGGGTGCCGGTCTACGTGGCCGAAGCCCATGCACTCGATACGGAAAACTGCCCCTCCAATTGCCCGGACCTGCCCATTCCGGGGCCGCATGGGGAATACATGCTGCAGCATGTGACGCTGCAGGACCGTACGGATGCCGCCCAAATCGTGATGGACGTGATGGGCCCCGATGCGACGTCCACCTGGAACTTTCCGTTTGACGACATCCTCATCGACTCCCCTGACAATCTGATTTACAGCCACTACTTCATGCGGCCTGCCGGCATCGTCGTCATCGATTGCAACGGCGTGGTGGTGGCCCGTGGAGATTGGCTCGGGGGATTCCTCAGCAGCCAAGTGAATCAGGATTTCCTGTTGAACCTCGTCAACAATCCGCCCGTGTCTCAAGCGGGGTGCCTGTTGGTGGACGACTCCCAGGAGCCCTGCTCTGAGAACGCCCTCGATTCCGATGGCGACGGGGTCTGCGACCAGGCTGAGTTGATCTTGGGCACCGATCCCTTCAACCCTTGTGACCTCGGCGAGGAGGGAACGGACGACTCGGACGGAGACGGTTCCTGTGACGCCTTGGAAACCCTGATTGGCACCGATCCCTTGGACCCCTGCGATCCAGTGGGTGTGGACACGGACGGGGACGGCTTCTGTGACCTCGAAGAGGACCTGATGGGATCCAATCCCTTCAACGCTTGCTCTCCCTCCAATTCCGACCAGGATGGGGATGGCTATTGCGACAACGAAGAAATCGCCATGGGCTCCGACATGCTCGACCCGTGCAGTCCCGACGGAACAGATTCGGATTTGGACGGCCTCTGCAACAGCCAAGAGCTGGCCTCGGGTTCGGACCCCAATGACACCTGTGACCCTTTTGAAGGTGACACCGATGGCGACGGCCTGTGCGACCACCTTGAAGGCATCATCGGTTCCTCTGCGGAAGACCCCTGCTCACCCTATGGTGAAGACGCGGATGGAGACGGATTCTGCGACATGCTGGAGGCTGTAGAAGGCTGGGATGCGGACAACGCCTGCTCCCCCGACGGCGAAGACCTCGATGGGGACGGATGGTGTGACGGCATGGAACGGGCCAATGGTTGGAACGAATCCGATCCTTGCAGCCCCATGGGCATGGACTCCGATCAGGATGGGCTCTGTGACATGGAGGAGCTCCTCTCCGGCTGGGACCCCGAAGACCCCTGTTCCCCCAATGCCACGGATGTGGATGGAGACGGTCTGTGTGACCTGCTGGAGGAGATCAACGGCAGTGACCCGAACTCCGCCGAATCCACGCTGGACATCGATGGCCTGACAGAATCAGACGCATCCATTCAATGGACGGAGTCTGGCTTTCAGGTCCTGTGCAAGACCTGCATGGGTGGCGAGTGGGTGCTCCTCGACCTGACCGGCCGTGCCGTGATGACGGGGCGAATTGAATCCCACAATGTCCTGACCGTCCCGGCAGGAAACCATGTGCTCAGCGTCCCGGAGCTGGGCCTCCACGAGGTCTGTCCACTTCAGCGCTGACCCCCCTCATTGGTTCAACCGGATGCTGTTGTCCAGCATCCTTCGTTGGGCCTCAGTGGTGGTGCTCGTAGTCACCGTCCACCGCCAACGCCTGCTCCGCGGCAGGCAGGGACTTCACGAGGAGCATCTCGTGATGGTGCTCCCCTTCCTCTTCTCCGTGGTGATGGGCCTCTGAAGCCGATTCGCCGTGGTCGTGGTCGTGGTCGGCATCGTGGTCGTGGCCGTGATCATGGCTGTGGTCGTGGTCGGCATCGTGATCGGCGTGCGCTTCGAAGTGGATTTCCACGAGGACTTCCTGGAAGTGCAGGTTGCCGTCGAGGTAGTATTCGAGGCGGAGGACCCCCTTGCTGCGCTCATCGGAGCGAAGAATGAAGAACGACCCGGCGGTCCACTCCCCATCGCCGAGGAAGGCAAACCGGCCGTCCTCGTAGAACCGGAAGCGCCGCGCATCCTTGCCTCCGTCATCGAGGACCCATTGTCCGGACAGTTGCTCATGGAACGGCGCACCGTGGTCCGGATGCACCCCATCGGCACCATGTGCCGAGATGGGCATCGAAGCCGTCAACAAACCAGTCAGGATCAAGGAAGCCCCCAGAAGTGCAGTGCGAATCATGGAGCGAACTTACATCATGCACCAAGGCTTATCTTGCCATGATTGGATTGTGCACGCACATCCGCCCTGCAAGCAGAACACGATGCATCAGAACGTCTTTCGCCTCTCCATCCTGTTGGGACTGATCGCTTGGCTCACGCCTGCCTCGGCCCAGCTGGAAGGCAACACCAACGACAACCCCTTCCGCCAGCTCTACGACGTGCTCCCCACGCCCAACAGCGTGCGCACGGCCAGCGGCGCTCCAGGACACGAATACTGGCAGCAGCAGGTCGATTACGTCATGGACATCCGCCTGGATGACGGCCGCCAGCGCATCGACGGCAAGGAGACCATCACCTACCAGAACAACTCGCCCGACGAGCTCCGCTACCTCTGGGTCCAGCTCGACCAGAACGTCCGCGACCTCGACAGCGACAGCCACATGATCCGTGAAGGCTTCATGGAGGACCGGATGACCTTTGACCGGGTCGCCGAACTGGAGCCCGACTTCGACGGTGGATTCAAGATTGACGCGGTCAAGGACGCGTCCGGAAAGGCCCTCCCCCACACCATCAACCAGACGATGATGCGCGTGGACCTGCCCAAGCCGCTGGCTCCGGGCGGCAAGTTCACCTTCCAGATCGACTGGTGGTACAACATCAACGACCGCATGGCCATCGGGGGCCG
>JBMYZR010000080.1:0-6523 GCA_049610565.1 Flavobacteriales bacterium | reverse complement strand
AATCGTCGACGTCGTCGCAAATGCCGTCACCATCGACGTCGGAGGTGCAATCACCACCGCAATCGCCGACTTCATCCTCATAGAGGCACTCCAGTCCTGCGCATGTCGCGTCCGGCGTGTAGTTGCAGGCGTTGGGATCGAAACAACCCGGGTCACCATAAGTCACCGAGTAGGGCAATGAGGTCCCGGTCGGCGTCACCACGACCACGTCCACCGTGCCATCACCAAACGGGTAGACCAACTCAATCTCGATTGAAGACACCGAGATGATCTCCGCAGGTTCGGTGCCGAACAGCACCTCCGTGGCCTCACAGAAATTGACGCCTTCAATGCTCATGGGCAGCCCGCCGTAACAGTCGAGGTCCGACGACGGGTTGATGAAGGTGATGTCGGGCAGTCCAACGCATTCGTCAATGTCATCGCAGATGCCGTCGGCATCGACGTCCGCCAAACAGCCTCCATTGCACACCCCCAACACGTCGTATTGCCCGACGCAGTCGTCGATGTCGTCGCAGATGCCATCGTTGTCCACATCGGCAGAACATCCTCCGCCGCATTCACCCAAAGCATCGGGATAGGTGCACGAACCGTCAGAACATGTGGCGGCAGGGTCGTAATTGCAGGCCGTCGGATCGTCGCAACCCGGGCTGCTGTAACTGAGGTATTGGAGCTGCGCCGTACCGGAACTGGAAAACACCTCGACTTCAAGCACTCCCCCACCCGGAGGACTCACGAACTCCACCGCGCTTGACGTATTGAGGATCAGGCCGGTGGACATCCCGCCCACCAGTACCGTGACGTCGCACAGATCGGTTCCTTGCAACGCGATGATTTCCCCTCCATTGCAATTCAAGCCGGCATCCGGCGCGATCGAAATGATGCTGGGCGCGCTGTAGAATACGTTGATGGACGCAACACCTGAAGGCGTGTAGATGTCGACCTGCACATCCACCCCCGTTCCGGGCGGCATCTCGAATTCGATGAAGGTGGCGTCGTTCGAGAGGACGGGCTGGGTCATGCCATTCACCCAGATCTCGGCAGAACACAGGTCAGATCCGTAGACCGTGACGAGTCCCCCATCGCAGGGAATGCCAGCGGAAGGCTCCCAGGAAACCACGGTCGGCGCAGCATAGTTGACCTCCACGAAGTTGGACGCCCCTTGGATCGTGTTGACTTCGATGGTCGCAAAGCCACTGCCGGCCGGCATGACGAACTCGATCAAAGTAGGATCGTTGTAAGTGGTCGGCACCAAAAAGCCATTGACCAGTACCTCCGCATCGCAGAGGTCATTTCCGGTCAGCGTGATGAGATCGCCGCCCACGCAGGACAGCAAATCCATGGGGAACACCGAAGCGATGAAGGGCTGCCCGAGGCAATCGCCTCCCCCAGCTTCGTCACACAGGCCATTCAAATCGCTGTCGACACAGGGACCATCGCAGAGCCCCGTCTCCTCGCTGGATCCGAACGCCCCACCGGAAGCGTACAGCTCGGAATCGAGGTACAGGGCGTAATTGCCTTCTCCGAAGGCGCAGCAGATGCCGTCGTCATAGACGTCGCTGATGGTGAAGACATAGCAACCGGGGCAAAGGGTTCCGGTTTCCGCGTAGGCATTGTTGGGGAGGTCATACCCCCCGCCCGAGGCCACCACTTCTCCGGTGACATTGTCCGAAATGGTCCACGAAGTCTCTGTCGGGTAATTGTCCGTGGTCAGGTAGAAATCGTATTGGATGCCGGCGCCAAGACAGCTGCCGTCATCGGTGGTGGCCGTGGGCTCATAGTTGCAGGAGGCCGGATCCGTGCAGCCCTCCGTGGCCGGATAGCCTGCCGTCCACCCAATGTCGTTGAGGAGGCCGAGCCCCAAAGCCCCGGGGTCGTGGATGGCTTCGCCAGAACCGATCTGAGGGGTCATGAGCGAAGCGGGATGCCCGGCGGAATATGTGTCCTCATCAAAATGGGAATAGCTCGAACCGGGCTCATAGGCCGCGGGCGCATACATCTTGACCGTACCATCGCCGGCTGAAAGGGCGTTGGCCCCGTTCCAGAACAGGTCGTCCGAGGTCAAAGCCGCTTCGAAGGCCGCGCCGTCAGACACCAGGATCTCGAGGGGCTCTCCGGTACCGAGTTCCACGTAATGGTCAAAGGCGAAGAGCGTCGCCCCGTTGAGGTAACCGCCCGTTCCATCGCCCACGTAGGTCGCCGATCCGGCAAAGCCGAGGCCGTGTCCAATCTCGTGGAGCACCACCGAAACGAAGTCGATCTGGTCCGGGGGCGGCGCGCCGTCTGTGCCGAAATACCAGGGCGAACCGCTGTCGAAGCTGGCACTGATCTCTGCCGTCGCTTCATTGATGTCGTAACCCAACAAACTGTTGGCCAGCGCCACCGGATAGATCCCTCCATCCAATGGAAGCGTGCTGCCATCGAGGATGTAGGCAGTCGTGGCCCCAGCGGACCCCAGCGTCAGACCGGGCAAGTCCTCCCACACCGCATCGATGGCGATGGTCACGTTGGAGGTCAGCAGCCCCGACCAGATGTCCACCGCATACTGGAAGGCCGCCTCGGCCTCCGGCGTGAATCCGTTGTAGTTCACCGTAAAGGTGGCCACACGGGCCGCGGGATTGGTCGCATTGACCGGCGGCGGAACAAACGTAGGACCGCTCGACGGACCGAGCTTGATGACCGCAGGAGCGGGGTCCATGTCGAGTTGCTGCTGCGATCGTCCGGGCAGGCTCCATGAACTGAGGAGCAGCACTACAGTGAACAGGAAGAGGTCAGGAAGGCGGAAATCCATCCGCAGGGGGCGCGAAGACAGCATGAAGAAAGGCATTGGCGGAACGCAGGCTAGCGCAAGCGACAAGAAGGTAGACCTGACTCCCCCGAAACCCCGTGATAATCAAAAAGAAATGAAATATTCTAAATCAACCTACTCTTTCCATCGTCCAACCGCCTTATCTGGTCGAAAGCAGTGGAATCACCGAATGACAGAGAAGCCCACATTGGGGACTCTGAGAACGACTGTCGATCTTGTCGCCCTGAGATGAATTCCTCCTCCTGCCTCCCCTTCTTGGCTGTCGCCCTTTTCCTTGCGTCCTGCAGCCAGCCCGACGCTGCCTTCACCGACGCCGACAGCGTCCGAACCGCCCAAGCCGGCGTGGAGAATGCCCGCTTTACCGCCACCATGTCCGTGTTCACTGAAGCCACGGGCGACCGTTGGGAGCGCACCGTCGAGATGGATTGGTTGGCTGAGCAGCCCGTGGGCGATTCCACCCTGCTGGCCTGGACCTTGACCGACACCTACCGCGATGAGGAGGACACCACGCACACCTGGTACCGCCTCTGGAACGGCGTGCAGACCCGCATCAGCAAGGACAGCGTGCTGACCGCCGACACCGTCTCGGGCCGCAGCACCACCGGCAATTGGATCCCCAACTACTTCACCTCCCTCTCCCTGCCCGCCATGCTGACGGACACGGCCTGGTGGTCGAAGCAGGCCGAGGACAGCATGCTCATCATGACCACCGAGCACCTTGCGCCCGATGGTGATTCCCCCGAGCGGTTCATCGTCACCCTCGAGGAGGTGCAGGACACCACCGCAGAGGACCACCACCCGGATACGTATTCCCGCGAAACCTGGGAGTTCCGGGCCCCGGACGGCTTGCCGGTGCGCTACCGCGACGACTGGTTCCACGGCGACATGGCCTACGGTCGGGAGACCACCATTGGTTGGGTTTGGGAAGCGGTCAACGACCCTGCCGTCGAAACGGCCTTGGCCGAATGGAGCCGGCCGGATTGGGCCCGCGACCCCGAGCCGCGCAACGACATCGCCGGCGGTGGAGATGGCGATTGGTACGAGGAGACGATGGCCGCCCTGCCGCAGGTGGGCGCCGAAGCCCCCGCGCTGACGGGCACCCTGATCGACGGCATGGACGCCGCGCTTGCCGACTATGAAGGCCAGGTGGTCTACCTCGACTTCTGGTACATCGGATGCGGACCCTGCATGCGGGCCATGCCCCACCTCGCCGAGATGCAGGAGGAGTTCGGGCCAGAGGGATTCACCATCCTCGGCGTCAACCACCACCAGGACGCCGCCACCGTGCAACGCTACCTGAACTACCGCAAGCTGGACATTCCCCAGATGCTCCTCGACTCCCTGCCGGAAGGCTACCCCGTCCGCGCCTACCCGACCTGGTTCGTCCTCGACCGCGAGGGCAATGTCGCCCACCGCGACATGGGCTACGGGGAAGACACCGACGCCGTCCTGGACTCCATCGTCCGCGCCAACCTGTGAAAGGTCAAAACGCCGCCGTCATGGGCCGGACGGCCTCTTCCTCAGCCGCCAATGGGTGTGAGGCAAAGCTGACCATATGAACCCAGTACGGCGAGCACATCGGTCACATTGGTCATCCCGTCTTCGTTGACATCCGTCGGGCAGTCATCCCCCGACGGTGGCCAAATGCAGCTGCCATCATCCCAAATCGCCGTCCCGCTGAAATTGGTGGCCCCGGAATAGGTGCACCCCACCGAGGCCGAATTGTCCGGCCACGGGCAACCGACCGGGGGAAACAGGCAGGACCCATCCTCGACATCGGCATCCGGGTTGTAGTTGCAGGCCCCGACATACGTGCAGCCGGACACGTCCACATCGGTCGCAAAGGGATCGGTGCCATTCGCAATCTCATCCCCATCGGAGACCCCGTCCCCATCCGTGTCCAAGGGCGGCAGCGTCACGTCCACATCCCACGCCAACCCCACCTGCTGGAGGCGTCCCGTCGCCGTGACATTCAGGTAGATGTCCCCGCCGGGCTCCACGAAATAGCCGGCCTGTGGGCTGTTGGCCAAATCGAGGAGGGTGCCCATTTCCACGAGACTGAAATCCGGTGAGCCGATGGTCAATCCGCCGAGGTCCCCCAGGCCGACAAGCCGAATCCACAGCGCGTCGCCCGCCTCCGCATCGTCGAGTTCCACCACCATCTCTCGCGTGGCGGGAAGCGATTCGAATTGATAAGAGTACAGGTATCCTTCATTGACGATCAGCGGCAACTGGATGTGCTCCTTGTAGCCGTGGATGTAGTAGACCGATTCTGTGGGGGTCCCCGTTTTGGTGCGCGTGCACGTGACATTGGGGATGTCGCCCTGCGGCAAATCGGGGAATTCGAGAACACCCAGGTCGAAGCGGTGGGGGCTGATGAAGGCGTTCACCCAGTTCGACGGCTGGACCTCATCCCCCACCCGCATCATCGGGTGGTTGCTCACCACCGAATGGCCCGCGGTGCCGGTCAGGCTTCCGTCCTCATCCAGCAGGACCATGTTCCAGACGCGCGGGTGGCTGAGGCTCTGCGGGGTCATGTCCGTCGGCGACGGCGGGATGTCGTAGTCCCGCATGTCCACCCGGGGCGGCAGGCCGTCGTCCGTCGTGATGCCCGACACCCGGTGGTTCGTGTGCTTGGTGGCGGCTCCGCCATCCTTGAGGTAGTCGGCATCCAGCGCACTCCATCCGACGAGGTGGCAATCCCGGATCTGCCCGGCACCGTCATAGATGCGGTACAGGCTCGCCATCCCTGCGATGTAATTGGCCTGGGCGTGGGCGACGATGGCCGATTCCACCACCTGCGAGTAGCTCGCCAACTGGATGGCCGTGGCGTTGGCCACGAAGATGTTGTCGGAGAACTTGAGGTTGGCCGTGTACGTCACGTTGTCGCCCACTGCCCCGCCAATGCCGCTGTAGACACCGAGGCTGTTGGCGTACCAAGTGCACCCGTCAATCAGGTGTTCCCCTGTCTCCTGCCAACCGGCATTCTTGCGGATGCTGTGGTCGGGGAAAAGCTGGTCGAAGATGTCAAAGCCGCTCATGCAGCTGTGGGCCGTGTTCCCCACGAAACTTCCAAGCGGCTCGCGAAAGGGCTCAATGCCGTCGAACAGGGGATTTCCAGCCGACGACCCCATGGGGGCTTGGGGCAGGGCAAACCAATAGCCGGTCCCCTCCGTGCCGGCGGCCACATTGCCCTCGAAAATGTTGTTGGGATTGGTGATCCAGAAGCTCGCCGGCGTGCGGTTCTGGACCTCGTTGAACTGGTTGTCCGAAGGCGTCACCTCCTCCCCTAGAGCCGGTCGCTTTGAAGCCACGACCACGTTGTTCAAGATGGAATTGTACCGCTCGCTGCCATCCTCAAGGAAGAGCCCGTGGCCAATGTGGTCGTAGAAGAAATTGTCCGCAACCTCGACGTAACTCGTCCCGTGGATGGTGAGGGCCCGGTTGAAGGACCGGTGCACGCTGGAGTGCTTGAACGACTGCCCCAGCCCCGTCTCATGGAGCAGGTGCCAATGCCACGGGTAACGACCGAGCTCCGCCTTTTGGCCCATCCGGAACAATTCGATGTGGCTGGCGTTGCCCACACTGCCCGGCATGATCATGATGTGGCCACCGAAGCCGTCCACCTCGGACGTCGCATCCCCCTGGACCTTGACGTTGTGGGTCAGGAGCCCCACCTCGGCCCGCATGTCCGCCGTCCAGGTCTTGCCGTCCGTG
>JBMYZR010000079.1:0-7126 GCA_049610565.1 Flavobacteriales bacterium | reverse complement strand
CAGCTGCATCGCAGAGTAGCTATGTATGGATGAGATAAGCACTGAAAGCATCTAAGTGCGAAACTCGCCGCGAGATGAGATCTCGTTGAGAGCCGTGGAAGACGACCACGTTGATAGGCCGCAGGTGTAAAGATGGTGACATCAAAGCCGAGCGGTACTAATTGCTCAAAAGCTTATGAAGCTGATTACTCTACCAATATGTCAACACATTCGTTGATTTCAAGGCAACGGCCCACTGAATTCAACAAGAACGATAGGTGTCTATTGCGGTAAGGTCCACCTCTTCCCATTCCGAACAGAGAAGTTAAGCCTACCAGCGCAGATGGTACTGCTACTGCGGGAGAGTATGTCGACGCCACCTTGGGGCCCCTTCGGGGGCCCCTTTTTTTTTACCCGAAATTTGGAGGGCGCAATACGCCGGTTCACCATGAATGATCTTGTTACCATTATTGGAAGGCCCAACGTCGGCAAGTCGACCTTGTTCAATCGCTTGACGGAAACGCGGGATGCCATCACCGATCCGACAGCGGGAACGACGCGGGACCGGAAGTATGGCAAGGCGCTGTGGGGCGGGCGTGTGTTTACCGTCATTGATACGGGGGGGTATGCGACCGGGACAGACGACGTCTTCGAGGGCGTCATTCGGGAGCAGGTCCAGACCAGCATGGACGAGGCAGCGCTCATCGTGTTCATGGTGGATGCTCAGACGGGCATTACAGACTTGGACCAGGACATTGCTCAATTGGTGCGGCGGAGTGGCAAGCCGGTGATGCTGGTGGTCAATAAGATTGATACGGGTGCGCAGGAGTACGCGACCGCGGAATTCTATGGGTTGGGCATAGGAGAGGAGTTGTATGGCATCAGTGCCAACAATGGATACGGCACGGGTGACCTCTTGGACGCGTTGATTGAGCGCTTGCCCACCCAGGAGGAGGGGGAAGACCTTGGGTTGCCGAAGTTGGCCGTGGTCGGACGTCCGAACGTGGGAAAGAGCACCCTCATCAACACGCTGCTCGGGGAAGAGCGGAACATCGTGACGGACATCGCGGGGACCACCCGGGACAGTGTGCACACCCGGTTCAATGCCTTCGGATTTGACTTCGAGATTGTCGACACGGCTGGTTTGCGGAAGCGCAAGAAGGTGGACGACAACCTGGAGTTCTACAGCGCTGTGAGGACGGTCAAGGCGATTGACCAGAGTGACGTTTGTCTGTTGCTGGTGGATGCGACGCAGGGATTTGAGAAGCAGGACCAGCACATTTTCTGGCACGTCCTCGACAGCTACCGTGGTGTGGTGGTCGTGGTCAACAAGTGGGACCTGGTGGAGAAGGACGAGCACACCATGAATGCCTATCGGGCCAAGCTGGAGGAGAAGATGGCGCCGTTTTCGGATGTGCCGGTCATCTTCACCTCGAACGTCACCAAGCAGCGGGTGTTCAAGGCGCTTGAAGCCGCTCTGCACGTCCACCATCAGCGGGGGCTGAAGATTTCGACGTCTGAGCTCAATGAGGAATTCCTGCCGATTTGCCGGGATCAGCCGCCGCCCATTTACAAGGGAAAGAGCGTCAGCATCAAGTACATCACCCAGATTCCGTCGCAGGTGCCCACGTTTGCCTTCTATTGCAACCTCCCCCAATACATCAAGGACCCGTACAAGCGGTTCCTCGAGAATCGGTTCCGGGAGCGATACGATTTCAGTGGGGTGCCCATCCGGCTCTTCTTCCGAAAGAAGTAAGCTGCAGTGGGGCTGCTGATCACGGACTCGATGCGTGAAGAGCAGAAGGGCGTCAGCTGAGGCTGGTGGCCATGAATTGGGCCATGACCCGGTCCATGATGCCCTTCAAGGCTGGGGGGTCAAACGGCTTGACGATGCGGTCGTCCATGCCGCAGTCCATGATCTTTTCGAAGGTGGCCTGTTCTGCATCTGCAGTGAGCGCCAGGATGGGGGAGCGTCGAATTCCTTGACGGTGTTCTTCGGAGCGAATGTGCCGGGTGGCGTCGATGCCATCCATTTCCGGCATCTGGACATCCATCAGAATGATGCAGGGGCCGATCTCTTGCCATGATTCGATGGCTTCCCGACCGTTGGTCGCTTCTCTGACGTCAAAGCCCCATCGAGCGAGCAGCTTGGAGGCGACGAATCGATTCAATTCATTGTCATCTGCCAACAGAATGGGGCAAGGGTGCTGCTGTTCTGCAGAGGTGTCCTCAAGGGGCTGCGATACCGACAGGTTGGCAGGCGCTTCCATCGGTGGGTCCGTTGGTGGATCGGTGGGGGATTCGTTCCCTTCCGGGTGGGATACAGGTTTGCGGTCCGCATCATTCAAGCCCAATGGATGGGAGGACATGGCGTGGATGGGAAATTCCACGGTGAAGGTCGAGCCTTGGCCAGGAGCACTGTCCAAGGTCAGGGTGCCGGACATCTGGTCAACGATGCCCTTGACGATGGCCAGGCCCAGCCCCGTGCCTTCGATGTTGGAATCGGTGCGGATCTGTTCAAAGGGTTGCAGGATGCGTTCCTGTTCGTGGGGGGCAATTCCCTTTCCGGTGTCGGTGACCTGCAGAAGAAGGGTGTGGGGAGCTGCTGGGGATGAAGCCTCCACCGATTGCACATGGACCTCGATGGAACCTTGCTCGGTGTATTTGATGGAGTTGCTGATCAGGTTGTTCAGGATCTGGGTGATCCACTTCGGGTCTGACGTCAGGATTTCCGGCACATTCGGGGCGCATTGCAAGGTCAAGGCCAGTCCGACGCGTTCAGCCCGGTTGCGGAACGAGTCCATGATGTTGGACAAGAGATCATGGAAGTTGAATTCACTCGACAACAAGGTGGCCTTGCCCGATGCCATGCGCTCGAGATCGAGGATGTCGTTGACCAGGCTCAAGAGATGACGTCCGCTGAATTCCATGTAGGCCAGGTGCCGCAACTGCTCATCGCGTTCAGGGTTGTCGTGGATGAGCAAATCGGTCAGGCCGAGGATGGCATTGAGGGGCGTTCGAATCTCATGGCTCATCACCGAAAGGAACCTGGACTTGGCCTCATTGGCCGCCTGGGCCGCTTTCTGGAGGTCAAGCAAGTGCGTGATGTCGTTGCCATACAGGTTGAAGTGTCCGGTCGGGAGGTGCACCACCTGATATTCCTCCGTGGTGATCTGGTTTGTGAGCGGATGGACGTGTTCACAGCGCCATGTGGTGTGTCCCTTTTCCTTGGCGCGTTTCAGGATGTTGTCGAGCCCATCTCGATCGAGGATGTCGCCGCATTCCAGGCGTTCTGGGAAGGATTGCCGGGCACTCAGGTTGATGAAGGTGATGGTCTTGAACGCGTCCACCTGGAGCACGGCATTCGGGTTCCGTTCGTAGAACAGGGCGAGCTCTGCGTTTCTCTGTGCGCTCTGCGCATTCTGGATTTTCGTGGCCGTGATGCCGGCAATGGTCTCCAGAATGAGCTGGTCTTCCTGCGTGTAGAACCCTTTCGAGGGGTGTTCGCTGTCGATGACGCCGAGGACTTCACTGCCCCACCGGATGGGGACGGCCAATTCGGACAGCCGTGTTTCGTCATCGGCGATGTAGTCCTTGAACTGGCTCGTATCGTCGATGCGCATCGCCACGCCTGCATTGGCCACCTTGCCCACGACCCCACGTCCGAGCGGAATTTCGATGGGTTGGAAGATGGCTTTGTAGTCGATGCTCTTCGGACCGAAGGCCGCTTTCTGGATCAGGATGTCCCGGTGTGGGTCCCGGAGATAAATGACACAGTCGACCCACCCCAGGCGGCTGATCGTGCGCTCGGCCACCGCCCACAGGAGGGCGTCTGCATCCTCGATTCCCACGAGGTCTCCTGCGAATTCACTCAATACCCCCAGGGCATCCACTTTCAGGATGTCCTGCCGGGAAGGGTGATGGGCATGGAGGGGCATCGCGTTCATTCAGGCGGCATTGCAGGCTTTCTTCAAGATCGGGAAAGGACCTTCAAAGCGTCCGTCTGACAAGAACGGGGATGTTGTCAGCGGATTCCGTATTTCGTTCGTGAACGGCGCAATCAGGCCATGACGTGCCCAAATACCCGCCTGGCAATCTCCTGAGTGGGATGGGCCTTGCCCATGGTGTAGAAGTGCAGGGTGGGGGCGCCTCGGTCGAGCAGTTCCTCAGCTTGGCGCGTGCACCAGTCGATTCCGACTTCCTTGACTTGATCCCGTGTTTTGGCGGACTCGACGGATGCCACCAGGTCATCGGGCAGGTCGACATGGAAGACCTGGGGCAGGATGCTCAGTTGTTTGGCGGTGGTGAGGGGTTTCAACCCGGGGATGATGGGCACATCGATGCCGTGCGCCCGGCATCGGTCCACGAACTCGAAATACCGGTCGTTGTCGAAGAACATCTGGGTGATGATGTACGAGGCCCCGTGGTCCACCTTCTGCTTCAGCCAGCGCAGGTCGCTGTCTGGATTGGGCGCTTCGAAGTGCTTTTCCGGGTAGCCGGCCACGCCGATGCAGAAGTCCGTGGCGGTGGTGTTCTTCAGGTCGGGATCGAGATAGATGCCCTTGTTCAGATCGACGATCTGGTCGACCAGGTGGATGGCGTAGGCATGTCCGTCTGCTTCCGGTTTGAATCGGCCTTCGCTGCGGATGGCGTCCCCTCGGAGGGCCAGAACGTTGCGGACCCCGACGAAGTCGAGGTCGATGAGGGCGTTTTCCGTTTCCTCGACCGAGAAGCCGCCGCAGATGATGTGGGGCACGGTTTCGACCTGGTAGCGGTTCATCAAGGCCGCGCAAATGCCCACCGTGCCCGGGCGCTTGCGAACGGTCCGCTTCTGCAGCAAACCGGGGCCGACCTCCCGATAGACGTACTCTTCGCGGTGGTAGGTCACATCGACAAAGGCCGGGTTGAAGGGCATCAAGGCGTCCATCGTCCGATAGATGGAATCGATGTGCTGGCCCTTGAGCGGGGGAAGCAGCTCGATGCTGAATCGGCTGTGGTCGGGCTGCTTCAGGATGTCGGTGAGTGTCATGAGGGGATGGATTCGGGGCGTTCGAGCAGGACGGGGGACAGCCAACGGGCTGCCTCGTCTTCGGGTTGGCCGCGTCGTGCGGCGTAATCGGCCAGTTGGTCGGGGAGAATCTTGCCCAGCCCGAAATACTGGGCATCCGGATGGGCGAAATACAGCCCTGATACGCTGGCGGCCGGCCACATGGCCAAGCTTTCGGTCAGGGTGACGCCGATGTGTTTCTCGACGTCGAGCAGGGTCCACAGGGTCGTCTTGTCCTGATGGTCCGGGCAGGCAGGGTAACCGGGCGCAGGGCGGATGCCGCGGTAGCGTTCGGCGATCAGGGCATCGTTGTCCAGCGATTCCTCGGGAGCATACCCCCAGTGGGTGGTGCGGATCTCGCGGTGCAGCCATTCGGCAGCGGCTTCCGCGAGTCGGTCGGCGAGGGCCTTGGCCAGGATGTCCGAGTAGTCGTCGTCATCCTCCCGGAAGGGCGCGCACCACGCTTCGAGGCCATGGCCCGCCGTGACGCAGAACGCGCCGATGTGGTCCGTGTCCAGTTCCGGATGGCCTGCCGGGGCAATGAAGTCGGCGAGGCAGGACTGTCCTTGGGGACTCTGTTGGCGAAGGAAATGCAGGATCTCTCCGCTTTCAAGGTGGATGTCATCCCCCTTGCGGACGGCAGGGAACAGGCCGAACACGGCTCGGCACCGCACTGCGTTCTCGGCGTCCATGCGGTCGAGCATGGCTTCGGCGTCCGCCTTCAGTTTGCGTGCTTCCTCGCCGATGAGCGCGTCGTCCAGCAGCTCCGGGTACTTGCCGTGAAGGCCCCAGCTTCGGAAGAAGGGCCCCCAGTCGATGACGGGGCGGAGGTCGGCGATGGCGATGTCCTCGAGGACGTGAACGCCGGGGTGCTTCGGGGCCGGGCAGTGAACAGGGTCAAACGTGCGGCTTTCGAGGGCCAAGGCGGCCTTGCGGCGGGACTCCTCGAGGGGGATCAGGGTCTTGCGCTGGCGGTCGCGTGCGTAATTCTCGCGCACGCGCTTTTGGTCGGTGGCGGTCTGTTCGATGAAAGCCTGTCGGCTGTCTTTGCCGAGCAGTTGGCCGACAACGGGGACGGCGCGGGAGGCGTCGTTGACATGGACCACGGACCCGCTGCGCTCCGGGGCAATCTTGACGGCCGTGTGGACCTTGGAGGTGGTGGCCCCACCAATGAGGAGCGGCAGGTCCAGGCCGCGGGCTTCCATTTCCTTGGCGACATCCACCATCTCGTCGAGGGACGGCGTGATCAGGCCGCTCAGGCCCACCACGTCGACGCCGTGCTCCACCGCAGCGTCGAGAATCTGCTCCTTGGGGATCATCACGCCGAGGTCGATGACCTCGTAGTCGTTGCAGCCGAGCACCACGCCGACGATGTTCTTTCCGATGTCGTGCACGTCGCCCTTGACCGTGGCGAGGAGGACCTTGCCGGCTTTCTCCCGCTCGCCTTCCGCCGCCGCCTCGAGGTAGGGCGTGAGCCAGGCCACGGCCTTCTTCATCACGCGGGCACTCTTGACCACTTGGGGAAGGAACATCTTGCCTGCACCGAAGAGGTCACCCACGACGTTCATGCCGTCCATCAGGGGGCCTTCGATGACCTTCAGCGGGGAGCCGATGTCGGCGAAGATCTCGGCGACGTCGGCCTCGATGTGCTCGGCGGTGCCCTTGACGAGGGCGTGTTCGATGCGGTCCCGCACAGGGGAGCTGGCGCCAGGCGTCGTCCTTCTTGGCCTGGGTGCCGGATTGGCCTTTCAGCCCCTCTGCAAAGTCGATGAGGCGCTCCGTGGCGTCGTCCCGGCGGTCGAGCAGCACGTCCTCCACGCGTTCGAGCAAGTCGGCGGGGATGTCGTCGTACACGGTCAGCATGGTCGGGTTGACGATGCCGAGGTCCATGCCGGCCCGGATGCCGTGGTAGAGGAAGGCGCTGTGCATCGCTTCGCGCACCACCGGGTTGCCGCGGAAGCTGAAGCTGACGTTGGAGACGCCGCCACTGACGTGCGCGCCGGGAAGGTTGGTTCGGATCCACTCCGTGGCGCGGAAGAAGTCCAGCGCGTTGAGCCGGTGCTCCTCCATGCCCGTGGCGACCGGGAAGATGTTGGGGTC
>JBMYZR010000078.1:0-7175 GCA_049610565.1 Flavobacteriales bacterium | reverse complement strand
AAGTGATGGTCCAGCCCGCGGAACCCCTGGTTTGCAAAGCGTTGGAACCCGTCCTTGCCGAAACCATGGGCGTAGCGGGTGAGGTAGTCAGCCCGCATCTGGTCGACGGTGATGGCGACGATGAGCCGGGGTGGCGTGGTCTTGCCCTTGGCTTGGATGGACGGGGCCATGGGCAACGCCATGAGGCCAAGGAGGAAGAGGCGAAGCGGGAGTGGGCTCATCTTGGTCGGGAATCGAGCGTGAAGTTAGCGCCGCACAGCCGCGGCCACGAGGGCGAAGACGAGCACGCAACCGAGCACGCTGATGGCGATGTTGAGGGTGCCCCATGCCCATTGTCCCTCGGCGAAGAACCGGTGGGTGTCGGCGCTGAAGGTGCTGAAGGTGCTGAATCCGCCGCACAGGCCGATGGCCAGCGCAGCCGGCAGAACGTGGTCCTCCGGAAAGCGCTCGGCGAGGCGGAGGGTGATGACGGCCAGCAGGGCGGTGGCCAGGAGGTTGGCCGACAGGGTGCCGAGGGGCATGAGGTGTTTGCCGTTGAGCCAGACCCCGAGCAGGTGGCGGAGGACGGACCCGGTTCCACCGCCGAGAAAAATGCCGATCAGGAAGGGGAGGGAGAGCGCGTTCATGGCGTGGAAAGATCCGGAGTGAATCGACGGAAAGCGGTGAAGATGGCGCAGGCCCAGCCTGCCCCGAAAAGCGCGCCAAACAGAATGTCTCCCGGATAATGCACGCCGAGATAGATTCTGGTCCAGCTCATGGCGGCGGCCCACAGCCACAGCCAGCGCCACCGTCCGGCGCCGAAGAGCAGCACGGCGAGGGTGGCGATGCCGAAGGTGTTGGCGGCATGGGAGGAGACGAAGCCGAAGCGGCCGCCGCGGTAGACCGAGCCGTCATCGAAAGTGTGGTGGTGCAGGTGACCGTCGAGGGCTTCGGCGTGGCTGGGCCGAAGGCGGGCAAAGCCGGGCTTCATGACCCGGCTGGACAGGGCGTCAGTGCCGGCAAACGTCAGGATCAGCGCGGCCAAGCCGAGCCACGCCCTGCGCGGGGCGCCGTGTCGCGTGCCGATGCGGTATAGGGTCCAGAAGATCAGCAGGACCACCGGCACGGCGGCCCAATTCGAGGTCAGCCACCACGCGGGGGTGTCGAGCCAGCGCGGCTGGCCGTTGAGGGCGAGCAGCACAGCCTCGTCCCAGGCCTGCAGGGTGTCGCGCATCAGGCGTAGATCGCCTCGATCCGATCGCCGTATTTGGCGAGGATGGGCTTGCGCTTCAGCTTCAGGGTCGGGGTGAGCTCACCGCCGTCGATGGTGAACGGGGCGGGCAGCACTTCAATCTTCTTGACGCGCTCCCAGGACGCAAAGGGTTCCATGAGGCCTTCGATGTCCTGAAGGATGCGGGCGCAGATCTCGGCGTCCTGCGGAACGGCGTCCTGGGCAGGGCAGGGGCGGCCCTTGCGGCTGCACCATTCCTCGAGGACCACCATGTCCGGCACGACCAGTGCGGCCGGGTGCTTGCGGCTTTCGCCGATCACCATGACCTGCTCCACGAAGCGGGAGGCCTTGATGGCGTTCTCGAGGAGCTGCGGAGCGACGTACTTGCCTCCGGAGGTCTTGAACATCTCCTTCTTGCGGTCGGTGATGCGGAGGAAGCCGTCTTCGAACACGCCGATGTCCCCGGTGTGGAACCAGCCGTCCTTGAGGACCTCATTGGTCTTCTCCTCGTCCTTGTAGTAGCCGATCATCGTCTGGTGGCCCTTGACGAGGATCTCGCCGTCCTCAGCGATGCGGACTTCCGTGTCGTCGATGAGCTTGCCCACCGTGCCCACGCGGAGCATGTTGGGCTGGTTGAAGGTGTTCACGGAGACCACGGGCGAGGTCTCGGTGAGGCCGTAGCCTTCGTAGACCGGGATGCCGGCGCCGTTGAAGAAGCGGGCAAGGCGCGGGGCCAAGGCTGCGGAACCGCAGGCCACCGCCATGATCTGGGTCAGGCCGAGGGCCTCCTTGACCTTGTCAAAGACCAGCTTGCGGGCGATGCCGAGTTTCCACTCGTAGAATCCGCCATTCTGTCCGTCCGGTTCCCATTGGAGGGCGACACCGACGGCCCAGCTGAAGATGCGGGCCTTGACGCCACCGGCGGCCTGGCCCTTGGCGACGATGCCGTCGTAGAACTTCTCGAGCAGGCGCGGCACGGCGGTGAACATGTGCGGCTTGGCGCCGGCGAGGTCGTCCTTGACCGTCTCCAGGCTCTCGCCGAAGTGGATCATGGCGCCCTCGTGCATGTACAGGTAGTGCAGCATGCGCTCGAAAATGTGGCAGACCGGCAGGAAGCTCAGGACGCGGTAATCGGTGCCGGCTTCGCGCTCCGGCAGGCGGGGTACGCTGTTGAGGGCGTTCTGCGCAATGTTGCGGTGGGTCAGCATCACGCCCTTCGGCTTGCCCGTGGTGCCGGACGTGTAGATGATGGTGGCCATGTCCGTGTCGGCGACGGCGTCCCGCCGGGCGGTCAGGGTCGCTTCGTGCTCCTCGGCTTCGCGACCGGCGTCGACGACTTCGCTCCAATGGCGCGCGCCGTCGACCTTCTCAAAGGTGAACACCGCCTCGAGCGAAGGCACCTGGTCCATGATGGACTGGACCTTCTCGTGCAGTTCCTGGTTGGAGACGAAACAGAACCGGCTTTCGCTGTGGTTGAGGATGTAGACGTAATCCTCCGGGGTCATCGTCGGGTAGATCGGCACATCGATTCCGCCCGCCTGCAGGGTGCCGTGGTCCATGAGGTTCCACTCGCACCGGTTGTTGTGGGAGATGAGCGCCACCCGGTCACCGGCCCGGAGTCCCATGGAGATGAGTCCGCGGGAGACCCGGTCCATCTCGTCCACGAACTCGGCCGTGGAGTAGGAGATCGGTTGGCCACCGTTGGGCATGGTCATCATCATGTCCAGCGGCTTGTGGGCGAGCTGGTAACGCGGGAAATCGAAGAGCCGGGTCGGGTTGTCCATCAGGTTGTGGTTCAAGGTGCCCCAATGTAATGCGCGGCCGTTGCACTTTCGCAGGGTGAGCCGTCACAGCGCACCCGATCAAGACCCCCGGGCCGGTTGGCCCGACCTGTCTTTGCCGCCCTGTCCACTCGATGTGGAGTGGCGGGATGGTCAATGGGCGTTGCGCTGCACGGTGCGCCAGCGCTGGGTCAAGCTGGAGCCGGAGGAATGGGTGCGGCAGCATGTGGTGGCGTCGCTCATGACGGCCGGATGGCCCACGTCGCGCATGGTCCTCGAGCATCCGGTTCGGGTCGGTCAGGTCGACGGGCGCATCGACATTGCGTGTTTCGACCGGGAGGGCAGGGTGGCGCTCGCTGTCGAGGTCAAGGCGCCGCAGGTCAAGCTGGACCAGTCGGTGGCCGATCAGGTGGCCCGCTATGATCTGGCCCTCGGATGTCCTTGGCTGATGATTTCCAATGGGTTGCAGAATGCAGTCTGGAAACGGGGAGAGGACGGCGCCTGTCGTCCCCACCGCGGGTGGCCGGTTCCGGAGGGGGATTCCGGTGCGCATCCTGTGGAATAAAGTGGAAGAAATGTGGGAAAGCCGCCGCCTGCCGCGGGGTTTCCCTGGTGTCTGCATGACACGCCGGCGGTACTTTGCGTGCATGGAACCAAAGGACATCCTGGCCATCTCCGGCAAACCCGGTCTGTACAAGGTGCTGAACACCACCCACCGCGCCATCGTGGTGGAGCCCCTCGGGGCAGGCAAGCGCACTGCGGTGCCGGCTTCGGCCCGCGTCTCGAGCTTCGAGGACATCAGCATCTTCACGTATGAGGAGGACCTTCCGTTGGCAGGCGTGCTCAACGCGATGCACGACCACCTCAAGGGAGGGACGGCTCCGGATGCCAAGACGCCGCACGCCGAGCTCCGCGCTTTCGTGACGGAAGTCGTGCCCGACCTCGACCAGGAGCGGGTGTACCACAGCGACCTCAAGAAGCTCTGCACGTGGTACAATGCGCTCGTCGAGCTGTCGCTGTTGCCCTTCGGTGCTGACGAGACAGAGGAAGCCGCCGAGGAGGAAGCCGCCGCGGAGGCCGAAGCGGAGGAAGCCGTGTCCGAGGACGCGGTGGAGGAAGAGGCTGACGGAGAGGAGGCATGAGCGACGGCATGAAGCGGGTCGCCGTCATCGGCGCCGGAACGATGGGCAACGGAATCGCCCACGTCTTTGCCCAGAGCGGACACACCGTGACGTTGGTCGACGTACAAGCCGCTGCGCTCGAGCGCGCGCAGGCGACCATCGACCGCAACCTGGACCGCCTTGTCGCCAAGGAGCGCATTTCCGCTGAGGACAAGGCCGCCACGTTGGCGCGTCTGACGACCTCCACCGAGATGCGCGGGGCCGTGTCCGATGCCGACCTCGTCGTCGAAGCCGCCACGGAGCGCCTCGACCTCAAGCTCAAGATTTTCGAGCAGCTCGACGCGGCCGCCCCGGAGCACTGCATCCTGGCGACCAACACCTCGAGCATTTCCATCACCCGCATCGCGGCCGCCACGAAGCGGCCGGCCCAGGTGATCGGCATGCACTTCATGAACCCCGTGCCGATCATGAAGCTCGTGGAGGTCATCCGCGGGTACGACACGAGCGACGCCACGACCGAGACGACCGTGGCCCTCTCCAAGCAGTTGGGCAAGGTGCCGGTGGAGGTCAACGATTACCCCGGTTTCGTCGCCAACCGCATCCTCATGCCCATGATCAACGAGGCCATCTGCAGCCTGCACGAGGGTGTGGCCGGTGTCGCGGAGATCGACGAAGTCATGAAACTCGGCATGGCGCACCCCATGGGGCCGCTGCACCTCGCGGATTTCATCGGCCTCGATGTCTGCCTGAGCATCCTGCGCGTCCTGCACGATGGATTCGGCCAGCCGAAGTACGCCCCGTGCCCGTTGCTCGTCAACATGGTCACCGCCGGCAAGCTTGGCGTCAAGTCCGGCGAAGGGTTCTACGTGCACACCAAGGGCAGCAAGGACATTCAGGTCGCGCCCGCCTTCTCCTGAGATGAAGGGGATGAGGGACCTCCTCGGCGCCATCCAATCGCGCCAATTTGCCCCGCTGTATTTGCTGGGAGGGGAGGAACCCTACAACCTCGACGTGCTCTCCGATGCCATTGAAGCGCACGCGATGGAGGAGCACGAACGCGACTTCAACCAGACCATCCTGTATGGGCGGGACAGCGACCTCGACCAGGTGCTCGCGGCGGCCCGGCAGTTTCCCATGATGGCCGAGCGGCGGCTCGTGCTGGTCAAGGAGGCCCAGGACCTGCGCGAGTGGAAGTCCAAGGACAAGCTGGAGAAGCTCGCGGTCTATGCCGACAATCCGGTGGCCTCGACCGTGCTGGTGTTGGTCCACCGCAACAAGATGCCGGACAAGCGGCTGTCGGCGGTGAAGCGCATCCAGAAGGCCGGCGTCGTGTTCCAATCCGACAAGGTCCGGGACTACAAGCTGCCGGAGTGGATCGAGGGCTACGTGGCCTCGAAGAAGCGCCAGATCCACCCCCGCACCGCCCAGCTGCTCGCTGAATACCTCGGCAACGACCTCAAGAAGATCGCCGGCGAGATGGACAAGCTGTTCATCGCCTTGCCGGAAGGGGGGGAGGTGAGCGACAGCCTCATCGAGCAGCACATCGGCATTTCCAAGGAGTACAACATCTTCGAGTTGACCAATGCGCTCGCCGACAAGGACATCGGCCGGGTGACCCGCATCGTGCAGTACATGCGGGCCAACGAGAAGAACCATCCGGTGCCGCGCATTTTGCCGACGCTGACGAACTATTTCGCGCGGGTGTTGACGTTCCACCACCTGCCCAGCCACGACCCTTCGGCGGTGGCCTCGGCGCTGCGCGTCCATCCCTACGCGGCCAAGGAGTACGCACGGGCGGCCCGGAACTACCCCGCCCGCAAGGTGTCGCGCATCTTCGGCTACCTCCGCGAGTGCGACGCCCGGTCCAAGGGCATTGACAACGCCACCGTGGCGCCGTATGATCTGCTCGAAGAGGCGCTCTTCAAGACCCTGCACTGAGCTGCGGGAAACCCCGTCCGTCGAGAATTGTTGACCCGACCATGACTTTGCACAACGACCTCCTGCTCCGGGCCCTCCGCGGCGAGATGACCGAACGCCCGCCCGTCTGGGTGATGCGCCAGGCCGGCCGCATCCTGCCCGAATACCGCGCGGTGCGGAGCCGGCTTTCCGGATTCAAGGAGCTCGTCGAGACCCCGGAGCTGGCCTGTGAGGTGACGATCCAACCCGTCGACTTGCTCGGGGTCGATGCCGCCATCCTCTTCAGCGACATCCTCGTGGTGCCGGAGGCGATGGGGCTGCCGTACGAGCTCATCGAAAAGGTGGGGCCGCGCTTCCCGGAGACGATCCGGTCCGCGTCCGACCTGACCAGGCTGCATGCCGTCGAACCGGAAGAGCACCTGAAGTACGTGATGGATGCCGTGCGTCTGACGCGTCATGAGCTCAATGGCCGGGTGCCGCTCATCGGCTTTGCCGGGGCGCCGTGGACGATTTTCTGCTACATGGTCGAAGGCGGGGGGAGCAAGGAGTGGAGCCGTGCCCGCCGCATGCTCCGCGAGGCGCCGGAGCTCGCCGAGGACCTGCTCGACCGGATCACCGACGCCACCATCGTCTACCTCAACGCCAAGATCGAGGCCGGGGTCCAGGCCGTTCAGCTCTTCGACAGCTGGGCCGGGGCGCTGGACCGGACCCTCTTCGAACGCTACAGCATGCCGCGCCTGCGCCGCATTTGCGAGTCCGTGAAGGGGGCGCCGATGATCGTCTTCGCGAAGGGGGCGGGGTGGCAAATGGACCGCCTGGCGACGTTGCCGTGTGAGGCGCTGGGCGTCGACTGGCACATGCCGGTGTCCGAAGCGCGGAAACGGGCCCCGGAGCATGTCCTTCAGGGCAACCTCGATCCCTCCGTCCTGTACGGCACGGAAGCCGAGGTCAGGGCGGCGACCCAACAGATGTTGGCCGATTTTGGACGCGGCAGGCACGTGGCTAACTTGGGCCACGGCGTCTATCCCGACATCGACCCCAACCGCGTCCGGGCCTTCATTGATGAAATCCAACGCGGCGGAGTCCGTTGAAGACCCGGCCTGAGTATTGAACACCATGCGGAAATTGATCCCCACCTGCGCGCTG
>JBMYZR010000077.1:0-7396 GCA_049610565.1 Flavobacteriales bacterium | reverse complement strand
CATGGCACAGCAGCATCGTGCTGTCCTCCAGTGCCTCGAGGATGAGGTCGCCGCCATCACGGTCAAAGACGGGGGTCGCGAAGGGCTTCAGCGTGGCATCGCCACACCGGATGGCGCCGGAGACCGGATAGGCCAACAACGTCCGGCCCGGCGGCATGCGGAACGTGAACGTCGATCCGGCAGTCAGCTTCAGGCGGGAGGTGAAGAGCCCGGTGAGCGAGTTGACCGGCCCCTCTACGGTCCGACCGTCCAATTCCGTGATGCCGGAGATGACCTCCAGCCGCCAACCGTCGCCCTCCGCCACGGCCAGGCCTTCGGGTTCGAGGCTGTGGTAGTTCGGCGCCACGCCCTTGTGGGCAGCGGGCAGGTTCATCCAGAGTTGCAACAGGTGGCAGGGGCCGCCGTCCCGCTTGAATTCCTCAGGCGACACCTCGGTGTGCACGATGCCGCTGCCGGCGGTCATCCACTGCACGCCGCCCGGGCCGCTCACGTGCGCGCCGCCAGTGGAGTCGCGGTGGGCAAGGAGGCCCTCCTCGATGAAGGTCAGCGTCTCGAAGCCCTTGTGGGGGTGGGGCCCGAACGGCAGGCCGGGGTTGTCGGGGCCATAGGTCTGCGGCCCGTGGTGGTTCAAAAACAGGAACGGATTCAGATCGGGAAGGGCGCCGGTCGGAAAGGCGCGCTGGGTCAGGAGTCCGCCGATGGGGTCGTCGTGGGCCGGCACGAGCCGGAGCAGGGTGGGGGAGGCCATGGTGCGAAGGTGCGCAGTGTTTGCAAATGGGGGTGAAACTGATGCCCTCGATTCGAACAAGCCCGCCCGGTTGAAGTTTCTTTGCTCTCGATGGCAGCGTTGCGATTTCCCGCCTTCCTGTTGTTCGGCCTCCTCTTGGCCGGATGCGCCGCATTGGATGTGGCCGAGGTCGTCGGGGCCATCGAGGGACAAACCATCGTCTGCGTCGATTTCGAGGGCGAGGAGTCCGAGGAATCGGAGGAGGAGCGGGAAACGCAGAGCGAGAAGGAGGGCAAGACCGAGTTCGAGGCCCTGCTCGCCGCCCGCCACCGCCACGCGGCCTTCGAAGCGCAGCACCGCCACGACATCGCGCCGCCCGGCGCCTTGCAGGCGTTGGTGACGGCGCGCATTTGGGAACCTCCGGAATTGGGCTGACGCCGGGCCATCTGGCCCCCGTCCCGCGGTGGGACCGTCCTGCCGCCCCTTTCCATTTCCCAACCCCCTGAACATGTTCAACCACCTCAAGCAGGATCTTCCTGCCTCCATCGTCGTTTTCCTCGTCGCCCTTCCCCTCTGCCTCGGCATCGCCCTGGCATCCGGTGCGGCGCCCATCGCTGGCCTGATCGCCGGCATCATTGGCGGCATCATCGTCGCCCCCATCTCCGGCAGCCATGTGGGCGTGTCCGGTCCGGCAGCCGGATTGGCTGTGATCGTCTACGACGGCATCCAGGAAGTCGGCTTCGAAGCCTTCCTGCTCGCCGTCGTCATCGGCGGCCTCGCCCAGCTCGTGCTCGGCATCGCCCGCGCCGGCATCATCGGCAAGTACTTCCCGTCGAGTGTCATCCAGGGCATGCTGGCCGCCATCGGCATCATCATCTTCATCAAGCAAATCCCCCACGGCCTCGGCTACGCCGGCGCAGAGGGCACGACCAAGGCCGACAAGGTGTTCGACGTCCTGCTGTTGCTGGGCGACAACCTGGCCTACGCAGCGCCCACCGCGATGACCGTCACGGCAGTCTGCCTCGTCATCCTCGTCCTTTGGGAGACCTCCTTCATGAAGGCGATGAGCTTCACCAAGGTCCTCTCGGGCTCGCTCGTGGCCGTGGTGGCGGGCGTGGTGGTGAACCTCATCACCATGAGCGGCGCCGGCGCGCTGACCGCCAAGCAACTGGTGGACGTCCCCACGGGACACGCTGCCGGCGGCATTGATCCCTCGGCATGGGGCTCGCTGCTCACCTTCCCGGATTTTTCGGCCATCGGCGACAGCGCCATCTGGATCCTGGGCGCCACCATCGCCGTCGTGGCGAGCTTGGAGACGTTGCTCTGCGTGGAGGCCACGGACAAGCTGGACCCCCAGCAGCGCGTCACCCCCACCAACCGCGAGCTGCTGGCCCAAGGCGTCGGCAACACGGTCAGCGGACTGATCGGCGGACTGCCCATCACCCAGGTGATCGTGCGGTCCTCCGCCAACATCCAAACCGGCAACGCCACCAAAATGAGCGCCATCCTCCACGGCGCCTGGCTCATGGTGTTCTTCCTGCTCGCCCCGACGCTCCTGACGTACATCCCGCTCGGCAGCCTCGCGGCCGTCCTCTTCGTGGTCGGCTACAAACTCGCCAAGCCGGCCAACTTCAAGAAGATGTACGACAGCGGCATGGCGGTGTTCATCCCGTTCATCGTGACGATCCTGGCCATTGTCTTCATTGACCTCCTCAAGGGCCTCGGCATCGGCCTCGTGGTCGCCCTCATCCTCGGCCGGGTGCTCCCCGCCAAAAGCGCAGCATAAGGCCTAAGGTGCTTTCCGACTTCAAGAAGCGAGCCCGCTGACGGCTCCGGATTGAACCCCTTTCCCACTTTCAGGTTTTTCGAAGGAGATGTCCATCGAAACGCAATCCCTGCGCCCCATCCGGAGGCTCTTCGGCCTGCTGTCCAAGGACAAGCGGGACATCGGTTATCTCTACTTGCACGCGGCCCTCGGCGGGCTCGTGGCGTTGTCCTTGCCCTTGGGCATCCAGGCCATCATCGGCCTGGTCCTCGGCGGTGAGGTCAGCACCAGCTGGATCCTGCTGACGGTGCTGGTCACCTTCGGGGTGGTCATGGCCGGGGCACTTCAGGCGGTGCAATGGAGCATCACGGAGGTGCTGCAGCGGCGGATCTTCACCCGCAGTGCCTTTGAATTCGGCTTCCGCATCCCGCGTTTCCGGCCGGAGGCGGTCGGCTCGACCTACACGCCGGAGCTGGTCAACCGGTTCTTTGACACCCTGAGCCTGCAGAAGGGGGTGGCCAAGGTGCTGCTGGATTTCTCGACGGCCGGCTTGCAGATCGTGTTCGGCCTGTTGCTGCTCGCATTCTATCACCCGGTGTTCATCGCGTTCGGCGCGTTCTTGATCCTGTTGCTCGTCCTCATTTTCCGGTGGACGGTGCCGCGGGGGATTGCCACCTCGCTGGGCGAGAGCGGAGAAAAGTACCGGCTGGCGCATTGGCTCAAGGAGCTGGCCCGGGCCATGAACAGCTTCAAGCTCGCGGGACGGACCACCCTGCCGGAAGAGCGCACGGACGAAGCGGTCAGCGCCTACCTCGGCCACCGCAGCCAGCATTTCCGCGTGCTCATGACCCAGTATGCCGCGGTGGTGGCGTTCAAGGCGCTCATCACCGCGGGCCTGCTGGTCATCGGCGGCTTGCTTGTCATGGACAACCTGATCAACGTCGGGCAATTCGTGGCATCCGAGATCGTCATCATCGGCGTGATGGGCAGTGCCGAAAAGCTGATGCTCACCATGGAGTCCGTTTACGATGTCCTGACCGCCGTAGAGAAAATGGGGCAGGTCACCGATGTGCCCCTCGAAGAAGAGCGGGAAGGGGTGTGCGTGGAGACCGTGGCCCCGGGTGGGCAGGGCTTGTCGCTCAAGTTGGAGGCCGCAGGGCTCGGGCAGGGCCAATACATCGACCGGCCCGTCCTCGACGCCGTGGACCTCGATGTGCCCGCTGGCTCGCGGGTCGCCGTCATCGGTCCGTCCGGATCGGGAAAGACGTCCTTGCTTCACGTCATTGCGGGCTTGACTCCGCTCGACCGGGGATCCATGCTGGTCGAGGGCGTGCCCATGGCGGACTTGGATCGTCGGGACCTCCGGTACCGCACCGGGGACAGCCTCGAGCAGGAAGTGCTCTTCGAGGGCACCTTGGCCGAGAACATCTCCGTGGGCCGTTTGGGGGCAGACCTCGGTTCCGTGCGCGAGGCAGCGGAGGCGGTGGGGTTGATGCCGTTGGTCAAGCGGTTGCCGCAGGGCTTTGGGACGCCGTTGATGAGCGATGGGCAGGGCCTGTCCACCGGTTGGATGAAGCGGATCCTGCTCGCCCGGGCCATTGTCGGCAAGCCGCGCCTGCTGGTGCTGGACCGGCCGCTGCAGCCTTTCCCGATGGAAGAGCATGACGCCATCGCCGAGGCCCTCGCCGGGGTGGCCGGTGGAGAGGGTTGGACGGTGGTGGCCGCCAGTGCAGACCCGGCGTGGTTGTCCCGCTGTACCCACATCGTCCGCCTCGAGGAGGGGTGCATTGTCGACATCCAAACTGCTTGACGCGATGCTGAACATCTCCAACAATTCCATTGAGAAGGACTTTCCGAAGATGGGACTGAAGTCCTTCGGCATGCTGGGCAATCCCTGGGCCCGCCGCCGCACCTTGCGGTCGGTCGGGGTGTTGTTGCTGCTGGCGTTGGCCGCCATGTGGCTGCCATGGACGCAGTATGTCCGCGCCCGTGGGGCCGTGACCAACCTCCGGGCGGACCGCCGTCCGCAGGCGCTGATGGCGGCCATTCCCGGCCGCATCGAGGCGTGGTACGTGCAGGAGGGCGATGCCGTCCAGGCCGGGGACACGCTGGTCCGCATTTCCGAGGTCAAGGCCGAGTACGCCGACCCCGCCTTGCTGGATCGCACGGCCGAAAAGCTCGCCGCCGCCGAAGGGCAGCGCGATGCCTACGCGGCGGGCCTCGAAGCCTACGCCTTGCGGCGCACCGCGATGGAGGCCAACCGGGACCTCGACCTGTCCGTGGCCGCCCAGAAGGTGGCGCAGGCGCAGTTCAAGGTGGCCGCCGACAGCGCCAAGGCGGCGGCCGCCAGACTCGATGCTGAAGTCGCGGCAACCCGGCTCGACCGCCGCGAGGCGCTCTACGCCGACGGCCTCGCCTCCTTGACGGACCTGGAGGCCCGCCGGCTGGAAAGCCGCAAATCCGAGGCGGCCCTGACGGCGGCCGAGGCCGATTGGACGGCCAGCCGCGCCGCTCTCACGGCAGCAGAGCTCGCCCGCGCAGCGAAGCGCCGGGAGTACGCCGATAAACTCGCCAAGCTGGCCGTGGACCGCGCCAAGGCCGAAGCCGACCTCGCCGGTGGCGAAGCCAAGGTCGCCGAGCTGCGCAACCAGTTGGCCAACTACGAGGCCCGGCAAGGCTTTCGCTACGTCATCGCCCCGCAGCCCGGCCGCATCGCCCGGGCGCTTACGCTCGGCCTCGGCGAGACAGTCAAGGCCGGCGACGCCCTGGTCACCATTGTCCCCGACGACGGGCTGCGCGCTGTAGAGATGTACGTCGATCCCATGGACCTTCCGCTGCTGCATGTTGGGGGCGAGGTGCGCTTCCTGTTCGACGGGTGGCCCGCGGTATTCTTCAGCGGATGGCCACGCCTGCAGTACGGCACGTTCCCCGGTGAAATCGTGGCCATCGACCGGATGATCGGCGACAATGGGCGCTACCGCATTCTGGTGGCGGAACCGCAGACCGCGCGGTGGCCTGAGGCCCTGCGCGCCGGAAGTGGCGCCCGGGGGATCGCGCTGCTCGAAGAGGTGTCCGTCGGCTACGAGCTTTGGCGTCAGTTCAACGGATTCCCACCCGACTTCTATTCCGGCCCGGACGGGGACGGGGAAGGGCCCAAGGGCAAGGTCAAGAAGCGCATTGGGAAATGACCGTTCGCTTCTCCATCGCTTTGTTGCTGTGGTCTCTGGCTTTGTCTGCGTGGCCGCAAGGCCCGGATTGGATCACCGAAGGGGCGTTTGTCAAGGCGGTCATGGACCACCACCCGGTGGCCCGCCAGGCGGAACTGACCGAATGGGCGGCGCAGGCCAAGCAACAGGCCGCCCGGGGCGCCTTCGACCCGATCGTCAGTGGCGGAGAAAAGGGCAAGGTGTGGGACGGTGCCCGCTACTATTCCTTGACGCAAGCCAACCTGCTCCTGCCGACGGCTTCTCCCGTCGACGTGGTCATCGGCCGCGACGAGGCGTCCGGAAATCGGTTGGATGCCAGCCGCTACCTGCCCGATGGCGGACAGTGGAGGGCCGGGGTGACCCTGGATCTTGGCAAGGGCCTCATCACGGATGCGCGCCGCACAGCGCTGCGCCAAGCCGAGGTGGCCGTGGAGCTGGGGGATGCAGCGCGGCAATTGATGGAGCTTGACCTTCGCTTGTCTGCGCAGCAGACGTTTTGGGCGTGGTGGAAGGCCGAAGCCAACCTCAATCTCTCGTCGGAGGCCGTCCGGCTGGCCGAAACCCAGCGCGACCAAGTGGACCGGGCCGTGGCCGAAGGGGCCCGCGCGGCCATCGATACCGTGGAGGTGCGCCTCATTCTCGCCCGGCGCGAAGCCGACCGGGCGGCGGCCGCGGCCAAGGCGCTCTCGGCCCGCGCCAAGGTGGAGGCCATGCTGTGGGAGGGAGGCCAGCCGGTGGCCCTCGCCACCAACGCCTTGCCGATGGTGCCCGCCTTGGAAGGCCCCATCGCCAGCGACCCCACCATTTCAGCCGCACTGCGACAGGCCGTCACGGTGCCAGATGAAGCGGCCTTGCGCCACCCGGCAGTGGTGGAGGTGGAAGGGCAATGGGCCCTCCAGCGCTACACGGTGCGGTTGGCCCGACAGGGATTGCGCCCCACGATTCAAGGGCGGATCGACCTGTTGACGGGGCTGGATGCCGGAGTCAATCCCGGCGACGCCGGATTGCTGAGTCCGCCGGATTGGGGCGGGTTTGACCCGTCGGAACGCCAGTCGACATCCCTCAAGGTGTCCATGCCCCTCTTCCTGAGGAAGGCCAGGGGAGAGGCGGCCTACGCGGAGGCTGAATTGGAAAAGCGCAATCAGAAGCGCCTGGACCTCTCAAGGAAATGGCAGGTGGAATTCGCCGCCGTCAAGGCGGCGTTGCCAGCGCAGGTCGCCGCAGCCGAGGCCGCAGCCAGTGCAGCACGGCAGAGCCGGATGTTGCTCGACGCCGAGCGCACCCGCTGGCAGGCAGGAGAGTCCGATTTGTTTCGCGTCAATGCCCGCGAAGCGGCGTGGGTCAAGGCCCAAAAGGACGCGATTGACCGCCAGCACGAAGCCCAAGTGGCCGTTCGTGAATTTGGGTGGTGGCGCGCCGACAACTGAGGAGTATCTTCGCGGCCGCCCGGGACATGGCCCAGTTGGTAAGGCGCCTGCTTTGGGAGCAGGAGATCGCAGGTTCGAGTCCTGCTGTCCCGACATCGAAACGACCTCCTCACGGGGGTCGTTTTCTTTTGGGTGAATTCGTGAATGGCTTGGTGCCAGGTGATTCGTGCCGGAAATTATATCCCGATGAGAACCTTGTTCCTCTCCGTGGCCATGTTCCTGACCCTGATGGCGTCAGGCCAGTCGGCCAATCCCTTTCCCTACAATCCGG
>JBMYZR010000076.1:0-7608 GCA_049610565.1 Flavobacteriales bacterium | reverse complement strand
AAGGCGGTGGCCCCGTCGGCGTTGATCCCGCCGGCGAGGTATTGGTCACCGGATCCGCTGTCGAGGATGACGTAGGATTGGAAGATGTCCCAGGCCGCTTGGCTCTGGAACGGAAGGAGAAAACAGGCTGCAAAGCCTAATACGACGGAAAGGCGCATGAGAAGACGATTCGGTTGGCTCTAAAATAGACATAAAGTGTTCTGAATGCGTCCCTTTCTGTTCTCGTTATCAGGAGGCTCGTGGGTCATATTGACCGTTATATGCGGTGATGCATGCCCTTAGGAACGAAAAAGCCCCGCTCGGTGGCGGGGCTTTTCTTCATTCGTTGGCGGAATCGGCCTCAGTACGTGCAGGCTCCGTTGGCCGGGTCGGCGTAGTTCGTGGCCGTCTTGTCGGTACAGTTGTCCGCGTCGTCACAGATGCCGTCGGTATCGGTATCGCTGACACCGCAGTCGCAGCAGAGGTCGTATAGGATGGTGACCGTGATGGCGTTGCTGGAACAGCCTGCTGCATCTTCAAGGGTGACAGCGTAATGCCCGGCGGCAACTGCATTGTACGGACCAGGGTAGGAAATGCGGTAATCCGTTGAGCCATTCAATCCGCTCAGGACGATGTCGGTCGCTGTGCCTCCACTGAACGAGACACTGATTTCGCCATCCGCTGCATTGAGTGCTGTGGCATTGCTGACCACGGTGACCGCATCCAGCACCGCCGGACTCAGGAGGCTGCACGAACCATCGTTGACATTGGCGGTCGGGTCATAGTTGCAGGCTGCCGGGTAGGTGCAACCCGCATATTGGCAAGAGCCATCGTCGATGGTGGCACCGGCGTCGTAGTTGTCGGCTTCACTGTCGGTGCATCCGCCGCAATTGGCATAGTCGCAACTGCCGTCATCGATGACGGCAGTGGCGTCGTAATTGGCCGAACATGAACTCGTGCAGCCCGAGCATCCGACATAGGTGCAGGATCCGTCATCGTAGAGAGCGGTGTCGTCGTAGTTGCAGGCGCCGTCGTCCGTGCAACCCAGGCAGTAGTCGCATTCGGTGTAGCCGGTGGCCCCGGCGTCATAGTTGCAGGCAAACGGATCTGCACAATCGGTGCTGGGCAGCATGAAGGCACTGTTCCACGGGAAGATGCAGAATGCCGAAATGGGCTCCCCTTGGACATTGACCGTTGGGTCGTAGTTGGTCGCGGACGGAATCATGCATCCTTCGAGGGTGTAGGTGTAGCAACTGCCATCATCATCTGTGGCGTCGGGATTGTAATTGGTCGCTGCCGGGTCTGTGCAGCCTTCGACGCCAATGGCCTCGATTTCGTCACAGATGCCATTGGTGTTGGCGTCGTTGAGGCAGTTTCCGGCGCAATCCTGATAGAGTCCGGGGTAGGTGCAAGTGCCCAGCGGACCGTCGAGGGTGGCCGTTGCATCGAAGTTGCACGCGTCCTCATCCCGGCACCCCGAGCAGCTGGCGAATTCGCAGCTGCCATCGTCAATCATGGCGTAGGCGAGGAAGTTGCAGGCATCCGGGAAGGTGCAACCTGAAAGGCTCACCACACCATCCGAGAACGTGACGAATTCCATGTTGACCAGGGTATCCACCCCTGCCGTCAGGGTGGTGACGATGAGGCGATCATCCTCCCGAACCATGCTGGCATCAGCCTGGCTGTCGCCATACTGGGCGCCGTCGGTGCCGTCGCCTCCGTCCAAGTAGTCGTTGGCGGCTCCTCCATAGTCACCCGTCACGGTGTTGTCTTCAGCACCGAAGGTCAAATGGTCCGCGCCACTGCCCGACAGGTAGGCAAGGCTGCCGTTCGGATCGTCGGTGTCGCCGGGGCTGTTGCCCGGGATGTAGCCGAGGTCCGAGTAGACCGTGCTGTTGCCGGGAATGGCGGCGTTTCCGGTCGCAGCAAGGTTCCAGGTGATGTCCGCAGTGAGGTTGCGGGCGTTGATGTCGGTGTCCACATCCTGGAAGCTGTTGTTGGTGATCGATGTGATGTCCCCGGCCGTCGGCACGCCCAGGGCAAGGCCCGTTCCGCAGTCGGTGAAGGTGTTGCCGTCCACGCTGCACGCGCTGTTGTCGTAGTTCTCGAGGTTCATGCCGGTGCGGCAGTTCGTGAAGGCATTGCCGGCAATGGTGACGGCCGCTCCGCCGCCATTGAGCCAGATGCCCCGGCCCCATGCGGCGGTACTGTAGCGGTCACCGTCGGTGAAGCTGCCGTCGCCGCCGACGCTGTTGCCGCTGATGGTCATCGTTCCCGTCGAGAGCACGGCGGTGTAGATGGCCAGGTCGTGATTGCCGCCGGTGCTGCCGCCTGCGATGCTGGAGACGAACCGGTTGTTCTGGATGGCGTGGCCCGCAGCGGTCGAGACATAGATTGTGCTCGTCTGGGCGGGGTTGTTGCTGAGGAATTGCAGGCCGTCGAGGGTCAGGGCCGCCGCAGCGGACAATGTGTGCTCACCATCGATGACGGCTTCCGCACCACGCGCTCCGTCGTGGGCAATGCCCGCGTTGGGACCGTTGATGGTCACCCCTTTGTTCAAAGCGAGGTCCTCCTCGTAGGTGCCCGCTGCGATGTCGATCACATCTCCAGCTGCAGCGCGGTCGATGGCGTCCTGGATGGAGAGGCCGGCGCTGACTTCCCATTGGGCTGCGGTCAGGTTGTAGACGGCCGCATCTTCGAGGCCGTATCCGTAGGCGTCGAGCGCCTGGGCCGTGGCGATGGCGGTGGCCAGGTTGTCGGCTTCGACGAGGGTGGCCAGGGACGCCTCGTTGTACGGCGGCGGCAGGGGCACGTTGGTGTAGTCGGCAAAGAAGACGCGGTCAAAGGAGGCCGGAATCTTCACGTCGGCTGCACTGCCGTCGATGGAGTAGGTAATCTCATCGGCGCCGTCAAGCTGCTCGATGATGAATCCGCCGGCGAGGTCAAAGGTGCCGGTGAACGCGATGTCGGTGGCGGTCTGGGCATACGTTCCCGTGCCCTTGTATACGCCCACGTTGCCGCCCGAGATGTCGGAGGCAGAGACGCCAACGGAACCGGCGATGCCGAGCACGTACTGGACGTTGCCGGAACCGGCGATGTCACTCACCGTCGCATCCGTCACTCCGGAGAGGCCGATGCCGTTGGATGCCGTGTTGGTGATGGTCAGGCCCGACAACGTGGCGTTGGCCGCACCCGAATGCACGTGGATGCCGAAGGTGGCGTTGCTGTTGGCGTTGAGGGTGAAGTCCTTCAAGGTGGCGCCCGCGGTCACCTGGATGCTGTTGGCACCGCCGAGGCCGGCCCCACACTCGAGCACCACACCCGCCTCGGATTGGCCTTGGAGGGTCACCGCCTTGTCCACGAGGATGGGCGTCTCGATGGCGTAGGTGCCATCGACCAACGTAATCACATCTCCGGCAGAAGCCGCGTCGATGGCATCCTGGATGGAGAGGCCCTCGACGACTTCGATGTCGCCGTTGTCGAGGTCATCGATGGTGGTGCCGGAGAAGGCGCCGGAACCCGCCAGGGCTTGGGCGGTGGCGTGGATGGCGGCCTGCGGTCCGACGTTGTGGAGCACGAGTCCATCGCCGTCGCGGGTGGAGTTGACCACGTGGCTGAAGCTGGCGGGGACGGTCACGTCGGCATTGTCGGCCGCGTCGTTGGAGATGGTGCCGACCCAGGTTCCGCCGGACTGGAGGCTGCCATCCTGGACGGAGATGCTTCCGGTTCCGGAGGACAGGTCAATGGTTCCGTCGAAAGTGATGCCCGTCGGGCCCTCGAGGGAGGGCCACTGGTAGGAGCTGTTGGCGGGGAAGATGCCGACGTCACCCCAGGCGTTGCCGCTGGTGGTGAGGTTGGTGACGGTGACGTTGGCGGAGCTGGAGATGCTCATGCCGAATCCGCCGGTGGCCCCGGAACAGGTGATGTCGGTCAGGGTCGCTCCGTTGACGCCATTGAGGTCGATGGCAGTGCGCTTGGTGCCCTGGATGACGATGTCGCTGTAGGTGAGGTTCTGGCAGATGGAAGGCGTTCCGCCGGTGTTGTTTCCGGATCCTGCCTTGAGGGCGAACTGCTGGTTGGCCACGGCATCGCCCTGGATGGTCACGCCGCTGAGGGTGACGTCATCGGCGGTGATGTAGAGGCCCCAGGTGTTGTATCCGCCCACATCGATGGTGGTGGAGGCGCTTCCTGCGCCTGCGATGGTCAATGACTTGTCGACGGTCACCGTCCCGGTCGGGCTGAAGGTGCCCGCGGACAATGAAATCACATCGCCGGCCGTGGCCGCGTCGATGGCGTCCTGTATGGTGGCGTACGTATTTCCCGTGGTTGTGTTGGTCACATTGAAGGAAACGGGTGTGGCGCAGCTTCCGTCGTCGGTGTTGGCGGAAGCGTTGTATTCGGTGTAGGCTGGGTCGGTGCAGCCGTTGACGACCGCTGTGGCGCAGCTGCCGTCGTCGGTGTTGGCGGAAGCGTTGTATTCGGTGTAGGCCGGGTCGGTGCAGCCGTTGACGACCGCCGTGGCACAGCTGCCGTCGTCGGTGTTGGCGGAAGCGTTGTATTCGGTGTAGGCCGGGTCGGTGCAGCCGTTGACGACCGCTGTGGCGCAGCTGCCATCGTCCGTGTTGGCCGCAGCGTTGTACTCGGTGTAGGCTGGATTGGTGCAACCGTTGACGACGGCTGTGGCGCAGCTGCCATCGTCGGATGTGGCTGCGGCATCGTACTCGACGTAAGCGGGATCGGTGCAGCCGAGAACGACGATGGAGAAGGTGGCGGTGAAGTTGTTGCCGAAGTCACTGTCGAACTTGGTGTCGGAGCAGCCGCCGGCGTCGTCTCCAGTGGCGTCCCAGTAGAGCTCGAGGATGTAGTCGCCCGCGGGGAGGGCGCCGAGCAAATCTATGCCAGAACCCGAAGCGGCCCACTTTTGGTCGCCGCCGCCCAATTCCGAGTCATAGGTCAGATTGATAGCGGTGAAGGCGCCCGGAGTATCGCCTGAGGCGTAGACACGGTAGTTGAGGGAGCCGCCGCAAACGTTGGAGCTGCCGTTCTTGTAGGTCTTTAGCTCCCCGCCGTTGAGGGTGAGGGCGTCCGTGGCGGTGAAGTCGCCGAGGTCGGTGCTGGCAAAGGTGCTGGCCCCATCGGCGTTGAGGCCGCCGGCGAGGAATTGGTCACCAGATCCGCTGTCCAGGATGACGTAGGATTGGAAGATGTCCCAGGCGGCTTGGCTCTGGGAGGGGGAGAGGAGGCACAGGGCAGTGAGGCACGTGACAAGGCGTCGCATGGTGATACGGTTTGGTCCAAATCAATATCGCCAATCGAATGGAGTTCCGGTGGTTTTTCGCTCGTATAATGTTGTGAATTAGGGGTTTGTCGTTCTGAGTGACTGGGGTGTTTGCCAACGAAAAAGCCCCGCTCGGTGGCGGGGCTTTTCGAATGGGGGTATACATGACCTGGGTTAGTCATCCACCTGGGGCTTGAGTCCCGCAAGGACAGCGGTGATGTCCACGGGCAGGACACCCGTAGCCAGAATGTCTTCCGTGAAGGAGAGACCCGACAGGTTGAGCCGGCCAATGTTGCTGTTCTCGAATCCGATGTACAACGCTCCATCTGCGAAAATCATGGCATTGACGTCGGATGAAATGCGGCCCATGTATTCCAAGCCGTCATACGTTGGCACTTGGGGTGCCTCGGCTGGGGGGGACACCAGGGTTCGGGTGTAGGAGAACCCTCCACCATCGCCGCAGCAGGTCCACGATGTGGTTTCGATGTCGAAGAACAAATTGCCTTCCGGAATCCACAATGACATGACGTTGCCCACTTGGTTGTCGGCATTGCCTCCGTGGGCATCCCTCCAGGATCCGTAGTAGCCGGGGGTGCCGGTAGCTCCCCACTTCCAGTAGGTACCCTCTGGGCCGGAATGGCTGTATCCCGTTTGGGTCATGGCATTGTAATAGCCTTGATTGTCTCCTCTGGCCAAGGCGACATTGGGTGTAATCTGATCGACGGTGCTGGTGGAATAGTCGGGTTTGGTGAACGTCACCACGGCATCCGGGTTGCAGGTCGGACACGCCGTAGGCTGGATTGTGCTGTTGACATTGAGGTCGATGCGCCACAATTCCTGGTCGGAATTTCCAGTATCGGTATCGTCCTCGTCGCAGACGCCGTAAGCATATCCTGATGCCAAATCCATGGCCAAAGACTCCCAATCCCAATCGTCACCATTTTCGGCGTGCTTGGGCAGCATCCGAAGCAAAGTGGCATCGATTTTTCCTGGAAGGGTCGTTTCCCACGTGGGCTCGGATACCAGAGTCCGGGTGTACGAGAATCCTCCGCCATTGCCGCAGCATGTCCAGGAGTGCATCTCCACATCAAAGAAGAGGTTGCCCTCGGGGATCCACAATGAAAGGGTATTCCCCACGGCGCTTGGAGGGTCTTGGTTCACTGCAGAGCGCCAATTCATGTAGATCCCTGGTACACTCGTTGCCCCCCATTTCCAGTACGTACCCTCGGGACCTTGGAGATCCCAGTCCCATCCGCTTTGGGTTGCAGCATTGTAAAGGCCTTGACCGGTTCCACGTGCGATCGTGACATTCGGTGTGATCGCGTCCTGTTCCGAACCATAATCCGTCTTGGTGAAGGTGACGGAGGCATCTGGGTTGCAGCCCGTGCATGGGGTGGCAAATCCAGTCAGGGCCGGTGAATACAATTCGTCCAGAACAAACTCGAAAGTGAACAACGGGTTGCCGGAACCGACGTTGTAACCGTCGCCGTCGTGGCTCAGGGCGAAGTGAACCCCATCCACGGTCTCACCCGCGTCGAGGTCCTCGAAACCCAGTCCATTGGATGTATCGAACCAGATTCCCGCTGATTCGTTGTCTCCGATATCCTGTCCAACAGTGCCCGTGCCAATGTCCATCAAGGCGAATCCATCGCTGTCCCCCATGTAGAGTGTGCAGTTGTCCTCCTCAAAGAACATCAGCTGTAGGTTGTTGCTTCCGCCGGCGTCGTAATTATTCGGTCCGGCCGAAGTGACGGTTCCCGTACTGATGTCATATCCGATCAGGTTTCCATTCTCGTCGCCAAAGAGCAAATGATTGGAACTGGTTTGGGTGAGGTATCCACCACCCTCGCAGGCGAAGCTGCATTCGCCGTAGCCGGTGCAATTGCCGTTTCCGTCGGGGTAGACGCAGGGCTCGTTGCAGGCGTCGTCGAAGTTGCAGGCCGACTGGTCGGTGCAGTTGTCTCCGTCGTCACAGAGGCCGTCGGCGTCGATGTCGTTGATGCCACAACCGCTGCAACAGAGGGTGAACGGAATGATCACCTCCAGCTGGATGGCCGGCTGTTGGAGGGTCGTGCCGCCCACGGAGGTGTCGGCCACACCCCAGCATCCGTCGGAATCCTGGACCCGAGCGATGTAGTAACCGGCTTCGAGGTCGTTCAGGTCGTCCGGCAAGGCGATGGTGTAATCCGAAGCGCCGTTGATGCCGGTGAGGTACAGGGTGCTCGCAGCGTTGCCAGAGATGTCCAGGGCGATGGCACCGTCGGCGGAGGACAGGGTCGTCGCGGCCACCGTGTAATAGATGCTGTCGAAGATCGGAGCGTTCGGGCACACCTCGCACTCCTCGCCACCTG
>JBMYZR010000075.1:0-7737 GCA_049610565.1 Flavobacteriales bacterium | reverse complement strand
TCGACATGGACGACGACCTGTCGAAGTCGCTGCTGGAGAAGATGAAGAAGGGCATCGCTAGGCGGAAGCAGGGCGGCTATGTCCGCTTCCTGTACGACCGGACCATGCCGGAGGATTTGCTCCGGTTCCTCATCAAGAAGCTGGGCGTGGTCGATGAGGCGAGCATCATCCCTGGCGGCCGGTACCACAACCGGCGCGACCTGATGGGCTTCCCCGACCTTGGCAAGCCCGGCCTGGTGCACCGCAAGATGCGGCCCCTGCCACACCGGCATTTGAAGGGAAAGACCCGGTACTTCGAGGAAATCGCCAAGCGGGACCTCCTGCTCCATTATCCCTACCACGCCTTTGCCCAATTGGTGGACCTTCTCCGCGAGGCCGCGATTGACCCGAAGGTGACCGCCATTCGGATCAATCTGTACCGCGTCGCGAAGAATTCGCACATCATCAACGCCCTGACCAGCGCCGCCCTCAACGGCAAGGAGGTGCAGGTGGTGATTGAACTGCAGGCGCGGTTTGACGAGCGCAACAACATCAAGGTCACGCAGGAACTGCAGGAGGCCGGGATCCAGGTCATCTTCGGGGTGGCCGGGCTCAAGACCCATTCCAAGCTGTTGCTGATCACCCGCACGGAGGGGCGCGTTCAACGCAACTATGCGCACGTGGGCACGGGCAACTTCAACGAGGCCACCGCCGGCGTGTTCAGCGATCTGGCCCTGCTGACGGCGGACCGGCGCATCACCGGAGAGGTGGAGCGGCTGTTTGCCTTCTTCGAGCACAACTACCAGAGGGGGGTGTTCCGCCACCTGATCGTGTCGCCCTACAGCACCCGGCGCCGGTTCTCCCAGATGATCGACCGGGAAATCAAGGAGGCCAAGGCAGGGCGTCCGGCGTGGATGGTGTTGAAGTGCAACAATTTGACGGACGCCGGCATGATCCGCAAGCTCTATGAAGCGAGCCGGGCCGGGGTGGAGGTCAAGCTCATCGTGCGCGGCGCCTGCGCATTGCGCGCCGGGGTCAAGGGCCTCAGTGACAACATCGAGGCGTACAGCATCGTCGGGCGATTCCTCGAGCACGCGCGGGTCATTGCGTTCGGTGCGGGGGGCACGCCCGAATTCTACCTCTCCAGCGCCGATTGGATGACGCGAAACCTCGACCGGCGGATCGAGGTCAGCACGCCCATCTACGACCTGCAGCTCCAAGCGGAGATTTCCGCGATGCTCGACCTGCAGCTGAAGGACAATGTGAAGCGCCGGAAGCTGGACAAGAAGCAGCGCAACCGCTACGTGAAGCGGCCTGATGGCGCCCCGATGGTGGAGAGCCACAAGGGGATGTACGCCTTTTACGAGGCCCAGATCAACGGACGCGGAAACGGGTGATGCGGTACGGTGCGATTGACATCGGATCCAACGCGGTCCGCCTCATGGTCAAGGAGATCCGCGAGGAGGCGGAGGGCCTCCGGTCGGACAAGGTGGCCTACACGCGGGTGCCCATCCGGCTGGGCGAGGACGTCTTCGACACCGGGCGAATCGGTCCGGCCAAGCAAAAGGCCCTGACCAAGGCCATCCAGGCGTTTCGCTTGCTGCTGTCGTCCATGGAGGTCGTGGCCTTTCGCGCGTGTGCCACAAGCGCCATGCGGGAAGCCGAGAACGGGGCGGAGGTGGTCGAGGCCATCCGCAGCGAGACCGGCGTGGCCATCGAGATCATCCGGGGCCGGGAGGAGGCCGATTTGATTTTCTCCAACTTCAGCATTGCGTCCCTGGATGCTGACCGCGACTACCTCTACGTCGATGTCGGGGGTGGATCCACCGAGTTGACCCTGATCCGACAGGGCCAGCGGGTCGAGGCCAAGAGCTTCCGAATCGGTTCCGTGCGTTTGCTCAAGGGCAAGGTCCAAGAGGGGGTGCGGGAAGGCCTGGCCGAGTGGTGCCGCGATTTGATTCGGGAACACGGGGTGACCCGGCCCATCGTCATCGGAAGTGGGGGCAACATCAACCGGCTCTACAAGTTGGCCGGGGGCGTGGGCAAGAAGCCGATTTCGCGCGAGGACCTGGAACGGACGCATGCCCAGCTCGAACAGGCCACCCATGCGGAGAAGCTGAACCGATTCGGCCTGAAGCCGGACCGGGCGGACGTCATCGTGCCCGCCTGCCGGATTTACCTCGATGCGATGGACCTCTTCGGGGCGGACACGGTCATCGTGCCGAAGGTGGGGCTCGGCGATGGGATGGTGCTCGAACTGCACCGCCAGCGGACGGGGTGATCAGGCCGTGACGGCCGATTGCGACAGGGTGCGGATGCGCAGCAATTCGGCGGCGAGCCGGGTGGACTGGTCTTCCGTGAGGGTGTCGCCCTTTCGTTCGCCCTCGAGGGCCGTGGCCAAGGCGGCCGGAGACCATTCGTCGCGCATGGGCTTGACTTCTGCGGTGTCCAGTGGGCGGGCGGCGGACCAGTCGGCCATCCAGTGGAGGTAGGCCCGTTGCATCCGGACGAGGCATTCACCGAGGCGGCTCAGGCAGGTCGGGTCCAACGTGGCCGCCATGGCCGTGCGGAGCCGGCCGACATTGTCGGCGTGGGTGCGGACCACGTCGTCGGCCGTGCCCTCGAGTGGCGCCATGTCCGGCACCGTTCCATCGAGGCAGGGCAATTCCACCCCGAGCGTTTCGCCGACTTCCGACGCGGTCAGGAGCCGGTCGACCTTGGCGCGGAACACCTGGGGAATCACCGTCTGGCGGAAGAGGAAATCCCGGATGCCGAACACGTGGGCCTCAAAGGCATCGTGCACCTCATCGGGGGTGGGGGCGTCCGGCAGCTGGAGGACAAGCAAGGCGGTCTGGCGGTCCATGTCAGGCAAGGTAGGCACTGCTGTGGTGGCCCCAAGGAACGCGCCCGCGGCCGTAATTCACGTTCTTTCGTGTGTTGGTCGGGGTCACCCCTTGACGCCAGCCCCCTGTCGGCCGTAATTTTCGGCATGCAACAACGCATCCCTGCTGCCATGTGGATTTCCCTGAGCCTTTCCCTGTTTTTTGCCGCCTGCGCTTCGGGCGGTGCGACTGAATCGCCCGCGTCCCGGTCCGCCGAGCCCGCCGCCCAGGCGGTGACGACGCCGGCCGCTGCACCGACTCCGGCACCCGAGATGACGGCCGCCGCTGCGACGTCCGCTCCCGCCGAGACCCCGGCTCAACAGGTGTCTGGTGGTGGCACCGAGAACCCGGACTGGATGGACGGCATCAACGACGACAACCGCGGGGACAAGGTCGGCAAGGTGGCCTTCAGCGGAAGCGTCCAGACCCGCAACGGCATGATGTACCTCTTCGAGACGGAGGGCCGCAACATCGCCGTGATCGACTCGGCCAAGATGACCAACGGCCAATTCGACTTCGGCAAGATCGAGGTGGGCCGGGGCTTCTATGGCCTCGGCTTCGAGCCCGGCAAGAAGACGGCGGAGATCGTGTTCAACCCGGACGAGCCGGTGTTGCGCATTGACTTCCAGAACGGCCGGCTCGTGGGCGGCCGCACGGAGAGCCGTGAGAACCGGGCTTGGTTTGCCTACCGCGGAGCGGAGGCGGCCAACAAGAACCAGATTCGCCAGCTCTACAAGCAGCGCCGGGGCAATGAGGCGGCCATCGATGCCCAGGTCAAGGCCAAGGAGAAGGAGCTCGCCCAGACCCAGCACAAGTTCATCCGGGAAAACCCCGGCACGTACATGGCCAAGTTCCTGACGTGGAAGCAGCCGCGTTTCATCGGGGACAAGGGGACGTTCCTCAGTGACATCGACATGAGTGACAACAGCCTTCCCCGTTCCATGGCCCTCCCGGATCGTATCCAGTCCATGATGCGGACCTTCTCCGACGGCAAGACCTCTGGATTCCTCAGCTGCATTGACCTTGTGAAGGCCTCCTGTGAAGAGAATCCGGTGGTGCTGGAATTCGCCCTCTACAACATGCTCGACGGCTTCTACAACATGAAGACGCAGGACGGTGAGACCATTTGCCAATACATCCTCGACAACTACATCTTCGATGAGGATTGCGGCGCCAACCTGTCCGATGTGATTCGCCAGCGGGCGCAGGGCATCATCAACCTGCGCGTGGGCAACACCCCGCCCAACTTCAAGATGGCTGACCCGTCGGGCCAGATGGTGGACCTGTCCGAGGAAGTGGCTGCGCACGAATACACCCTCCTCATGTTCTGGGCGAGTTGGTGCCACAAGTGCGAGCAGGAGATTCCGAACCTCGTTCCCATGTACCAGGAAATGAATCCACGCGGTTTTGGCATGGTCGGGGTGTCCGTTGACCAGCAGAAGGCGGCGTGGACCAAGGCCATCGCGGACAACCAGATCCCGTGGAAGAATGTCAGTCAATTGAAAGGCTGGGATGCGCCCATCACCGATGACTACAAGATCACGCAGACGCCGACCTATTTCCTGTTGGACAAGGAGGGCAAGATTGTGATGAAGCCCGAGCGCTGGTTCGAAGTCCAGCGCTTCCTCCAGTCGCGCATCTGAGCGCCTCAGTCGAGGGCCAACAGGGAGCGGTAGAGCTCCGCGTGCAGCTCGGCCGACCGGGCTGCTGAACAGGACTTTGCGTTGGCGTGGCCCGCGTCGATGAGGGCGGAGCGGTCCGTCTCGCCCGATAGGACGGACTGAACGGCCGCGCGGATGGCCTCCACATTGTCCGGATCGGCGAGCAGTGCGCCGCCTCCCGCCGTTTCCCGCATGGGAGACCGGTCGCTGGTGATGACGGGCACGCCGATGGTCTGCGCCTCGATGATGGGCATGCCATAGCCTTCGAGGGTGGAGCAGAAGAGCAGGAGGGAGGCGCTCGCGTATTCGGTTTGGAGTTCCTCCTCGCTGAGTTTGGAGGCGCAGCTGTAGTCGATGCCGTTGTCCTTCAACATCGCGTGCTGGGCATCGGAGGGTTCCCCGATGATGCGCAGGTGCACGTCCAATCCGCGGATGGCGGCCGCGTGGCGGTCGAGGTTCTTGTTGTCGGCCAATCCGATGTGCAGGATGCGCGGTGTGGGCAGGTCAGGCTCGGTTTGGCGCGGTCTGAAGGTGGGGGAGATGACACTCGGGATGACGGCAATGCGGTCAACAGGGTAGCCACTGCGTGAGTGGATGTCCTGACGGGTCTTGTCCGAGACGGCGATGACGCGGTCGCACGCGCGCAAGGGCAAGGTCAGCCAGAAGAGGCGTTTGACGAACCGCTGGAATGCGTTTCCCTCATCGAGGAGCCCAAGGTCGTGGATGGTCAGCACGACGGGTTTGCTCCGCAGGCCAATGGCCGTGAAGTGGATGTCGCCGGTGATGTGGATGAGGCGGTGCGGCAATGCCCGGACTTCCCGCCAGATGGCCAGCCGGTTGGCGATGCCGGAGGTGAAGCGGCTCACCGTGTGCACGTGGGGAGTGGAGGCCGATTCCGGCCAATGGTCCCGCATGGTCCGGTAGGACGTTTCGATGCTGAAATTCCCCAGGCTGCGGGGCTTTCGCATGATCCAGGCCACGTGGTCCGTCCGGTGATCGAGCATCCCTCAAATTTAAGCACGACACAGACCGTGCCCGCGTGCCGGGAATCAGGCGTGCCGCAGGGACTCGATGGGGTCGAGCTGGGCGGCGCGCCGGGCGGGATAGTAGCCGCTGCCGAGGCTGACGGCACCGCTCAAGGCGAGGGCGATGAACATCCAGTTCCACGGCAGGATGAAGGGGGCGTCCAGCTGGCCGGCGACGAGGTTTCCGACGCCGATGCCCATCAGTACGCCCACGAGGCCGCCGAGCAGGCCGATGATGACCACCTCCACGAGGAATTGGGCGCGGATCGTCTTGGCGGATGCGCCGAGGGCCTTGCGCAGGCCGATCTCCCGGGTGCGCTCCGTCACGGTGACCAGCATGATGTTGGTGAGCCCGATGGAGGAGCCGAGGAGGGTGATCAGGCCGAGGAACAACGCGGCGTAGGTCACGCTGCTGATGCCTTGGTTGAACTGGTCGATGAGGGCGTCCGACCGGGAGATCCGAAAGCTGTCCTCCTGTCCGGGGAGGTCACCGCGGATGGCCCGCATTTCGCCCGTGACCCGTTCGGAGAGGGCCCCGATGCCATCGGGGTCGGGCGACTTCACCTGCACCGTGTAGGAGGTGCGGCGACCGCTGAACCGGGCGCGGATTTCCCCGACGGGCAGGATGGCCTGATTGTCCTGGGACATGCCAAACGAGCTGCCTTGTTGGCCGAGCACCCCGATCACCCGGTAGCGGCGGTTGCGGATGCGGACGTCCTGGTCGAGGGGGTCGTCGCCGGGGGAGAAGAGCTGGTCCACGACGTCTTGTCCGAGGATGACGAGTGGGGCGTTGCGCCGCACTTCCTCCGCCGTGAAGTTCCGTCCGGAGGCGAGGTCGTAATCGCTCATCGGGAGGAATCCTTCGTCGCCGCCGACCACCAGCACATTGGGGTCGGTCTCCTCGCCGGACCGTGCCAGCCGGCCCATCATGGTGCCCCGCGCCGACACGGAGGTGGGGGCGGTGTTGTCGAGGGCGTCCTTGAGGTCCATGGCCTGCTGGAAGGTCAGGGGGTCGCTTTCGCCCAGCCGGCGTCCTCGGAAGGCGCCGCTCTCCGATTTCTTGCTCACCTGCAGGGTGCCGGCCCCCAGTCCGACGAACTGGTCGATCAGGCTGGACCGGAGGGCTTCCGTGGCGGTGATCATGGACATCAGGGCCATGATGCCGGTGCCGATGATGGTCACCGTCAGGAGCGTCCGGAGCCACTGCGCCCGGATGGAGCGCAAGGCGATTTTGACCTGCTCGAGGAGGACGGCCCTTGTCATGGGCCAAAGCTACGGGCACACGTATCTTCGCGGACGCAACGCACCCACCTTATTGACATGTTCGATCTCGAGATGATCCGCGCCGTGTACGAGCGCTTCCCCGGCCGAGTCGCCGCCGCCCGCCAAGCCACCGGCAAAGCCCTGACCCTCGCTGAGAAGATTCTGTACACCCACCTGTGGGACGGAGAGGCCCAGTCTGCCTTCACCCGCGGCGCCGACTACGTGGACTTCGCCCCCGACCGGGTGGCCATGCAGGATGCCACTGCCCAGATGGCCCTGCTGCAGTTCATGCAGGCTGGCAAGGCCAAGACCGCCGTGCCCTCCACGGTGCATTGCGACCACCTGATCCAGGCGAAGGTCGGTGCGGACACGGACCTCCAGGAGGCCATCAACCGCAACAACGAAGTCTACAATTTCCTCGAGTCCGTCTCCGACAAATACGGCATCGGCTTCTGGAAGCCGGGGGCCGGCATCATCCACCAGGTGGTGCTCGAGAACTACGCCTTCCCCGGCGGCATGATGATCGGAACCGACAGCCACACCGTGAACGCGGGTGGCCTCGGCATGGTCGCCATCGGTGTGGGCGGTGCCGACGCCGTGGACGTCATGGCCGGCATGCCGTGGGAGCTCAAGTTCCCCAAGCTGATCGGCGTCAAGCTGACCGGCAAGATGAGCGGGTGGACCAGCCCCAAGGACGTCATCCTCAAGGTGGCCGGCATCCTCACCGTGAAGGGCGGAACCGGTTGCATCGTCGAGTACTTCGGCGAGGGCGCCGACGCGATGAGCTGCACCGGAAAGGGCACCATCTGCAACATGGGCGCCGAGATCGGGGCCACGACCTCGACCTTTGGCTACGACGAGAGCATGTCCCGCTACCTGCGGGCCACGGGCCGCGCCGATGTGGCGGAGCTCGCCGACGGCATCGCC
>JBMYZR010000074.1:0-8169 GCA_049610565.1 Flavobacteriales bacterium | reverse complement strand
GCGCTCAGCGCATTTGCCTTTGACCACGACCGGGAGGCCGCACTCGAGGCTGGCATGGATGGTCACGTCTCCAAGCCGTTTGCCAGAGCCGACATCGTGGAGGTGCTGGCGCGCCACTTCACCGCGGATTTGTAGTTGTCCGAATCGTCCGACATGAATATTGAAGCGGTGAAAATTGATGACGAGTAGGTGTAAAGTGTCGACGAAATCTAAATCACGCTTGTAATCTTCGTTTGTAATGTGTAAATTACAGTCGTGGTTGACAGGCACTTCCTTCGGGAAGTCAATCACAGTTGTGAATCGTAGAGAAGCACCCGCAACGGCGGGTGTTTCCATTTTGAGGCGGTTTCATACCCGGGGTGCATGCTTTGTGGAGAACCCCGACATCCGTGCAGTTGGGCCTCCCGCATTGCCTTCTAATTTGAACGGCATGGAAGGCGACAGATCGGACAGGCGGTTCAAGGTGATGGGCGGACGGCGCAGTTTTGATGTCTGCGATTACGTCCGGGAAATGCAAGACAATGGGCAGCCCTTCGCGGTCCATGTCGGCTGCGACAGCCAGAACCACCGGAATTTCACCGTCTACGTGACGACCGTGGTTTTCCGCTTCCCGCGGTCCGGCGCCCACGTCATTTACCGCAAGGAAAAGGTGCCCAAAATCCTCGACCTCTGGACCAAGTTGTGGGGAGAGACCGAGCGGTCGGTGGCCTTGGCGAATTTGCTGCGCGACGAGAACGGGGTGGAGATCGAGCAAATCGATTTGGACTTCAACACCGATCCGAGCCACCCGTCCAACAAGGTGCTCAGCGCGTCGACCGGCTACATCCAATCGCTGGGGTTCCAGAGCGGGGCCAAGCCCGGTCTGCTGATGGCCGCTTGGGCGGCCGATGCCCTGTGTCAATGAGCGCGCCGCAAACCCTGCGCACGGCCGTGACCGTGGCGAGCCCCGTCGAGGAAGTGTGGGCGTTTTTTCAGACGGCCCAAAACCTCAAGGACATGACGCCCGCCGACCAGAAGGTGCGCATTGGAAGGGGAGGAGACGTGCCGCTGCACGCCGGGCTGGAGGTCGAGATTTCAGTCTCGCCGTTTCCCGGAATCCGCACGGGGTGGTTGACGCGCATCGAAGAAGTGCACCCGCCGGAGCAAACCGGGGGGCAACCTTGGTTCCGGGACACGCAGTTGAAAGGGCCGTTTGCGCTGTGGGACCACCGGCACCAGTTTGAGCCCGTCGAGGGCGGTTGCCGCGTGGTGGACGAGCTGCAGTACCGCTTGCCGCTGGGGCGGCTCGGGCAGGCGGTGGCCGGCCGATGGGTGAGGGGGCAAATGGAAGCGCTCTTCGCCTACCGCACCGAGCAAATGCACGCCCGATTCGGACCGCTTTGATGGGCGCCATCACCGCAGATGTCAGGGAGAAGTACGCCCACACCCCAGCCGAGCAACAGCCGCACATTGGACGCTATCTTGACCCCATGCAAACGAAGTGGAAGCGCCTGTTCGGATTGGCCGTGGCGATGTGGTTCGCCTCAGGGCCAGCCAGCGCCCAATTCGGCATCACCCCGACGGACAGCCTGGTGGCGGAGTTTCCGACGGACAGCCTGGCCCGCATTTTCCAAATCGATTTTCCCAACGAGACCTCGGATTCGCTGGGCCTGACCTGGCGATACATCGACGGCGGCTGGACAGAGGGGTGGGACGTCAACCTGTGCGACTTGGGCGAATGCTACACCGGGGTGCCGGCCGATGCGGACATGCTTCCGATGCCCGCCGAGGGTGCCGGTTTCTTGAAGCTCATCGTCAACGCCCTGGAGACAGAAGGGACGTGCTTCCTGCATTTCTGGGTCTGGCCCACCGGCAATCAGGACGCCTTGGTCAACGTGTACTTCGACCTGCGCAATGGCGGGGTCAATGCCGTGGCCAAAGCCCCGATGGAAGCCGTGTGGCAGCCCCACCCCAATCCCGTTCGGGCTGGTGCCACCGTGACCTTGCCCACAGAACTCTCCCTTTCTTCCGCACCCATGCAACGCTTGGGGCCCGAAGGAAGGTTGTACCCCTGCAACGCGACGGCTGGCGCCGCGGGTTGGATCCTGTCCACCGAGGGATGGCCCTCCGGACAGCACTGGATTCACACCCCCAACCAGCGCCCGGTTCGAATCGTTGTCGAATGACCTGCAAATCCGGAACCATGAAGTTCACCTTGACCCAAGCGCTCACCGCGCTGACGCTCTTTGTCGGGACGATGTCCACGGCAATGGCCCAAACCGCCACCCTCGTGGCCGACGACCACGACGGCATCGTGGTGCGTTTTGATTTTTCTGACCCCCAATTCCAGGAAGTGGAGATGGAAGACGGCATGGCCTTGTTGCCCCGCGTCTTCGGAGACACCCCACTGCTGCGCGCCGGTGCCCCCGACGTGTCCAAGGTGGACGCGACGGTGATGATCTCCGCTGCGGCGGGAACCGAGCTGGAGATCCTCGAGGAGGTGTACGTCGATTTCAATGACATCGACATTGTGCCGAGCAAAGGCAACCTCTACCGCAATGTGAACCCGGCCGACATCGAATACGTCAAGGGTGAGGTCTACAATGAAGACGCCTTCTACCCCGAGGCGTCCGCTGCGCTGCAGAAGCCGTTTGTCCAGCGCGGTGTGCGCGGGCAGAGCGTGTGGGCTTTCCCGTTCCAGTACAACCCGGTGACCAAGGTGCTGCGCGCGCACGCCTCCATCACGGTGCGCGTCGTGGAGACCGAGGCAGCCGCGATCAACCCGGTCGAGGCGCCCGCCCGCGTGACGCCGGAATTTGCGGACCAACTCCGCCGCCGCTTCCTCAACGCAAGCAGCGCATCCGACCGGTATGACTACATCGAAGAGCACGGCAAGGTGGTCTTCGTCACGGACGCCATGTACGACGACGTGCTGGCCCCGCTCATCCAATGGAAGATCGAGAAGGGGCTGACGACCGAGGTGGTTTATGCGTCGGACTTCGGCAACGATTACGACGCCATCAAGGATTTCCTCGCCGACCAGTATTTCAACGAAGGGTTGACCCACGTGATCCTCGCTGGAGACGAGGACCAGGTGGCCGCCACACTCGTGACCAACGGTGGCGGTGACGGATACTGCGATCCCTGCTACGGCTACGTGGAGGGGGATGACCACTACCCGGAGTTCTTCGTTGGCCGTTTGCTTGTGCACACGGTGGACGAGATGGAGACGCTGGTAGAGCGGACACTCGAATACGAGAAGGACCCTTTCCTCGGGGAGGAATGGTTCAGCGTGGGGGTCGGCATCGGATCCACTGAAGGTGCCGGCATCGGCGACAACGGCGAAAGCGATTGGCAACACCTCAACAACATCAAGGGCAAGCTGACCGATTACGGCTTCCAGGAGGTCTGGGAATTGTACGACGGCAGCCAGGGCGGCAACAGCCCGTCCGGCGGTCCCACAGCCGATGAGGCCGGCAACCCGACCCCCAACGACATGGTCGAACTGGTCAACAAAGGACTGTCCTTCATCAACTACACCGGCCACGGATACCACGGCGGCATCGCCTCCAGTGGATTCGACGTCAATGCCATCGGCCAGACCACCAACAACGGCATGTACGGCTTCTTCGTGCCGGTGGCCTGCTGCGTTGGCGACTTCGACGAAGGCGAGGGGTCCGGGGACTGCTTTGGTGAGGTGTGGATCAAGCACACCGCCAATGGAGCGCCGGCCGGCGGCATCGGCGGTGCCTTCTCCAGCGTGCTGCAAAGCTGGGCCCCGCCCATGCGCGGCCAAGACGAGATGACCGACCTCGTGGTCGAGGACGGTGAGGTGGAGATCCGCCACACCTTTGGCTCCATCGTGGCGCACGGCTGCTCCGGCATGATCGACAGCTACGGCGGTGGCGGCGAGGAGATGATGGACACCTGGTGCATCTTCGGCGACCCGTCCGTCGTGCTCCGCACGGCCTTTCCGGACGCGCTCGCCTTGTCCCACCAAGAGGTCTACTTCCTCGGCACCCCGTCCATCGAGGTGATGTGCCCGACCGAGGGCGCGCTCATCGCCATCACCCAAGGCGACCAAATCCTCGGCACGGCCTTTGTCGAGAACGGCATGGCCACCATCACCCTCGACGCGCCGCTGGGCGTGCCCGGGGACTACCTCATCACCGGCACGGCTTACAACACCATTCCCTACCAGGCGACGTTCCAAGCCGTTCCGGCCGAAGGGCCCTACGTCTTGAGCAGTGGCAACGCCGCGTTTGACCCCGCCGGCGACAACGACGGCATGGTCGACCAGGGCGAGAGCATCGACCTCGAGCTCGACCTGTCCAACGTGGGCATCGAAACCGCCACGGACGTCATGGTGACCATCACCACGGCCGACGAGTGGGTGACCATCACCAACGGCGCTGTTTCCGCCGGCGACATCGCTGCCGACGGTGCCTTGACGCTGTCCGGCTTCGCGTTTGACGTCACGCCGGGCGTGGCCGACCAGCACGTGGCCCTCTTCGACGTGGCCATCACCGACGCCGACGGCAACGAGTGGACGACGTCCTTCCCCGTCACGCTCAACGCCCCGCATTTCACCATCCTCGACCTCGTCGTCGAAGACGGCGGCAACGGCATCCTTGAAAGCGGCGAGACCGCGACGCTGGTCTTCACCGTGATCAACGACGGCCACGACGCCGCTCCCGGTGGAGTGGGTCTGATTGACTTCGAGCATCCCGACGTGACGTGGGGCAACAACGGCGATTACGTCATGGACGACATCGAGCCCGGCGCGACGTTCACCCAGAGCTATGTCGTGACCGTGTCCGAGGACGCTGGCCTCGGCGGCCTGCTTCAGGTGCTGTTCACCTTCAACACCTTTGGTCCCAATGAAGAGGAGCTGTACCTGACCAGTGGCGACTTCTTCGAGCCCATCAACCTCATCATGGAGACGTGGGAGAGTGGAGACGACCAGAGCTTCCCGTGGGCCTATGACGGCAACGAGGACTGGTTTGTGTCCAACAACAACCCCTACCAGGGCGACTTCTGCATGGAGAGCGGCGACATCGGCAACAACCAAAGCACCGACCTCACCATCGCGCTGGAGTTCTTGGGCGACGGCGACTTGACGTTTGCGCGCCGTGTGTCCACCGAAGACGGCTGGGATTTCCTGCGCCTCCTCATCGACGGCGCACAGGTGGCCGAGTGGTCCGGCGAGCTCGATTGGGCCGAGGAGTCCTTCCCGCTCACGGCTGGATTCCACACCATCACCTGGTCTTATGAAAAGGACAACATCATCTCCGGCGGCGCCGACGCCTGCTGGGTCGACGACATCGTCTTGCCGCCGTTCTGCTTCATCGACGCCGAGATCACTCAATCGGGCGCCGCGGGCGTCCTCTGCCCGGGCGAGAGCGTGACGCTGACCACCAACAGCGGCTTCGACACCCAGTGGAGCAACGGCGAGACGGAGAGCACCATCGACGTCACCGAGGCGGGCACGTACACCGTGACCCTCACCGACGACGCTGGGTGCAGCTTCACCAGCGATCCGGTTACCATCGAGGTGCTCGAGCCTGCGGTCCCGACCGTGACGGTGGACGGCCAGCTCGGCTTCTGCGAAGGCGGCTCGGTCACGTTGATCGGCCCGGAAGACGGCGTGTGCTCCTGGAACGTGGGCGTCGAAGGCCCGCAGATCCAAGTGGGCGTGGCCGGCACGTACCAATTGACCTACACCGACGCCTGTGGCGCGGAGAATGTGAGCGAAGACATCGTGGTCGATGTGTACCCCGTCCCCGCAGCGCCGACCACGGAGGACTTCACCATCGAAAACCCGGCAGAGGTCAGCCTCAACGCGACCGGCGACAACCTGCTGTGGTATGAGAATGAGGACGACATCGTGCCCTTCGGTGCAGGGGCAGACGTCCCCGTATTCGTGGGGGCCACGACGACCTTCTGGGTGGAGAGCGAAAGCTCCAACCCGGGTACGGAAGGCACGGGTGGAAAGGACGACCGCAACGAGGACAACGGGCAGTATCACCCGAACTCCAGCTTCTGGTTGACCTTCGATGCCTACCAGGGCATGACCTTGGAATCCGTCGTGGTCTATGCCGAGGATGCAGGCAACCGGACCATCGCCCTGGTCAATGACAATGGCACGGAGTTGGAATCCATCACGGTCAACGTGCCGGCTGGAGAGAGCACGGTGGACCTCGGTTTCTACGTGCCGGCAGGAGCCGACTATGGTCTGCGTTCCACTGACGACAACCCCGGTCTGTGGCGCGACGGCATTGGTTCCGATCCCGAATACCCGTACGCTTTGGCGGACTTCGGAGCCATCACCGGCACAAGCATGAACGGGGCCAACGGACAGAACTACTACTATTTCTTCTACGACTGGACAGTCTCCGTGGACGCGGTGGGCTGCGCCTCTGAGCGCGTGCCGCTGACCGTGACCGTGACGAATCCCGTGGGTGTCGGGTCCATTGACGGACTGAATGACGTCACGGCATTCCCCGTGCCGACGGCGGGGGTTCTGAACCTCGACCTCGATCTCGGTGCACGCCAGCTCGACCTTCAGATGGAGGTGCGCGATGCGAGCGGTCGCGTGGTGATGAGCGAAACGTGGAAGGGACAGCCCACGGGTCGTCGTCAGGTCGATCTCGGTGGCATGGCCCCGGGCCACTACACGGTACGCCTGACCGACGGGGAGGGCCAATGGCGCCTGCCGGTCCTCCGCCAGTGATCCACCAACGAAAGCATGAAAAAGCCGGGCCTCAGGGCCCGGCTTTTTGTATTGGGGGTGTACCGCGAGGTCACTTCATGCCCCGCTGCTTCTTGACCGCTTCGTAGGCGGCTTGGATGCGGTCGAACCGGGCCCGGGCCTGCTTCTGGTAATCCGATCCCATGTCGCCCACCTTGTCGGGGTGGAACTTCACCGCCATTCGGCGGTAGGCCTTTTTGACCTCGGCGTCCGTGGCATGCTCGGAAACCTCCAGCACCGCGTAATGGGAGGCGATGTCCGTGTAGAAGGTCGCCTCGATGGACTTTCGATCCTTGTCGCTGATGCCCAGCCATCCCGCCATTTGACGGATGACCTCCACCTCCCGGACATCCACATGGCCATCGGCCTGGGCGATGCCATAGAGGTATTGGAGCAGTAGCAGGCGCTTGCTGTGCTCCATGAGCCCGTGGATCTGGCGACATACTGCGCGCGTGTCCACATCCTGCTTGAGCACCTCGCGCAGGGTCAACACGTACCGCTCGGCTTGCTGTTGGCCGAAGTTGCTGACGAAGAAGCGCTTCACATAGTCCAGCTCGGACTTCAGGATTCGCTCGTCCGCCTTCATCACGGCCGCGCTCAGGACGATCATGGACGCCGCGAAGTCGCCGCTGCCCGTTTGCCGGCGACGCGGTCCGTGTCCCGGTCGTCCTTGAGGCTGGCCATAGTGCCCCTGCTCAATGGACAAGCTGGTGTCCCCGACTATGGACCCGAAGGCATATCCGAAGATGGCGCCGATGGGGCCGCCGAGCGCCCAGCCGAGGGCACCTCCAATCCATTTGGTGTAGCTCATGTCGTGTCGTTTTACCAGCTACCGCCGGCGCCGCCGCCTCCGAATCCACCCCCTCCGAAGCCACCGCTGCCTCCAAAGCTTCCGCTGCCACTGCTGAAATTCCCAAAGGAGCCCTTGCTGCGGTTGGCCGATTGGTTGGCGAGCAGCATGAAGGCGACCAAAGAGCCCAGGTCGTTGTTCTTGCCATAGCTCCGCACAACACCGGCCACGATGATGAGGGGCACAATGAAGATGAAAAAGAAGAAGAACAGGAACGCAAACATGACCCCTGAATCCGTGGACCCAGGCTCGTACCCTTGGACTTCCCCGCTGGCCAACGGTCCCAACACGGCGACGGCGTTGCCGATGCCCCACGCGTAGGATTCGGTTCCGCCCAGTTTGAATTCGGGGATCATCTCGTTGTCGATGATCCGGTTGGCGGTCACATCGGGGATGGCGCCTTCCAGCCCGTAGCCCACGGCGATGAAGACCTGTCCCTTCCGGTCCCCGGTCTTCGGGGAAACTGCGATGACAATGCCGTTGTCGAATTCGGCATCGCCGACCCCCCATTTGCGGCCGACACCGGTCGCGAAATCGAAGGGGGACTCCCCGCAGAAGTCAGGGTGGGTGACGACCACAATGCTGTTGG
>JBMYZR010000073.1:0-8567 GCA_049610565.1 Flavobacteriales bacterium | reverse complement strand
CCATGCGCAACATTCTTGCATTGGCCCTTCTGGCCATGTCCCCCACCCTGCTCGCCCAGAAAAACACGGTTCCGACCGAGCGTTGGTCCAATGAGAAAATCTGGTACAGTGGCACCTTCCAGTCGGAAGGGGTCTACGGCATCCGCTCGATGGCCGATGGCGTGCACTACACGAGCCTCGACCGCACCGAAAACGGCAACGCCGTGGTCAAGTACGCTTATGCCACTGGACAGGCCGTCGACACTCTGGCCAAGAGCGCGGTCATTTATCCCGATGGGGAGACCCGCATCGCCGGCTATCAATTCTCGTCCGATGAGAAATTGATGTTGGTGAGCAGCAACCATGAACCCATTTACCGCCACAGTTACAGGGCCGACTACCACCTTTACAAGACCGGAAGCGACATGAAGGGTCTGGCGTTGCGGCCAGATGGCAAGCCGGTGCGCTTGGCCACGTTCTCCCCGGCCGGAGACAAGGTCGCTTATGTGATGGAGAACAACCTGTATGTGGCCAACTTCAGTGGAGGAGATCGCTACGTTCAGCTGACCGAGGACGGTGAGTGGAACCGGATCATCAATGGCGCTTCGGACTGGGTGTATGAGGAGGAATTCGGCAAGGACCGCGGGTTCTTCTGGTCTCCGGATGGACAGTACATCGCCTACTATCGGTTCGATGAGTCGGCGGTCCGCGAGTTCAGCATGCCGATGTATGGGTCCCTCTACCCTGATCCGTACACGTTCAAGTATCCGAAAGCGGGCGAGGCCAATTCGGAGGTCAGCATCCATGTGGTGGATGTGGCCACCGGACGGAAGTCCGTCCTGGCCAGGGTGGATTCTGACAATTACATCCCCCGCATCATGTGGATGGGGCGAAGAGAATCGCTGATGGTGATGCGGATGAACCGCCACCAGAACCGGATGGAGTTGCTTCGTTTCAATCTTGACGTGCTGGCCGAGCGCGGGTCTCCCGAGCCGGAGGAGATTCTGGTCGAGGAGGCCCCGACCCATGTCCCCGTGCAGGACAACTTCACTTTTCTCGATGATGGAACGTTCCTCATGACCAGCATGAAGGATGGGTACAACCACTTGTACCACGTCCGCCCGGGGAAGGACGACAAGCAGTTGACTTCCGGCAATTGGGACATCACCTCCGTGCAGGGCTATGATGCCAAGCGGAAAGTGGTCTATTTCGCCGGGTCCTGGGCGGGTGCGACGCAGGAGCACTTGGCCAAGGTGGATTTGAAGGGACGGATGACGGTCCTTGACGAGACGCCGGGAACCCACGGCGTGCGGTGGAGCAAGACGTTTGACTATGCCATCCACAACCACAGCGATGCGGACACCCCGCCAGTGTACGTCCTGCGCGACCGCAAGTGGAGCCAGATCCGTTTGCTCAAGGACAATGCCGGCCTGCGGGAGACGTTGGCCGAGTATGCCGTGGCGCCTCGCGAGTTCTTCACCTTCACCGACGATGCCGGGGAAGAGCTGAACTGCTGGATGATGAAGCCGGTCGATTTCGACCCGGCCAAACAGTACCCCGTCTACGTGGCCATCTACGGCGGCCCCGGAGTGAATACCGTGAACGACAGCTGGGGCGGAACCACCTACTACTGGCACAACCTGCTCTGCCAGGAGGGCTACATCGTGGTGAGCTGTGATCCCCGCGGCACGCCGAAGCGCGGCCGGGAATTCGAACACAGCACCTACCTCCAGCTCGGCAAGCTCGAGACGGAGGACTTCATCGACCTTGCCGAGCACCTCAGTGCGATGGACTACATCGACGGGAACCGCATCGGCATCCAGGGGTGGAGCTATGGAGGCTACATGACGCTGCTCGCCATGACCAAGGGTGCGGAGCACTATGCCGCAGGAATTTCCGTGGCCCCGGTGAGCAACTGGCGGTTCTACGACAGCATCTACACCGAACGGTTCATGCGCACCCCGCAGGAGAACGCGGACGGCTACGACGACAACAGCCCCATCAACCACGCCGACAAGCTGGAGGGGCCGCTGCTGCTCGTCCACGGTTCCGCCGACGACAACGTCCACTTCCAGAACGCCATGGAGATGGTGGACGCCCTGGTGGCCGAGGGCAAGGACTTTGATTTCTTCGCCTACCCCAACCGGAACCACGGCATCTATGGAGGCAACACCCGACTCCACCTGTTCAGCATGATGCTGGACTTTGTCAAGGAGAACCTCTGAGCAAACCAAACCCGGGGGCAGGACCGGTCGCGCCCTGCCCCCTATCTTGACCCCAACACCTGAACTGATTTTCAATGTCTGATTCGAACGTGGCCCAATCCGGGCACCCGCGTGGACTCTACACGCTCTTCTTTTCTGAGATGTGGGAGCGCTTCTGCTACTATGGCATGCGCACCCTCCTCACCCTGTATTTGGTGAAGTCGCTGTTCAAGGGCGATGCGGAAGCCAGCCTCATGTACGGAGCCTACACCGCTCTGATTTACGCGGCACCCGTGATGGGCGGCCGACTTGCGGACCAATACCTCGGCTATCGATACGCGATTCTGCTGGGCGCCGTGTTCATGGCGATCGGTGAATTCCTCATCCTCGGCGGCAACGAGATGTTCCTCCTCATCGGCATGGGCGCCCTGATTGTGGGCAACGGCTACTTCAAGGCCAACATCTCCACCATCGTCGGAAAGCTCTACGAGGACGACGATCCCCGCCGCGATTCCGGCTTCACGATCTTCTACATCGGCATCAACATCGGTGCCCTGCTCGCCACCACCGTGGTGGCCTACGTCGGGGAGACCTACGGATTCAACTACGGATTTGGTCTGGCCGGTCTCGGCATGCTGTCCGGCCTGCTCATTTTCTGGCTTGGTCGGGAGAACTACGCCGCCGCTCCGGGTCTCGACATCCGCGAGGCCGGCATGGAGATGAAGTACGGCATGAAGATGTACCAGCTCATCACGCTGGCTTCCGTGCTGCTGATTCCCATTTGCTATGTCCTCATCCTCAAGAACACCTTCCAGATCGGTGGCGAGGACGGATTCACCTTCCCGCTGATGACGGTCCTGCTGACGATGCTCTTCGTTTACGTGGCCTACAGCTTGGTCAAGGCGGGCATCGCTGAAGGCGAAATGTGGCGCGACCGGATGGTCGCCCTCGTGATCATGATGGTCATCAACGTCATCTTCTGGGCGTGCTTCGAGCAGGCCGGAACGTCCCTGACCCTCTTCGCAGACCGCAACGTGGATCGCGTCATCATGGGATGGGAAATGCCCGCGTCCATGACGCAGTTCTTCAACCCATTCTTCATCGTCCTCTTCGGCTCCATCTTCACCTGGATGTGGGTCCAACTCGATCGGATGGGCAAAAATCCGTCCATCCCGATGAAGTTTTCGCTCGGCATCCTGCAGCTGGGCCTTGGCTTCCTGGTTACCCTCGTCGGCGTTCAATTTGTGGACGAGTCCACGGCCATGGTGCCGCTGCTCACCTTGTTGTTCCTCTACATGCTGCACACCACGGGTGAGCTCTTCCTCTCTCCCATCGGACTGTCCATGGTGACCAAGCTGGCGCCGAAGAACATGGCCGGTACGGCGATGGGCGGTTGGTTCCTGAGCTTCGCCATCGCGAACTATGCCGGTGGTCTCATCGCCACGCTGACCGGTGGTCACGGGGGTGAGGAAGTGGTCGATGCAGGCCTCTCCGAGCTCGAGATGAAGACGGCAGGCCTGAGCCAGTACATCGACGTGTTCTCCACGTTGGGCATGGTGCTGGTCGGATTCGCCATCCTCATCGCCTTGTGCAACAAGCCGCTCAACAAGCTGATGCACGGCGTTCGCTGAGCGCTCCTCCAGAGGCTTTCACCTCTTTTACCGCCCCGATGTGCTGCGTGCCGTCGGGGCGGTCCTTTTGTTTGGCGATATTTGACCCATGACGAGAGCGTTGACCCTTTCCCTTTTTCTGGCCGCGTCCATCACCTCCGCTTTGGCGCAGGGGGCGGAAATCAACTGGCTGACGGTCGATGAGCTCGAAGCGGCTCAGGCCCGTGAGCCCCGCAAGGTCATGGTGGACGTCTACACGAAATGGTGTGGGCCCTGCAAAATGATGATGCGGAACACCTTCACCAATGGAGACGTCATCGCCTACCTCAACGAGAACTTCTACGCGGTCAAATTCGATGCGGAAGGTCCAGACCCCGTGGAGTTCAAGGGGCAAACCTTCTCCAACCCGAACTACGTGCCCAACAAGCCCGGTCGCAATGGCGTGCACGAGTTGAGCCGCGCGTTTCAGGTCCGGGCCTACCCGACCCTCGTTTACCTCGATGAGAACCTCGAGATGATTGCGCCGATCAGCGGATACAAGAACCCGCAGCAGCTGGAGCTCTACCTCCGCTTCTTTGATGAGGCGTGGACGTCCGGCACCTCCCAAGAAGACTGGGACGCGTTCCAACAGGCCTTCACGCCGACCTTCAACTGACCCCATTTCTGGACGCTTTCCAGAAAAAGCACCACGAGTTCCGGCCCGCCCTCGAAAGAAGGCGGGCCGGCGTGTATTTTCGCGCCACGCAACGAACGTACCCATGAGTGATCACGCCAGCCTGACCTTCGAAGACAAGCAAATTGAACTGCCCGTCGTTCGGGGATCCGAAGGCGAGGTTGCGCTGGACATTTCCAAGCTCCGTGCCCAGACCGGATTGATCACGCTCGACCGCGGCTTCAAGAACACCGGCTCGACCCTGAGCGGCATCACTTTCCTCAACGGCGAGGAAGGCGTCCTCCGCTACCGGGGCTACAGCATCGAGGATCTGGCGGAGAAAGCGTCCTTCATGGAAGTGGCCTACCTGCTCATCTACGGGGATTTGCCCGACCAGGAGCGGCTCGATTGGTTCGAGGGCAGCGTCAAGATGCACACCCTCGTGCACGAGAACATGAAGCGGTTCTTCGACGCCTTTCCGCTGGGTGCGCACCCGATGGGCATGCTCAGCGCCATGTCCTCCACCCTGTCCACATTCTACCCGGACAGCCAGGACCCGAACCGGTCCATGGAGGACATCGAGTTGACCATTCACCGTCTGATTGCGAAGCTGCCCACGCTGGCTGCCCAGTGTTACAAGCACAACATGGGCCACCCGATGGTCTACCCGGCCAACGACCTGACGTACACGGAGAACTTCCTGTACATGATGTTCGGCCTGCCGACGACCGACTACGAGATTGATCCGGTCATCGACAGCGCCATCAACAAGCTTCTGATCCTGCACGCCGATCACGAGCAGAACTGCAGCACCTCCACGGTCCGCATCGTGGGCTCCTCGCAAGCCAACCTGTATTCGTCCATCGCCTCCGGCATTTCCGCCCTCTGGGGGCCGCTTCACGGTGGTGCCAACCAGGCGGTCATCGAGATGCTCGAACAGATCAAGGCCGACGGAGGTGACCTCCAGAAGTGGATCGACAAGGCCAAGGACAAGTCCGACAGCTTCCGCTTGATGGGCTTCGGACACCGCGTCTACAAGAACTTCGATCCACGCGCCCGCATCATCAAGAAGTCGGCAGACGAGGTGCTGGCCAAACTCGGCATCAACGATCCGGTCCTCGACATCGCCAAGCAGCTCGAGGAGGTGGCCCTGAGAGACGAGTACTTCGTGAAGCGCGGCCTGTACCCCAACGTGGACTTCTACAGCGGCATCATTTACCGTGCGCTCGGCATTCCGACCGAGATGTTCACCGTGATGTTCGCCCTCGGCCGCCTGCCGGGCTGGATTGCCCAGTGGAAGGAAATGAGCGAGAACGGCGAGCCCATCGGCCGTCCACGCCAGATCTACACCGGCCACAACGCCCGTCCGGTTCAGCCCATCGGCAGCCGCTGATGTTCGATTCCGCACTTCAGGAAGGGGTCAGCTGCACGGTCGATGACCGGGGTGTGGCCGTCGTGACGTTTGCCCATCCGCGCTCGAACAGCCTGCCCGGCGCCGTCCTTGCCGACTTGGCAGAGACGATCCGTGGCCTCGGTGACCGCGCTGATGTGCGTGTTGTCGTGTTGGGGTCAGCGGGTGATCGCGCCTTTTGTGCTGGCGCCTCCTTCGATGAGCTCGTTGCGATTTCCGACGAGGCCGAGGGCCTCCGGTTCTTCATGGGCTTTGCCAACGTCATCAACGCGATGCGCTCCATTCCCCAGCTGATCATCGGCCGGGTTCAAGGCAAGGCGGTCGGAGGCGGAGTCGGTGTGGCCTCGGCGGTGGACTACTGCCTCGCCACGAAGCACGCCGCCGTCAAGCTCAGCGAACTCGCTGTCGGCATCGGCCCCTTTGTCGTCGGGCCGGCCGTGGAGCGCAAACTCGGCGTGTCGGCGATGAGCCAACTGGCCATCGACGCCACGGAATGGCGGCCTGCAGCGTGGGCCGAGGCTCACGGCCTGTATGCCTCCGTCCACGAGGATGCGGCAGCCCTGGATGCGGCTGTCGATGCCCTCGCCGGCCGTCTGGCTGGGTCCAATCCGGAGGCCATGGCGGAAATGAAGCGCACCTTCTGGCGCGGCACGGACGACTGGGATGCCCTGTTGGCTGAGCGCGCTGCGATTTCGGGCCGACTCGTCCTGTCCGATTTCACCCGGGAGGCCATCGCCCGCTTCAAAGCGGGTTGAGACCGTTCCATTCGGTTTTCTTGAAATCCACACGGACTGGTTGAGGACCCTCGAGGGCATTGGGTCTTGTCGTGTCGTTGAGGGCGAATTTGCGGGTCATGCACAAACCGAAGAGCAAGCGCCTTCGCTGGGACCGCATCGGTGCCGTTGCGGGAGTCCTGATCCTGGGCACATGGGGGCTTGCTGCCGTCATCCCTGGATCAGCTGAGGCGGAGGAGATGGAGTCCGAGGGACGGGTGTCGGTCATGTCATCCAATGATGATGAGGACGGCGTGCAGGAGATTTCCAAGCCTGGATCGGAATCGCGCTCGACGGATGAAGTCCGTGAGGCCATACAGATTGACTCGCCACCCCCTTCGCAAGCTGAAGTGAAGCCCATTCCGTCTGGCCCCCTTCCGCGCAAGGGCATCGCACCGTGTAGTTGTTCCAAGCACACGATGAGGCTGGCGCGCAATCCCTACACCCAGCATCAGCAACGGGCGCGGACCCTGCCCGGGAGCTTCTTCGTGAAGAACAAGACGGCGCTGACGGCCGGGGCGGAACGGGGCGATCTCGAACGGATTCCCGAAGTGGGCCGAGGCTACCACCTCTCCGGCCTGACCCACAGTGAGCCCTTCTTGTTGCCTGCAGCGCGTGCCGTGCTGGAGGACATGGCCAACCGGTTTGCGGATGCCATGGAAGGCACCAAGGATGAAGGGGCGTCGATTCGCATCACAAGCCTGACGAGAACCGAGGCCCAGCAAAAGCGCCTACGTCGACGCAATTCCAACGCCTTTCGGGGGAAGAGCAGCCACAGCTATGGCGCGAGTTTCGATGTGGCGTTCATCGACCGTCCGAATGAATCCGTGACATGCGGTGGGCCGACCTGGGCGATGCAAACGATCCTTCAGGACATGCAGAAGGAAGGGAAGATTCTCGTGATTCCCGAAGGCATTTGCATGCACATCACCCCCCGTTGATCCGCGCCATGAAGCTGACCTGGTACCGATTTCTGAGCCGCCTCAACCGGCTGTTGCTGCCGAAGATTTACCGCAAGGAGGACCTGACCCGCCTCAATGGGTTCGAGAAGGCGGTGGTGGGTTGGAAAATGTGGGTGACTTACCGCCTTCTCGACGCGGAGAGCGAGCGATAGGTCCAGAGAGCGGACAGAACCGCTGGCCCCGTCAGCCAGAGCCCGGGCACGGGCCAAGCCAGGCCGAATGCGCATCCCGCGGCTGGAATGAAGGCCGCGTCAACGAGCAGGGCGAAGGCCATGCGCCCCCTTCCCCACCCGTTGTTCCAGAGTTCACCTGTCGCGGCAAGGGCAGCGAAGACCCAGCCGAGCAGGAGGCCGAGTTCAAGGGCGGTAATGGCCTCGGCGGCCTGCAACGCCCCCAGGGCGACGGCGAGGAGCAGCACCCAACGGTAGAGCAGCACCAGCGCCACCGATGTGTTGGGCCGCGGGTCGAACTTCACTTCCTGCCCGGTGATGGCCGGCGCGTCCTGCGGACCGCCCACACTCGCCGGGTACCACCCGGGCGGTGCGAAGAGGAACCGGAGCTTGTCAAGGAGGCCGGGAATGCGCTGCAGGTCCGCCCAGAGGTCGGCCACGGGTTTCCATTGGGCCAGAACCGGGTTGAACGAGTCCGTCGGACGGGTCACGCCGTAGGTCGGCTTGACGATTTCCTCCTGGAAGGTGCCGAACATCCGGTCCCAGATGATGAACACGCCCGCGTGGTTGCGGTCGATGTATTCCGGGTTGCGGCCGTGGTGTACCCGGTGGTGTGACGGCGTATTCAGTACCCATTCCAGCGGTCCCATCCGGTCGATGAGCTCGGTGTGGATCCAGAATTGGTAAAGCAGGTTGATGGCCATACTCGTCAGGAACATCTCGGGCGGGAACCCGAGCATGGCCAGTGGCCAATAGACCCACATGAGCAGCACCTTCTGGAGGACGCTCTGGCGCAGCGCCACGCC
>JBMYZR010000072.1:0-8629 GCA_049610565.1 Flavobacteriales bacterium | reverse complement strand
ACCAGCTCGACGGCATGTATTTCGTCGACGCCCCCTCCCTGCGCAACGCCATCGTCCAGCAATTCACCCTGCTCGACCAGCCCATGGCGGAGCTTCCCCACGCCGCACTCCACCAGGCCATCCTCGATCACCACGGCGTGGCCTCCTGCGAAATCGTGCCCACCCTCGGCGGCACCCTGGAGATCCGCGTCCAGCAACAGCGGCCCATCGCCCGCGTCTGGACCGCCGACAGCTGCCTGTACCTCGACGATGAAGGCCGCTGGATGCCGCTGTCCACCCGGTACACCGCCCCGGTGCCCGTCGTGCACGCCGACGGCCGGGACGACGCCCGCAGCGCCATGCCCCTGCTCCGCACCATGGACCGCGACCCCTTCTGGAACCAGTTCATCGACCAGGTGGACGTGGACGATGCCGGCAGCGTCCGGTTCCGTCCGCGCATCGGCGACCTCGTCGTGGAACTCGGCTCCGGCGAGGAGCTCGACGAGCGCCTCGACGACCAGCTCCGGCACCTCAAGACCTTCTACCGCGCCCTCCTCGACAGCGGTGACCTCCGCCAATATTCCACGATCGACCTCCGGTACGACGGTCAACTCGTGGCCAGCAAATGACCCATCCCCAGCCCATGAACCAGAACCACTCCCCCCAGGACATCGTCGTTGGACTCGACATCGGAACCACCAAGATTGCGTGCATCGTGGGCCAACGCAATGCGCACGGCAAGCTCGAGGTGATCGGATATGGACGCAGTGAATCCATCGGGGTCACCCGGGGCGTCGTCGCCAACATCGAGCACACCGTCCAGTCCATCCGCACCGCGGTGGAGGCCGCGGAAAAGTCCGCCAACGTCCGCATCGAGGTGGTCAACGTCGGCATTGCCGGTCAGCACATCAAGAGCCTCCAACATCGGGGACAGTTGATCCGCACGGACACCGAGGAGGAGATCAACCGCCATGACGTCCAGCAACTGATCGACGACATGAAGAAACTCAAGGTGCTGCCCGGGGAGGAAATCCTCCACGTGCTGCCCCAGGAGTTCACCGTCGACGGAGAGCCCGGCATCAAGGAGCCCGTCGGCCACACCGGCGTCCGACTCGAGGCCAACTTCCACATCATCACCGGCCAGACGTCCGCGGCCAAGAACATCTACCGCTGCATCAAGCGGGCCGGCCTCCAGGTCGACCAGTTGATCCTCGAGCCCATCGCATCGAGCTCCGCCGTCCTCAGCGAGGAGGAGAAGGAAGCCGGCGTGGCCCTGGTCGACATCGGTGGCGGCACCACCGACATCGCCATTTTCCAGGAGGGCATCATCCGGCACACGGCCGTCATTCCCTTCGGCGGAAACGCCATCACCGATGACATCAAGCAGGGCTGCGGGGTGTTGAAGAAGCACGCTGAAGCGCTCAAGAACAAGTTCGGATCCGCGCTGGAGCGGGAAACGGACAAGAACGACATCGTCGTGATTCCCGGCCTTCCCGGAAGGGCGCCCAAAGAGGTCTCCCGCCGGAACATCGCGGGCATCATCCAGGCCCGGATGTCGGAGATCATCGAGCACGTCCACTACGAAATCAAGAACAGCGGCCTCGAGCGCGAACTCATCGGCGGCATCGTCGTCACCGGGGGTGGAAGCCAACTCCGCCACGTCCGCCAGCTGTTTGAATACGTGACCACGTTGGATTGCCGCATCGGCTACCCCAACACCCACCTCGCGCAGGCCCCCAACCGGGAGCTCACCGCACCCACCTTCGCCACGGGCATCGGACTGGTTCTCCTCGGCTTCGAGGACGAGCACGATTACGAGGACACCCGGCAGGAGGAAGCGGGCGAAACCCGCCGCGGCGCGAAGAAGTTCCTGCAGAAAATCAAGGACTTCTTCGAGGAGGAGACCGAGGAGTAAAACCCAAGGCCGGACTGACCAAATCGCGTTTTCCACCACCACTTCGTGGATGGAAACCGTGGACGGCGTGCCGAACGGCGCCCGCCGTGCTCTTATTTGTCCTTCGCCCTCAATGTGCGCAAACGCCTGAATTCCGGTGACTGAACACGCCCCCTTCAACCCCGAGTCGATGCAATTCAACATTCCCAAGAATCAAGGATCTCCGATCAAGGTCATCGGTGTCGGTGGAGGCGGCTCCAACGCCGTGAACTACATGCACCAGCAGGGCATCAACGGCGTCGACTTCATCGTCTGCAACACGGACAACCAAGCCCTTGAGGCGTCCAGTGTGCCGACCCGCATCCAACTGGGCACCACCCTGACCGCGGGACAGGGCGCCGGCAGCATTCCGGAAATCGGAAAGAACGCCGCCATCGAAGACCTCGATGACGTCCTCGGCCAACTGAACGACGACACCACCATGGTGTTCGTCACCGCCGGCATGGGCGGCGGCACGGGCACGGGCGCCGCCCCGGTCATCGCCCAGGCGTGCAAGGACCTCGACATCCTCACCGTCGGCATCGTCACCGTCCCCTTCAACTTCGAAGGCAAGCGCCGCGCCAAGCAAGCCACCGAAGGCCTCGAGCGCATGCGCGCTGCCGTGGACACGTTGCTGGTCATCCGCAACGACAAGCTCCGCGAACTGTTCGGCAACCTCGCCCTCAAGCAGGCCTTCTCCAATGCGGATGAGGTCCTCTGCACTGCGGCCAAGGGCATTGCCGAAGTCATCACCCTCACCGGCGACATCAACGTCGACATGAACGACGTCAAGACGGTCATGCGCGATTCCGGTGCCGCCATCATGGGCGCCGGCGCTGCCAGCGGCGAAGGCCGGGCCATGACCGCCGTGGCCGAAGCCCTCGAGTCCCCGCTCCTCAACGACAACGACATCACCGGCGCCAACTTCGTCCTGCTCAACATCACGTACGGCACCGACGAACTGCTGATGGACGAGATCTCCGAGATCACGGACTACATCCAGGACCAGGCCGGTGCCACCGCCGAGGTCATCTGGGGATACGGCCACGATGAGACCCTCGGAGAGAAGATTTGCGTCACCGTCATCGCCACCGGCTTCGAGACCCGCGACAACCTTCCCGAAGGCCCGACGGAATCCACGCGACGCCTCGAAATCGACGCCAAGGAAATCACCCAACCCCTCAGCGGCCCCATCCCCAACGAGCCATGGGCCGCCCCCTCCACGGAAACCGCGGATGAGCCCCACCTGAAGACGGCCGAAGGAGCCGCACCCCAGGCGGACAACGCACCCACCCTGCTCACCAACCAGTGGCAGGCCGAAGACGTCACCTCCGACACACCGGAGGCTGCACTCGACCTGTTCGGCACCCCCGGCGCTGACGCCGAAGAAGTGCGCTTGCGCCACGCCGAAGCCCAGCCCGAGCAGAAGGAGGAACCCCGCATTGAAGAACCGGTTGCGGCTCCCCAACCCATCACCGTCGAGGCGCCCACTGAGGACGTGATGGCCGAGGACATCGCAGAATTGCCCGTGGCCCAATCCGAAGAAAAGGTCGGCGGGTTCACCGTGCTCAACCTCGACGAGGTGGAAGAGAGCGTGATCCTGCCCGAGCAAATTGCCGGTGTCACCTTCACCGACCAACAGGTGGGGGCCGAAACCGAGCCCGCCCAGGAAGAGGTGACGGCCAACGCCCAACCGGTGCCGCAACCCGCCGCCCCGCAACCCGAGGTGGACACCCAGCCGGCTCCCGAACCGATGGCCACGCCGACGCCCATTAGCCAGACCATTGGCATGGACGACCTCGCCCACCGGACTTCCGCCCGCATCAACAACATCGAGGAGCGCACCAAGCGCCTGCGCAAGCCGAACGGGTTGAGCGAGCTCGAGTCTGAACCCGCCTACAAGCGCCGCAACATCCAACTGGAGCCAACGCCCACCAGCGACGAGTCGCAGGCCACCCGGTTCAGCATCGACGAGGAAACCGGCGGACTCAAGACCGACAATCCCTTCCTCCACGACAACGTGGACTGACCGCCCGACAGCATGACCCTGCAGGAACGCATCAGCGCCGACATGAAGGAGGCCATGAAGGCCAAGGACAAGGTCCGGCTCGCCGCCCTTCGCGACATCAAGAGCAAGATCATGCTCGCCCTGACGGAAACCGGCGGTGCAGACAGCCTCGACGATGCGGCGGTCACCAAGATCCTGTCCAAGCAGCTGAAGCAGCGTGAGGACACCCTGGCCATCTACAAGGAGCAAGGCCGGGAAGACCTCGCTGCAGAAGAATTGGAACAGGCCGACGTCATCCGGGTGTACCTCCCCCAGCCCATGACCGAGGCTGAGCTCGCTGAGGCGGTTGTCGCCCTCATCGCAGAATTGGGCGCATCCTCCATGGCCGACATGGGCCGTGTCATGGGCACGGCTTCCGCCCGCTTCGCCGGTCGCGCCGACGGCAAGGCCATCAGTGCCCTCGTCCGGCAGCACCTCGGCTGACCCCAACGTCTCCCCCCTCCATTTGTCGCCTACTCACACCGTGGAGGGACACCGTCTTTGCACGCCTTCACATTTCATGCGCCAACATTTAATGTAGTTACATACATTTGCTGTGTGAGAATCGAAGACCACCTGGCACAACCCCATTTTGAGGACGACGCCCAGAAGCTGCACATGCACCTTCTGGTGGTGGCCCGGCAGCTCGACCTCCTCCTGCGCCGCATTCTCAAGCCCCACGGCGTGACCCCACCGCAATACAATGTCCTGCGCATCCTCCGCGGACAGAAAGGACAGCCGATTGCCGTCCACTCCCTCGCCGCGCGCATGGTCGATCCTTCCAGCAACACGTCGCGAATCGTCGACAAGCTCGTCGACAAGGGCTGGGCCGATCGCAAAGTCTGCCCTGAAGACCGCAGGCGGGCCAACGTCTCCATCACCCCATCGGGGATGGCCTTGCTCGACGGCCTCGACGCCCCGGTTCACTCGAATTCCCAAGCCGCGATGGCCAATCTGCCCCCCTCCACACTGGACACATTGAACGCCGGCCTCGCCGAAGTGTTGAACCACACGGATGACATCCTCTCCACCCAACCTTGATTCACAATCCCAATCCAATACACAACACCATGAAGCAACTGCTTTACACCGGAGCCCTGCTCCTCGCCCCCTTCTTCGCCTTCGCAGGCGGTGACGACGCCCCGACCCGCTACCCGGTCGATGCCAAGTCCAGCACCATCACCTGGGAAGGCACGAAAGTGACCGGCGCCCACAACGGCGACATCCAGGTCAGCAACGGCCTCATCACGGTCACCGACGGCCTCATCAGCGCGGCCACGGTCATCATCGACATGACCACCATCAACACCCTCGACCTCGACGGCGGTGCCAAGGAGAGCCTCGACGGCCACCTCAGCAGCGACGACTTCTTCGGCGTGGAGTCCTTCCCCACTGCCCAGTTCGAACTGCTCAATCTCAACCCCCTCCGCGGTGGTGAGAACGGCGCCAACTTCACGGCATCCGGCAAAGTGACCATCAAGGGCCGCACCGATGAAGTCAGCTTCCCGGTGAAGGTGGACATGACCGACGGTGGTGCCACCATCTCCGGCGACATGGTCCTCGACCGCTCCAAGTTTGATGTGCAATTCCGCAGCAAGTCCTTCTTCGACGTCAAGGACCTCGGCGACAAGCTCATCTACGACGAGTTCACCATCGGCTTCACGCTGGTGGCCGGCAAGTGATCCGGTTCTCCTGAATGATTCAGCCCTCAGCCCTCAGCGCTTCGGCGTCGGGGGCTTTTTCGTAGCCTCAAGGTCAGGACCAATGAATGATGACTAACCTGCCTTGCCCGGCTCAATGCAGGATGGCGCGGATGTCGAGTCCCCACCAGCTTCCGTCCAGCACGCGCTCCAGTGTAGCATTGCCCGCGTCGGCCTGGCCCACATTCCAGCGGCCGGTCAGCTCTCCCTGAAACAACGGCTGGATCAGTGGACGAAGCACACCGCCAATGTGCAGGTCGGCCTCCTCGCCTTCCTTGACGATCCCCAGTTCCAAGGCCATGCCGAGACGGCTCCATCCGTAGCGCAGCGAGGAATGCTCGACCGCGAACACATCGCCTCCGCCTTCAATGCTCGTGGCGGCAAACGCATTGGTCGGCAGGATCTCCATCACGATGCCGCCGCCTGCGCCCAGCCTCCAGCCCGGCGTCAAGGTCACCTCCGTCCGGTACAAGACCGGAACCGAATAGCTGGCCACAATCCACTCGAGGCTGCCTGAGGCCAACGGCGCCGAGGCGATGGGCGGCATCCAGTCCGCCTCCACCCGCCAGATGCGCCGCGTCTGTTCGAATCCAAAGGCAAGCTGCCCCACCTTCCCCAGTTGCCGCCGGATGAAGACGCCGTAACTCCGGGTGCCCTGTTGGCCCCACCGGCCGAAGAGGGAGCTGTCGCTCGCCGCCAGGGATTGTCCACCCCAGCCCGCGCCGTCCCCCAATGCAGGGCGCCCGATCGGCAGGGAGGTCATCAGGTGCACATCCATCGACCAATCCGACGGCTTCTGCGCTCCCGCGCCCATGGGCAGCCAGAGCAACGCGCACAGGGCCGCCTTCCACGTCCAGCTTTTCATCATGACGACATCCATCCCATGACCGCCAGCCCCACTGTGGCGGCGGTGATCAACAACATGGCCCAGCGCAAGGCCCGATTGGCGATGAACGGCCTGCGGTGGCGGCCGTGCAGCATGTGGTTGACGCGAAGCGCCTCCTGAAAACGCGTGCGGTGGATGCCGAAGCGCTCCACAATGCCGTTCTCGTCCTCTTCCACGGGCGCGCGCTCGTAGTCGATGCCGGCTGCGTCGAGGTCGGCCTGGTATTCATCCGCCAAGGCCGTGCTCCGGAATTCGAAGACATGGTAGCGGTTGTCGCCTGGATGGGTATACCAATTGGTCCAGCGCATCGCCTTCTTACCCGGTGACCCATTCGGTCACGTACTCCAGCGGTTTGCGATGGCCCTTGGCAGGCCACTCCCCCTCGGGGTATCCCATATAGAACAAGCCCATGTTGCGCACCCCGTCCTGGTGGCCCAGCGCGGCCTGCGCATCCGGATGGGACAGGAATTTCGGCGTGGACCAGAATCCGCCGATGCCGTGCGCCGTGCACATCAAATACATGTTCTGGACGGCCGCAGCCAGGGCGGCCTCATCCTCCCACAGGGGAAACCGCCCGTCCTCATCGTGGGCCAGGCCGAGCGCCACGATGGCGTTGCACCGCTCACCGCGGCGCCGAATCTTCTCGGCCTTGCTGTCCATGGCCTTCTCCCCCGCATGCGCGCGGTAGGCTGAGGACAGGCTCTCCATCAGTCCCTTCGCGGCGTCATCGAGAAAGACCCGGAACCGCCAAGGTTGGGTCAAGCCGTGGTTAGGCGCCCACGTTCCGTGCTGCAGGACCTGCTCCACGATTTCGCGGTGAACGCGCCGGCCAGAAAAGGCCTCAGGCGAAATGCTCCGCCGGTCGAGGAGCAATGTGCTCGTGTCGCTGATGCTGTGTCTCATGTCATTCCGGGGAAACGCCGAGGGCATCGTGATCGAGCCGATCGAGCAGGTACACCATCGAGGTCAACGCCGCCGCACCCAGCTTGAGTTCGCGGGGGTGGACATTCTCGAAGACGTCGCGGTCGCTGTGGTGGTAGTCGAAATACCGCTGGCTGTTGGGGCGGAGCCCGACCATCAAGGGCCGCTTACCGGCTGGCCGTTCTTCCTTGAGCGGCCCGATGTCCACACCCGCACCACCGCGGCGCAGGTCGCCCATTCCATAGTCCGCCAGAGATTCGCGCCAACCACGGACCGCGTCCGTCGCCGCATCGGAGGCATCAATCGCCCAACCGCGAGGCGCATCGCCACCCGCATCACTCTCCACGGCCGCCACGTGCCATTCCCCCTTTTCGCGGGCCACACGCGCATAGGTCTTGCCGCCGTTGTTGCCGTTCTCCTCGTTGATGAACAGCACGACCCGAATCGTATGGCGGGGTTGATAGCCCAAGGCCTGCAACGTCCGCATGACCTCGATGCTGTGCACGATGCCTGCTCCATCGTCATGCGCCCCTTCTCCAATGTCCCAACTGTCCAAGTGTCCACCCACCACGATGTACCGGTCCGGAAATTCCGAGCCGGTCCATTCGGCAATCACGTTGGCCTGCGACTTGTCGTCATGCAGGATGCATCCCATCTCGAGGCCCACCCGCACATCGTGGCCCTCGGCCACCAGACGCGCAATGCGCCGCGAATCCACAGTGCTCACCGCCGCCGCCGGCACACGCCGCACACCGTCTTCATAGCGCATGCCTCCCGTGTGCGGAAACGTGTCCAACGCGTGCGTCAAGGAACGAACGAGGGCCGCCACCCCACCATGCTCAGCCGCTTCAACAGCTCCCCGGGAGCGCTGATTGTAGGCGCCGCCATAGGCACCGCCCGCGCTGATCATCAACGGATCCATGGGCCGGTTGAAAAAGGCGATGGCCCCGTCGAGTCCATCTTCACCCAAACTGTCGAGCTCCTCGAACTGGCGGAACACCTTGACGGGCGCCTCCAACACGCCGTCCGACCCCACACTGCCCCCCAGCGCGCTGATGCGCAAGGGCTGGGCCTCTCCGCCATCCACCCGCAGCCAGGCGCGCTCCACGTCACCCCGCTCCCAATGCGGCACCACCACAGGCTGCATGCGCACCTCCGGTGCA
>JBMYZR010000071.1:0-9702 GCA_049610565.1 Flavobacteriales bacterium | reverse complement strand
CCTCGACGCCCGGGCAGCCATGGCGGCCGCACCCGTTGTCGCGCGGCACCTCGCCGCGGCCCACCACCATGGGGAAGACTGGATGTCCCAACAGATCGCCGCGTTCAACCAGCTGGCCACCCGTTACCTTCCCGCCAACACCTCCTGATCATGGAACCGTACATCGCTGAATTCGTCGGAACCGCCCTCCTGCTCCTCCTCGGAAGCGGCGTGGTGGCCAATGTGCTCCTCGACCAGAGCAAGGGCAAGGATGCCGGCTGGCTGGTCATCTGCTGGGCATGGGGCATCGCCGTCTTCGTGGGCGTGTACACCGCCACAGCCCTGGGCGGAAGCGGCCACCTCAATCCCGCCGTGACCCTCGGCCTCGCCGCCTTCAGCGGATTCGACACTGCCCTGGTCCCCGGCTATCTCGCGGCCCAATTCCTCGGTGCCTTCACCGGCTCCAGCCTCGCTTGGCTCACCTACAAGCCCCACTTCGATGTGTCTGGGGATGCGGACCTCAAGCTCGCCGTCTTCTCCACGGCCCCGGCCATCCGCAACCCGATGTGGAACCTCATCACGGAGGCCATCGGCACCTTCGTCCTCGTGTTCGGCGCCCTCAGCATCACCGGCCCGACCGACAGCCTGGGCTCACTCGACGCCCTGCCTGTGGCCCTGCTCGTCCTCGGCATTGGCCTGGCGCTTGGCGGACCAACAGGCTACGCCATCAATCCTGCACGCGACCTCGGGCCCCGCATCGCACATGCCGTGCTGCCCATTCCCGGCAAGCGCGATGGCGACTGGGGCTACGCTTGGATTCCAGTCGTCGGCCCCATCCTCGGTGGTCTCCTCGGGGCTTGCCTTCACGGCGTTCTGGCCTGAAGCTGGCCGAAGTGGACCACCGACACCTCACCGGGTGACGTCACTTCGCCCGAAGGCCCCATGAACCGAATCGTCCGCGGGCGACCGGGCATCAGGGTGAACCCATTGTCCTCGAACCGCCCCTCTTCGGCACTCCTCAGCCACACCCCCGGCACTGGAACCCGGGTCTCCAGCGTGACCCCTTCGTCGTCCGTTTGGACGCCCAACTCCCCCAACAGCATCCAGTCCAACTCGCCGACCGGCCGGAACGTCCGACTGCCCTCGTCGAAGACTTCACCGGCATCGTTTTCCGATGTCCACCGCCAGGCCAACACCTGCGATTCGGGGAGGACATTGACCTCCTCATCCGCCTGCCACGCCGTCGAGGTCATCGGGCCCACCGTCAAACCAAAGCGACCCGAAGCAACCGTGTCCCCGGACAACGTCACCAATGCCCACGACAACACCCCCCTTGCCTCGACAGGGCGGTCGTTGATGACGCGAAAGGCCACGGCATCGCCCTGGGCTCGGTCGGGCATCACCCGGAGGAGCTGGTTGGCGTGGCGCACGGCGTGGTGGGCCAGCTTCCACCGTCCCGCATGGTCGACCGTGGACCACGAGACTGTGGGCCACACGTCGTCCAACTGCCAGTACAGCGACCCGGAGGTTCTTCCTGCAGAACAACGGTGACGTTCCACCGCCTGGCGCAGGCCTTCCGCCTGGGTCAGTTGGGTCAGATAAATCCACGCATCCAAGCTGTCCCAGCCCTCGATCGAACCGGAATCAATGGACTCTGGATCAAAGAAATACAACCCCGCATAATGCCGCATCATGTCCCAGCCATCAAACCCGGGCTCGAGCCAATCCATCGTGCAGCGCTGGCGGAATTGAAGCACCTGGTCCTCCAATCCGATGACGCCGGCCTCGGCGAGGGTTCGGCGGTCCGGCACACTCTGCAAGCCGAATTCACTGGCAAACCGCCCGGCCTCCTCCGAGTAATATTCGAATCCGGTCTTGCCGAACCACACGCCCCAATCGTGCTGGTCACCGGATTCCCGGGGCCGTTCCGGGTCCAAATTGTGCGGTGAGGACGGCTGGTATTCGCCGCCACCAAGGCGGAGAACCAGCTCCGGCAACGCCACCTCGAACACCGACCGGTAGGCCTGCTCCACGGCCACCGAATCGGCCCCATGCAGGCCGTAAAGGTCCTGCCAACCCCAATCGCGCCAGGCCTTCTCCGACTCGTTGTTTCCGGCCCAGATGGCCAGCGATGTGCGGTTCCGCAGGCGGACCACCTGCTCCTCGGCTTCCGCCAGGAAATTGTCCCGCCACGCCACGTCACCGGGCACCATGGCGCAGGCGTTCATGAAGTCCTGCCAGACCAGCAATCCTCGCTCGTCACACAGGTCATAGAAAGCCTCATCGCCATAGTGGGCGCCGCCCCATACGCGGAGCATGTTCATGTGGGCCTCGACGGCATCGTCCACCACCCGATTCCATTGGCGCTCGGCCCGCACAGGGAAGAAGTCCGGAGGAATCACATTGGCGCCCCGAACCTGAACGGGGATTCCGTTGACCACACACTGCATGGCGTTGCCGAAGGCATCCGGGGATCGATTCCACTCCACGGTGCGCACACCAAAGCGCCAATTCCGCGTTCTGCCGTGCTCGTCCTCGAAATTCAGCGTGTACAGAGGCTGTTCACCCAGCCCATTGGGCCACCACAATGCAGGGCTTTGGATGACCATCCGCTGAACGTTGGGCGCGATCTGGGTCCACTCCATCGAAACGGAAGAACCTTCCCGACTCAATGTGGCCGTCAGGCCTTGCACCGGGGCATCCCATTCGATCCGGTACTCCGCCCGCGAAGAATCAATGGACACCGGCATCAGGCGAAAGGGCGGCAATTCAAGGTCGGTCCGCACCCATTGGACGGGCTTCCAGATTCCACTGGTCACCAGCCTCGGTCCCCAATCCCAGCCGAAGTGGTACATCGCCTTGCGGGACATGGCGCTCGTTTGCTGGCCAATGGGCCTGGCTTCATTGCTCGCTGGAACCGGCCAAGGCGAGGCGTCCAAGAGCGCCTGCCCCCGCCGCACCGGGCTCTCGAACCGGACCTGCAGTGTGTCCCGTCCCGTCAGCCCGAGGCGGCCCATCGGAATCCGCCAGGACCGGTGCATGTTGTCGGCCCGCAGCACTTCACTCCCATTCACGCTCACCTCGGCGTAGGTGTCCAGCCCCTTGAATTCGAGCGCCCAGTCCCCTTCACCCCGCGGAGGGGTCAACACGGTCCGGTAGGTCCAGTCCCGGTCCTCGATCCATTGGACGTCTTCCTCGTTCCGTTGCAAAAACGGGGACTCAATGATGCCGTGCGCAAGCAAATCGGTGTGGATGCATCCCGGCACCTCAGCCGGCCTCCATTGCTCCGTCGTGTCCTGAAACTGCCACCCCTCCACACTGCGCGGACCGGCGTCCCTCGGATCGGAGTGACACCCGGCCAACACGACCAGCAACAAGGCCATTCCCCACCCCCACATTCCGCTCCCCAAATCCGTTGTGTGCATGGCAGGAAGGTAGAACGCCACATGACATGGGCATGCACATGCCCACATCCTGTCGCGCAAGGCCCCCGCTCCGGCGGGGTGTTTTTTTGTCGGTCAGTCGTTACGTTCGCCCCATGCAATCAGGCCTCTGGCTCCTTGTTCTGTCGGCCGTCATGGCCAGTGCCGCAGCGTGTCAATCCGGAGACGCGCCCGACGAGCCCGACGCGCCCGACGCGGATTCCCCTTCCTCAGCCCCTCCGGTGGAGAGCGTGGAACTGCCACATGACGCACGGCCCGGCCTGCCCCTGCCGGCGGGCTTTGATGTCCGCGTCTCGGCCACCGCGGCATCGGACAGCACCGTGCGCACCGCCATCGAAGTGGACATCCCCGAGGGATCCTACGTGATCTCCGCGCTGTCGGACCGCGGCTACATGGGCAAGTTCAGCGTGACATGGACCGACACGACCCTCCGTCCTGCCTCCGCGTTGGTCGAGTCGCCGGTGTCCATGCCGGGATGGGAGCCGTTCGACAAGGTCTACACCCCCATGCTGTTTGCGCCCACCGTCATCACCCAGGACTGGAAACTCTCAGGCAGCGCAGGTCCCTTTAAGGGCGAAGTCTTTTTTGTGCTCGAACCCCAATGCGTTCCCTACGCGTTGAATTTCACCATGGAGAAAGTCGGACCGGACTGGTTCGTGGAAGCCGGCCTGGTCCACCCCGCTTATCCGGAATGACCTCCCCTCAGGGAAGCGAAATAGGCGTCCATGGACTGGTGGATGGCCTCCTCCGCGTAATGGGTGCGCAACAGCCTGCGGTTGGTTTCGAGGTCTGCGTCAGGGAGCGGTTCCGCCCACCCCGCATCGCCCATCTCCTCCATGTTGAAGACCACAAATCCCTTGTCTCGCATCGCCTGGAACAAGGGGTTCAGCGGGTGCATCACCACTTTCTGGCCCATCCACAACGACAGGAACAGGGTCCCGGCTGACACGGACCGGCGCGCCGGAATCACGATGGCAAACGCCCCACACATCCACTCCAGGTAATCCTCTTTTGACATGCGCGTTTGCAACGGATTCCACCGCGCACCGAAACGCCAACGCCCCAGCCGATCGAGCGCCCACCGGACCCGTTTGGACCCATAGACGAACACCGGCCTGATCTCCTGCTTCGTCGTGGTTCTGCTGAGCCAATGCATGCCATCGAGGTGATTGCCGGCAATCCCGGCACTGTTGCCGAGGATCACCGCCTCCGCGCGGACGTTGGCCTTGAGCCCCTCATGCCGGGTGTAGTCAAACGCATTGTACCAGCTGTGCAACATCTGCGCACCCGGGGGCAGATGGGGCAACGCTGGAAAGGCCGACCCCAGGAGCGTGGACGCGGCATGCACGCGCGGGATCCAGTGCTCCGGATTCGAACCGCCAGAGCCCCCTCCATTCATCAACGCCCTGCCGAGCCCCGGGAATGTCACCGACAGCTTGCCGATGAGCAGGGCCAACCTGCGGGTCCGCGGCGAATGCACCTGTGACATCAGCCCGGGAAAGGCCCGGTAATAGTCGTCTCCCCACGCCACCCAGACCACCGGAACATCCGGGAAACGCTGCAGCCAGTCGGACACGGGACGCTTCATGCGGTGGACCACAATCACGTCCGGCCTCGCCTCCTCTCCGGAGGGTGCCGAGGCGTCCTCCGCCATCCACCAACGGTGATCCTCTTCCCGCCCGGTACACAACGCCCGGAACGCCTCCACGCTCGGGTGGGCATGGGCAAAATGGTAGACCCTCATGCCGTGAAGAAACCCCGCACTCCGTCGATCACACGGTCGACATCGGCGTCCCCCATTTTGAGGTGAAGCGGCAAGCGCAACAATCCATCGCTGTATCGATCGGAATGGGGGCAATCGGGCTGCTCCCCCATCGTGCGCAGGACATACGGGCTGCGGTGAAGGGACTGGTAATGAAAGGTGCTCTGGATGCCCTGGGACTTCAAGTGCTTCATGAGTGCCGCACGCGCCTCGAATCCGGGAAGGAGGAGGTAATACATGTGGGCATTGTGATCAGAACCGGGCGGAATGCGCATGCAAGCCATCCGTCCCTCCGCCTCCAGGGGCCGAAGCGCAGCGTCATACCGATGCCAGATGGCCATCCGGCGCTCGTGAATGTCCTTCCACCGCAACAACTGGGAGTGCAGCAGGGCGGCGGTGATGTCACTGGCGAGGAAACTGGACCCCTTGTCCACCCAGCCGTATTTGTCCACCAACCCCTGGAAGAAGGCCTGGCGGTTCGTGCCCTTTTCCCACAGGGCCATCGACCGTTCCTTCCAATCCTCCCGCTGGATGAACAGCGCACCGCCCTGACCGCAGGCCACGTTCTTGGTCTCGTGGAACGACATGGAAGACGCCGCCCCCCATCGGCCCAACGGAATGCGCTCGCCCGTGGACGAAGCACAGGTCGACCCGACCGCCTGGGCCGCGTCTTCGAGGAGGACAATCCCCCTCGGATCAAGCCAATCCCGGATGGCCTCGATCTCGTGGGCAGCACCGGCGTAATGCACCACACAAACCGCCTTGGTCCGCTCGGTCACCTTGGCCTGGATGCTGTCCAAGGAGAGGTGGGGGTACTCCGGGTCTGAATCGGCAAACACCAACCGGGCCCCGTGCAGGTCAAAGGCCGTGGCCGTCGAGACGAAGGTGAAGCTGGGCACGATGACCTCGTCCCCGGGCTGCAGGTCGAGCAGCAAAGCCATCATCTCCAGGGCCGCCGTGCACGAATGGGTCAGGAGGCCGTCGAGACCGAATTCCGACTTGAAGAAGGCGTGGACCTCCCGGGTGAAATGGCCGTTGCCCGACGTCCAATTGGAGCCCACGGCCCGCTCGAGGTGCCCAAGGGCCTCCTCACCGTAGTCGGCCAGATTGAATTTCAGTTCCCCGTCCAAGACCCTTCGATTCTACAGGTCAAGTTAACCTAACTTTCTGCCATGGCGAACGGAGTGTTGGGCATCCTCGGGGCGGGCGAGCTGGGTCAACAGATTGCAGAAATCGCGCGGGTGTCGCACGGTGTCGACCGCATGGTCTTCTTTGATGACACCTGCGAACCGGGATCCCGGATTGGGGAGCACACCGTGCTCGGTGGCATGGACGCAGTTCCCGCGGCACTGGACGCCGGCGACATCCACGAGGTCATCCTCGGCATCGGGTTCAAGCATTTCGGATTCCGGGCCTCCCTGGCCGAGACCGGGGCCGACTGGCCCTGGGCGACCCTCATCGGTGAGGGGTGCATCCTCTCCCCTTCGGCCACCGTGGGCCCCGGGTGCGTCCTCTACCCGGGCACCATCCTGGATCGCCAGGTTCAGTTGGGTCCACACAATGTGCTCAACCTCCGGACCACCGTCTCCCACGACTGCAGGCTCGGCCCCAACAATTTCCTGGCCCCGAGCACCACGCTCAGTGGATTCGTGGAGATGGGCCATTCGAATTTCCTCGGAACCGGAACCGTCGTCAGCAGCCGCATCACGTTGGGCTCGGGCAATGTGTTCGGTGCCGGCAGCATCATCGTCCGCGATTTCGGCGACGGTGTCAAAGCCTACGGCAACCCCGCGAAGGAAGCATGAGCACAGTCGGACTGCTTGGGGCGAGTGCGTTTCAAAAGCCGCTGCTCGATGTCCTCCTCCAAGAAGGGCACGAGGTCGTCGTCTTCTCACCCCGCGGACCTTACCCGTTGCTGACTGGACCGCACCGGACCGCCTACATCGACGTCCGCGATGTCGACGCCCTGCATGCCCATGCCCGCGAGGTCGGCATCGACTTCTTCGTCACGGACCAGACGGACCTGCCCATCGCCACCATTCACGCGCTACACGAGCGGATGGGCCGCCCCCACCTTCCCACCGAGGTCGTCAGCCGGTTCACCGACAAACGGGCCATGCGGGCCCACGGACAATCCTGCGGCCTCGCCACCCCCCGCTGGCAACAGGTCAGCGACGTGGCTGAACTCGATGCATTCTGGACGAGCACCGGGCATCGAATCGTCGTCAAACCGCCCGACAGCCAGGGATCCCGGGGCGTCGGCATTGGTCACCCCGGCCAGCTTCCCGCCATGTTCTCAGAGGCCAAACGGTTTTCCGCTTCCGGATCCGTCCTGGTCGAATCGTTCATCGAAGGGGTCGAAGTCCCGGTGGAAGGCTGCGTCGTGTCCGGGCAGTACCGCACCCTCGCCATCGGGGAACGCCAAGATTTCGCGGGGGCAAGGGGGATTCCGGCCAAGGCCACCTACCGTCCGTACGATTCGGAGAATCCGGCCCACAGCGCCCTCGACAGCGTCGTCCGCACTTACGTAGAACGCAGCGGTGTCGAAAACGGCATCACCCATGCAGAGTTGATGCTCACGGCCTCCAACGAAGCCACCCTGGTGGAGATCGCCCTGCGCGGAGGCGCCTCGTTCATCAGCTCCCACATCGTTCCCGCCGTGAGTGGATTCCAAGCCGGACTCCACCTCGTCCGGTCCTTCTCGGGGGCACCGATCGACCCGATGCCGAACCGGACCAACACGGGCCACACCGCGGGCTTCCATTACTTCTGGTCAGAACACCCCCTCACCGCCCACGAACTGGAAGGACTCCAGTCCCTGCCCGATGTCCTGGCCGCGCACCTTCCCGAGCCGGATGCCGCGCATCACCCAGGGCTCCCCCGGCACAAACCGGATCGACTCGGCCCCATCACGGCCCTGCACACCAGTCGTCACCTCGACGCACTGGCGCAGTTCTCGATGCGCCATCCGCACATTCACTTTGCCTGAACCCAACGCCGGACCCAGCCCGGGTCCGCACCCGGATCCGCGCCCTTACTTCCAGTCGGAGAGGTCCCACCCCAGAAGGCCTTCGAGATCTTCCACCTCCGGGCGGAACCACGCCCTCAATGCGCCCTCCGTCTCCAGGTCCAATGCAGAATCATAGCGGTAAACATTGCTCTGCTTGAGTTGGATCCCCGGCACATCCGCAGGCAAACCGAGAAACCGGCAGACCGTTTTGAAGACCGCCTCATTGTCCTCCCGGAATTCGCGGTAGCGGATGAAGCACAGCTGTTCCTTAGGGAAATGCTTCCGGAGGTGACGGACCTGATGGGCGTACATCCCGCGGGACAGGTAATTCACGAATCCCCGCTGTAGCGGACCGTGTTCGGCCACGGCATGGCGCTCCCATTCGATGAGGGTTGCGAAGTCCCGCTCCTCCACCATCCCGTGGTTCATGTTCCAGGCGGAAAATGCGCGTTCGACCGGATCCCGGAGAATGCAAATGAGCCGCATGTCCGGGTTGTACCGGTGAATCCGTTCCACGCAGCGGCGTGCGAACATGTTCCGAGGCGTGCCCTCGCCGTACAGCTTGTCCTTCCCCTCCCAGGGAAACGCGTCGTGGTATTCCGGCACGGGAATGTCGTCCGATCCGAAAAACCCATCGTTGTCAAAAAAGTGGGGCTCCTTCAGCACGGGCACCACCACCCGCTCGTGTTGGCTGAACAAGTCCATCAAGGCCGACGTCCCCGCCTTCTGGGTTCCGGCCACCATGAAATCGACGCGGTGGGCATCGGGCATCCGCACTGGATTGTCCCCACGCGCCGCCCAGGCCTGTCCGATCCGACGGCGGTATCTCGCCCTGTGAACCCTGCGTTTCAGCGCCTCGGGCATCCACTGCCCAACAACGGGCGCACTCCGCTTGAGCTTGAACATCCAAGCGGACGTCAGCGAAACCTGTCGGCTTTCGGTCTTCCCCTCTGCGTTGTCGCCCACTGTTTTTTTCGTTTTGTCCCCCATCCGAACTGGGGAGCGCCAAAATTAAGGGGAGGGTCAGGCTCCCGATGGGAACCATGAACAGCCCCCACTCAGCGGGACACCCATCACCAACTCCTGACTGACCACAAACCTTCTTTTTTGTTGAATGAAACACTTAAAATCAGGAACAGAAACCAATCAAAGCGGAACAGAACACCGGCTTTGTTGACCCTCCTGCAGCCACACGCACACAAAACAACCCACCCCACAACAAAGCGTTGACAACACACTGGAAGACAAGACAGTACACCCACCAAAAACGGGACATTGGCCGCACACCTTACTGTTCAATGAAACATCTTCTTCCCTTCGTGACGGGATTCGTCACCTTCATGGTCATCAGCAGCGGCTACTACGTGGGATTGACCGAAATGCCCACCGGCGTCTGCTTCAGCGCAGAACCCAACATGGCCATGATGCTGCTGGCCAACATCATGTTCGTGGCGCTCACCTGCTATGTCATCCAACTCGGAGGCAACTACACCGCCGCCACGGGCGCC
>JBMYZR010000070.1:0-9705 GCA_049610565.1 Flavobacteriales bacterium | reverse complement strand
TGTCGTAGCCGAAATACTCGGTGACATACTTCTCGTAGGGGCCGAGCACGCTGTTGTAGAAGGCGCGGGACGTGAGCGTGAGCTTCTCGGCCTGCTCCGTCATCGCGCCCACGATGCGGGGGTGACCGTGTCCCTGGTTGACGGCGCTGTATGCGCTCAGGAAATCATAGTACCGCTTGCCCTCGATGTCCCAGCAGTAGACGCCATCGGCCTTGTCCAGCACCACCGGGAGGGGGTGGTAGTTGTGGGCGCCGTAGCGGTTCTCCATGTCCATGGCCTCGGCGGAGGAGGCGGGGCGGTGGGTCGGGTTTCCGGTCATGTCCCCAAAAATACGGCTCAGCGGAGGGACGGAAGCCGCAGGGCGTCAGCGCCCACCCGCAGGAGCAACGTACCGCGGACGCCGGCAGGCCGGGGCAGGGGTTGGGTGCCCGGTTCGATCATGGGGCGGCCGATGAGGTGGCCATCGCTGGTGTAGAGCGCGCCCTCTGCGGGTTCGGGATGGCGGCTTTGAAGGAGCCAATGATCGGGGCGGGAGCGGAGCAGGGTCAAGGCCGGCGCTGAGCCGGTGTCGGTGAGGGGGGGCGTCACGCCGGTCAGGTCCAGTCCGCAACCTGTGACGGCTTCGGGGGCTTCGGTCGGGGGCAACGGACCGGTGTGGAATCCGCCTTCTCCGTCTGCGGTCCAGCGTTCCCACTCGGCGTCGTCCACTGGGAGCCAGCTGTTGAGGTCGAAGGCGACGGGGCCGTTGTATCCGCCAGGCACTTTGGCGGCGATGAGGCCACCTTGTCCATCGTCGTTACCGGCGGCGGCGGGAGAGAGGCCCCAGGTGAGCGGCGCGCCGGCGACACAGAGGTCGGGAACGGGACCACTGCCGCTCATGAGCTCCGTGCAGCCGGGCCGCACGAAGTAAGCGTAGTCCCCGTAGTCTGGCCACTCGCCCCACACCCGGGCCAGGCCGTCAGGTTGGATGCCGACGGCGGTGTATTCCTCGCAGGCGATCGCGCGGGGCAGTTCGACGCCATGGTCCACCGAGAGCCGGGCGAGGAAGGTCAACAGCCGGCCGCGGCGGTCCGGATCGTCGAAGTGGGTGTCGGTGATCGTGTTGGAGAGGTGGGGCAGTTCGAGGAAATCCCCGTGGCGGACGTCCACGTCCTCATCATAGGGGTCGGCGAGGGCTTCGTCGCTGTAGACCGTGCCGTTGCCTGCCGCGAAGTAGCCGCCACCGAGGACGGCCATGCCCGCCGAGATGCCGCCGATGGCGCCGCCCCGGGCCACGAGTGCGTGGAGTCCATCCTCGACGGGTGTGCCTTGCCAGTAGTCGACGTAGTGGCTCTGGTCGCCGCCGGCGAGCCAGACGGCTTCGGCTTCGGCAATGCGCTGGACGACATAGTCGGCAGAGGCGGCCGAAGGTGCCGTGAATTTGATGGTCTCCACGCTGGCGACATCGACCCCGAGCTCGTTGTAGAAGTAGTCCTGGTACCCGTCCGATCCGCTCACCCGGAGAATGAGCACGTCGCCGCCGCCAGCCCGTTGGAGGAACCACTGCATGGCGGGGTCGACTTCCCCGGCACCGCCCGACAGCACGATGCCTCCGAGCGGTGTGGCCTCCGTGTCGGTGTCCGGTCCGAGTCGCCAGGTCTGGATGGGCTGAGCCAAGGCCAAGGCCGGCAAGAGCGCCAGCGAGGCGGTCACGAGGCAGGTGCAGAGGCGAGCGGGGAGGGAGGAGGTTCCACGGGCTGACATGGACCAAAATTCGCCCACGGCGCGGAATGGCCAGCCCTGCGCTATTTTTGCGGCGCGAAAGCGCACACCCTCAACATCAAAGAGCATGGCCACCAACCGCACGTTTACCATGATCAAGCCCGACGCCACCGGCGCCGGCAACACTGGAAAGATCATCGACCGCATCATCGAAGCCGGATTCACCATCAAGGCGATGAAGTGGACCCAACTCAGCCTCGCCGATGCCCAGGCCTTCTACGCCGTGCACAGCGAGCGTCCTTTCTTCGGCGAGCTCACCGAGTACATGAGCAGCGGTCCCATTGTGGCCGCCATCCTCGAGAAGGACAACGCTGTGGCCGACTTCCGCACCCTGATCGGGGCCACCAACCCGGCTGAGGCCGCGCCCGGCACCATCCGCGCCGACTTCGCGGAGAGCATCGCCGCCAACGCCGTCCACGGCAGCGACAGCGACGAGAACGCCGCCATCGAGGGCAGCTTCTACTTCAGCGAGCGCGAGCTCGCCTGAGCTCCCGGCAACGTCCGCCGTCTCGTGTCTTGAGGACACGATTTGACCGGCCCCTCGGGCCGGCAGTACTTTCGCGCCCCGTCCTTCCGACACCGGGAGGCGGACCAACACCGCATTGACCATGGAAAAGATCAAGGTCCACAACCCTGTCGTCGAGCTCGACGGCGATGAGATGACCCGCATCATCTGGCAATTCATCAAGGACCGGCTCATCCTGCCGTACCTCGACATCGAGTTGCTCTACTACGACCTCGGCATCGAGAAGCGCGACGAGACGGACGACCAGATCACGGTCGACGCCGCCGAAGCGATCAAGAAGCACAGCGTCGGCATCAAGTGCGCGACCATCACGCCGGACGAGCAGCGCGTGGAGGAGTTCGGCCTGAAGAAGATGTGGCGCAGCCCCAACGGCACGCTCCGCAACATCATCGGTGGCACCGTCTTCCGCGAGCCCATCATCATGAAGAACGTCCCGCGCCTGGTGCCGGGTTGGACGCAGCCGATCTGCATCGGCCGTCACGCCTTCGGTGACCAGTACAAAGCCACCGATGCCGTCATCCAAGGCAAGGGCAAGTTGACCATGACCTTCATCCCCGAAGGCGGTGGCGAACCCACTGAGTGGGAGGTCTACAACTTCGAGGGCGAGGGCGGTGTCGCCATGAGCATGTACAACACGGACGAGAGCATCTACGGCTTCGCCCGCAGCTGCATGAACCAGGCCCTGTCCAAGGGGTGGCCGCTGTACCTCTCCACGAAGAACACCATCCTCAAGGCCTACGACGGTCGTTTCAAGGACATCTTCCAGGAGGTGTTCGACAACGAGTTCAAGGATCAGTTCGACGCCGCTGGCATCACGTATGAGCACCGCCTCATCGACGACATGGTCGCTGCGGCCATGAAGTGGAACGGCGGCTTCGTGTGGGCCTGCAAGAACTACGACGGCGACGTGCAGTCCGACACCGTGGCCCAGGGCTTCGGCTCCCTCGGCTTGATGACGTCCACCCTCGTGACGCCCGACGGCAAGACCATGGAGGCCGAGGCCGCCCACGGCACCGTGACCCGCCACTACCGCCAGCACCAGCAAGGCAAGAAGACGTCCACCAACCCCATCGCGAGCATCTTCGCCTGGACCCGCGGTCTCGACTTCCGCGGAAAGCTGGACGGCAACGACGCCCTGCGCAACTTCGCCCAGACCCTGGAGCAGGTGTGCATCGACGTGGTCGAGAGCGGCCGCATGACCAAGGACCTCGCCCTGCTCATCCACGAGAAGGCGATGACCGACGATCACTGGCTTACCACCGAGGAGTTCCTCGACGCCATTGACGGCGAACTGAAGGCCCGCATGGCCTGAGGCGGAACGTCAGCAAATCAAGCAGAAAAGGGGCCGAGAGGCCCCTTTTTGCATGGTGGGCCGCGGCCGGATCAGAGTGCCTTGAGGGCGGCGATGAGGGCGTCGAATTCCGGCTCGAGCGGCGCCCAGTCTTCCGCCAGATTGTCGACGTCGAGCGCGCGCAGGCTGGATTCGAGCGTCACGGCGCCCCATTGCGTCAGGGACGGGCCGATGGCGTGGCGCACTTTCGAGGCGGAGTCCATGTCGCCCGAAGTGGCCGCAGCGCCGAGGTCGGCCTTGGCCACGGCAAAGGAGTGGATGGAGACGGACACGAATTCGGCCCAGCTCGCGTCGTCCGAGCCGAACAGCTGTCGGAAATAGGCAGCGTCGAATTCAGCTGCGGTTTTGCTGCTCATGGGCTTGGGCTTTGAGGAATTGCTCGAGTTGTGCCGGCGTGATCGGCTTGGTGAGGACGCCGTCGAAACCGAGCTGGAGGTATTTGTCCTGGTCGTCGTTGCCGCCGTGTGCGGTGAAGGCGTGGACAGGGGGCAGCGTTTCGTGCTGTGCCCGCATCCGTTGTAAGGTTTCGATGCCGTCCATACCCGGCATCTGGATGTCCATCAGGATGAGGTCGAAAGTCTCGGAGTCCACGGTGGCGATGGCCTTCTGTCCGGAATCGACGATGGTCAATTCCAGCGCCCACGGTTTGCACATGGCCTTCATCACCATCTGGTTGGGGAGCATGTCTTCCACATAGAGCATGCGCAAGCCGGCTGTGTCGGCTTCCCCGAGGGGCTTCTCCGTGACGCTGGACGCATTGAGGCCGATCACGGGCAAGGTGAGGGTAAAGCTGAATTCCGAGCCTTCGCCGAGGCGGCTTTCAATGGTCAGGTCGGAGTCCATGAGGTTGAGGATGCGGACCACGATGCCGAGTCCCAATCCCGTTCCGCCGAATTGGCGGGCGATGCCGGAGTGGGCCTGCTGGAAGGCCTCCTTGATCAGGTCGATGTCCTCGGCGGCGATGCCGATGCCGGTGTCCCGGACGCGCCATGTCGCGGTGGCCATGCCGTTCTCCACCTCGCAGGCCACCGACAGTGCCACCTCACCGGTCTTGGTGAACTTGAACGCGTTGGATATCAGGTTGTTGAGGACCTGGTTCAAGCGGGTGGAGTCGCCCATGACCTCGAGCCCTTCGCACCCTTCAACGTGCTTTTCGAAGGTCACGTCCGGATTGCGCTTGCCGGAGTCAATGCGGTTGAGGTTGTCGATGAAGGCGTCGAGCTTCATCGGCTGGGGATTCAGCTTCAATTGACCGGCTTCCGCCTTGGAGAAGTCGAGGATGTCGTTGACCAGCTCGAGCAAATGCTGGGAAGAGGTGTGGATGTTCTCGGCGAACTGCTCGGTTTCATTTTCTCGTTCCCCTTCGTTGAGCAGGTTGGCGAGCACGATGATGCTGTGCAGGGGCGTCCGGATCTCGTGGGAGACCGTGGCGAGGAACTCATCCTTGGTTTTCAGGGCCTGCTCGAGTTCCGCCTGGACTTGCTTCAGTTGGGTGACGTTGAAGCCGTAAGTCAAGAGGTAGCGGATGGGCTTGGTCTCCCCGATGGAAAATTGGTAACGACCGATGACATATTTCTCCTCCCGGCCATCGACCATGAAGACCCGCTCCCTGACCGGTACTTCCTTGCCTTCGTAGCCTGCGCGGTCCAAGGCGATGGAGTCTTCCACCCAGTCCTCTTCGAAGACCTCTTTTTCCTGCTTGCCGAGCAGCTCTTCGCGCTCCCTGCCGAGCACCTTGCAGGCCATGTCGTTGATGAAGGTGAACTCAAGGTCTTCGTTCTTGAGGCTGCACATGAGGGGCAGACCATTCAAGAGGCTCGCGCTCAGGGTCCGCTCCTGATCGAGGTCCACCTGCATCTTTTTGGACTCGGTGATGTCCCGGATGAAGCTTGAGAAGATGATCTCGTTGTCCACCTTCACGTCGGTGATGTAGAGCTCGATGTCGAACAGCTCTCCATTGCGGCGAAGGGCTTGGATTTCAATGGTGTTGTTGAGGACGGGGCCATGGCCTGTGGCGTGGTATTTGTCCATCCCTGACAGGTGCCCCTCCCTGTGTTGATGGGGGATGATGAGGTCGCTGAGCAATTTGCCGATGGCCTCTTCGCGCGTCCACCCGAAGATGATTTCGGCTTTGCGGTTCCATTCGATGATCCTCGACTTTCCGTCTGCGAGGATCACTGCGTCGAGGGCGGACTCAATGACGCTGCCAAACAGGTTCCGGCTGTCCTTCAGCTCGTCCAGGGTTTTGCGCAGGTCCTTGGTCTGTCGGCGGATTTCAACTTCCATGCCCTGCGTCAGCAGCTCATTGGTCTCCCGTTGTTCCTTCAAGCCACTGCGGAGCCTTTCGAGGGCGAGGTTCAGGGCGCGCACCTCAGCAATCCGGGGTTGGGTGTCTACGGGTTGGTCCAATTGACCGCGCCGAAGGGTTTCGGCGGTCTTGCGCAGGGCTTGAAGGGGTCTCGAGACGCGGGCGAGCAGAAAGAAATACAGGCCGCCCACGGTCAAGGCGATCAAAGCCAGTGCGATTTGAAGGGGGAGGTTGAGTTCGCTCGCCTGCGCCGCCGAGTAAGAGCCGGATCCTTTGACGTAGACCGTGCCCTTGATGCGCCCGCCGCGGAAGGGCACTTGAACGAGCAGGGGGTCGTCCTGCTCGAACAGGGTCCGCTTCATGCCCGGTGGGCTCGTGATGAGCGTGGTGTCCCCCTCGAATTGCAGGGCGCTGTATGCGATGCTGCTTTGATCTTGAATGACCGAGAAATAGCGCGGAATGTCCAGCAGTTGATCCCGCTCTGCGGCGATGGCCATGGTCCGAGCGATGGTGTTGGCCATTACGGTGAGCTCCTGCCTTTGAAATTCGAGCAGGGCGGCCCGCTGTTGCTTCGGGACGTACACCCCGATCAGCGTCATGAACGCCAAGGACAGCAGGAGAAAGGGCCCCCAGACGCGGCCGACGAGGGTGTTGAATCGGATCATTTCAGGCGCAACCTGAGGTTGGACGGGGCTTCGGCGGCATGCAGAAGGCCGATGGCACCGGGGTGTTCTTCCACGTACTCCAGGACTTCCTGCTCTGAATCCACGAACACCGGAGGTGCCGTTCGGCCTTGGAAGACGAGGGAGAGCCAGTGTTTCTGGTACTCGAACCCGTCCGTATCAAAGCACCAGCCGGCCGTTTTTTCGAAGGATTCGCTCTCGCTGGCCGGCAAGACCACCACGGCCGGGAGTCCGCTGGGCCAGATGGTCCGCTCTCCGTTGAACACGGCCATGATCTGACCTTCGGTCCAGTTCGTCTGGCCCGTGCCATTGGCCACGACCACCGGGTCTTGTGCGAAGCTCCCTTGCGCCCACAGGAGGGCGAATGTCAACAGAATCGTCCGCATCACTGCATGCAATAGGCGATGCGGAACTTCGCTTCGAGTTTGTCGTCGGCCGGCATTTCGAATCCGTCCCGACCCGTGTAGCGCTCCAATTGAACCTGCGCCTTCACGAAGGGAGTGAACCAGTGTTGCCAGCCGATGCCGTATTTCAGTTGGTCGTTCGACTTCAGGTGCAGGTCCACGTCCTGAGTCCGGCAGCGGTCCGCCAAGACATAGAGCTGGCCTCGCTTGCCCACTTTGTGTCCTGCATAGACGAAAGCGGTGGTGTTGGCGGATTTCTCGGTGGGCAGGCCCGCAATGAGCTCCGGGTCATTGCTGGCGGCGAGCCCGCTCCGGTTGAAGGTCCCCTCCAGCAGCACTTCCCACTGTTTCCATTTCCTCCAAAGGCTGAAGCAATACAACTCGTAATCGAGGTCGACTGGATACCACCCGTCTTCGCCCATCATGTAGTGATTGCCGCTTGAGTGCCCGGCGTGGGCACCGACCATGTTGGAAAAGATCACGTCCCGGTAGGCGCTGAGGTTGACCCGCATTTGCTTTTCGGGCTTGATGTGCACCGCGGCGGTGATGGACTTCTGGAAGTTGTTGTCAACGACATCGCTGGAGCTCATGCCGTTTCCGATCACGAGGTCGTAGCCGAATTTGAGTTTGCCGATGTTCTGGCCCTGCAGCCTCAGGCCCAGCGTGTGGATGGGAATGTGGGTTCCGAATGACCGGGGACGGTCGATGGTGGGGAAGAAGAGGCGCCCGTGGTGGTAGACGTCGTTCCAGTAGTTGACCGGACTGTGCATCTTGCCGATGATCACGCTGAGCCAGTTGCGAACGTCGTATTTGACCCTGGACCGTTCAATGCTGACTTTGTAGTCGGCCATGCCGTGACCGGAAGACCCAAGCGGTCCGACCAAGATTTCTCCAAGGAAGGAGATCCGGGGACTGAATTGGCTGGTGACAAACAGGTCATGCTCTCCCAAGCTGAATTCGCTGAAGCGGTCGCCGTCCGATTCCTCGATGGTGGAGGTCATGTGTCCGAACAGCTGGAACTGTGTGGCGGGACCGGATTGCGCTTGCCCGACCCCCGGAGAGGTCCACAAACCAAGGAGCAGGGCCATCGCGCCAAGACGGGAAAGGTTCATGACTCCAATTTACGGATGGGCTGTGTGAGAATGTTCCGGAGTGCCTTGGGTTACACAGGAAGGACTGGGGGAAATGTTCTGATGTCTTCGGGTGGTGACGGATGTCATTGTCAGGACTGAGAAGCCTCGGTACTTTTCCTGTCACCATGTCTCCGAGGAGAAAGAAAAAACTGACGTCGACCGCGCTGGGTGCGCTGGCAGGAACCGCCCTCTTCAATGCGGTCTTCCTCTTCTTGCAGTTCCGCAAGATGGCGGGGGTGACCCATGTCCCGTCGCCTTTCGAATCGCTCGCGATCTATGCCTTCTTCTTCGCCATCATGTGGCTGTCTGCCGGCCCTGTGATCGAACGACGTTGACCTCTGTTTCCCCTGACTTTTGACCCTTCCTTCTTCCTCAATCCGGCCCCTCGTGGGCCGTTTTCATTTCCCGGAGGTCGTGGGCACGCTCCGGTTGAACGGCAAGCCCATTTGGTATTTGATGCTGTCGCTCTGCGCCGGATCGGTGATGTCCAGTCCGTAGACCACATCGGCAGTGTCGCCGTAGACGAACGTGCCGAACACGCGGTCCCACACGCTGAGCACGTTGCCGTAGTTGCGGTCCGTCCACGGCACCTCGTGGTGGTGGTGGAACTTGTGCATGTTGGGCGTCACCACCAGCCAGCTCAGCGCCTTGTCCACCGCCAGCGGCAGGGCCACGTTGCTGTGGTTCCAGTAGGTGAAGAAGATGGTCACGACGCGGTAGAACCCGTAGAACGCCACCGGCGCCCCCGTCACGATGACGCCGAGGAGCGCAAAGGTCTCGCGGCAGACGAAGTCGATGGGGTGGTGGCGCGTTCCGGTGGTCACGTCCACGTGGGTGTCGCTGTGGTGCACCATGTGCAGCCGCCACATCCACTTCCAGTTGTGCAGCAGGTAGTGGACGGTGTACTGGGCAATGAGGTCGAGCGTCATCACCGTCACCAGCAGCTGCAGCCAAAGCGGCATGGCCACCCAATGCAGCAAGCCGAATTCGGTCGCCGCCGTCCATTCGAACAGCCCCACGGCCGCCGCCCCGAAGGCCACGTTGATCGCCATGGTGGTGGCCAGGAAGGTGAGGTTGGTCCGGGTGTGCGCCCAGCTGCGGAAGCCCCCGCTGAACAGGGGGCGCACGGACTCCACGATCAGGTTGGCCGACATGCAGAGGACGATCCACCCCAGCTTTTGCCAGGCCGGCATCGCCTCGAACATCGAAAGGAACTGCTCCAGCGTCATGCCGTCAATCTACGCCACCGCGCCGCAGCCCCGCTCCCCGCGGTCCACCACCCCCTCAGTCCTTCACGCACCGCACGGAAAGATCGACTGATGGGGTCAGTTCTTGATGCAGCGGATGGCGGTTCCCATGTGCCAGGTTTCGGGAGTGTCGCCCCGCCAAGGCGAGATGCGGTAGAGGTCCGTCGAGCTGGAAGACAGCACGGTGTGGTGAGCTTCACCACCGCCAAACGTGTTGTTGATGTGGTACGTGGCGATGCTCCCGGGCTCGGAGAATTCCCCGTCGAGGTTTCGGCTTCCGGTGGGCAGGCCA
>JBMYZR010000069.1:0-10863 GCA_049610565.1 Flavobacteriales bacterium | reverse complement strand
CCTTCCGTGGTGGTCACGGCGTTGTAGAAGATGGGGAAGATGGCCGTGGTGATGACGAGGAAGTAGGCGCCGTTGGCCCAATCGTACATCATCCATCCCATGCGGACGGCCTTGTCCGTGTACTCCTTGCGAATGCGCTTCAATCCCATGTCCGCTCAAGATAGGGGGTGGGATGTCCGCAGGCGGGACCGGGGTCAGGACAGGAGCCCCTGCTTTTCCACGGCGTCGGCGATGTGGTCGCCGATGGCCAGGGAGGCCGTGGCGGCCGGGGAAGGGGCGTTCAGCACGTGGACACTGCGGCCCTGGGCGATGATGCGGAAGTCATCCTTGGTGTCGCCGTCCGGCCGGAGCAGGAGGGCCCGCACACCGCTGCGGCCGACGCGCAGGTCGTCCATCTCGAGGGAGGGGACGAGGCGCTGGAGCGTCTTGAGGAAGAGCCGCTTGGAGAAGGCGCGGCGGTATTCGTTGATCCCGAAGGACATGTTCTTGAAGAACAGCTTCCACGTGCCTCCGTACCCCAGCGCTTCCGCCGTGTCGCGTAGGCTGAAGTCGGTCTTGCCGTAGCCCTCGCGCTTGAAGGTGAAGACGGCGTTGGGGCCGCATTCGATGTCGCCGTTGGTCATCCGCGTGAAGTGCACGCCGAGGAAGGGGAAGGCCGGGTTCGGCACCGGGTAGATGAGGTTGCGGACCTTGTGCTTGGCGTGGTCCTCGAGCTCGTAGTAATCGCCGCGGAATCCGACGACGCGTTCCGGCAGGTCGACGCCGTCCTTGCGGGCGAGCCGATCGGCCTGCAGTCCGGCACAGACCACGAGCCCCTTGGCGGAGAAGTCGCCCTGCTTCGTGTGGACGGTGACGCCGCCTTCTCCCTGGGTGAAGCCGGTGGCTTCGACGCCGGTGAACACCGCGCTGTCTGGTTGGAGGCCGGTGGCCACGTCGGCCATGGTCCGTGTGGCGCCCCGGAAGTCGATGATGCCCGTGCAGGGCACCCACAATCCGGCGACCGCACGACAATGGGGCTCGATGTCCTTCACGGCATGGCCGTCGATGCGCTCGAGTCCCTCGATCTCGTTCTGCATGCCGATCCCGTGGATCTTCTCGAGCATGGGGAGCTCGTCCGCGGTGGCGGCGGCGACGACCTTGCCGCAGACATCGTGGTCGACGCCGTATTCCTTGGCGAAGGCGACGAGTTCATGGCGTCCCTTGACGCAGTTGATGGCCTTGAGGCTGCCGGGTGGGTAGTACAGGCCACTGTGGATCACGCCGCTGTTGTGGCCCGTCTGGTGGTCGCTGAGGATGGCTTCCTTTTCGAGGAGGGCAATCTTGGCGTTGGGGTGGCGGCGCTGCAGTTTGAGCAGGGCCGCGGCGCCGACGATGCCGCCGCCCACCACGATGAGGTCGAATTGACGTTGTGATTCCATGCAGGTCCGCTGTGCGGTCGGCGAAGATAACCGCTTGGCCGCGGCCGGGTTCGGTCCCCGGCGTGAAGGGGGCGCCCCGGTGCCTCGGGGATCAGCGGAGGATGTGGATGTGACCGGTGCGCTCCTCGATGACGGGGATGCCCAGCTTGCCGTATTTCCAGAACAGGCGGTATGCGTACACGCCGTCGGGGATGAAGTGGTTCCCGCTCATGGCCTTGCCGCCGACACTTTGGCCGACCCACGGGGCGTCAGGGTCGTCCGTGGACCAGATGAGTTCGCCCCAGCGGTCGAACACCTCGAACCGGTATTCGTCCAGTTCAGGACAGTTGGTCTCCACGCGGAATCCATCGTTGACCCCGTCGTTGTCGGGGGTGAAGGCGGTCGGCACCCACATGTCGCAGCCGCAGTATTCCTGGGTCACCTCGACCACGTCGACGGCGATGCCGCAGGCATTCTCCGCAGTCAGGAGGTACGTGCCGGCGGGGACGGTCGGGTTGAGGCCCTCGATGTCGGGATCGGACCAGGACAGGGTGTAGGGGATCTCGTCCAGATTGGTGCCTTCCACGGCCTGAAGCTCTCCGATGACCTCGGTTTCCTCACCCCAGCAGACGATGCCTTGCATCGGCGCCGCCGCGACATCGAGGTTGGGCCACACGTCCACGACCACGTTGGCGGTGTCTTCACAACCGGTCATGCTGTCGAAGATGCGGATGGTGTAGTCGCCTTCCGTGTCCCACGCGGGGCCGCCGGGTACGACGTCCTGGTTCACCGTCCACACCCACCAGCCGACGGGGGCATCGGCCTGCGAAGGCCAGCTCCACACCTCTGGCTGGTCGAGCACGCAGTGGATGACGGTGTCGGGCAAGGGGCCGATGACGGGCACCGGCCACCATTCGACGGTGGTTTGTGCCGACTCGGTGCACCCGCCGAGGCTGACCGTGACCTCGAAAGGGCCGGGGCCGTCCGCGGCGGTCAGTTCCAGCAGGTTGCCCGTGGTGCCGGTCGACCAGGTGGCGGTCTCGTGGTTGCCGGCGACGGTCAGGGCGGTCGGAGCGTTCTTGCACTCCCCAAGGGGGCCGTCGAGGGTCCAGTCGATGGGCGGGAGTTGGTTCACCGCCAGTGAGGCCGTGGAGGTGCAGCCGTTGGCGCCTTCGAGTTGGGCAACGTAGAGGCCGGGGCCCGCCTGGTTGATGGCGGTTGTTCCGGAGGGGAGGTCCCAGCCGGTGACGGTCGAGCCGGGGTTGGGGACGGCGGTCACGAGGCCGGTCGTGTTCCAGCACAGTTCCTCCGGCAGGGCGGACAGGGCGGCCGTGGGCAAGGGCAACACCGCGATGTCCAGCGTGATCGTGTTGCCGGGGCAGCCTCCGGCCTCCGCCGTGGCCTGCACGAGCCCTTCGGCCACCACGTCGTAGGCGGTGCCGGGTTGGGCCGCGCCGTTGGCCGTCCACGTGATGGTCGACGCAATGTCGGTCGTGGCTTGCACCGTGACCGTTTCCCCCTCACACACGTCAATGGACGGGCCGGGGCTGACGGAAACGATGGGGGAGGCCTGGTCGAAGACGGTCACCTCCAGGCTCTCCGAGCACGTGCCCAGCGTGCCGACGACGGTGTGGGTTCCCGCCCCGTTGACCGCCAACGTCGCTTGGCCGGTTCCATCCCAATCGAGAACGGTCCCGTCCGCGGCCTCGGCCGTCAGCACGGTGGGTGCACCGTCGCACAGCGTGATGTCCGGTTCGGTCAGCAGGTCAGGAGTGGGGAGGGGGTCAATGGTGATGACCTCGGTCAAGGGGCACCCTTGGGAGACCGTTTGGACCGTGTGGACGCCCGGTCCTGCGGTGAGGGTGGCGCTGCCCGACCCATCCCACTCGAGGAGCAGCCCGGGGGCTGCGGCGTCGATCGTCACCTCGTCGCCCTCGCACAGCGCCGTTGGCGGTGTGGGGGTCAGGGTGAGGTCCGGGATGCCTTGGCTGTTGGACAGGTCGAGCAGGCAGAAGGACTGGTTGTTGTTGGCCCCTCCCGTGCTGCCTGTGAACCCCCACCACACCAGGCTGTTGCCCGGAAAAATGTCGTTGACCATGTCGACATTGACGTCGAAGCGCTCGACGCCATCGAATTCACACCGGTAGCTCTGTGATTCCGGATTCCAGGTGATCAGGACGGTGTGGTCTTGCCCATCCTCGATGTTGTTGCTGGTGGCGCTGGCCGCCAAGGGGCCAGCCAAACAGTCGGGGCCGGTGTGGTTGTTGGTTCCATCGCGTTGCAGGGCGATGTGGTCTTCATTGGGGTCGCCCAGAAAGCCATTGACCCAGGTGTCGAATTCGATGACGAGGCTGGGGTCGAAGGTGGGCGGATTGAACGTTCCGCCGGTGTAATTGCCGTAGCCCATGTTGCCACCGGTGGCGGTGGACGGCGCGTTGGGACCGAGCTGATGCAGGACAAACGCAATGCCATCTGCTCCGCCGTCATTGGATCCCAGATTGACACTGAGTTGGATGCAGAAGGGCAGGCTGACGTCGATCTGGTCCACGTTCCACGCGGATCCCTGCTGTCCGTTGGCGGCGGAGGTGATTTGCACGCAATCGCTGCCCAGAGCAGATGCACTGCCCGTGACGTTGAACTGCGCCAGCCCAGTGGCGCAGGGAAACAACAGGAGGAGGAGCAGGATTCGATGCACGCCGATGCAAAATAGAAAAGCCCGCGTGAAGCGGGCTTTTCTAGTGGGTTGGACGGGGTCCAATCAGTTCTTGGCGGGGCTGGGTGCAGCCTTCTTCTCGCCCTTCTCTTCGGAGCGGGTCATGGCCAATTGCTGCTTGCCTTGCTCCTTGCCGGAGTTCTTCTTGGCCTTGGATTTCTTGCCCTTCTTGGACTTGGAGTCACAGCAACCGGCGGCTTTGGCGCCTTGGCAGCAGGAGGACTTGCTCTTGGTGCACTCGGTCTTGGCCTTCTTGTCGGCGGCGCCGGTGCAGCTTTGGGCAGATGCGGTGGCACCGAACAGGAACAGGGCGCCGAGGAGGAGAATGTGCTTCATGTCTTCGTTTGTTGCAATAAAGATAGGAATCTTCGGTTCAACCCTTGCCAACGCGCGTTATTTTGTAGATGAAACCGGTTCATGTCCACCTCCAATCGATCCGACCCGCCGATGTCACGGCGTGAGCGCGCCGGCTGGCAAGCGGCCATCGCGGCGCTGCTCGTCCACGTGGTGGCGCTGGGGGCTTTGGAACACTGGGGGAGGCTCCCCGCTCCAACCGTACAACCCTACGCGCAGGTCGACTTCGTGGACTTCGAGGAGGTGGAGACCCGGACGATGGAGGAGGCGGTTCGCGAGCGCATGGAGGCCCGGATGAATGAGCGCATCACCAATGTGTCGGCCGACGCTCGGGCCCGCGCATCCGATGAAGTGCGCAGTTCCCGCGCACAGAATCAGGCCATCTCGGAGGAAGTGGAGGCGGAACTGCGCGCGTTCGAGCAGGCCGCGTTTGACGCGTTGTCCGCAGGCCGCGAGGATCCGAATGCCGCAGGCGAAAGGAAAGCGAATGACCTGGACGAGCCGCTCGAACAGTATGAAGGTTGGGACGAACGGGTCGCGGGCCAGGTGACAGCAGAATATGAGTTGGACGGGCGCAAGGCATTGAACCTGAGCATTCCCGGTTATCGCTGTCGGGGCGGCGGTGTGGTTCTGTTGTCCATCGCCGTGTCTCCCGGAGGCGATGTCCTCGAGGCGTCGGTGGTGTCAGCGGCGTCGGAGGGCGGGGAGGCGATGTCGTCCTGTTTGGAGACCGAATCCCTCCGCAGCGTGCGCCAATGCCGGTTTCAATCCAAGGCGGACGCCCCGCGTCGACAGACCGGGACGCTGACCTACCGGTTCATTGCCCAGTGAGTCCGGCGTATTCGGACAGATAGGCAAACGCAGGGGCGAGGGTCCCCTCGAGGGTGGTCTCGGAGGCGCCCTGCAGGATGCCCTGGGCGTCGCCCTCCACCACGAGCGGAATGATGTGTTCGAGCAGGGTGCCGCCGAAGTCGGCACTCGCGTCACGCGGCAATTCGCAGGGCAGGTTGTCCACGGCCATGACGCCCACGGAGCCCGGGGTGCGGAACGGCACGCGGCACTCTTTCACCGGGTCGTATCCATACATGGGGTCGGCGATGGTGCTCGGCTCCACGGTGGAGGCGACGGGGCCATCGATGTCGCAGCTGATGTCGGCCACGACGGAAATGCGCCAGTCGTCGTCGCGCACATCTTCCCGGGTGAAGAGGAAGGGGGAGCCTTCCGCCCAGAAATGCCCGGCGATGAACAGGTCGGTGGAGCGGGCAAACGCCATGAAGGTGCTCTCGTAATCGATCGGGTCCTCGCAGAATTCGTCAAAGTCGAATCCGCCATCGCCCTTGCGCCGGTTGTAGTCCTCCAGATCGAGGTGGGTGAAGACGGGCTCGCCGAAGTCTTCGCGGAGGTAGTCCACGGGGTGGACCTCCCGGATGCGCATGGCCTCGAGGATTTCCCGTGCGCCGTTGCCGACGCGGCCGTGTCCGGTCAGCGCAACCTTGGTGGTGGGGGCCAGCTTGACCTTGGCGAGGTGGCCTTCCATCTCCTTGCGGTCGGCGCAATCGATGGCGCGGGGCAGGTCGTAGGTGCCGTGGTGGGCGCCATAGGTGCGGAAGGCATTGTAGGTCCCCACGATGCCGGCATAACGGCCGAAGCCGATGATGCGCTTGCCGCCCGGACGCTTGAGCAGCTCGTAGTCGATGAGCCGGATGCGCTTGTCGAGGCAGGCGCGGAGGAGTTTGGCGTTGTAGGGCTGAAGCTTGTAGGTGTGGGAGAAGAAGAAGTAGGTCTTGTCGGGGATCAATTGGTCCACCGGCACCTCCTTCACCCCGAAGAGGACGTCACAATCGCCGAGGTCCTCCTGCAAGTCCACGCCGGCCTCGCGGTACTCGGCGTCGGTGATGCGGCGCACGTCACTGGGCTGGACGGCCAGCTCGATGTAGGGGAAGCGAGCCAACACCTCGGCACATTGCGTGGGCGTCAGCGGGACCCGTTGGTCCGGCGGCACCTTTCCTTCCCGAATGATTCCAATCTTCATCTCGTCAGTTCAACGCAGGGAAAATTAGACCGGGTTGCCCATCCGCCCGGGTGGATTTTGCGGGCGTCGACGCGGGTTCTCAAGAATGGCGATTGTGGACAGGGGAGGTCCCGTCATTTCAACCGGAAGCGCGCATGGACGGCATGGTGGTCGGAATGGTCAAACCCCTCGTTCAATGTTTTGATTTCCAGCAGGTCCACATTGGGGGAGCAGAGGTAGAAATCCAACAGGGACACGGCAGAAGAGTCCGGTGAGAACGCTGTGGCACCGTCCCGGTTGGTCGGCACGCCGTCCTGCCAGGCCCACGTCCACCCTTGCGGCATGAAGCCGGTGTCGATGGAATTCAACGCGTCCAACATCGGAGATGAAACAGGAGACAGCACATCCGGAGCCATGCCCGGGGGGCATTGGTTCCAATCGCCACCCAGCACCACGTGGTGGCCGGAGGCATACTCCGCCAACGCGAAGTCCCGGAGCTGGTTCATCTGCTCTGACTTCATGGTCCCACCGGGATCGTAGGCGGACAGGTGAAGGTTGACGATGACCAGTTCTCCCGATCCGAAGGGTGTGCGCGTGACGAGGATGCACCGGTCGAGCTGGAACACGCGGTCGGGCCATCCGTATTGGCCGGCAAGGCTGATTCGCTCGGCGCGAGAGACGGGATGACGGGAGTGGGTGGAGAGTCCGCTGTAGACCTTGCCGAAGACATTGAACGGCTCCAGATTCGGCACCGGAATGCGCCGGACGTGGTAGTTCAGGGCGAAATGGGATTCCACGGGACCCAATGCGTCATTGAAAGCCTCGAATTGGTCGACGTGATGGCTGCGTTTCGAGTCTCGGTCCACTTCCTGAAGCAGGACCACATCAGCCGAATGCGCTGCCAGCAGGTGTTCGATTCCGTTGAGGTTCTTGCGCACATTGGCCTCAGGCATGATGACGGGCGCATCGCCCGAATGAAGCTGTTTTCCCTGGTCAAAGAAGAAGGCGGTCTCCTTGCCCATGCCCGCATACCCGATGTTGTAGGTCAGGCAGGTCAAGATGCTGTCCACGGATTGGGTCGCCGGGGTCCCTTCGTTGGCCAATGGTGTGACGGGAGGAGGCGAGAAGTCGGTCCACGTGGCATGGAGGACACTGATGGCCGCGTACAGCATGAAAATCAGTGGGGGCAGGACCAAGAAGAGGAGGATTCGCCGGATCATTCTTCGTTGGATTTGGCAGCTCGCTTCATGGCGCGTTTGCGTTCGCGCCGCTCTTTTTTGCGGTGCCGGTGCCATTCGGTGCAGTATTTGGCAAAGGCTTTATCGGCGCCCCGCCGGACGACGTCTTCAAACGTCGCGTTGGTGTTCTTCACCCTGCATTCCACGTGGCCTTCGCGCTCCTTCCGCTTCAGGTTTTCGCGTTCGTAGAGTGTGATGGTCTCCCTCTCCGTCATGCCGGGGGCGCGGAAGATGCAGTCGATGAGCACCTTCATCGCCTGCAGCCGGTAGGGCTGGCCTTCACAGGTTTCGGTGCGCGACGTTTCCTGCAACCGGATGGCCTCGATGGTGATGGTGTGCTCCCCGTCCATCGTGCCTGGCTTGGCGTGCCGGTCGTGCTCGACCTCCTCCCGGAAGTGGCGTTCGAAGACTTGCGCCATGGCGCGTTCGTCGACGGCATTCATGTACTGCCATTCGCTCGGATTGCCTTCCATCAGCACGATGTAGGGGGTGCTGGTGCCGAGCGCGATGTCATGCGGCAACGACTTCGTCCACAGCGGCTTGAAGAGGTAATACGTGAAGCCGTGGGCGTTGCATCCGGCCAGCCCGGTGCAGAGAAGTCCGCCCAATATGAACGGCAGAAGGTGTCGGCGCATGAAGCGTGGCGTTTCGGGAAAATTAATGTCCCGTTGGCGGAGTGGTCGACGACGGCACCGCAACTTTGGTCCGTGGTGCGGAGTGCGTTCCCCTTGGTGTTGACGGTGCTGGCCCTGACCGGGTGCAAGCGGTTCGAGTCCGTGGTCGAGACCGGGCTGCACGTGGAGCGTATCGCAGACCGGCTGGAGCCGATTCCGGCGCCGCCGAACCATGCCGACGAGGCCCATTGGGCGGCCCTGCCGTGGCGGGAGGATTCCGCCGACCTCCTGCCCAAGGGGCGCAAGGTGTCGGAGGACGGCCCGGGCACAGCCGACGTGTTCTATTTGCACCCGACGATGTACGAGGAGGGCGCCGCCTGGAATGCGCCTGTGGACAGCGCTCAGCTCAATACAGCGGCAGACGAATGGCCGGTTCGGCATCAGGCCTCGGTGTTCAATGGAGCCGGTCGGGTCTTCGCCCCGCGGTATCGCCAGGCCCACATCCGCGTATTTTCGGTGGGGGACAGCCTGAGCCTCGCCGCCCTTCAGCTGGCCTACAGTGACATCCGAAACGCGTTCCAGCATTTCCTTGACGAGTGGGACGAAGGCCGGCCGCTGGTCATCGCCGCACACAGCCAAGGCAGCTGGCACGCCCGCTGGCTGCTGCAGGACTTCTTTGACGGCAAGCCACTCCAGGATCGGCTTGTGGCCGCCTACATCCCGGGGATGGACATCTACCCGACGGACTTCCAGACGATTCGGCCCTGCGCGACGGCCACCGACCAACAGTGCTACTGCACCTGGATGAGCTACGGAACGGGCTACCTGCCGCGGTGGATCGCCGCCAAGCCCGCCACGCCCAGCGTGATCCATCCCGTGACCTGGTCGGCAGAGGTGGGGCAGCCCAATGATCGAGCACTGCACGGCGGCGCCGTCCGGGAATCCTTCCGCAACAAGAACCCCGGCAGCATCACGGCGACGGTGACGGAGGACGGCGTTCTGTGGATCGACCAGCCGCACATGTTTCTGGTCGGCAAATGGCTGCACCGCGACAACTGGCACGTGGGCGATTTCAACCTCTTCTGGAGCAACATCCGCGACAATGTGCACGACAGGGTGGAGGCTCGCGGCGAGATGCCTTGAGTTGGTGTACATTTGACACATGCATCTCCAACGCTATGATGCCCTTCTTGCAGGGGCTTTTTTTGTGCTCAGTTTTTCCGTGGCCTCCGCTCAGGTGAGCCTGCCGATTGACTTCGAGTCCGGTACCACCACCGCCAATTTCACTGATTTTGATGGGGGTACGGCCGAGGTCGTGGCCAATCCTGGCCCAGACGACGTCAACAGCAGTGCCACGGTCGGCCAAATCGTCCGCAACGAAGGCGCCATTTGGTCCGGTTCCCTGCTCACGCTCGCCGCGCCGCTCGATTTCTCCGAAGCGAAGTCCATCCGGATGAAGGTCTGGTCTCCCCGCCAAGGCGTGCGGGTCAAGCTCAAGCTCGAGGGAGCAGCCGACATGTTCTACGAAGTCGACCAATGGAACACCACGCAAGGCGGTTGGGAAGAGATGCATTGGAACTTCACCGGCGCCCTGTCCATGACCTTCGATAAGCTCGTTTTCATGTTTGACTTCGAAACGATGGGAGACGGCACGGACCAGTCGACCTTCTACTTCGACGACATCGAGCAGGTGGACGCCAGCAACGGCCTCGCGCAGATTGACCTGCCGTGCACCTTCGAGGATGCCACCATCGACCCCACGACGTATGATTTCTGGGGCGCCTCCTCGCAGATCGTGGTGGACCCGACCAACCCCAACAACCACGTCGTGGAGGTGGTCAAGATGCCGACCGCCGTGGGCTGGGCCGGCACGATGATCGGCACGGTCGAGGGCTTCGCCAATCCGATTCCCTTCACCGAGGAGGAGCAGACGGTGAGCGTTCGCGTCTGGACGCCCGCGGCGGGTACGCCCATCCTGCTCAAGGCGGAGATGCTGGGCGACAGCCCGTTCTTCACGGAGACCATCCAGTACACCAGCCAGGAAGGCTGGGAGACGCTGCAGTTCAATTTCGGCAACGAGTTGCCCGGCACGCCGGAGCTCGAGCCGGTGTTCCCGCACCACCTGCTGGTGATCTTCTTCGGCTTCGGCGACGAGGGGGTCGAGGGTGGCACCACGTACTACTTCGACGACGTCTACTTCGGCCAGGCGCCGGTGGTCGGCATCGGCCCGACGCCCGCCGAGGAGGTCGCGCTCTTCCCGAATCCCCTGACGCAAGGCCAGGTGCTGCGCGGCAGCGGCTTCGGCCCGCAAACCGACGCGCTCATCCTCGACGCCATGGGCCGCACGGCCTGGCGCGGCATGCTCCACCGCAACGGCACCGACCTCGGCCTCGAGAGCGGCGCCTACACGGTGGTCTTCCAAGGGCCGCAGGGCCTCGAGCGCCAACGTTTGCTCATCCAGTAATCTCGGGCCTTCCCGTTCCGTATCTTCGCCGACCGCCCCGTACTCAACGGAGCGGCTCCGCGGACAGCCGCG
>JBMYZR010000068.1:2769-11251 GCA_049610565.1 Flavobacteriales bacterium | reverse complement strand
TGCCCTCACCCTCAACGGCGGGGAGCTGAAGACCTACAAGAACAGCGGATCCAACGTTTGCGGCGGCACCCTCAACTACCGGGTCTACGCCTCGGGCGACACCCCCGGCGCCTTCACCGCCCTCGCGCTGCCTTACGATTCCGAACTGGCCAACCCCGGCGACCAGAAGTGGGCCGCCACGGGAGCCGGCATTGACCTGCTCGGAGCCCTCACCGCGGGCGACTACGTCCTCGAGCTCTACTGGGAGGCCACGGGAGACGACGCCGGCGGCTGCTCCGACACCAAGTACGACAGCAACTTCGGCAACAACTTCACCGCCACCTTCTCCATCGTCGTGCCCGGCTGCACCGACCCGACCTACGCGGAGTACGATGCCGCCGCTACCACCGACGACGGCAGCTGCGCCACACTGATCGACCCCTGTGAAAACGCCCTGGTGCTGGGCAGCATCGAGGTGGACCTGTCCACCACCACCCTGACGGCAGCAGACGGCTCTGCCACCCTCACCGTCACGACGGGCACCCCGACGTCCCTCACCTTGACCGGCATCAATGGCGCACCCGACTACACCATTGCCCAACCGGGCGCGATCGACGGACTCGCGACGGGCTACTACACCGTCACGGCGACCGATGCCAACGGCTGCACGAGCAACTCCCTCCAGCTGGTCATCCCCTACTCCCTCTGCTGCGACTGCGGCGTTTACGACACCGACACGGATGGGATTTGTGACGACACCGACAACTGCACGGATCGCGATGCGGCCAACTACAACGACCCGGCCAACGGCACGTGCATCTTCTACGGATGCACCAACCCGGCTGCAGTCAATTACGATGCCAGTGCCAACACCGATGACGGTTCCTGCATCATCTATGGCTGCACGGATCCCGCTTACACGCAATACAATCCCGCAGCCAACACCGATGACGGAAGCTGCACGACGCTGATTGTCGAAGGCTGCACGGATCCCGCCGCAGCCAACTACAATGCGGCGGCCAACACCGACGACGGTTCCTGCCTCTACCCTGGCTGCATGGATCCGGCTTACATGGAGTACGACGCCTCGGCCAACACTGATGACGGAAGCTGCTCGACGTTGATTGTCGAAGGCTGCACGGATTCAGCCGCGGACAACTACGATCCCGCCGCCAATGTGGACGATGGCTCCTGCCTCTACTATGGCTGCACGGATCCCGCTTACATGGAGTACGACGCCACCGCCAACACCGATGACGGAAGCTGCTCTACGTTGATTGTCGAAGGCTGCACCGATCCCGCCGCAGACAACTACAATCCCGCCGCCAACACCGACGACGGGTCCTGCATCATCTCCGGCTGCATGGACCCCGCGGCAGACAACTACAATGCCGCGGCCAACACAGACGACGGATCCTGCGTCATCTCTGGCTGCACGGATCCGGCTTTCGAAGAGTACAACCCCGATGCCACCACCGATGACGGAAGCTGCTACTGGCCCTCTTACTGTCAGTCAGTTGACATGGATGGAATCACCTACGATGCGGTGGAGATCGACGAGCAATGCTGGTTCACCTTCAATTTGCGGACAACGGTCTACGCGGACGGCACGCCGATTCCCTATGTCGGATGGGAACCGGTCGACCAGAGCGACCAGAGCATATCGAACGAGGGGACTGCCGGCGACCTCGAGTGGGCCAACGATACCGAGGGTGGACGTTCCATCTACCTCCACAACAACGTGAACTCCGATGGCGACTGGGAAGGAGCGAGTTACCAGGACCCTGATTGGAACTGTCCTAATTATGCGGATTCCAACCTACCTCCATTCTGCTGCGTGATGTGCGCCTATGGCCAGCAGTACAACTTCCATGCAGTGACGAACCCATCAGGCTTGTGTCCGACGGGTTGGCACGTGCCCACCGATGCCGATTGGACGCAATTGACGGATTACGTCGCATCACAAGGGTACGCTGGCAATGAAGGCACTGCGTTGAAAGGAACAGGTTCAGCTCATTGGTACAATGGCGTACAAATCGCCACGGACGCCTTTGGACTCGCCATCACCGGTATGAACAGCCGGAAGACGGATGGCCAATTTTACCCGTACAGCACAACGGCCAAGTTCGGCATGTACTGGAGCTCGACACCGACCCTGAATTCTGCGGGGGACCCGTCAGGTTGGGCCCGAATATTCAACTATGCATGGGCACACATCTTACGTGCTCCACAGGATGACAACATGGGACATTACGTTCGCTGCATCAAGGATCCTCATGTGGGATGCACGGACCCCAACTATCTCGAATACAACCCCTTCGCTCCAAATGACGATGGAAGCTGCACGACCCTTGTCGTGGAGGGATGCATGGATCCTGCAGCACCGAACTACGACCCTGCAGCCAATACCGAAGATGGTTCCTGCATCTACTATGGGTGCACGGACCCCACATTCATGGAGTACGACCCTGCGGCCAATACAGACGACGGGAGTTGCTCCACCCTCATCGTGGAGGGCTGCATGGACCCCGCCGCTTCCAATTACGATGCGTCCGCCAACGTCGATGACGGTTCGTGTCTCTATCCGGGCTGCACCGACCCAGACTATTTGGAATACGACCCCGATGCCAACATCGATGACGGCAGTTGTTCTGTGCTCATCATTCCAGGATGTACCGACCCGGATTATGCGGAGTATGATGCCACAGCCACGTTGGATGACGGCAGCTGTGAATGCCTGATCGTGGACCCGGCGTGCGTCTCCCCCACGATGGATGGCCACAGCTATGACGTGGTCCAAATTGGGTGTCAATGCTGGTTTGCAGAAAACCTTCGCACCACGGTGTATGAAGATGGAACGAGCATTCCAACGGATCTGACGGAAAGCGAATACGCCTCCACCACTTCGGGCGCCAGCTTCGTAGTCGGTCAATCCAACATGCACGATGTCATAGGTGGTCAGGATTCCATCTATTGCTCCCTCTACGATTGTTACATCTGTGGATCCGCCCCTTATTGTGCCGATTCGAGCCTCTACATTGAGGATTATGGGCGGTTGTACAACTGGCATGCCACCCGCGATGTCCGGGGCGTCTGCCCCTCTGGATGGCACGTACCGCACAACAACGAGTGGGACGAACTCCTGGACTACCTCGTGACACAAGGATATCCGCGGGATGTGTACAACTCCAGTGGGTTCCTCGTCGAGGAAGGCAACAACGGCCTGCCCATGATGACCACAAGTGGCTGGTTTACGAACAACGGCACCGATGAATTCGGATTCGCTGCCAAACCAGCCGGATACATCTGGAACGCGGCAGGCGAGAACCAATACAATGTCACTCAAATCGGCCAAACAGCCAGATGGTGGTCTTCCTCCATTCCCAATTCGAGTACGGGCTACTTGTACCCCGGTTACGAGATCCACGATTTGTCGGGCGGCCAGAATGGAAATGTCAGGTTGAGCGAGAGACTCAGCAGCGGCCCCGACGTCGGCTACTCCATCCGTTGCATCAAAGACTGAATGCGCGCACGAACGCCTTAAAAAAAGCCCCGCCACCGAGCGGGGCTTTTTGTTGGCTGACGGTGGGGAATTGGCGGCGGGCGACGGGGCGAAAGGATGTAATCCGCGGAAAGAGGCGATGAACCCCCTGATTTTGGGAACACATAGTTGCCATTTCAGAACACACTCGTCGTATCTTGTTCTCGCTTGACCAAAGCACTTTCTCATGTGGCTTCGGCCTAAACATGCTCACAAGGGCCCCGCTGCGTCGCGGGGCCTTTGCCTTTCATGCCCGCCCGTTTTCTGTGGGTGCGGCGACGCCGGGCAGTCGGCTACCTTTGACGCTCCATGGGCACGACGGAAATCGTCTTCATCCTGCTGATTTACCTGCTCCTCTTCGGGACGAAGGGGCTGCCCTCCATGGCGCAGTCCGCGGGCAAATTCATGCGGCAGGTCCGCGACGCCCAGCAGGACATCCAGCGCGAGATCCTCAGCGGAACCGACGACCTGCGCAAGGGCGCGGCCGCCTTCCGCGATCCCGTCGGCGCCGCCACCAAGGGCTTCGAAGACGCGATGAAGGCCCCGGCAGGCACCCCCCGCTCCTCTACAGGATCTGCTGCGGGCGCCTCCACCGGCACCCCGGCCGACGGCGTGCCGCCCGAGGGCGACGGAAGCGGTGGCGTTGATGTTGACGGCGATGGGCCGATCGCGGAGGACACTGCTGACGCCAAGCCCGACGCCTGAATGGAGTTCCTCGCCGACATCCCGGCCTTGCTGGCGCTCGTCCTGGGCCTCGTGTTCCTCGTGGGCGGCGGTGAGCTGCTCGTCCGCGGTGCAGCCGCCCTTGCCCTCAAGGCCAACATCCCCCCGCTCATCGTCGGCCTGACCGTCGTGAGCATGGGCACCTCCGCACCGGAGCTGTTCGCTTCGGTGGAAGCCGCCCTCGAAGGCCATCCCGGGTTGGCGGTCGGCAACGTATTGGGATCCAACGTGGCCAACCTCGCCCTCATCCTTGGACTCACCGCCCTGCTGCGGCCCGTCACCGTGGACCGCATGGCCCTCCGGCTCGACATCCCGCTCATGCTCGGCGCCAGCCTGCTCTTCGTCGCGGTCGCCTCCGATCTGGAAATGACGCGATCGGAAGGCATCGGCGCCCTCATCATCATGGGGCTGTTCATCGGCAACCTCTTCTGGCGGGCCCTCCGCCAGGAAAGTCAGGATGCCACCGATGGCGACGTGAACAAAGGCGGTCCATGGGCCCAATGGTCCCCCCTCGCCCTTGTCGGGGTGCTCCTGGCCGGCACCGGCGGCCTCTACTTGGGATCGGAAGCCTTCGTGGCCGGCGCCAGCCGGGTGGCCCTCGATTTCGGGGTCAGCGACCGCATCGTCGGCCTGACCATCGTCGCCTTCGGCACCAGCGTTCCCGAGTTGGTGGCTTCCGGTATCGCCGCCCTGCGGGGCCAATCCGACCTCGCGGTCGGAAACGTCGTCGGCAGCAACCTGTTCAACCTGCTCCTCGTCCTCGGCACCACCGCCACCATCGCGCCCCTGCCCATGGAGGCCGACGTCCTGTCATGGGACATCTGGTGGTTGCTCGGCACCGCCGCCGCCCTCATCCCGCTCGCCCTGCTCGGAGGGCTCCGGACACCGCGCCTCAGGCGATGGCAAGGCGGCCTTTTCGTCCTCGCCTACCTCGTCTACATCGGCACCACGTGGACGGGCCTCTGACCGTGCTTTCGGCCGGCGGCGCCCGCTGCCGGCATTGGCCCCGACTCCTCGCGGCGGAGTCCCTTGACACCTGGGTGGACCGCATCCCGTGGCGGCAAAACCGCATCACCGTATACGGCAAGACCTACGACGAGCCGCGCCTCACCGCGTGGTTCGGACCGGCCTACCGGTACAGCTCCATCGACTGGCCCGCTGCCCAGATCCCAGTTGAATTGAAGGCACTCAATCAACTCATTTCAAGGGAGTTGGGCTGCCGAGAGTTTGACGCGGTGTTGTGCAACCTCTACCGCGACGGGCAGGACGCCATGGGCTGGCATCGGGACAACGAACCCGAAATCGACCCGGCCGTCATCGCCTCCGTCAGCTTCGGGGCGGTCCGCGATTTCAAGGTGCGGCACCGCGACACCAAAGAGGGCTGGACGGTCTCGTTGGGGCACGGCGACCTGCTCGCGATGGAGCATCTCCAGTCCGATTTCGACCACGCCTTGCCGAGGCGGGCGCGGGTCGATGCACCGCGGCTCAACCTCACCTTCCGCCACTTCCGCTGAGCCAGTCATCGCGAGCGGTCAGGCCGGGGGCGCGGCGTACCTTGCAACCATGTCCGTTCACGCCTCCGCGAAGCGCATTACCACGCAGGTGCTCCAGGAAATGAAGCACAACGGCGAGAAAATCGCCATGCTCACCGCGTACGATTATTCCATGGCCCGCATCGTTGACGGAGCCGGAGTCGACGTCATCCTCGTCGGCGACAGCGCCTCCAACGTGATGGCCGGCCACGAGACCACCCTGCCGATCACGCTGGACCAGATGATCTACCACGCCGCCGGCGTCGTCCGGGCCGCCAAGAAGGCGCTCGTCGTGGTCGACCTCCCCTTCGGCACCTACCAGGGCAATTCCAAGGAGGCATTGAACAGCGCCATCCGCATCATGAAGGAGAGCGGCGCCCACGCCGTCAAACTCGAAGGCGGCGCTGAAGTCCGCGAAAGCATCGAGCGCATCCTCACTGCCGGCATTCCCGTCATGGGCCACCTCGGCCTGACGCCGCAGAGCATCTACAAGTTTGGCACCTACACCGTCCGGGCCAAGGAAGAAGCCGAGGCGGCGGAGTTGAAGGCCAATGCCAAGCTGCTCGAGGAGATCGGCTGCTTCAGCCTCGTGCTCGAGAAGGTGCCTGCCAAGCTGGCGACCGAGGTCAGCGAAAGCCTGGACATTCCCACCATCGGCATCGGCGCTGGCGTCGGCTGTGACGGCCAGGTGCTTGTCCTGCCCGACATGCTGGGCATCACCCAGGACTTCTCGCCCCGCTTCCTGCGCCGCTACCTCGACATGGGCCAGCAGATGCACGACGCCATCGGCCAATACGTCTCCGACGTGCGGTCCAAGGACTTCCCCAACGAAAGCGAGCAGTACTGATGGGCCAGGAGCGCGACGGATCCCCGTTTGCCCACAAGCCCAAGGTGCCCATCGTGATGAGCACCCCGCAGAACCTGGAGGTCCTGTACGAGGACAACCACATCATCGCGGTCAACAAGCGCTCGAGCGACATCGTCCAGGGCGACATCACCAACGACCGTACCCTCGACAACGTCATCCGCGAATACCTGCGGGTCAAGTACGACAAGCCTGGTGAAGCCTGGCTCGGCACCATCCACCGCATCGACCGACCGGTCAGCGGCGTCATCCTCTACGCCAAGACGTCCAAGTGCCTCAGCCGCATGATGAAGGCGTTCAAGCACCGCGAGGTCGCCAAGACGTATTGGGCGGTGGTCAAGGGCGAACCGCCCCACACCGTCGGCCACGTTGTCAACTACCTGCGGAAGAACAGCGAGCGCAACAAGAGCTACGCCTACGACACCCCGGGCAAGGACCGCAAGGAGTCCGAGCTCAAGTACTACCTGCTGGGCAAGGGCGACCATTACCACTTCGTGGAGGTCCACCCGAAGTCCGGCCGCCACCACCAAATCCGGGTCACCCTGTCCTCCCTCGGTTGTCCGATCAAGGGCGACATCAAATACGGGGCGCGCCGGACCAACGACAACGCCTCCATCCACCTACACGCCCGGCGCATCGAGTTCGTGCATCCCGTGCGGCGCGAGGTCGTCCGCATCATCGCCCCGCCGCCGGAGGACAACCTCTGGGACAAGATGCTCGAGTTGGATGAAAAGGTGAAAACTGGCGGCGCCGACCCGCGTCCGGGGCAGTAAATTCACCCTCCCATGGAAGCCAAGGAACACGTCAAGTGCCTGATCATCGGATCGGGCCCCGCAGGATACACCGCCGCCATCTACGCCGCCCGCGCGGACATGAAGCCTGTCCTCTATCAGGGCATGCAGCCCGGCGGCCAACTCACCGAAACGACCGACGTCGACAATTTCCCCGGATACCCGCAGGGCATCAACGGAACGGCCATGATGGTCGACCTCGAGAACCAAGCCAAGCGCTTTGAGACCGACGTCCGCACCGGCTGGGTCACCGCCGTCGACTTCTCCGGCGACAAGAAGCTGGTCGAGATTGAGGAAGGCAAGCACGTGGTGAGTGCCGACAGCGTGATCATCTCCACGGGCGCCTCCGCCAAGTGGCTCGGCCTCGAGAGCGAAACCCGCCTGCGCCTCAACGGCGGCGGCGTCTCCGCCTGTGCCGTGTGTGACGGCTTCTTCTACCGCGGCCAGGAGGTCGCCGTGGTCGGTGCCGGCGACAGCGCCTGCGAGGAGGCGAGCTACCTCGCCAAATTGTGCACCAAGGTCCACATGCTCGTTCGCCGCGACGAGATGCGCGCCTCCAAGGCGATGCAGCACCGCGTCATGGGCATGGACAACATCGAAATCCACTGGAACACCGAGACCGTCGACATCCTCGGCGCGGAGCAGGTGGAAGGCGCCAAGGTCCGCAACAACCAGACCGGCGAGGAGACCGTCCTGCCCGTCACCGGTTTCTTCCTGGCCATCGGCCACAAGCCCAACACCGACATCTTCGCCGGCCAGGTCGACCTCGACGAGGAGGGCTACATCATCGCCGCACGCCCCGGGTCGGCCTACACCAACGTGGAGGGCGTCTTCTGGAGCGGCGACGCCTGCGACAAGACGTACCGCCAGGCCATCACGGCCGCCGGTACGGGTTGCATGGCCGCCCTCGACGCCGAGCGCTACCTCGCCGAAAAGGGCATCCATTGATCGGCCCCCGGCCAGCCTCCCTCCTTTTCGTTGTCGTTGCCTTTGTGGCGATGACCTTTGGCCTCACATCCTGCGCGGAACCCGCCGCCCAGGTGGTCGCTGA
>JBMYZR010000068.1:0-2669 GCA_049610565.1 Flavobacteriales bacterium | reverse complement strand
ATCGACTTCAACTCCTTCGAGAACGACTGGTTCGCGAGCGGCGAGGGCGCCGAGGTCTACGCGTGGTTGTGCGACCACGCCGGGGAATACGGCTTTCACCAGGTCTACGACGACAAGTCCACCGGCCGCACCGGTTACGAGCTCGAGCGCTGGCATTGGTCCTACCTGCCCACCGCCGGCCCCATGCTGGCCGCCTACAATCGGCTGGTTTCCGGAGGGGATCTCACCGGCGCCCCATTCAGCGGCGCCGAAACGGCCGACAGCCTGGCGGTCCTCCGCGACTTCGTCAACGGCCTCGCCCTTCCTCAGACAAGCGAGCGGTAAACCGCCTCGATGGCACCCCCGACAGCCTCCGGTGTAAATCGCGCCGAAGCGTATGCGTGAATGGCGACCGAATCCGGCTTCTGACCCTTCGCTCGAGCCTCGCTGAGCCCCACAATGGCCCGGGTCAGCCCTTCCTCGTCTCCCGGCTGGAGCAAGACCCCCAACTCGGGCACACGGCCAAGGTGCTCTCCCACCCCGCCCACATCCGTGGCCAACGTCGGCAGTCCCGTCATCCACGCCTCGAGGAGAACGCAGGGAAGATTCTCGTACCGGCTGAACAACACGAACGCATCGGCCTCGCCCATGGCCGCCGCCACCTGGGAGGCCGAGGCTGCCCCCCGAAAACGGACGCGCTCGGCGAGCCCGAACTCAGCTGCCAGCGCCTCATAACGGGGAACTTCCGCACCGCCAGCCCCGGCACCGCCCCAACAGTCCAACACGGCATCCACACCCGCAGACACCGCACCCGCCAAGGCCCGGATCATTCCCGTGATGTCCTTGTGATCGTCGATGAGCGAACTGACGTGCAACAGGCGCAGTGGCCCTTCCGGCGAGCGAGGTGCTGCAGGAGGCGCGAAGACAGCATCCACCACATTGGGAACGACCACCTGACGGACGCCAGGGGCATACCGCGCCATGGCAAAACCGAGGTGTTCCGAGACCGGCAAATGCACCTGAGCATGACCCAACGCGAGCCGCACGCCCCGCTCCTCCCGAGGTCGAAACGACCGACCATGCTCCGTGTGATACGCCGTCCAGTTCTCGGACACCACAAGCGGCACGCCCCATCCCTCCGCCATCTTCACAGCAGGTTCCGCCGCATCCGCCGCCACATGCAAATGCACGACATCAGGCCGATAGCCCTCCGATTTCATTTGTTTATAATACTTCATATAAGAACGCTTTATTCTTATATGACGCGGCGGCAAATCCAACACATATCCGACCTCTTGACTCACGGTCTCCGAGGACAATACCCGGTGGGCACCCTCCCCCTCCCCTGGCGAAAAAGGGCGTCCGGTCCAAACGTGCAAAACCCTGTTAGCCAACCCCTTGGGAAGCACTTCAATGTGCCTCTGAACGAAGTTTCCAAGCTGGGGATGAACCCCATTCGGATACCAACTGGCGAGGTGCAGGATGTGCATGCCGCAAGATGGCCCAAGGAAGGATAATCCACTTCGTCTACGGGACATAAAATGCCCCTCCTTTTTATGACCTTGAGGGCACCTAGCCAAACCTCATGTCACAACTCGCCAAATGGTGTTGGGCAGCCTGCCTGCTGTCCATCGTGTTCCTGCAAGACGTCCACGCCCAAGCATCACCGGAATCGACTTCGCCTTTCCTTCCAACTTCTTCGGGCCAAGTCACAGATCCGTCCGCGTTTTCCATCGACATCGACACCGTGGCGACCAACATCGGTCCCCTGTCCGATGCGGACCTCAGTGGATTCAACACCTACCGCCTGTTTGTGACCATGTCCAATCCGGACGACAAGCTGTCCGCGGTCTACGGCAACATCGCCGCCCCTTCTGCCCTGCTGACCTCTGGGAATTTCTTCCAATCCGACCCCATTGGCACGGTCACCGCGGCCGGTGTCTTCGAGGAGGTCTGGACATTCTACCCCTCCAACCAGTACGACAGCTACGTCACGATTGGCATTGATGGGCCCGCTTCCGCCGCCAACAACGAAGGCACGGTGCAAATCCAGGAATCCAGCGCCAACCCGTGGACTCCTGTCTTCGAACCAGATGGCGAAAACCTCGGTTCAGGATTCGAATTGAACGACCTCGTCGGCGGCACGTGGTTCGTGGTCAACAGCTACTCCAATGGCGAGGCAGGAGCAGACGAGCGCGTTCTCATTGCCCAACTCACCACGGATGGCACGTTGAGTGGCAACCTGCACGTCCAGATCCTGCTCGGAGGTGACGCCGACAACATCATTTACCTCAATCTGCCGATCCCTGTTTACGGATGCACCGATGACGCGGCCTGCAACTACGACGCGGATGCCACCGATGACGATGGATCCTGTCTGGAGGACGACGCCCTCGGCGTCTGCGGGGGGGACTGTGCGGCTGACCTCGATGGAGACGGCCTCTGCGACGATGTCGACGACTGCATCGGTCAACTCGACGACTGCGGCATTTGCAACGGTCCTGGCGCCATTTTCGACTGCGGCTGCTCAGGACTGCCAGCCGGTGACTGCGACTGTGACGGAAACCAGCTCGACGCCCTCGGCGTCTGTGGCGGCGATTGCGCGGCTGACCTCGATGGAGACGGCCTCTGCGACGACGTCGACGACTGCGTTGGACAACTCGACGACTGCGGGATCTGCAACGGTCCTG
>JBMYZR010000067.1:0-11344 GCA_049610565.1 Flavobacteriales bacterium | reverse complement strand
AGCCATTACGGAGACCATTTCTACATCGTCACCAACCTTGACGCCAAGAACTTCCGCCTGATGCGCACGCCGGTGGACGCGACGACCAAGGACAATTGGGAGGAGGTCATTGCCCACCGCGATGACGTCTTCCTCGAGGGCATCGACATCTTCAAGGATTACCTCGTGGTCGAGGAGCGGAAAAATGGATTGAACCAGATCCGCATCAAGACGTGGGATGGGGCCAAGGACGAATACCTTGAGTTCAACGACCCGGCCTACACGGCGGGGACGCGGTCCAACCCCGATTTCGACACGGAGATCCTTCGGTTCGGATACAGCTCGATGACGACGCCGAGCAGCACCTACGACCACAACATGCGGACGGGGGAGCGCGTCCTGCTCAAGCAGCAGGAGGTCGTCGATGACAATTTCTCGCCGGACAACTACACCTCCGAGCGCCTCATGGTCGAGGTCCGCGACGGTGTGAAGGTGCCGGTGAGCATGGTGTACCGCAAGGGCACCGAGCGCAACGGACAGAATCCGTTCCTGCTCTACGCCTACGGCAGCTATGGCAGCAGCATGGACCCGTACTTCTCCAGCGTGCGCCTGTCGCTGTTGGACCGCGGCTTCGTCTACGCCATCGCGCACATCCGGGGTGGCCAGGAGATGGGCCGCCACTGGTACGAGGACGGCAAGCTGCTCAAGAAGCAGAACACGTTCAACGACTTCGAGGATGTCGGCCGCGCGATGGTCGAGATGGGCTACACCTCGCCCGAGCACCTTTATGCCATGGGCGGTTCCGCAGGGGGCCTGCTGATGGGCGCGGTGATGAACCAGGCGCCTGAGCTGTTCAATGGTGTGGTCGCGGCCGTTCCGTTCGTGGACGTGGTGAGCACCATGCTCGACGAGACCATTCCGCTGACCACCTTCGAGTGGGACGAGTGGGGCAACCCGGTGGACGAGGAGTACTACCACTACATGAAGTCGTACAGCCCGTACGATCAGGTCAAGGCACAGGACTACCCCAATACGTTGGTGACCACCGGATACTGGGACAGCCAGGTGCAGTACTGGGAGCCCGCCAAATGGGTGGCCAAGTTGCGCGAGCTGAAGACGGACGACAACACGCTCCTCTTCCACACCAACATGGACGCCGGTCACGGTGGTCAGTCGGGCCGGTTCCGCCGGTACCGGGAGGTGGCGTTGGAGTACGCCTTCATGCTGGACCTCGAGGGCATCGACGGCTGATCCATCCGTGCCGTGTTGCCGGCCGCAGGGCGGGCGACGTCGGCGCCTTCCGACTTCACGGCTCACGCGCAACATGCGGTGCCTTGCGCACGTAAATTGCAGACATGATCCGACCATCTGCTTCACCGCGCCGACTGCGGCGTGTCCTGTCGGCCTGCGTCCTCGCGACGTTGGTGGTTGCCGGCTGCCAAACGCCGCCGGAAGAATTTTCGGTGGAGTCGCCTTGGACGCCCATCGCTGCGGCTCCGCTGGTGGACACCCGGTTTGACCTGGCCGATGTGCTTGAGGTGTTGACCGACAGCCTCGATACCGTTCCGGTGGGAACGGCTGCGGGCGGCGAGCTGGCCTTCTACCATGAGCAGACCTTCACCGGCTCCATTGCGGAGGAGTGGCTGGTCCTCGGGAATTACGGGGCAACGGAATCGGTGTCGTTGGGTGCAGACGAAGCGCTCGCCCTCAACCTGAGCCCGGTGGGCCAATCGTTTTCCTTCACCGAGACCGCGTCGGATGCGCTGGGAATTCCCTCGCCGGAGGGGGTGCGGTTGGACCGCATCGAACTGACGGCGGGCCAGTTGTCCTTCACCGTGTCGTCCACGATGGGCGATGATGTGTCGGGCAATTGCACGCTTCCCGGCCTGGTCAATGCGGACGGGGATCCCTATTCCTTCAACTGGAACTCCTTCCAATTCGTGAACGGGTCGCTTTCGGCTTCACAGGACCTCGAAGGGTGGACGTTGCTTCCGAACCACGACGGGGACGCGCTCAACCAGATCGACGGCGAATTCACCGTGACGGTGATCAACAGCCCCAACCACGAGGCGGTGGAAGGCGAATCGCTTTCCTTGGATTTCGCGGTGGACGGTTTGTCCTGGGAGCGTGTGGAAGGCGACTTCGGTCAGGCGGAGATCAGCCTCGAACAAGACGCGGTCACGTTGGCGCTGTTCGACGACCGGTTCACGACGTCCGGCATCGCCATCGAGCGCGCTTCCTTGAGCCTCGAGGTGGAAAACGGATTCGGGGTGGAGGCCATCCTGGACAGTGTCGATTTGATCTCTTCGGCCGACGGAACGCCGGATGTGGTGTTCGAAACCACGGCGGAAGGCGCGATCGTGGCGCCTGCCCAAGGCAGCTCGGCCAATCCTACGTTGACGGTGTGGGAGATCAACGAGACGAACTCCAACGTGGTCGATTTCTTCACGCCTGAGCAACGGGACATCGACCTCGCGATGTGGGTGCGGTGCAACCCCAACGGTCCCGCCGGCACGTCCGGTAACTTCCTGGATGCGGACGGGCAGGTTTCCGCGCGCCTGAGGACGGAGATCCCCCTGTCCATCCGCGCGGCACAGATTGACTTCGTGGACACGGTGGACGTGGACATCGACATCGAGGAGACGGCGGAGGTGGATTCCGCTGAACTCCGGTTGATCCTGCACAACGGGTTCCCCTTCGAGGTGGCCATCCGCGCGGTGTTCCTGGACGAGGATGGTGTGGCCATCGACAGCCTGTCGACGGCGCCCCTGGACCTGTTCACGATGCCGCCCACCGATGCGAATGGGGTGCCGACGGAGCCCGGGGTGTTCGTGCACGACTTCTTCCTCGACTGGGAGCGGGCAGACCGCCTCAGGACCGCCCGAAGGGTGGTGACCGAGGCGTGGTGCGAAACGGCGGATGCGGCCTCTGGCGAGTTTGTCAGGATCACGGAAGAGCAAGGCCTGCGCATGGAATTGGGCCTGCTGGTTTACGCCAAAATCGACCTCTGAGATGAAACGCATTTCCTTGATTCTGATGTCGATTGGCCTGCTCATGCAGGGGCTGTCCACCCATGCCCAGCTCGGGCCGGTGGAGTTGTCTCCGGAATGGGGACAGGCAGGGTGGTCCAACCCCGCCATTCTGCACCCCTCCGGCACGGTCCTGACCTTGGGCGGAGCATCCGGTGCCCAGGTGGACGTGTTGCACACCGGTCCGGCCTACCTCGACTTCGGCACGCTGGAGGGTGGGTTGAACCCGATGGCCTTTCTCGAGCAGATGGACACGGTGGAGTTTGTGGACACGCGAACGGAAGTGCCCATCCTCGGCCTGTCGATGCGGGATGAGAACCGGTTCGAGATCCGGTACCGGAGCCGCCTCGTGGTGGACCAGAGCTTCCAATACGACCGGGACCTGCTCTCCGTGGGCTGGCTCGGCAACGGCCATCCCGATCTGATTGGCCGGCCCCTGTCCTTCGGGGGCATGGGATTCGACGCCCAGGCCTACCTCGACCATGGACTCAGTGTGGGGGCCATGGCCAAGGAGAACCGATTGTGGTTGGGGTGGGGCATCCACATCCTCAATGGCATCGGTGCCCTTCAGACGGAATCCTTTGATGCCACGTGGCTCACGGATTCGCTGGATTACAGCTGGACCTTGGATGGCGAAGCTACGGTCAATGCCGCGGGCCTCGATTTCGATTCGCTCGCCGCCGGCGTCGCGCCGGACCCCCTGGACGGCGGCGTGGTGCCCCCGACGCTCGGTTCCGGGGTGGCCTTCGATGTCGGCTTCCTGTGGCGCCTGAGTCCCAAGTTCGAGCTGGAAGGGTCCATGGAGGGCCGGGGCTCGATCCGTTGGCTGGAATCGGTGTCGCGCCGACAGGTGGACCCGACATCGTTCGTCCTGCAGGGCCTGGATGCGGTGGATTTCGTGTCTGGTGCGGACTCGCTCTCCTTCCCCGACTCCTTGGAGTCGATGCTCGAGACGTGGGCGGAGGACATGGTGGACTCCTTGACCCAGACCTTCGATTCCGAAGCCACGGACGGATTGCCTGCGGCATTCGACACCCGGGTGCAGGAGACGTGGCGTGTGGGATTCCGTTACCGCCCCGTGAAGTCTTTGGAGTTTCACGCCTTGGCATACCGTCAATTCCGGCTTGGCGGTCAGGTGGACGGATTCCTCTTCGGCATGGTGCACCGGATTCGGAAGAACATCACGACCCAATTGCAGGGTCAGTACGTGCATGGACGCTGGTCCTGGGGCGCGGGCATGTCCCTTCGCGGAGGCCCGCTCCGCATTGCCTTCAGTGCGCGCAATGTGGCGGGCATCCTGCAACCGTTGAATGCCGGGCATTGGAGTGGTCAGGTCGGAGTTGGCTTCGAGTTTGGCTACGCCAAGGACAAGAAGAAGTCCAAGTCAAAGCGCAAGAAGGGCGACCTGGGCACCGGGGCCGGAATGTGGCACTGACTCGAGGGCTCAAACGCCGTCGAGGTCCAACTTGCGCAGCAAGGTCCGAAGCGACAGTTCGTCGGCTTCGTGGTGAACGGCGGTCCACCCGGCCTTCAGGGCGCCGCGCACGTTGATCATGGTGTCGTCGATGAACAGCGTCTGGACAGGGTTGAGGTCGAATTGCCGTTCGACTTCCCGGTAGGCCTTCAGTTGAGGCTTGCGGTGACCCAACCGGTGGCTGTAGATGATTTGCCGGAATGCCCGGGCGAAGCCCTTCCCGTTCTCCTTGAGGATTTGCCGTTCGAAATGCTCGGCATGCAGGGCATTCGTGTTGCTGAACAGCAACAGGTCAAACCGGGTGGCGAGGTGGTCGAGCAGGGGGAGCACCTCCGGTCGTAGCTCAAGCAGCACGGCATTCCAGGCATCGCGAACCTGCTGCTCCGAGGTGCCCGGTCGGCAACGGTTCTGGAGGGTCAGGATGAACTCCTGATCGGTGATGTTGCCGCATTCGAGGTCGTCCATGAGCCGGGACTGGCCGCCATGGGCGTACAGGGAGAGGAAGTCGTCAAAGCCGAGTTCGGCGAAGGCGTTGGCTGTGGCGGCGTGGTCGATGCGATACAGGACGCCGCCGAAGTCGAGGACCACGTGCCGGATTGGATGCCAATCGAGGGGCAGGATGGTCGAGGGCATGGGATGCGCTCAGAGGTTGAGGATCCAGGCTTGGTTGAATCCGTGTCGCTCGACGAGGGCACGTCGGAACCGTGCGGCGTCGCTGGAGCGTTGGAAGCATCCGGCGGACACCCGTTGCATGCCGCTTGGACCGGGCAGGATGGACGTGGTGTAGCCGAGGGAGTCAAACCGGCGGGCGAGCGTGGCGGCACGGCGTGCGTCGGCGAACGTCCCGGCGATGACATGGTGCCCGCAGCCGCTGGCGGTGGACCCTGGAACGGGGACCGGCATGTGCGCCTCAGAGGCTTCAGGGTTGGGCAGGTCGGGTGCGCCCGCTTCGATGAAGGGCAAGGGGTCACCCAGGTCGAGTTCGGGGAAACGGATGTCCTCGCCTTCGATGCGCGGGGCAAAGGGCGTTTCGATGGGGGCGGAGCCCAGGCCCAGGTCGAATCCGGTGGTGTGTTGCTGGTTCCACCAGAGCGTGCCGGTCACGAGCGCAGGCAGGGCCAACACGGCGGCCATCTTGAGCAGGCGTTGGGCAAACGGGCTGTCCTCCGGAACGACTTCGGCTTCCGCTTCCGTCTCGGCTTCCGGGGTCACCGGCACGGGACCGACGACTGTGGTGTCGGTTTCTTCCTCGGTGGCGGGGACGGCTTCGGCAGGTTGTGCGTGGTGGTCAGGCCAGGCGATCCGAATCAGACCCGGGGCGGCATAGCGCTCTCCGAGTCTGGGCTCGGCCACAAACCCCAAGGTGCCGTCCTCCGTCTGGTAGAGCCGTCCAAGGCCGCTCAGGGTCACGTGTTGGCCCGATTGCAGGGCGGCGTGCAGGGCTTCGGTTTCCCGCGCGAGCCATTCCGTGGCGGCCTCGTTGGAACACCCGGTTGCCCGGCGGATTTCTTGCTCGAGCAGGCCATCGCGAACGGTGAGCTTGGGGTTGAACAGCACGTCCCGTCCCGGGGGAATCCATTCGCCTTTGTCCTCGTCGAACCGAGCCGGAACCGGATGCGCCACGAACCCACCCATGCCGGGAATCACCAGGCAATCGTGGTCATGGAGCAGCAACGGCAGGGCGTTGAGCAGAAAGTTGGACTGTGGCGAGAGGCTCATCCGAGGCGCAAAATAACCTGAATCCCGGGGTGCGAAAATCAAATCAGCCCGTGGGCCCTGCCGAGGTCCGTTTTCCATACCAGGCCCGGACGCGCTCGAGGTCTTCTGCGGTGTCCACGGAACCCGGGCCTTCTGCCTCTTCGACGTCCACGACCTGGATGGGGATGCCGGCTTCCAACCAGCGCAATTGTTCGAGCCGCTCTTCCTGCTCGAGGCGCCCAAGGGGAAGGCGTGCGCAGCGGTCGAGTGACCCGGGACCAAATCCGTACAGGCCGATGTGGATGTGGTGCGGCCCTGCTGGCGGGACCGGGCGCCGGGAGAAGCGCAACGCGCGGCCACCGGCATCGCATTCGACCTTGACGCGCTCAGGGAGATCGGCTTCGCCTGCGGCGGCCGGCCTGCGCACCGTGGCCACGGCGTCGCCGGATCGCAGGGACCGGCACAGGGCGGCGATGTGCTGGCCATCGGGGAAGGGTTCGTCGCCTTGCAGGTTGACCACGGCGTGGTCTGCCGCATCGGGCCCGAGGCTCAACCAGGCGGCGTGGCAGCGGTCCGTGCCGGAGGGGTGCTCGCCGGTCATCACGGCATTCCCGCCTGCATGGCGCACGGCTTCTGCGATGTCGGGATGGTCTGTGGCCACGAGCACGTCATCGATGTCGGGGTGCGCCTGCGCGGCGCGCCACGCATGGACGACCATGGGCGTCCCCCCGATGTCGGCGAGCGGTTTTCCCGGCAACCGGGTGGAGTCCATCCGGGCCGGAATGATGGCGGTGATCCTCACGGCGTGAACGTGTAGCGGACCATCCACAGCCGGTTGGCCTCGGCAGCGAGGGGCCGCAGTGCATAGCTGAGGTTGGCTGCGTTGCGCACGATGAGTTCGACGTGGTGCTGGTCGTTGAACTTCCGGCCGACCTGGACGTCGTGCAGCCATTGGGCATCTCCTCGGTCGTCGAGCCAGTCGATGAGGCCGTATTGGAGCAGGCCGAGTTCCTCGATGTCGAGAAAGGCCTTGTCGATGTTCTGGATGCTGGTGTTGCGGGCCGCGTTCCATCCGAGGGTCCAGCCGTCCTCGTGCTGGAGGCTCAGGTTGGCCCGGAACGTGTTGCGGATCCGGTATTTCAGGACGTGGCCCGTCGTGTCGGAGCTGGTGGAGAGGTAGCTCACGCCTCCGGGCACTGTCGGGAACTCCGCATAGACCGAGTCGGGCGTCAGGCTGACCGGGTCGAGCAGGGTCTGGCCGATGAGCCATTGGACGGTCCATGCGCCGAGGTCACCCTGGCCCATCGTGCTCCATTCGAGACCGGAGACGCGGGCCCGGCCGGTGTTGATGCTGCGGAAACCGAGGTCGTTGAGGCCATTGCCGGAATTGCCCCAGACGCCAAACGTGTATTCGATGAAGTCCTCGAAGTCTTGCTGGAAGACGGCGACGTCGAGGAAGCCTTTCCATTGTCCTTCCTTGCCGAATCGGAACCCCTGTTTGATGCCGATCTCCATGTTGGTGGAGGATTCGGGCCGAATGTCGAGGGAGGGGAAGACGTTGATGCCGCCCACCTGGGTCTGGATGAATTTCTCGGCGATGCTGGGGAACCGGAAGCCCTGGCCGATGCTGGCGCGGAGGTAGCTCGCCTGCCCGAAGCGGTAGTTCAGACCGGTGCGGAAGACCGGCTGGCCGAGGGACACGCTGTCGAGGACGAACTGCTCGTAGCGCCCGCCCGCCGTGACGTGCAGCCGCTCGTGGGGTTGGAGCTCCACTTGGAGATAGCCGGCCACGTTGGCCGCGTTGTGGATGGAGTCGCCGGTGCCGGCCGCATAGAGCTCGGCCACGCTGCGCGTCCGTTGGGCGTAGACGCCGCCGGTGGCGGTCCACAGTTCTCCGCGGTATTGGGAGCGCGCTTCACCTTGCCAGGTGCTCGAGGCGTTGCCCTGGTCGTTGTCGTTGTCGTTGATGAGGCGGAGAAAGCGGCCCTGGATGCGGTGGTTCCAGGCCCCGACCGACCGCTCGAGGTGGGGGTCGACGGTGACCATGCGTTGCGTCGTGCGGGTGTCGGCGCCGGGCGTGGCAGCGTAGAAGCCGGAGTCGGCGTCGAGCCAGAGCAGGGTGCCGACGCTCTCGCCGCTGATGGCGTTGGCTCGGAGTCCGTAGCCCCATCCGCCATTCTTGGGGGCGTGTTCCCAGGCGCCGTTCATGCGCCACTGGCGCTCGGCGTCGTAATGGTCCACGGTGAAGGGGTTGTAGGGTCGGTCATGGAGCTCGCCGGTGGCGGCATCGATCTGGGGACCCTTGTAGCCGTCGCTGCCGAGCCACTGCCCTCCGAAGCTGATGCCATCTCCATTGGCCAGTCGGCGGGTGTGCAGCCAGGAGGTGCTGCTCTGCATGAGGGGCCGGCTCCAGTATTTCCGGCCGTCGCCTGGGTCGCTGTGGACGCCGTGTTGGACGGAGATGCGGGTGAAGGGTTCTGGGTCGGGGAAGGCGGTGCGGAATTGGATGACCCCGCTGAGGGCGGAGGAGCCATAGAGCACACTGCTGGCGCCCTTGACGACCTCGACCTGTTCCAAGTTTTCCAACGGGAGGAAGCCCCAGGTGGGCCGGCCGGCATCTCCGCTGAGAACAGGGAGTCCATCCAGGAGGACGGCGACCCGGGATCCCGCGCCGAAGCTGTATCCGCTGCCGCCGCGGATCTGAGGTTCACTGTCGACAATGGTCACACCGGGGGTGCGCGACAGGCTTTGGTCGGCGCTGGTGGGAGCGCCTTGGTTGACCAGTTCGGGGGGCAGCACGTCGATGGAGACGCTCACTTCGCCGAGGTCCTGCTCATACCGTCCCGCGGAGACCACGGCGGTGCCGATGCTGGCGACGTCGGGTTCGAGGCGGACTTCGAGGGTCTTGTCCCCTGTCCAGGGGTCGAGGCTTTGGCTGGTCTCGACGTACCCGATGTAGCGAACGCGCAGGACACTGGGCGCGGCGCCGGGTTCCGTTCCGGTGAAGGTGAACCGGCCATCGAGGTCGGTCAGGACGCCGTTGCCGTCGAGGAACACGGCTGCACCCGGCAGCGGGTCGGCGTTGACGGCATCGAGGACGGTGCCCTGCAGGCGCCATCCTTCTTGGGCATTCAGGGGGACGACAGTCAGGAGAAGCAAGCTGACCATCAGGGTGGGAAAGGACCACTTCATTGCGCCCGAATGTAAACCGAAGCGGCACGACGCTGAATTCCCGGCCGGTGGGAGACGACTGGGGGCGAGGTTGGCGGCATGGAACGACAGAGTGGCTTTCCCGGCGCTTACGAGGAGCCGGAGGCGGAACAGTGGTTGTTGGATTGGTTGACGGCGGGCCAGTTGCCCCGCTTCAACCGCAAGGGCACGTTGCGCACGGTCCGCCGCTGCGGGCTGGGGGCGTGGCTCGCCGGGGTGGAGCCGGGCCTGTTGCGCTCCGCCCGGGACCGGGCCCTCGCCCAGTTGGAGTCCATGCGGAGGAAGGGCATCCGCGCGGTCGTGCACGGTCACCGCGGTTACCCGTTCGGGCTGTCCGAGGTGCCGGATGCGCCGTGGATCCTGTTCGTGAAGGGGCCGCTGGAGGTGCTGCACGGTCCGCGACCGGTCGCCGTCGTGGGCACCCGGAGGTCCTCCACGGCCGGCCGCCTGGCGGTGGACGGCATCATGGAGGGCATGCGCGACCTCGAGTGGACGCTGGTGAGTGGCATGGCCGACGGCATCGATGCCTTGGCGCACCGCGCGGCGTTGGACCGGGGTGTGCCCACGGTGGCCTGCCTGGCCCATGGCCTGCATTCGGTCCACCCGAGGACCAACGCGGCCTTGGCAGAGCGCATCCTCGACGCCGGAGGCTGTTGGGTCTCCGAGTATCGTCTGGGCACGCCCCCGTCCAAGTACACCTTTCCGGCGCGCAACCGGATCATTGCGGGTTTGTCCCAGGCCGTCGTCGTCGTGGAGTCCAATGACCCCGGTGGAAGCCTGATCACGGCCCGGCTGGCGCAGGACTATGACCGCAGGGTGTTTGCGCTGGCACCGGCATGGGGCTCCGATGCGATGAAGGGCAATGCCCGTCTCATTCAGGACCATGTTGCAGAGTTGCTGCACATGCCGACCGACTTGGCCGAGGCGATGGGGTGGGCTGAGGCGGGAACGGGCCCCTCCTTGCATGACCCGGACAATCTTGTTTTGGCCGCACTTCACCCCTATGAACCGCGGGATTTTGACGCCATTGTCCTGGCCTTAGAGGGCGACCGCAATGCGGTGCGGAGTGCCCTTTTGGATGCAGAATTGAAAGGGTGGGTTCGGGCGTGGCCCGGAGACCGCTTCACGCGGACGATTCGGTGAGGCTCAGAGGCCCTTCATGATGGTCTCGATGTCGACCATGCATGCGAGGCAGTGGCTGGCCATGCCCTCCACTTGCTCTTGGATGGTGCCAATCGGCTCCATGGACTTGGCGAGCGCTTCGATGTCCCGGAACGCCTCGTATGCTTCATTGAATCCGATGGCACCGGACGCACTCTTCAGCTTGTGGGCGAAGAAGGCGACCTTTTCATGGTCTCCGTCTTGGGCGAAGCGGGACAGCTCGGCCACATCCTTGGGTGCATTGTCAATGAAAATCTGCAGCACCTGGCGGAGGAAGGCCGGATCGTTGCCGACGATTTTCTTCAGGTGGTCGAGGTCCAAGGTCACCATGGGGCAAAGGTCGGTCAAATGGGACGGATGCTCAGAAGCGTCCTGTGAACCACTTCCAGAGGTCGTTTCCGTTGGCCAGCAGCATGAGCGAACCCACCAGGAGGAGGCCGATGAGCTGGCCGTATTCCATCACCTTGTCGCTGGGTTTTCTGCCGGAGATCATCTCGTAGAGCAGGAACATGACATGCCCACCGTCGAGTGCGGGAATGGGAAGCAGGTTCATGAAGGCGAGGATGATGGAGAGGAGGGCGGTGATGTTCCAGAAGCTCTTCCAGTCCCACTTGGGGCTGAAGATGCTGCCCAACGTGATGAACCCGCCCAACTGTTGGGTGCCGCCTGGACGAAAGAGGAATCTCAGGGAGGAGACGTAATTGGTGAGGGTGGTTTTCGTCTTGCGGGCGCCTTCGGATAGCGCATCGACCGGACCGAAGGAGCGTTCGACGAATTGGAATCCGTCGAGGGA
>JBMYZR010000066.1:0-11640 GCA_049610565.1 Flavobacteriales bacterium | reverse complement strand
GCCGATGAGCTGCTCGATGATGGCGCGGATCTCGTGCTGGGGGTTGGCAAAGCCGGCCGTCTGGAGCATGTAGCCCTCCTGGACCATCCATCCGCCGAGGCCCATGCCGCGAAGCAGGACGTTCTCGCCGCTCTCGTTGACGATGCTGCCACCGCTGGTGGACAGGCGGGGACCGTTGGCAAAGGGCGGCGGCGGCGGTGCGCACGCCTGACCAAAGGCGGCCAACTGGACCAGCATGTCGCCCACCCCGACGAGGCCATCCCCATCGTGGTCCGGGCAGCTCAGGTCGGCCAATTCGAACTCACAGCTTCCATCTTCCCAGCGCGCAGCGGAGCTGAAGTTCATCGCCTCCGGATAGGTGCAGCCCGCCCCGGGGGCCACGGCGCACAATGCGGACGGCGATGCCGGATCGGCCAGCGGGTCGTAGTTCGGAGACAGCGGGTCGGCGCACCCCGCGCACCGGGCGCAGGCATCGAAGCAGACCGCGCCAAGAGCGGTGTTGCCGTCGACCTCAACGGTGCGAAGGCCATTGTCAAAGCAGTCGCTGGCGGCACTCTCCCACGCCGTTCCAAGCGGACCGGCCGGGGTGCCGAACCGGAACTCGGCTGTGGCCTCCTCGATCCACACCGTGGCGACCTTGGCGCCCCACCGTCCGTTGTCCATGGCGTGGACCTCGCCGTTGACCTCCACCACGGCCTCCATGGCCGGGTCGGGCATGTGAACGCGGAACGTGACGAGGTGGGCGTGGACCGGAATCCAACCGGCAAGCAGGGCAAGCATCAGGAGTCCGCAGCGGACCCCTCGCAGTTCAGTTTGGCACATGGTGTGCAAAATACACCATCCATGCTCCTGGGGCCATCCTGCGTCCGGTGAATCGTCCCCATCAGTTCGGACGGCACATCAAGGGGGATGGAGCGCTGAGACCGCCCTCAAAGCCACTTCAAGTCGCGTATTTTCGCTCCATGCCTTGCCTGTCTGTTTTCAAGCCCTTGCCTGCCCTCCTGTTCATCAGCACCTTGGCCCTCTTGGCCAGCCAATGCCGCCCGGAGGAGGAGCCCATCGTGGTGCCGGAAATCCGGTTCCCCGTCGACATCAGCAAGGATGAAACCGAAGCCAACAGCACCTTCGAATTCCCCATCGTGCTCAACCAAAGCACCAGCCGGGACATCATGGTGCACTACGAGACCCGCGAACTCACTGCGCTCGAAGGCGAGGACTACATCCCGGTGGCCGACTCCCTCGTGATTCCGGCCGGCACGGCGTCCGCCTCCATTTTTGTGGACATCGTGGTGGACGACTACATGGAGGAGGACGAGCAATTCCGCGTGGTCCTCACGGGGTCGTCCAACGCCACCCTCGCCGGGGGCATACAGGAGGCCATCGGCACGATCCGCAACGACGACTCCCTCTTCCCCATCTCCAACCAGGGCTACATGTCCGCTTCGAGCTACCCGGGCAAGACCCTGGTCTGGTCAGATGAATTCGACGCCGGCCCCATCAACCCGTCCAACTGGACCTATGACCTCGGCGCCAACGGCTGGGGCAACCAGGAGCTGCAGAATTACACCAGCAACAGCGAGAATTCCTATGTCGACGACGGGCACCTGTTCATCGTCGCCCGCGACGAAGGCACCCATTACACCTCCGCCCGCATGAAGTCCATCGGGCTCCAAGAGTTCCAATACGGGCGCATCGACGTCCGCGCCATCCTGCCCAAGGGACAGGGCATCTGGCCCGCCATCTGGATGCTCGGTGCCAACTTCCCCACCTCCGGTTGGCCCGCCTGTGGCGAAATCGACATCATGGAGCTCATCGGCAGCTCACCGAACACGGTACACGGCACCATCCACTACGGAGCGGATTGGACCCAACACAACTACACGGGCAACGGCACGAGCATTTCCTGGACCGAGACCTTCTCGGACGAATTCCACGTCTTCTCCATCGATTGGACCCCCTACGGCATCACGTGGCTGCTCGACGACCAGCCGTTCTACACGGTCGACAACACCATCACGGGAAGCCAGCCCTACCCGTTCGACAACCCCTTCTTCTTCATCATGAACATCGCGGTGGGCGGCCAATGGCCCGGCTACCCCGACGACACCACCGAATTCCCGCAGTTCATGGCCGTGGACTACGTCCGCGTGTTCCAGTGAGCCCCGGGGGGCGCGGCCCTCAGTCCAAATCGATGGGCGTCGACGTGTACAGTCCAAAGCAGCCGTATCCGCTGCTCATGTTGCTGTAGGCCAAAATCGGCTCGGAGAAGAACAAGCCGCCTCCTCCATTGCGGATCTCATCCAACCGGCGGTAGAACAGCACCATCTCCGGCGACAAGGCCACCAGTTCCAAGCGGGGCGCGGACTCCAGGGCTTCCTCGAGATCCTCTCCCCAGATCTCCTGCTGCACCTCGAAGGGCAGGGATTCCAAGGCCTGCGTCCCGGGCACGTCCTGGATGATGAACCCATTGAGCGACTCGTTCCACACCGTCCTCGGGTCGTCTTCGATGAGCGATTCCAGCCAGATGACCTGCCCCGATTCCCAGGCCCCCTCATCGTCGAAATCCTTCTGGGCCGACCGCAGCAAGAACAGGTCGTCGACCCCCTCCCGGTCCGGCAGGGTCAGCCGGAATTCAAAGGACCGGAAGCCATAATTCCAGTAGGGGTCCCACGAGAAGGTCGAATCCACCACGGACCACTCTGCGGCGTAGGCATAGCTGCCGACGGAATCGATGACCGGCGGAAACGTCTGGACGGCGGTGGCCGTTTCGTAGCCCGGCGCGTCCACGTTGAGGGTCCACGTGCCGAGTTCGAGATCCACATCGGTCAGGGCGTGCCCCCTGCCCTGCACCCAGTCGTCCTGTCCGCCCCAAGACACTGTGGTGCCCGACGAGTGGGTCAGCGTGTACTCGGCCTCCTTGATTTTCTGACTACCAGCGGTATCGAGGATGCCGGCTGAAGTGTGGGTTCGGGCCACCAGGGAGTCCGCCTGCGGCCGGGCGAGGAAGGTCACGGCCAGCTCGGGCGTGTGCTCGGGGAACTGGATTTCCCGGACCACCCCCTCGGACAGCTTCTCGCATCCGGCCAGGGAAGCCAGCACCGCGCAGCCGAGGACAACCGGACGGAAAACGTTCAGAATTCGATGCGCCATGCGATGGAGGGAATGATGGGGAAAATGCCGTATTCGCGGATGACCTTGGAGCCATCCTCGTTGACGTCCACGAGCGAGAAGAAGGGATTCAGGTTGTTGTAGACGTTGTACACGCTGATGATGGTCGAACGGAGGTAGCGCTTCTTCTCCTTTCGGATGGTGAGCGCCACATCGGCGCGGTGGTAGGGGCTCTGGCGGTAGCTGTTCTTCTCGCCCGGCACCTCGACCGTGGTGCCGTTCAGGTCGGGATTGGTGCCCGTGAAATCGACGGGAGCGAAGGTGCGGAACACCGATTCGGGCAGCGTCAGGGCCCGCCCGGTGCCGTAGACCCACGTGGCCGACAGGTCGACCCGCTCTGAGAACGTGTGCATCACGACCACCGAGGCGTCGTGGCGGCGGTCGTAGGTGTAGGGAAACGGATTGCCGCTGTTGATCTCCTCGAACTGGCGGGTGGCCCAGCTGAGCGTGTACCCCAGCCAGCCGGTGGTCCGCCCCTGCTTCTTCTGGAAGAGGAATTCGAATCCATAGGCGTCCCCCACCCCTTGCGTCACCTGGTCCTCCCACGACGCGTTGAAGGTGTTGGCGAAGCTGGCCCCCTCGCGGTAGCTGATCAGGCCCGTCATCGCCTTGTGGTAGGCCTCGATGCTGCATTCGACGCCCCCGTAAGTCTTGGCCCAGCCGAGGGCCCACTGCTCGCTGGTCTGCGGCGTGACGCGGTCGGTGGCCGGGACCCAGAGATCGGTCGGGAGCGACAGCCCCTCGTTGGTCAGCAGGTGGACGAACTGGTTCATCCGCGCGTAAGAGGCCTTGATGGCGCTGCCGTCGGGCAGCCGGTAATTCAGGGATGCCCGGGGTTGGAGCGAGGCGAAATCCGTCCCGTTGACGCGGAGCAAGGCCGCGTGCAACCCCACGTTGGCCTTGAGGTTGGGGTGCAACCGCATCTCGTCCTCAATGAACAGGAAATGCTCGTCGGACCCGACCTCCTCCGCGCCGAGGGTGGTGTCGATGGCGCTGAGGTTGCCCTCGAATTCAGCCTGGAACGTGGTGGCCCCGGGGTTGAACGTGTGCAGCGTAACGTTGGCCCCGAAGCGCAAGCTGTGGCGGTTGTTGAGCGCGTAGAGGAAGTCCATCCGCGCACCGAGGTCGACGATGCCGCTCTGGTAGAGGCTCGCCAACCGGGAAGTGTTGGAATCGCCCACCGCCCCGATCGACTCGCGGAACTCGATGCCCGTGTTGAATTCGTACTGGCTCCGGGTCAGGGTGACGTTGGAAAACAGCTTCGGCCCCCACTCGTGGTTCCACCGGAGTGCCGCGACCCGGTTGCGCCAATCAAGCCCGAAGTCGACAAAGGAGCTGCTCTCCCCGAAGTTCTCGGTGGACTCGAAGCCGAAGTCATCGGTGCCGTCAAACACGCTCAAGTACACCCGGTCCCGCTGGCCGATGCGCCAATTGACCTTGCCGTTGAGGTCGTGAAAGAAATACCGCGGCTTGGTCTGGATGCTGGGGTCCTGTTTGTTGGCGGCGTTGATGATGGGGCGGGTCAGGACATCGAGGTAGGTGCGGCGCCCACTGATCATGAAGGAGGCCTTGTCCTTGACGATGGGACCTTCGATCATGAGCTTGGAGGCGAGCAGGGACACATTGACCGTGCCGTGGGTCTCGCGCAGGTTGCCGTCCTTCATCTGCACTTCCACCACGGAAGACAGGCGTCCTCCAAACCGGGCGGGAAAGCCCCCTTTGGTGATGGACATCCTCTTGACCGCGTCCGCGTTGAACACCGAGAAGAAACCGAACAGGTGGCTCACGCTGTAGAGCGGCACTCCGTCGAGGACAATCAGGTTCTGGTCGGGACTGCCACCCCGGACGTACAAGCCGGAGGTGCCTTCCCCACCGGACTGCACGCCAGGCATGAGCTGGAGCGTCTTGAGCAGGTCCACCTCCCCTCCGATGGCCGGCAGCTTGCGCACTTGGTCCATCGGAATCTCAACCCGAGACATCTGGACCGCGTCTTCGATGCGCTCCCCATCGCTGCGCACCACGGCCTCCTGCAGGGCCACGCCGGATTGAAGCGAGACGTCGAGGCGGGTGTCGGCGGTCAGGTCCACCTCGAGCGTTTGGGCGGTGTACCCGATGTACGACACGGTCAGCGTATGCTGGCCTTGAGGAAGGGCGAGGGAATAGAATCCGAAGGCATTCGTTCCGGCCCCAACCGACTCCGCGGCGCACCAGAGCGTGGCCCCGGGCAGCATTTCACCGCTGGCCGCATCCTGCACGTAGCCGTTGAGTTGAACCGATTGGGCCTGGAGGAACATCGCGTGAACGAGCAAGCAGACCAACACCGAACATCGCCAAAGCATGGCGCCAAAGCTAGCCCGCCTCCCTTCCCCCGGACGGTCTCCGCGCCACTTTAACGGTTGTGACATCGGTCATTGGGTTCGCCACCCTGAATGCCTATACTCCTCGGGTCGAACGTGCACACCCCCATGTCCCCTTCTCCCACTGCGAAGGCGCCGTCCCTTGGCGCCACGGCTGACCGCATCAGCCAGCTCGACGTCCTCCGCGGCGTCGCCCTGCTGGGCATCCTGATCATGAACATGATCTCCTTCGGCCTGCCCGGGGTCCATTACCTCAACCCCACGGCCGAAGGCCCGCTGGACGGGCTGGACCACATCGCGTTCCTCTTCTCCGAGGTCTTCGCCAGCGAGAAATTCATGGGCCTGTTCTCGGTCCTCTTCGGCGCCGGAGTGGTGCTGTTCACCGACCGCGTCCGGAGCAAGGGGAAATCCGAAGCCGGCTGGCATTACCGCCGGAACCTTTGGCTGCTGCTGTTCGGCCTCGCCCACGCCTACCTGCTCTGGAGCGGGGACATCCTGGTGACCTATGCCGTCTGCTCGCTCTGGCTCTTCTTCTTCCGCGGGTGGTCCGTCCGGGGGCTGCTCATCGCGGCCGGCACCTTCCTCGGGCTGCTGATGGCGACCAACGTCTTCTTCGGACTGTCCATGCCCTACTGGGCGCCCGGGGATGTCGACGGACTCCGCGCCTTCTGGACCCCCGACGCCGCGAGCATTGCCCGGGAAGTCGCCGCCTTCCGCGGATCGTGGTGGGAGCAGATGTCCGAACGCATTCCGAATTCCCTGGCCTTCCAGACGGAGCTGATGCCCTTCACCGCCCCCCGCGCCACGGGCATGATGCTGCTCGGCATGGCGCTCTACAAGGCCGGCGTGCTCACCGGGCAGCGGGACCGCCGGTGGAATGGGCGCCTCGCCCTCATCGGACTGACCCTCGGCACGCTCATCAGCGGCTTCGGCGTCTGGCAAAACGAGCTCGCCGGGTGGACCGTCGAGTACAGCTTCTTCCAAGGCGGACAGTTCCGGACCCTCGGCATGGTGCCGCTTGTGCTCGGCTACATCGGGGCCATCCTCTGGCTGTGCGAAGGGCGCATGGGCGCCTGGATGGAACGTCGCCTGGCACCGGTGGGCCGGATGGCGCTGACCAACTACCTCACGCAGACCCTCCTGGCCACCGCCGTCATGTATGGCCACGGCCTCGGGTGGTTTGCCACCATGGGCCGCGCCGAATTGTGGCTCGTCATCCTGCCCATCTGGGGGCTGCAGATCGCGTGGTCCTCCTTTTGGATGGCGCGCTTCCGCTTCGGTCCCTTCGAATGGCTGTGGCGCACGGCGACCTACTGGAAAGCCCAGCCCATGCGCCACTGATCAATCGACGACGAGGTTGAACGAGGACTGCAGGTCCCCGGACTCCAGGCGCACCACGTACATGCCGGCCGGCATCCGCAGCCGCGGCAGGGCCACCGGGTCTCCATTGCGCACCAGACCTGCCCAGAGGCGCTGTCCCGTCATGCTGAACAGCTCCATGCCCACTTCGCCAGGCAACCCCTCGAACCGAATCTCATCGTGGGCGGGATTGGGCAGCATCTGCACCTCGGCCATCGGGGCCTCGGGCACCCCGACCACCAATTGGCCAAAGGCCTGAATCTCCCACAGGGAGTGGCCCCACTCTGTGCCGCGTTGTAGCCCCTCGACCTGGATGTAGCGCGCATCCACGTCCGGATAGAACAGGTCGTACCCGCCGTCCCCGTCGGTCTCGTGCACCAGCGTCGTGTAAGTCGATCCGTCCAACGACACCTTGAGCTTGTATTCGCTGCTGTAGGCCGTCTCCCAGGCCAGCGCGATTTCGTTGAGCGTGTAGACGTCCAACAGGTCCACCGTGATGGTCTGAGGGTCGGAGAATTCAGAGCTCCAGCGGGTCGAGAAGTCCCCGTCGACCGCCTGGTCCGCACCGAGGTCCCACGCCTCCTGCGACGTCGCCGTGGCGGGCTTGAGGTAACAGAGGTTCGGCACGACTTCCGACGCCGCCTGGACGTCGACGGTGTGGGCGAGCGTGTTGTTGTCCTCCACCAATTCCGCCCAGTCTCCGGCGGGGTCCACCGTGGCGAGCACCTCGATGTCGTCCTCACCCGTCACGGTCCACTGGCCCGTGCTCGCGCACAGCAGCGTCGACCCCGCGATGTTCAAGGTGTCGAGCAGGGTTTGCGTGGCCGCGACCTCTTGCCCGTCCACCGAAAACGACACCTCGAGCGCCTCGTCCATGAGGACCGTCTGGGTGCCGGGGTTCTTGACGAGCGCGCAGAGGATGAGCGAGTCGCCCTCCACCGGGTAGCGCGGCACGCTGTACACACGGGTGACCTCGAAGTCCGGCGTCGGCTGGCCTGCCGTGACCGCAAAGGAGGCCGATGTCACGAGGGCATCGGAACTGGCGCCGGCGTGCAAGGTGTAGTCCCCCACCGCCACCTCGTAGCGGTCGAGTGCCTCGTCGAAGTAGAACAGCTCGTTGGCCCCGAGCGTGAACGACACCGTGGCCGTCTCCCCCGGCGCGAGGACCACCTTCTCGAAGCCCTTCAATTCCTTCTCCGGCATCCACACCGGGGCGGCCTGGTTGTCGAGGTACAATTGGACCACCTCGGCCCCGGCCACATCGCCCGTGTTGGTCACCTCCACCGTGGCGGTGATGGGCATGCCCTGCGACACGGTCGTGGCGTCCAACTGCAGGTTGCCGATGGCAAAGTCCGTGTAACTCAAGCCGAAGCCGAACGGAAACTGCGGCGTGATGTCGAGCTCGTCGTAATAGCGATAGCCCGTGTTGTAGTCGTCGCTGAAGTCCGCATTCCATTCCGGCATCTGCGCATCGTCCACCGGCATGGTCACCGGCAGCTTGCCGCTGGGGTTGACGTCGCCAAACAGGACATCCGCGATCGCGTTGCCCCCTTCCATGCCCGGGTAGAACGCGTAGAGGAAGCCCTGCATATCGTCGATGGCGTCCGGCACGGAGCAGATTCCGCCGCTCTTCAGGACGACCACGACGTTGGGGTTGACCTCGGCGAGTTCCTGGATCAGCAGCTGCTGGATGCCCGGCAATTCGACGCTTCCGCTTGTGCGGTCCACGGGACCGGGATAGTAGTTCTCTCCCTCCTGCGTCTGGTCGAGTCCTCCGACAAAGACCACGACATCCGAGGCCATGGCTGCAGCGCGGGCAGCCGCAAAGCCCATCGTGTCCGTGCTGTTGATCGCGCAGCCGGGCGCAAATTCCACCTGGCTGGTCGGGATCTTGTTCAATACGCCCTGCAGCGGGGTGATGGAGTACGGCGGATCCACCCAGCTCGATCCGAAGCCGTCCAACTGGGCGACCGCGGCGCTCGGGCCCACCATCGCCACCGTCTGGGTGGTGGTCAAGGGCAGGATGTCCGCCTCGTTCTTGAGCAGGACGATGGCCTCCCGCCCGGCATCGAGGCACAGCGCCTGGTGCTCGGGCGTGTTGGCCCCGGTGATCGGATTGCCCTGCGGCAGGTTGTCCATCATGCCCGTCAGGTATTTGACCCGAAGAACGCGCCGGACCGCCCGGTCGAGGTCAGCATCGTTGATGATGCCGTTCACGTAATCAGCGGTCAACTGCTCTTCGAAGGAGGACACGTCCACATCCATCTCGAGGTCGCACCCCGCTTTCAAAGCCTTGCTGGCGTCCCACACCGAGCCCCAGTCGGAGACCACGTAAAACGGGAAGCCCCAACGGCCCTTCAGGATGCCGTTCAACAAATCGGCGTTTTCCGCGGACTTCTCTCCGTTGACCTTGTTGTAGGCGTTCATCACCGACAGGGCGCCCGCGTCCTGGATGACCCGGCGGAAGTTGTAGCCGTAATGCTCCATGAGCTGGCGCTGCGTCATCGTGTGGTTGACGTTGTGCCGGTCCACCTGCTGGTTGACCCCGTTGAAGTGCTTGACCGTGGCGATGACCGGCTGCTTCTGGATGCCGCGCACCACCTCGACGTTCATGTGCGCCGTGAGGAAGGGGTCCTCCCCACCCGTCTCCGGGCTCCGGCCGTTGCGCGGATCGCGGCACAGGTCCACGGCCGGGCCGAGCTGCTGGTGCTTGCCGTAGGCGTGGAATTCGGTGCCCATCGCGTAGCCGACGTCGTGGGCCAGCTGGCGGTTCCAGGAGGCCGCGATGCCGATGCCCACCGGGAAGGACGTGGCATCCACGAACCGCACGCCGTGCGGACCATCCGACATGGTGAAGCCAGGAATGGGCGGGGTCGCGTTGTCGGGCGTTGTCCAGAACGTGTTGCGGTGGATCTGGGCAATCTTCTCCGACCAGGACAGCTGGTCAATCTGCTGTTGAATCAGGATTTCCAGCGGATTCTCGTCCGTCGCGGACGCGGTGGCGCAGGCCTGCCCGAAGGTGGACAGGAGAATGAGCATGTCCCCCACGTCGACCAGGCCGTCGCCATCGTGGTCCGGACAATCCGATGTCGATCCGGCGAATTGGCAGGAACCATCGTCCCATTGGGCCGCGGCCATGAAATTCGACGCCGCGGTATAGGTGCACCCCCCCTGCCCGGCATCGAGGCAAAGGTGTGCAGGAGAATCCGGTGCGGCGAGCGGATCGTAGTTGGGCGAGAACGGGTCGGCACATCCCTCACAGGGGTCGCAGTCGTTGAAGCAGACCACGGCCAACGCGGCATCGGCGGTCACGTCTGCATGGCGGATCCCGCCTTCCGTGCAGCTCGACGGCGCCGCCTCCCACGCTGTGCCGAGCGGCCCTGCAGGCGTCCCGAACCGGTAGTCGACGCTGCCGTCCACGAGCACCGTCGCTTCGCGGGCGCCCCACGGGCCCGCCTCCATCGTGTGGAGCTGTCCATCCACCTCCACCACGGCTTCCATGGCCGGGTCGGGCATCTGCACCCGGAAGGTGACGGCGTGCGGCTGGGCCCGGAGCCACAGTCCCATGGCGGACAGCAGGCAAAGGAATCCGAAGCGGTTCAGGCCCCGTCCAACGGACGACAAACCTGCAGTGGCAGAGCAGTTTCGGTGCATGCTCCCAAAATACGACGCCCCTTCCGCCTCCGCTCGAACCGCCCCGAATCGGGAGCCTGACCCCGTACCTTTCCGGCATGGACGCAGTCGGCAAGGTGGCGGTGATCGGAGGCGGAGCAGCGGGCTTCTTTGCGGCCTTGTCTGCCGCCCATCACCACCCCGAAGCCCGCGTCGTGCTCTTCGAGAAGACCGGCAAACTCCTGTCCAAGGTCAAGGTCTCCGGGGGTGGCCGCTGCAACGTCACCCACGCCTGCTTCTCCCCCAGCGCCTTCGCCAAGCATTACCCCCGCGGTGGGCGCCAGTTGAAAAAGGCGTTCGGCACCTTCAGCGCCCAGGACACCATCGACTGGTTCACCGAGCGCGGCGTCCCGCTCAAGACCGAGGACGACGGCCGCATGTTTCCCGTGGCCAACACCTCCCAAGCCGTCATCGATTGCCTGCTCGGCGAGGCCCGCTCGGCCGGCGTCGACATTCGGATGAAGGCCCCCATCCAGTCCATCCAACCGCTGGACGGCGGCGGGTTTGACCTCCACGGCGAGCGGTTTGACCGGGTCATCGTCGCCACCGGTGGCAGCCCCAAGGCCACCGGTTTTGACTGGCTGGTCGCCCTCGGCCACACCATCAGCGCACCGGTGCCGTCGTTGTTCACCTTCAACATGCCGGGTGAAACCATCACCGAGCGCATGGGGCTGGTCGTGAAGGACGCCATCGTCCGCATCCAAGGCACCAAGTTGTCCCACCAGGGCCCGGTGCTCATCACCCACTGGGGCATGAGCGGCCCGGCCGTCCTCAAGCTCTCCGCATGGGGCGCCCGCGAACTGGCCGAGCGCGACTACGGATTCACCATCCAGGTCAACTGGATTGGCGTGACCAACGAGGCCGATGTCCTCGCCCTATTGGAGGAGGCCTTGCCCGGAGTGCTGAAGAAGAAGATGGCCAATGCCTGCCCCTTCGACCTGCCCAAGAATTTCTGGATCCACGCGTTGGAAAAGGCCGGCATCGACCCCGACTCACCGTGGGCAGAGCTCGGCAAGAAGCCGCGCAACCGGCTCATCAACGGCCTGCTCAACGACACCTACACGGTCGCCGGCAAGACCACCTT
>JBMYZR010000065.1:0-11716 GCA_049610565.1 Flavobacteriales bacterium | reverse complement strand
TCAGGAAGGCATCGTAATCGTTCAGGATGCCCGCATTGAGATTGACCTCGAGAATGGCATCGGCGTGCTGCTCCTTCTCGACGATGATGCGAACCGGGCCTTCCTGGATGGAGTCCACCACGAAGAGTCCATTCTCATCTGTCACACCTTCAGCGAGCAATTCGCCGCCGTAAAATGTCTCCACCCGCACCGAAGCGCTGTCCAGGGGGGGGGTGTTCTCCGCAAAGAAGGTGAACTGGTTGACAGACCGGATTTCGAGGGAACCGAAGGCCTCGCTCACTCGGGTGAACTCAAAGGGCAGCAGGACGCCTTGACCGTTCTCCACATTGAGGGCGCACTGACCGTCGATGGTGTACTGGAGCGGCACCGACGGTGAGGCAATGAACATCAGCGACACCGTGGTCGTCTCGCCCGAAGCGAGCGATGGCAACGTCGTCGGGGTCAGTGACGAAATCCAATCCCCATCGGGAAGCAGCAGCGTCATGGGGCCAGTCGGGCCCGCGCCTTCGTTGGTGATGTCGAACTCGACCACCTTGGAGCCAAGCTGGTCGGACACCGTCACGATGATTTCCCCGGGGTCCGCGGACAGCACGCCAAACGGATCCTGGATGAAGACGTAGGAATTCCACGACTCTGCGAGGCCCTGGTCGGACATGGCGTCCACCTGGAACTCGAAGAATTGCGTCCCTTCCGTCGCGGCAGTCGCCACCGCGGTGTAGGCCACGGTCACGGTCTCGCCGGCGGCCACATCCGGAACGGCGTCGAAGGTGAGTTCGAAGCCCTCCCAGCCGTCGGACTGCGCCAGGGACAACCCGGTCAGGTCGACCGTGGTGACGTTGGTGAAGGTCAGCTCGCCCTCGAGGGTGTCTCCCGTCAGGAGGTTCCAGCTGAGGTAGGTCTCGCCCAGCAACTCGAGGCCGAGCAGGTCAAAGCGGTCTTGGACGGACTCCTCTCCGAGTCCCGGATATCCGGCGCCCACATCGTAGGTACCGCGCTCGGAGGCGTAGGGAACGAAGTCCACGGTGTATTGGCCCTGGGCGTCCGTGGTCGCGAACAGCTCCCGTCGGTAGGGACCGTTGAGGACGTAGACCTCCACCTCGGTGCCCACGACCGGCTGGCCGCTCGGCGAGAGGACCTGGCCATGGATCGGCACGGTGGAGCCGCCTTCGAAGTAGTCGGCGTCGACCACCGCCGTCGGCAGGTACGGCGACGTCACCTCCAGCGCACCGGTGCCGATGGCGTTGTTGGCATAGGTCAACTCGGACGGGCTGCCGAGCGCATTGGCTTGCAGGAAGAGATAACCCGATCCTGGCTGCTCCGGCACGGCAAAGGCGCCCGAAATCTGGGCGGTGGACCCCACCGGGACCGGCGTCGTCCAGACGTCCGAGAACCAGGTTTCATCGCCGGGATCAAGCTGGTCGTCGTCGGACCGGATGACCGACCAGGACCAGCCGGTCGGCATGGTCGAGAAGCCGGTGTTGGTGAGCGATCCGGAGACCACGAGCAATTCGCCCGGCACAATCGTGTCGGCCGCCACCGTCGCCGAGACCCACTCGAGGTCAGGGCGGTTCTCGTCGGTCACGAGGACCCACGCCTGACCGGGGTCGAACTCGGGGGCGGACGCCGTGAAGGTCACCTGCTGGGTGCCGTCCGCGTCGCCGTCGTTGAGCGTGCTGAAAGCCACGTCGACCGAGCTGGCTCCCACCGGAATCTCCACGGTCGCCGGCACCACGGCCTCGGCTGTGTCGGACACGGTCAACGCCACGTCGAGGGCAACCTCCGTGGAGGAATTGCGGGACACCGTGAGTATGCCCGCCTCGGTCACCCCCTCCGCCACGACGCTGGGCTCGACGGCCAGCGACAGGGCCGGTCCGTCGTTGTCGGTCAACACGAGCACCGCCTCCGCGTAGCCCATGGACTCCGGCTCGGCCAGACATCCGCAGGAAGAGAAGGACACCGCCGCACTGAGCGTGATGGCGCGGGTGCCGTCGTCGAGGGCATTGTCGACCACCCCGACGTTGAACGTCTGCTCCAGCAGGCCTGCAGCAAACTGGAGGGAGGTCGGGAAATAGATCTGGTTCGGCTGGGACGCCGTCAGCTGCACCGATAGGGAGAAGTCGGCGAAATCGGCTCCGCGGGCGAGGGTGGCGTACACCGTGCTCGGTCCCGCCCCCTCCGACACCGTATCGAGGGTCAGGGTGAGCGACAGGTCCGGCACATCCTCGTCCTGGACGTGCAACGTGGCCGAGGCATCCGCCAGGCCGCTCGCTCCCGCCAGGACCGCATAGTCCGCATCCAACTCGGGCAGTCCGTTCTGGACCGCCGTCACCTCTCCCGATGCGAACGTCGCGCCCGCCGGGATGACCACCGTCACCGGTCCGGACAACTGCTGCGGGGAGCCCCAGTTGAAGTAGACCGTCACGTCCTCGGTCGTCACGAGGTTGGTCGTAATGGTGAAGCCCGTGCTCTCCCCCTCCACGAGGGAGTCGGCATCAAACGCAATCGTCAGGCTGGGCAACTCGTCCTCCTCGATGTCGAGGACCAGCTCTGCGTCCGGGTAGCCCGTCGCCGTGGCCAGAATCGTAGCGGTCCGATCCCCGACGAGCAGGGTATCGTCCACCGCCTGCACGAGGACCGTGCGGGAGGTGGCGGCCGTGGGGAAATAGACCGTCCCCGGCACCTGCAGACCCGCATCATCGGAGGACAGCGCCACCTCGAGCGGCGAGGTCACCGACCCGTTGCGGTACAGCGTCATCGTCCGGGACGCGCCCTCCGCCAGCGGATTGAGGTTGCCGGACCAGGTGAGGGAAGACTCCACCGACCAGGGCGTCCCTTCGACCGCCGTGTTGTTGTCGTCCTGTCCGAGGTATTCGTCGACCCCGGCAGCTGGCGTCACCGTGACCTCGAAGCGGCCCGAGCTTCCGAAGCTCACCGGGTCCGGCAGGGACACCGTCGCCGTCAGCTGGGCAGACCCACCGGCTGCGAGGCTTTCCGTGCGGACCTGCTGGCCCACCTCGACCCCGAAGGAGCCGGTGCCGTTGAGGATGCGGACCGTTTCGGTCCATCCGCCCGGCCACTCGGAATATCCGGCATTGGTCAGCGTGTACGTGACCACCACCGCCTCACCGGGCGCGTATTCCGCCTCGGGCGACGTGACCGCGGACACCGCCGCGTCAGAGGGCAGACCGTCACAGGCCGTCTCTCCGCCCCAGATCACCGGGAACACCTCCCCGGACTGGGCGGTTCCGGACGCCTCCACCGTGCCGGTGAGCGTCCAATCCATGGACCCTGAGCCCAACAGGCGCAGGCCGACGCACGATGTCGTCAGGCAGGTCGACACTTGGCCATTGGACACCGGAAGGGCCTCGAGCACCTCGCCCGAGAAACCGATCACCTGGACCGGACCACCGCCGGTCACCGTGGCCGTCAGGCAGGCGCCATAGCAACAGCTTCCGTCGTCATCCGTTGCCTCCGCTTCATAATTGCAGGCCGTGGCGTCCATGCAGCCGCCGACTTCGTTGCAATCGGGCACCCCGTCGCCATCCGTGTCGATCTCCGGCCCGTTGCACACGCCGCAAGCGCTGTACTCCCCTACGCAGGGGTCATAGGCGTCACACACCCCGTCCTCGTCGACATCCTCCGTGCACTCCAAGCAATCCTCACCGGGGTTCGGGTACTCGCAAGAGCCGTCGTCTTCGTTGGCAGCGGGGTTGTAGTTGCAGGCGGTCGGGGCCGTGCAGCCCAGCACGCAGCCCACCGCAACGATGGCCTGGGTGGACAGCGTCGTGTCGCACACGTTGGCCACCTGCACCTGCGCCACCACGGGATCGGTCGCCGTCGAGGCGTTCCAAGACACCGTGGACGACCCTTGTCCGGACAATCCGTCCGTTCCGGTGACCGTCCAGTCGTAGCTCCACGTCGGGTCGTAGGTCACCGACATCGCAACCGACCCCTGCGTCCCGCACACCGAGGCGGGAGCATCGATCACCAACACCGGCACATCCTCCACGATGTCCACCGTCACCGTCGACGGCAAGCTGAAACATCCGGGGTCGCTCTCCGCCGAAACGGAATACTCGCCGGCCACAGGCGCGGTCAAGGACCACGTCGGTCCCGTGGACGTCGCCCCATCCGGGCCGGTCCACGCGTAGGTCAAGCCGGCCACTTCCGTCACCTCGAGCACGGTCGCCTCGCCCGAGCACAGCTCCAGCATCGACGCCGCCAGCACGGGCGGCTCCGGCGCATCGCACACGGTAATTTCGGCCGTCTTCGTGTGGCCCCATTGGCCGGGAGCCGTCTTCATCCGCACACTCAGAATGGCCGTCCCACCGGGATAGTCCGTCGGTGCCGGCACCTCGAAATCCTGCGTCACCTCCGTTCCGAAGGCATCGAGCGCAAAGACCGTCGCCGCACCCACTCCGGGATCGTCCCCGTAGAAATATTCGCCCAGAACCAAGTCCTCCGCCGGCAGCGGGGGCTCGGGGGCTTCTCCCGTCTCATACCAGTTGGACCAGCGCGTCTGGGACCATCGCCCATCGCTGGCTCGCACGCGCACGCCGAGTTTGTGGAAGCCCGCCTCGAGTCCGGTCCGGTCGACATCGAAGTAGCCATCCGCCCCCACTTCCATCGCCCCGAGGGCCGACCCCAATCCGGGGCCGGGATCCGCATCCCAGAAGTACTCCACCGCGAGGGCATCGTCTCCATCCGCTTCGCCCGGCACCTCGAACGCGGTCACCACGGAGCAAATTCCATTGTCCACCTCGACCTCGTAAGCTCCGGGCGCGAGTCCCGTCACGTAAGTCCCGTTGGTTCCGTCCGGCCAAAGGATCTGGTCCTCCAGCGTGAATCCCTGCGGGAAATCGATGCCCGCTCCACCGACACCCGGCACCACCACGTAGGGAGAGACGGGGTCGTACGCCACGACCATGGGTTGCGACACCACGGTCGCCCCGGTCGCATCGGTCCAGGTGCACAGGAAGTTTCCGGCTCCGGTCACCTCCAGCTCAGGACCGGTCGCCCCGGTGTTCCACACATGGTTCGTCCCGGCACCCGCGATGAGCGTCACCGACTCTCCGAAACACAACTGCAGGGAGCCGGAATACGTCAAGGCCACCCCGACATTGTCCGGATCGTGGAACAGGGCCACCTGGTCGGAGGCCGTGCATCCGCCCCCATTGTCGACCACCACCGTCGCGATGACGGGCTGGTCCACCCCGGGATACGTGTAGGTCGTATCCGCGGCTGTGGCATCCACCACGCCGTCGTTGTCGAAATCCCAGGCGTAGCTCACGGTGTCCACCGCATTGGTCACCACGGCCGCGAATTCGACCGTCGCCCCCGTGGCACTGTGCAAGAGGGTCACGTCCGGCACGGCACACTCCACCGGCTCCACGGTGAACGCCATGGAGCGGACGGGCCTCCACCCACCGTTGACACCGCGCACACGCACGCTCACAATGTGCTCTCCCGGTGCCAATCCGGCGAGGTCATCCTCCCCGAGCATCAAGTACGGCGAGCCGGGAATCACGTCCATCGACACCCCATTCCCCACACCAGGATCGTCTGTCCCGATGAAGTATTCCGCCGCCACAATCGTCTCGATGGAGGGGTCCATCACCGGCGGCACCACGATGGCGAAGGGCTGTTGCTCGGCCTGGCTCCAACGGCCATCGGCGTCCTTCACCCGCGTGTGCACCTTGTGGAATCCCGGCGCCAACCCCTCCGCCAGGAAGGTGCCCGAAACATCCACCACCACGCCGGTCGGGGTCACCGTCAGGGGCATCCCCTGCCCCGGTCCGGGGTCAACATCGAAGAAGGCCTCGGCCGCCACGATGTCCGCTGCACCAGGATTCGGTTCCGGGGCCTGAATCACCGTGAAGAGCTGTCGGCTGACGGTTCCCCATCGGCCTTCGGCCGTCCTGCCCCGAACGAAGAACGCATGCACCCCGGGGGCCAAGGACCCGAGATCCAAACCGTCCTCCGTGATCACCGCGGTGCCCGCCGTCATCGACAGGGGCACACCCATTCCCGGCCCGGGATCGGCGTCGAAAAATGCCTCGAGGGCCACGATGTCGGAGGCGGGCTGAGCAGAAGCGAAATCCGAGACGATGAACAGCTTGTGTCCAGCCGGACCCCACCGCCCCTGGTCATCCCGGAAGCGGAACGACACCACATGGAACCCGGGGTCGAGGCCCGAGATGTCGAGCTCGACGAGCTGGTCCACATCCTGACCGGATGCAATGGGCAAGGCCGTCGCCTGCCCCGGTCCGGGATCGACGCCGATGAACCACTCGGCGGCGACCAAAGGCGGTGCGCTCTGTCCGAGAACGGGACGGGGCAACAGGACGGCTCCCGCAAGCAGGAGCCCCACCAGCAGCCCCTCCTGAATCGAGGGGAACCTCATGCTGATGCGGAATTAGTCGCGGCTCTCCGCGGACACGTTGATCTGGAGCGTCCCGCCCACGGCCACGGCCGTCACGGGCAGATTGAGGCTGGTCACCACTGGACCGCGCGGCGTGTGCGGCAGGTTGCCATCAAAGGAAGAGACGGCCCCGCCGCCAATGCCGATGTCCGTGCCGGACGTTCCCGCACCAATCGCCGGTGACCCGGCCTGAAGGGTGTAGTCATGATCCCAGCTGTGGTTGACCGGTGTCGGATTGTAGGCCGTAAACAACGGATCGGCGTCAGACACATTGCCACTTCCAGAGTTGCCGGCAGGCGGCAGGGTCGGATCGTTGCCCTGATGGGACAGGCAGTGGTTGAAGACACACCCCGACAGATCGGTCGGAAAATTTGTTCCGATGAACATGCAGTCCTCGAAGACCGCCTCACTCATGTCCACACTATTGAGATTCTGCGAGGTGGAAAGGAACAGGCAATTGCGCATCACGAGGTGCCCGTTGCAATCCCCAATATTGTAGAAGTGGTAAGAGCTTTGCCCGTCGAACACACAGTTCGTGAAGAGGAAGCCTTCCGCCTGACCGGTTGAATTGCCCAACCACCCATTCGTTCCTGCAAACTGAGCATACCGTTCAATCAAGCATTGATCGAAGGTGAAATGCTTGCAATTGAACGAGGAGTAATAGCCCATCAGCCTAATTCGACAACGCTTCACCGTCACGTCCTGAACCAGGGCGCTCCCAGCGTATTCAAAATGGAAAGCGCTTGTGATGTACAGGCCCTCAATGGTGCTGCCGGAAGCGTTGATGGTGTTGTCCTGACTATAGAGGTACAGGTTGCCCATCTCTGGCAAGTCTTCCACGCTGGAGCCGATGCCCTCGCCGATGAGGTGCAGCTGTTTGGTCAGGAAGATACTCCACCCGTAGCTGTTGGGGGAGCCGCTGATGAGGAGGGTGTCCCCGATGGCGGCGGAGTCGATGGCCGTTTGCAGGCTCGTGTACTGGGCCGGCTTGTTGGGGTTGTTGCTCACCGTCCAGGTGGTCCCGGAGGCGGTGAAGGACAGCAGGACAGCCGCAAGGGCAAGAATTGAAAGTCGGAGCATGGTGATCGTTTGGTGTTCCAATGTAGCGCTCCCAAACTATCCCAACCCAACGCAACCTCCCAGATAATGGCATAGCCTTTTGGGGCTATTGGGGCCACTTTTTTCGGGGAGGCGCAGGCGTCATTCGCCGCAATAATCAGAGAACTCTCCGAGGAGCAACAGCAAATCCGGGACGGAGGTCACGCCGTCGCCATCGATGTCGGTGGGACAGGGATTGACCTCGGGGAAACTGCAGGTGCCGTCGTCATCCGTGGCCTCTTGCTGGAAATTGAGCGCTTCGGCGTAGGTGCAGCCCGGGACGGCTCCAGCCGGCGCCACCCCGATGCACTGCCCGAGATCCGCATCCCAGACCGTGCCCTCGCCGCAGAAGGGAGGCGCCACCCCTTCTTCCAACGTGTCGCACACCCCGTTCTGGTCTACGTCCAAGACGTAGTCGCACAGGCCGCTGGCGTCGTAGGCGTCGGGGTCGAAGTTGCAGGCAGACGGGTCGATGCATCCGTAATCCGGGCCGACACAGAAATACCAGGAGTCGAGCCAGGCAAACTGGCCACCCTCCAAGGTATCGCCCTCGATGGCCAGCGAGAAGAACCCATCGCCATACTCACAGCACATGCCGTCGCCGTACTCATCCTCGATCGTGAAGGTGTAGCAGCCCGGTTCGAGACAGAACGTCTGCACCACCTGCTCGAATTCCATGCCTGAGGTGGAGGAACCGAAGAGCACCGGCATTCCCTCTTCATCCTCCAAGGTCCATGTGGTCTCTTCCGGGTACTCGTCGAATTGCACGGTCAAACTCGCCTCCAGGGAGCCATACAGGCAAGACCCATCGTCCACGGTCGCAGCGGAATCATACGTGCAGGATGTGGAATCGGTGCATCCGAACACATTGGCCGTCGGCCCGTCGAGGACACACCGCACCGAATACCCGTATGCCCGGTTCTGGTAGTACAGCGCCACACCATCATGCGCAGAGCTCAGTTGACGAAAGCCTGCAGGCCCCTCCAACTGGCCATGGATCCACCAGCCCCCCATGTTTCCTGCCGACTCAAAGGATCCGGTGTAGTTCCTTCGGCCGCCCGGCAAGCCCCGGAATCCAAAGTCATCCGTTCCGTTCTCGGCGCTGGGGGACACATACCATCCTTCCGTGGCCTTCAACCGGGTCCCGACGCCACTGCCATCCCCCCTGTATTGATTGAATTGATTCAATTCCTCAGCGGGCATGCCGGCCAGTTGCTCCAATCCCTGCCAATGGGACTCCGTCGGCACGCGCCATCCGACCGGACACAGTCCCTCGGGGTGCAGGATGGTGTAGCCATTGTACAACCGGCCATAGTTCGCCAAGGACAGGGCCGGGTCACACTCATTGAAATCCGGCCCGTACTGGGATTCGGTACAAAGCGCTGTCGAATCGCCATAGGTGGCCATGGCCCCATCGGTCGCGGCCAGCCATGCCGCGTCGTCGAGGTCGCCGGGAATGGGCGTTCCATCCCGATATACCGTGGTCCTCAAGTTCTCCGCAAACCAACAATCATTGCCGATCTGGACCACGTCATAGGTGTAGCCGTCCAGGGTCGGCGAGGTGCAGTCGTAGTCAACCTCAAACTGGCAACTGCCATCGTCAAACGCGTGGGCGGCATCGTATTCGATGAACCCCTCTTCCGTGCAACCCGTCTCGTCCTCATCGCAGATTCCGTTTTCATTGACATCCGCTGCACAAGGCTCGCAATCGTATTGACAAAGCCCATCCAAGGTCACGGCATTCGGGTCATAATTGCACGCATAAAAATCAGTACAACCGTACTCGGGTCCAGCACAGAAGGTCACCGCCTCCATGTACCCGAACTGCCCGCCTTGCAACGCGGTGTCGCCATCGAGCACAATGGCGTATTGCCCGGAGCCATAGCCGCAGCAAATGCCATCACCATAATCATCGGAAATCGTCCAGGTATAGCACCCCGCCGGCAGACACAAAGTGGTGTTCAACCACGCTCCGGATTCCGCGCCATCGGACCACCCATCGCCCGAGGCCACCACGGCACCGGTTTCGTCCTGGAGCTCCCAGCTCGTCTCATCCGGGTAATCGTCGGGCACAATGCTGATCTGGATGTTGACTCCCTCGACGATGCAGGTTCCATTGTCCACCGTGGCCAGCGGGTCGTAGTTGCACGCCTCGGACTGGGTACAACCGGGCACGAGCGCCGTGTCGACCGGCAACATGCACCGCACCGAATACCCGTGCTCCAAGACCGCATTCCCCGTCATCAAATCCGACTCCACCGCGCCGAGGAAGCGATAGTGCAGGAGGTCGCCCACTGGCGTCGAGCTCCACCAGAACCCGTAGTTGCCCGCACTGGTCACCGTGTAGAACTCAAAGGGGTCGGCATCGCCGCCCGGGCGGCCGTTGAACCCAACCGCGTCAGTACCATTGCCATCGCCGTTCCAGCCCGTGGTGGACTTCAAGGCCATCGCCACAGACTCGTCCACGGCGGGCGAGACGGTACCGACCAACGTCGCCCAGTCCGACAGGGAGGGCAACTGCCATCCGATGGGGCACAACCCGGCGGAATCCAGCACGGCATGGCCGTTGTAGAGGTATCCGTAATTGTCAATCAGCGCCGAAACGTCGCAGATGTCGAAGTCCGGCACCGGCGATTCGTAGCAAAGTCCACCTTCCTGATAGTAGGTCAGGGCCGGTCCCTGTGCCTCCGCCCACCCCATCTCGTCAAAGCCCTGTTGCAAGGGCGTGCCATCCGCCAAGGTGGTCGTCTTCAGGTTTTCGGCAAACCAGCACTGCCCGCCGATCTGCACGACATCGTAGGTGTAGCCATCCATGGTCGGCGCCGTGCACGCCGGGTTGACCGGATGCTCGCAGCTTCCGTCGTCGGTGATGGCCTCAGGAGTGTACTCGACATAGCCCGGCACGGTGCATCCTTCCTCGACATCGTCGCAGACTCCATTGCCATTGGCATCGGCGGCACAATCCCCGCCGCACTCGCCCAGCGCGTCGATGGCCTGGCACGAACCATCGTCGACCCCTGCCGTGGCGTCATAGTTGCACGCCAACGGGTTGGTACAGCCCGGTGTGGGCGGATCAGCCAGACACCGCACCGAAAGCCCACTCCGAGGGTGGTAATTGAACAGGTACATGGCCGACAAACCGTAATTCAAATACGCCGCCTTCCTGTTGTTGGCCGAAGCCAAGGTGGTGCTCCAGAAATACCCACTCCATCCGGCGTCAAGGAATACCCCAGTGGTTCGATTCCGGCGTCCACCAGCCTGTCCAGCAAAGCCAAACAAGTCCGTCCCATTGCCGTCATTCCACCAACCCGTTTCCGTTTTCAGCGCAGTCCCGTCCTCATCGGCCGGCACCACCGTGGCCACATGGGCCTTCAACGTCAACCACTCCTCTTCAGAAGGGACATGCCATCCGCTCGGACACAAACCCGCCGGGTCCAATGCGGCATGGGCGTTGTACAACCGGCCATAGGCTTCCAATGCCGCCGCCTCATTGCAGGCGTCGAAGAGGGGATTCGAATTGGCGCATTCAGACCCACCTTCCCCAAAGACGACCGAGGCTGGACTGTTGGTCGCAATCCAGGTGGCGGAGTCGACCACATTGGGAACGGGGGTGACCCCATCGGCATACACCGTCGTGCGCAGGTTCTCGGCGAACCAGCATTGCTCTCCGATCTGCACCACATCGTAGGTGTAGCCGTCCATCGTGGGCGACTCGCAGGGCAGCGGCGGACAGTCCTGCCCGAACGCCGCCACAGGGGCAACGAAGGCGAGGCACACAAGCAGGGTACGGCCGGGAGACATGGTGAAAGTGGGCATGGTGATCGATCAGGGTCAGCAAGGAGCCAACCGTAAGCTAATGGAAACCGGCAGCATCCGAGAGGAATGGCCATGACCTTTTGGGGCCATTCGGCGGACAGTTGGAGAGGGCAAAGCCAGGGGGAGGCGGGCGTACCTTGCGGCCCCGTCCATGGAATTCCAGCTGCACCACCACGGAGACGTCGTCCTCGAGTACGGGCTGATCGGCGCGCCGGGCGGCTCGGTGGCCATCGCCCTCCACGGGTTCAGCCGCACCCTCGACGACATGGTGGCCGTGCAGCCGTTGGTCGACGGCGGGGCCATCCTCGCGGTCCATCTGGCCGCGCACGGGCGGTCGTCGGGCCACCACCGGCCGCTGGAGCCGGGCGACTGGTTTGCCGC
>JBMYZR010000064.1:0-11957 GCA_049610565.1 Flavobacteriales bacterium | reverse complement strand
GACAGCTGTCGAAGCCGGCCGCCTTGATGGCGAGCATGAATTGGGCGGCGGCCAGGGCCACGCTCTTGTCGACCCACGCGTTGCGGGCCACGGGGGCCATCTTCTGAACGTTGTGGGCGACCTGGTCGCGGTAATAGCTCGCGGTGCCGTCGTTGCCCTCCGCCTCGAAGTGGGCGACCATGGCGGCCGCGCGGTCGGACAGCAGGTCGGGGCGGCCGATCAGGAAGACCAACTCGGCGGAAGTGGCGGCGGCGGGCTGCGAAAGGCAGGCGGCCACGGCGGCAGCGCGTTGTGGAGAACCCGAACGGACCCAGTGGAACTCCCAGGGCTGCAGGTTGTTGGAACTCGGAGCAAGATGGGCTGACCGCAAGGCCGAGCGCATCACGTCCTCCGGCACGGGTGCGTCCGAGAATCGGCGCACGCTGCGCCGGGCATCGGCGAGGGCCTCAAAGGCCCCGGCCCGTTCAGTGGAGGTGGTGTCCGTCATGGTTGGAATACATTCGCGCTCCGCCCTTGTTCGCATGGCCCATCGATCCTTCGACTTCCTGACCGAGTTGCCCGAACCGTTCGACGACGGCAACTGGCTCGCCCGCAATGCGCGGAGCGTCCGCCGGTTCTTCGCCTTCACGGGGCTGGCCCTGGCCGCCACGGTGAGCGCCCTTGCAAGAAAGCTCACGGGCGCGGACCACCGGCGGCTGTACAGGCCCTACACGTGGTTCTGCCGCAACATCCACCGCTACGCCGGCATCCGGGTGACCGTCGAGGGGGAATTGCCGGACCACGCCTGCATCCTCGTCGCCAACCACCGCAGCTACATCGACGCGGTGATGGTGCCGTCCCCCCACCCCCTCGTCTTCGTGGCCAAGGCCGAAGTCAAGCGCTGGCCCATCGTCGGCTGGGGCGGCAACGCCATCCGCACCATCTGGGTCGACCGGTCGAGTCCGGAAAGCCGCAAGGCCACCCGCGTGGAGGTCCGCAAGCGCATCGAGGACGCGCTGAGCGTCATCATTTTCCCGGAGGGCACGACCTACCGCGGACCGGATCTGCTCGACTACAAAATGGGCATGTTCAAGATGTGCGCCGAGGGCAACTTCCCCATCTGCCCCATCGCCATGGAGTACCGCAACCCCGAAGTCGCCTGGGAGGGCAGCGACCTGTTCGTGCCGCACGCCATGCGCGTCTTCCGCCGGCGCTACGTCGACGTCGCCCTGCGCTTCGGCGAGGTCCAATACGGAGACGACATGGTCGAATTGCGGGACCGCCTCCACACCTGGACCTCCAAGGCGTGCCTGGAGATGCGCGCCAACTGGGACGCCCAGGTCTGATTCCCGGTCAGGGACAGAACTCGCCATACTGGGCGAGGAACAGCACGATGTCGGAGGCGCCCACGAGGCCGTCTCCGTCGACATCGCCCGGACAGCCGGCCACCGCGCAGCCATAGGCCCCGAGCACGATGAGCATGTCCTCCACGCCGATCAGCCCACTGCCGTCGATATCCGCCGGACACGCCGGGGCACTGGCCTCTCCCTCCACCAGCATCAGCCGTTGGTTGGCAGCGACGCCGTACAGCGTCTCGTGCAGGCCCATCGGCCACCGCACCTCGAGCGAATCGAGGGTGGCCGTGGCACCGAGTCCGAAGTGGAGCCAGCGCGAATTCTGTTGGAGCATCCCTTCCCCACAGGAAGCCTGTCGCACCCGCGACACCACAGCGCCCGCGCTGTCGGTGGTGTACGCGATCACCTTGGTGCCGATGCCGTCGCGGTTGCTCTCCGTTCCGCGGGGCAACACCTCCAGCCAATGGCCCTCCTGGGGCTCCCCTTCGAGCAACAGAGCCTCCTCCCCAATCGGCATGGCCGCGAGGTCCACCGTCCCATCCTGGTTCCAGTCCGCCTGCACCATCACGTAGATCTCGGCCAACTGTGCGTCGGCGGGCAACTCGAGGCTCCGGTCCGTCCAGCCCGCCCCTCCGTCGTTGTGGAACCACTTGTTGGGCTGCGGGGTGTACCACGAAGGCAGCGGGTATTGGTACAGAGTGAAGTCGGCTGAATTGACGAAGAGGTCCTCATATCCGTCGTTGTCGAAGTCGGCTCCGATGATCGCCCACCCGGTGGTCGGCTCCGGCGGCATTCCGTATTCGGGCGCCACATCGACAAAGGACAAGTCGCCCGTGTCCTTCATGAAGAACGCCTCGTCGATGCCCGTGATGTAGACCTCCCGGCGTCCGTCGAGGTCCTCATCGATCCACGCGGTGCCCATGGCGTCCGTCACCACGTCAAGCCCCGTCTCCGCGCTGAGGTCCACGAAGCCGGTGTCGGTGCCGATGTAGTACTCATTGGTGAGGTCCTTGTCGTTGATGACATACAAATCCAGCCGGTCGTCGTCGTTGAGGTCGATGAACTGGCCTTGGTGGGTCGGGGTGATCCGGTCCTGAGGCAGGCCCCACTCGGTCAGGGCGAAATGCCCGGCCCCATCCCCGAGGTAGAATTCATTGGCTGACAAGGGGAGCGAACTCGCGTAAATGGAGATGAAGAGGTCGAGGTGCCCGTCGAGGTTGATGTCGGCGATGCACAGGCCATACCCTTTGTGCTGGTCCTCCACCACGATGCCGCAGGAATCGGTGATGTCCTGCATCACGAGGTTGCCCAGGTTGCGGTAGATGCGGTTGTGGCCCACCCGGCACGTGAGGAAGAGGTCCTGATCGGCGTCGTTGTCCATGTCCGCCCACACCACGCTGCGCGGGGTACAGTCGCCCGGTTCCAATCCCAACTCCACGGGGTGGGGCGTGAAGCCGAGGCTGTCGCGCAGGTAGAGGTCGATGCCGTGGAGGTCGTTGCCGAAGGTCAGGTCCTCCCAACCATCTCCATCCACGTCCACTGCGCTCACCCCGGGGGCGTAGTTGCCGCCGAGCATGAAGGTGGGCAACACGAGGCTGTCCCCGATGGAATTCCATTGGGCGTCCAATCCAAGGGACAAGGACAACACACTGAGCAACAGGACTATTCGGTTCAATCGCACCCAATAGAAGATACGGTCTCCCCTCATTTCAAAGGGCCGCCTTGGGCCGCTTTGCGCCCTCCGATTTGCAGGCGACTCCCTCCAGCGGACCGGCCGGTGCCCCCTCGGCCCGAACCTCTCAGGCCAGCTTGTCGGGGTGCTTGTCCTTGACGTGCTGGGCGATGGGCAGTGAATTGCCGTCCTCATCGATGCGCACGAAGACCAGCCGGGTCGTGGTCACCACGCTTTCTTCGTGGCTGTAGACGTTGAACTTGCGCGCCTCGACCGCCACGGTGATCGACTTGTTGCCGATGCGGACGACCTCGCCGTAGAGCTTGATCAGGTTGTTCTCCTTGACCGGCGACTTGAACAGCACCTCCTCGACCTTGAGGGTCACCATGTTGGGGCTGTAGCAGACTTCGTTGACAAACGCCACCGCCACCTCGTCGATCCAGCCGAGCATGGTTCCCCCGAAGAGGTTGTTGTGGACGCCGAGGTCGTGCTTCTTGCACACCTTTGTACCGAGCAATTGCATGGCGCAAAGGTCCATCTTTGTGCCCTGATCCACAGCATCATGTCCGGCCGACACCACTCCCCCCTCCTTTCCGCGCTGACCGCGCTTCTCCTGCCCTGTCTCGCCGCCACGGCCCAGACCGGCATCGCCATCGACCACGATTTCGGCGACTGGAACCCCGCCGCCGACGTCACCGCGACCGACACCGTCGGGCCGCTGGTCGCCGCCGGGTTCGCCAGCGATGCGGAGAACCTGTACTTCCACCTCGTCTACGACCGGCTCATCGCCCTCGACGAGTCCTGGGAACCGCACAGCACCCGCCTCGGCATCGACACCGACAACAACACGTCCACCGGCCAGATCGTCGGGGGCTTCCAGGGCGCCGACGTCGTCGTCCACCTGCAGGACCGGTACGTGAGCGAGAATGCATCCGGCGGCACGACCGAGCAACACAGCCTCAACGACCGCCATGTCCGGATGGCCCCGACCTATGGCGGCATGGAGCACGAGGTGTCGCTCCGGCGCGCCCTCAACGGCGTGCCCACCGCGGGCACCGTCCGCTGGACTGTCCGCTGCGGTTCGGGCCAACAGGTCAGCGGCGAGATCGCCCTGTCCAACACCCCCGCCCCGGCCATGGCCACCCCGCTCGAGCGCGCCGACGGCACGGAGGTCCGGGTCGCATTCTGGAACATGAACCGCCGCCTCGACGAAGCCCCCGCCGTGGCCGCCATGGGCCGCATCCTGCAGGCCGTCCAGCCCGACGTCATCGGCATGAGCGAGGTCGAGGACTTCAGCGCCAACCACGTCCGGGACCTGCTCAACGAATGGCTGCCCCTGGAGGGCGGCTCCTGGCACGTCGCCAAGGACGATTGGGACCTCATGGTGTGCAGCCGCTGGTCCATCACCGCCGAATACCCGGACATCTACCGCCAGTTCCCCGTGATCGTGGAGGCCCCGTGGGAGGGCGACCTGATGGTGGCCGCCAGCCACCTCAAGTGCTGCAACGGCGCCGCCCAGCGCCGCACGGAGGCCGACGAGTACATGGCCTTCCTCCGCGACGCCATGACCGAAGGCGGCGACATCGACCTCCCCGCCAAGACGCCCGTCGTGTACGGTGGCGACCTCAACATGGTCGGCCCGGGCTGGGCCATGCACACCCTGCTCACCGGCAACATCCACGACGAGGCGGCCAACGGCCCCGACTTCGCCCCCGACTGGGACGGCACCGCCCTGCGCGAGCTGACCTGCCTCCAGACCGACCGCGCCATGGACTACACCTGGCGCAACGACAACAGCAGCTGGGGCGCGGGAAAACTGGACTACATCATTGTCCAGGATGGCGTGGTGGACGTGCTCCGCGAATTCTCGCTCGAAACGTCGTCCATGACCGCCGAGCGCCGCGCCCAATACGGGCTGCAGCCCGGCGACGACCTGCAGGCCAGCGACCACTACATCGTGGTGGCCGACCTCAGCCAGCGCGACCGCAAGCCGGGCACCAAACCGGTCCAGCTCAAGAAGGCGAACTGAGCGCTGAAAGGGTCAACGGCGGTCTCCCACCTGGAAGACCCGGTTGATGTTGAACCCGAAATACAACTCGCCGTCCTGCCAGCGGTCGTAGGTCTCCGTCAGGAAGGCCCGCTCGAACATGCCGCGGCTGTTCGTGATGTGCAGCTGGAACACGTGCCCGCCCGTTTCGATGTCAACACCGAGGCTCAACGAGTTGTGGTACTCGTCGGGGATGGGGCGCGGCAGGAAATAATGGTACTCCGCGTTGATGGTCGTCCGGTTGCTGATCTTGTAGCGAAAGCCACCGCCCAGCGTCACCACGTCGTTGGCCCGGTCCGGCACGTCGACCAGGTTGCGGTGCACGAACGACGGCACGAGCAGTACGCTCAAGTCGTCGTCGAACTTCCGTGTGACGATCAGCTGGTGGGCATAGCTCAGGCGGCTGGAGAAGTAGTTCACCCGCTCGGGGTCGGCCCAGCGGAGTCCATTGGCCATCATCACCGAGTAGGTTGTGATTCCGAAGGGCGTGCCCCCTTCCATCTGCTCGACAAGCCGTGCCTTCACCCCGGCCTCATAGGTCTTCTCAAACGTCGAGCGGCCGACCGACAGCATCACGCGGTCATGGATGCCGTACTCGAAAGCCATCCGCATGGACGCGTTGTCGAGCCCCCACAGGGCGTAGGCCCCGTCGCTGATGCGCCCGAAGCGGTGGGCGATCACGAAGTTCATCTCGCCCTTGCCGGGCGTCTCGCAGGTGTGGACGTTGATGAGGCGCTGGGACTTGAAGACGGCCTGCACCGGCCGCGCTTCCTCCTCCACCTCGTCGAAGAAGTCCATCATGTCATCGTCCTGCGCCACACCGACCAAGGCGGGCCACAGGGCACAGAACATCAACAGGACGCGGGACGGACGCATCCTCATCGCGCGGTAAGTTCAGCGCGGATGTCCACCGCGATGACCTCTGCGATGTTGTCACGCACCACCGATGGAATCGGGATTTCATGGTCCTCCGTGCGCACATCGAAGCGGCAGTTCAGGATGACCGCATCGCCCTTGCGCTCCAGTGTGCCGTTGAACGGACGGTCCACCGACACGCCATGCACCTCGAAGCTGCCATCGACCATCACCTCCACGGTTCCGCTCTCCGGCAGGCCACCGAAATCCCGCAGGGTTCCGGTGAACTTGGCCTTCGGGTAGGTCCCGCTCTCCATGTAGTTCTCGTTGAAATGCTCCTCCATCAGCGCCTTCTCGAAGTGGAAACTGAGGATGGGCACCTGCGCCGCCACGCGGCCGCTCTCGAGATCGAGGATGACGCTCGCCTCCTTGCTGGTCGCCTCGATGTCCTCGATGGGCGTCTCGGAGAGGAAATGCACCTCACCGGTGCGGGTCACCCACTGCTGGGCGGAAACGTTCAGCGTCAGGAAAGCGCCGATGATCAGGGAGGAAAATGACTTGTTCATGGGAATCAATTGTTGGGGGAACCATCTGCAATCCAGCCCGCGAAATCCTCAATCAGACAGGTGTCGAGCTTGCGGTTGGGCGGCATGGACAGCGGATCGGCGGTGGGCAGCACCATGCGCTCCAGCATGGCCGGGGCCAAGGCGGAAACGTTGTCGTAGGATTCGAAACTGAGGCCCGCGGAGGGTGCCGGTCCTCCGTGGCATTCCGTGCAGTTGGCCTGGACCAGCGGCTCGATGTCCGCAGCATAGCGCCCGGGAGCAGGGTCACAGCCCTCCGGACCGTACAAGGTCTCCTCCACGTCGTAGTAACATCCAGTCCATCCCAGGGACAGGACCATCAAAAGCAAGGCAATCGGTTGGCTGTTCTTCATCAGTTCTCTGGCATTCCTTCGGCGATCCATCCTTCGATGGCCGCGACCTCACAGGAATCGAGGCCGGGACCGCTGGGCGGCATGGGGGAGTAGCCCTCGAGCTGCTGCACGTGTTCGAGCAGCGACAGGTAAGCTACGGCCGATGTGACCTGGCTGTGCTCCGTGATGATGAGGCCGGCATCGGGCTCAGCACCGCCATGACAACCGGCACAATTCAGCTCCAGCAGCGGCAGGATCCGGCCCGACCAGGAGTAATCCGTCGTGTCGCATTCCGTCTCCTGACAGCTGAGGTTGAGGGCCCCTTGGGCAATCCACTCCGTGATCAGGTCCACGATGGCCGGATCCAAAGGCTCGGCCGGGGGGGGGGGCATCACCTTGTCGGGATCGGTTTCGAGGATGACCTCGATGAGCTCGCTTTCACCCGGTTGTCCGGGAACCACGAGATCGTCATCGTCACCATAGAGGATGCTGCTGAATGAGTCGAGGACAATGTCATCCTCCGCCGAAACGGCATCATGGCACCCCGATTGCGCACAATTCGAGATGATGAGCGGCAGGACGTCCTCCTGGAAATACACCGTTTCCGGATCGCAGGGCCCCTCCACCACTGTCGGCTCAGAACCGGGCGCGGGCTGCGGGTCCGGCGTGTACAAAGGATCATGAACGCATCCCACCAGCAGGAGCGAGATGAAAAACAGCGTTGACCGTGGCCGCATGACAGGAAAGTTAAACCCCATTCCAATCAATGCAAATGATCGCCCCGCTTGAGGGCGCGTTCGATGACCACCAGGGGCCAGATGCAGGCCAGGGTGAACACCGAATACAGAATGGGCTGGGCCACATCCAACGAGACATACAGCGTGAACGGCACCGCGGCGGCCATCAGCGGCCAGGAATAGAGCGCGTAGAGGTCGATGCTCCGGCGGTTGGCATAGGCCCACGCTTCCGGCGACGCCATGGACCGTTTGGTTCGGTACCCATACACGGCGTTGGGCTCCGGGCCGGGCGGCCAGCGCCTCACCGCCGCCTGAATCAGCCAGAGGATGGCCCCGGGAACGAGATTGAGCCCCAAATTGACCCACGTGAATGTGATTTCCTCCTCCATGCGCTCCCCCAAATCTCGGACATCCTGGCACGTTCTGCTGCCCCTGCTCGGGCTCACGGCCCTCCTCTCCTCCTCCTGCGGCGGCGACCTCGGCGATGACCGGCTCTACACCGCCAGCGCACCGGGCAGCCTCCGCGCCATCGAGGCCATGTCTGACCTCGACGCCTGGTGCGCCTCCTCCACCGGCCGCTGGATGCGCGTGACCGTGGACGGCCGCAGCCTTGACAAGCTCGTCTACGCGGACACGCTCACCGCACCGGCCGACTCGGCGGTGTCCCTGCACTACCGCGGGCTGGCCGTCACCTCCGGCGCCATCCTCGGCACCGCCATCGCCTCTCCCGGCCTCGTGCGCCGCGCCGACCGCACCCCGAGCGGCATCCAACTCCCGCGCACCACCGCCTGGCGCAACGACAACCCGGCCGTCTTCATGGACGCCATCCTCGCCCTTGACGACAGCACGCTGGTGGCCATGGGCGACCCGCTCGACGGCTGCCTGACGGTGATCCGGTCCGGCGACGGCGGGCGCTCGTGGGAAACGGTGCCCTGCGCGGATTCGACCCGCGCCGGGGTACCGGCCAGCCGCGAGGGCGAAGCCGCCTTCGCCGCCTCCAACGGCAACCTGGCCGCAGCCGGCGACACCGTGTGGATGCTCTCCGGCGGCGGCGCCTCGCGGGTCTACCGCAGCCTGGACCGCGGCCGAACCTGGGCCGCCTTCGACACCCCGCTCCAACAGGGCGGCCAGATGACCGGCGGCTTCTCGATGGACTTCGCCGACGCCCGCCACGGCATCGTGTGGGGCGGCAACTGGGAGGCCAAGGACGACAACACCGGCCGGGCCGCCGTGACGGCCGACGGCGGCGAAACGTGGACCCTCCTCGCCGACGGTGCCGGCCCCGGCTACGGCTCATCAGTCCGCTACCGGCCGGGATCCGGCGGACGGCAGCTGGCCCTGGTGGGCTCGCCCGGAGGGCTCGACGTCAGCGATGACGGCGGGACAACGTGGCGCCACGTGAGCGACAGCGCCTTCTACGCTGCGCGGTTCAGCCCTTCGGGCGAAACGCTGTGGCTCTCCGGCAATGAGCGGATCGGCCGCATCAGCGCCCGCGCCCTCGGCTGGTGATCCCCATCAGAGCGGCTTGCGGGCCACAAGGCGCGTGAGCTCGGCCCGCCCTTGGTGGTAGGGACCCTCGTCCAGGACCGCCTCCTCGGTCACGCACAGCTGCACCTCGAGCCCGGCGAAGTCCGCCTCGAGCATGGCCGTCGTGAACAGCATGTCCAGCACTTTGGGACCACCCGAACTGAACGCCAGCTGCCCCGGGCCGAAGCCCTCGAGGATGAGCGTTCCGCCGGGCTTCAGCCAACCGGCCACACGGGGGTGGAATTCGGCGCGCAAGGGCGGCGGCAGGTGGAGGTAGCAGAGGGCAATGGCATCGAACGCCTCCCCCGGCGCCCATTCGTGGGCATCGCCCACTTCCGCCTCGATGGTCACCCCTAGCCTCTCCGCCATGGCCAAGGCCTTGTCCACCCCGACCGACGAGGCGTCAAACGAACGCACGGACCACCCTTGGGTGGCGGCGTGGACCGCATTGCGCCCCTCCCCATCTCCGGGCAGCAGGATGCGCCCGGGCGTCAACCCGGCCAGCTGCTCCGCAAAAAACACATTGGGGCCCTCACCATACACGGTGGGCTCAGCGCCGAAGCGCGCATTCCAGAAAGCACCGGGATCGTCCTGCCTCATGGGCCCAAGGTCGGGGCCAGCGTTCAGATGGCGGCGAACCAGTCGTTCATTTCCCGGATCACCTCGGAGATGTCCTCAATGAGGAAATAGGTCGTCTGGATTTCCGTGGTGGTGAATGGCGTCGACATGATGCCGTCCAACGTGAACTTCCGCAGGTCTGCGCGCAGGTCCCACGCGTGGTGGGTTTCCCCGTGCGAGCTCATGATGCCGGCGCCAAAGACCCTCGGCAAACCGTTCTGCTCCACGAAGCCGAACTCCACGAAGAACCAATACAGCCGCTGCAGCCTCAGGACCAGGTCATCCCGTCCGCGCAGGGCCTCGCCGATTTCGCCGAAACGCTGCATGAAGGCTGCGAATTCGGCGTCCATGAGCGGCGGAATGTGGCCGAAGGTGTCGTGGAACATGTCGGGCTCCTCGAGGTAGTCCAGCTGTTCCGGCCGGCGCACCCACGTGGACGTGCAAAATGTGCGGTTGGCCAGCAGCGTGAAGAAATCGTCCACCGGAATCAGGCCGGGCACAATCTCGAGGCTCCACCCGGTCGCCCGGTCGAGCTCGGCCGCCATGGCGTCCACCCGGGGAATCTCGTCCTCGGTCAGCGAGGCCATCCGGTCCAGGCAGTTCAGGTACAGGGAGGCCGCCTTGTCGTCCAGAAAAGCGCGTTGGCGTCGATACAACGTCGCCCACGTATCGTGTTGGGTCGCGTTGTACTGCGGCTGGAGGGCGGGCGCATTCATGACAATTCAGGTGTTACCAAAAGATACGATGAATTCCGGGGTAACGGAGATTGAGGGCCGTGGGTTTCGCCCTTCACGGAGTCTTTGCGTTTCATTCCCCTCATCGGGTTTCCATGCTCATCCGCTGTATTTTCGGAGCGCCGTAACACACGGCAACCAGACCTTGTTCGCTGCCGGCAATGACCCAGAACGGACGCCAGGTCCCACCTTGATGAGAACGTTGACATGAGCGATACGGCTTCCCGTACACCGATATATCTGGGGCAACAGCCCTTCCACACCGCCGAAACCCCCACCTCCGGACAGGAGGTGACCCGCGACGGTGAGACCTACTACAAGATCAGCGCCGTGGACCGGATGCGGCCCTTTTTCATGAGCATCGTGAGCCATTCGGACCACTGGATGTTCCTGTCGAGCAACGGCGGATTGTCCGCCGGACGGGTCAACAGCGACCACGCGCTCTTCCCCTACTACACCGACGACAAGATCACGGAGGGCGCAGAGACGACGGGCAGCAAGACCATCGTGTTGGTCGAGGCCGCGGACCGGCGCACCCTGTGGCAGCCGTTCTCCGACCAGGACCGCGGCGTCTACCGCATCGAGCGGAACCTCTACAAGAACGCCTACGGCAACAAGGTCATCTTCGAGGAGACCAACCACGACCTCGGCCTGACCTTCCGCTACCAGTGGTCGGCCAGCGAACGCTACGGCTTCGTGCGCCAGGCCCGGCTCGAATCCACCGCCTCCACCCCGGTGAAGGTCAGCGTACTGGACGGCATCCAGAACCTGCTGCCCCACGGCATTCCCGAGGGATTGCAGCGCGGCAGCAGCAACCTCGTCGACGCCTACAAGAAATGCGAGCTGGAAGGGGGCATCCTCGGCCTCTACGCGCTCAGCGCCATCATCTCCGACAAGGCCGAGCCGAGTGAGTGCCTCAAGTCCAATGTGGTGTGGTCCGTCGGCTTCGACGCCCCCACCGTCCTGCTCTGCGCCAAGCAACTCAACACCTTCCGGACCGGAGGCGCCATCGAGACGGAAACCGACATCAAGGCCGAGCGCGGCGCCTACTTCATCCAGAGCGACTTCGAACTCGCAGCCGGCGAAGGCAAGGACTGGATGATGGTGGCCGATCTGGGTCAATCCATCCGCGGGGTCATCCAATTGAAGAAGGACCTCCAGTCCCCCGATCAGCTGCGCGAGACGGTCCTCGCCGACATCGAAGAGGGCTCCGAGCGCCTCATCGCGCTGGTGGCCGCCAGTGATGGCCTGCAGCTCACCGCCGACCGCCGCCGCAACATCCGGCACTTCGCCAACACGATGTTCAACATCATGCGCGGCGGCATCTTCGACGAGAACTACACCATCGAGCGGGCCGACTTCATGGCCTACATCGACCGCGCCAACCACAAGGTCTTCTTCAAAAAGCAGGAGGCCATGGCCGCCTGGCCGGAGAAATTCGACCTGTTCTTCCTGCAGGAGCAGGCCGCCCAGGCCGAGGACCTCAACTTCAAGCGCCTGTGCGCCGAATACCTGCC
>JBMYZR010000063.1:0-11971 GCA_049610565.1 Flavobacteriales bacterium | reverse complement strand
GGGCGTCCCGTCGCGGATGAACCTCGGCCAGATTTACGAGACGGTTCTCGGATGGGCGGGACAGAAGCTGGGCACGAAGTTCGCCACCCCGATTTTCGACGGGGCGAGCCTCGACCAGATCACCGGCTACACCGAGAAGGCAGGCGTGCCGAGTTTCGGTGTGACCCACCTCTACGACGGGGAGACCGGAGAGCGATTCGACCAGCCCGCCACGGTCGGCGTGATCTACATGATCAAGCTGAGCCACATGGTGGACGACAAGATGCACGCCCGTTCCATCGGTCCGTACAGCCTCATTACCCAGCAGCCGTTGGGGGGTAAGGCCCAGTTCGGTGGACAGCGTTTCGGAGAGATGGAGGTGTGGGCCCTCGAGGCCTTCGGTGCCTCCCACATCCTCCAGGAGATCCTCACGGTCAAGTCGGACGACGTCGTCGGCCGGGCCAAGACCTACGAGGCCATCGTCAAGGGCGACCCGATGCCGACCCCCGGCATCCCGGAGTCCTTCAACGTTCTCATGCACGAATTGCGCGGATTGGGATTGACCGTGGCCCTCGAGGCCTGAGTTGCTCCTGCTTCTAACTCATTGATCACCAAGAGATGACCAACAACAAGACCCCGAAGCTCTCCAGCGACTTCAACAAGATCCGCATCAGCATGGCGTCGCCCGAGGAAATCCTCGAGCAGAGCCATGGCGAGGTGCTGAAGCCGGAGACCATCAACTACCGGACGTACAAGCCGGAGCGCGATGGCCTCTTCTGCGAGCGCATCTTCGGCCCCGTCAAGGACTACGAGTGCCACTGTGGCAAGTACAAGCGCATCCGCTACAAGGGCATCGTCTGTGACCGGTGCGGTGTGGAGGTGACCGAAAAGAAGGTCCGCCGCGAGCGCATGGGCCACATCCAGCTCGTGATTCCCGTGGCGCACATCTGGTACTTCCGGAGCCTGCCCAACAAGATCGGCTACCTGCTCGGCCTGCCGACCAAGAAGCTCGACCAGATCATCTACTACGAGCGTTACGTGGTGATCCAGCCGGGCGTGGCGACCAAGACCGACGGCGAGGCGCTGGAGGTGAACGAGTTCCTCACGGAAGAGGAGTACTTGGACATCCTCGACACCCTGCCCAAGGACAACCAGTACCTGGACGAGAAGGACCCCAACAAGTTCGTCGCCAAGATGGGCGCGGAGGCCCTGCACGACATGCTGGCCAACCTCGACCTCGACACGCTGAGCTTCGACCTGCGCCACGCGGCCAACACCGAGACCAGCCAGCAGCGGAAGAACGAGGCCCTGAAGCGCCTCCAAGTGGTGGAGGCCCTGCGGGATGCCAACCACCGCGTGGAGAACAAGCCGGAGTGGATGATCGTCAAGGTCGTCCCGGTGATTCCGCCGGAGCTGCGCCCGCTGGTGCCGCTCGACGGTGGCCGTTTCGCCACGTCCGACCTCAATGACCTGTACCGCCGTGTCATCATCCGGAACAACCGCCTGAAGCGCCTGATCGAGATCAAGGCCCCGGACGTGATCCTCCGGAACGAGAAGCGGATGCTGCAGGAGGCCGTGGACAGCCTGTTCGACAACAGCCGGAAGTCCTCCGCCGTCAAGACGGAGAGCAACCGCCCGCTGAAGTCCCTGTCCGACAGCCTGAAGGGCAAGCAGGGCCGTTTCCGCCAGAACCTGCTCGGTAAGCGTGTGGACTACTCCGCCCGTTCCGTCATCGTCGTGGGACCGGAGCTGAAGCTTCACGAATGCGGCATGCCGAAGAACATGGCCGCCGAGCTCTACAAGCCGTTCATCATCCGCAAGATGATTGAGCGGGGTGTGGTGAAGACGGTGAAGTCCGCCAAGAAGATTGTGGACGCCAAGGAGCCCGTCGTGTGGGACATCCTCGAGAACGTGATGAAGTCGCACCCGGTGCTGCTCAACCGGGCTCCGACCCTGCACCGCCTCGGCATCCAGGCCTTCCAGCCCAAGATGATCGAGGGCAAGGCCCTGCAGCTGCACCCGCTGGCCTGTACGGCGTTCAACGCTGACTTCGACGGGGACCAGATGGCTGTGCACCTGCCGCTCGGCCCGGCCGCCATCCTGGAGGCCCAGCTGCTCATGCTGGCCAGCCACAACATCCTCAACCCGGCCAACGGGGCGCCGATCACGGTTCCGTCCCAGGACATGGTCCTCGGCCTGTACTACATCACCAAGGAGCGCAAGTCCACCAAGGAGGAGCCGGTCCAGGGTGAGGGCATGACGTTCTACTCCCCGGAGGAGGTCATCATCGCCTACAACGAAGGCCGCGCCGCGCTGCACGCCGGCATCAAGGTCCGCTGGGAAGACCACGCCGGCAATGTGTCCATCATCGACACGACGGTGGGGCGGGTCCTGTTCAACGAGGTCGTGCCGAACGAGGCTGGCTTCGTCAACGAGCTCCTCACCAAGAAGAGCCTGCGGGGCATCATCTCCAACGTCCTGTTGGCGGTGGGCGTGCCGCGCACGGTCCAGTTCCTCGACGACATCAAGAAGCTCGGCTTCACGATGGCGTACAAGGGTGGCCTGAGTTTCAACCTGAATGACATCATCATTCCGGCGGAGAAGGTCAAGCTGGTCGACAGCGCCAACGAGCGTGTCGGCGAGGTGATGGACAACTACAACATGGGCCTCATCACCAACAACGAGCGGTACAACCAGATCATCGACATCTGGACCAACACCAACTCGCGGTTGACCAACATCCTGATGGAGCGCCTGGAGACTGACAAGCAGGGCTTCAACTCCATCTACATGATGATGCACTCCGGAGCCCGTGGTTCCAAGGAGCAGATCCGCCAGCTGAGCGGCATGCGGGGTCTGATGGCCAAGCCGCAGAAGTCCAGCGCAGCCGGCGGTCAGGACATCATTGAGAACCCGATTCTGTCCAACTTCAAGGAGGGCCTGTCCATCCTCGAGTACTTCATCTCCACGCACGGTGCCCGGAAGGGTCTGGCCGACACGGCGTTGAAGACGGCGGACGCCGGTTACCTGACGCGTCGTCTCGTGGACGTGGCCCAGGACGTCATCATCCACGAACAGGACTGCGGCACCATCCGCGGCCTGACGGCCACGGCACTCCGCAAGAACGAGGAGATCGTGGAGTCGCTGGGAGACCGCATCATCGGCCGCACGTCGGTCCTCGACGTTCACCACCCGGAGACCGGCGAGCTGATCGTCGCGGGCGGAGAGGAGTTCACCGAGGCCATCGCGGCCCAGATTGAGGAAGCCGGCATCGACGAAGTCGAGATGCGTTCCGTGCTGACCTGCGAGAGCCGCAAGGGCGTTTGTGCCAAGTGCTACGGACGTGCGTTGAGCACCAACCGCCTCGTCCAGGAGGGTGAGGCCGTCGGTGTGATCGCCGCCCAGTCCATCGGGGAGCCCGGTACCCAGCTGACGCTGCGTACGTTCCACGTCGGTGGTACGGCCTCGAAGATTTCCGATGAGAACGAGATCACGGCCCGCCAGGACGGTGTGGTCGAGCTCGAGGACCTGCGCACCGTGCAGCGCACCACGCCCGATGGCGAGGTCGAGACGGTCGTGGTGTCCCGCTCCACGGAATTCAAGGTGGTCGACAAGGAGATCGGCATCACGCTGAGCTCCACCAACCTGCCCTACGGTGGTGTGCTCCACGTCAAGGCGGGCAAGAAGATCAAGAAGGGCGACCTCATCTGCACCTGGGACCCCTACAACAACGCCATCATCTCCGAAGAGGAGGGAACGGTCGCCTTCGACATGATCGAGGAGGGCGTGACCTACCGCGAGGAGCTGGACGAGCAGACCGGTTTCCGTGAGATCGTCATCACCGAGACCAAGGACAAGAAGAAGAACCCGGCCATCCACATCGTGGGGCCGAAGAAGGAGGTGCTCAAGGTGTACTCCCTGCCGGTCGGCGCGCACGTCAGCGTGCAGGAAGGCGACAAGGTGGGCACCGGACGCATCCTCGCCAAGATCCCGCGTGTGGCCGGTAAGTCCGGTGACATCACGGGAGGTCTGCCGCGGGTGACCGAGCTCTTCGAGGCGCGGAACCCGTCCAACCCGGCCGTCGTGTCGGAGGTGGACGGCATCGTCTCCTACGGCAAGATCAAGCGGGGCAACCGCGAAATCATCGTGGAGAGCCGCACCGGCGAGAAGCGCAAGTACCTCGTGCCGCTGGCCAAGCACATCCTCGTTCAGGAGAACGACTTCGTGAAGGCCGGCATGCCGATGTCCGATGGCGCCACGACCCCGGCCGACATCCTGGCCATCCAGGGGCCGACGGCCGTCCAGGAGTACCTCGTCAACGAGATCCAGGAGGTGTACCGCCTCCAGGGTGTGAAGATCAACGACAAGCACTTCGAGGTCATCGTCCGCCAGATGATGAAGAAGGTCGTCGTGGAGGATCCGGGCGACACGCGTTTCCTCGAGAAGCAGTTCGCCGAGAAGGCCGACTTCATGGACGAGAACGACCGCATGTTCGGCATGGTGGTCATCACCGACGCTGGCGACAGCACCGACCTCAAGGAAGGACAGATGGTCTCCGCGCGCCAGTTGCGCGATGAGAACAGCGCCATCCGCCGCAACGACGGCAAGCTCGCCGAGGGCCGCGAGGCGCTGCCGGCGACGGCCCGTCCGCTGCTCCAGGGCATCACCCGGGCGTCGCTGCAGACCAAGTCCTTCATCTCCGCAGCCTCCTTCCAGGAGACGACGAAGGTGTTGAACGAGGCCGCCGTGAGCGCCAAGGAGGACCACCTCGGTGGCCTCAAGGAGAACGTGATCGTGGGTCACCTCATCCCCGCCGGTACCGGTGTGCGGAAGTGGCACAACATGATCGTGGGCTCCCAGGATGAGTTCGACAAGCTGACCGAGGCCAACGCCGAGGAAGCCGAGGTGGTGGAGTGATCCACCGCATCCTGACTGAATGCAAAAGGCGGCCCAAGGGCCGCCTTTTGCGTGGGGGGAAGTCGGAGGCTCAGTTGAGCAGGGCCGCGTCGGCCAGATCGGGGCCCGTTCGGGGAACCGGACCGCTGTATCCGAAGAGCCGTCCGCGCTTGATGATCTGGTCCACCGGCTTGGGGACCATGTCCTCCCAGCCTTCGCGCCCTTCGCGGATCATCTTGAGGACCTCGACGCTGAAGATGTCGAGCAGCGAGAGGTCGTCGAGCTGGATGTCCGAGATGCGCTTGTTGAACAGCAGGTAGTCATACAGCGGCTTGATGCGCGGGTGAATGGGCGCATTGTCGGTCCGGATGAGGACGTCGTTCGCGTTGTCGTGCCAGGGGTAGGCGTAGACCTTGAGGTCCCGGCTGAACATCACGCCGAAGGCTTCCAGGATGCCGCCGTTGAGGTCGCGGTAGTAGCGCTCGTTGAAGAGGTCCATCATGGCATTGCCCCCCATGATGACGCCCATGCGCTTCTTGGTGTAGCGGGAGAAGTACTCGATGAGCTTGTAGTACTCCTGGTAGTTCGAGATGAGGACCGTGTGGCCGAGCGAGCAGAGGATGTCCGCCCGGTCGAGGAAGTCCTTTTCGTCGATGTCGCCCTCGGATTTGAGGTTGTTGAGGGTGATCTCGAACAACAGCTGAATCTTGTCCTGCTCGACCCGCTTCTCCTGGCTGAACATCGCGAGGCCACGCTGCATCATGTCGAGGTTGACGCGGGTGACCGGTCGGAAGCTGCCCCGGATGGCGAGGATGTTCTTCTTGTACAGCACGTCCGCCGCCTGGAGGTTGCGTCCGTCCGGGGAGAAGATGACGGCATCGGTCATGCCGTGCTTGACGAGCTGGAGCGACAGCAGCCGGTTGTCGACGCCGGCGAAATCCGGCCCGTTCATCTGGATGGTGTCGATCTCGATCTGGTCCTTGTCCAGTTCGTCGTAGAGGCTCAGCAGGAGGTCGTTGGGCTGCTTGTACAGGAAGTGGCAGCCGTAGATCAGGTTGACGCCGAGGATGCCGATGCTGGCGTGCTGGAGCAGGGCGTCCGGCTCGTGGAACCGGGCGTGGAGCACGATGGTGTTCGGCGGCTTGTTCGGCGCCGTCTGGAAGCGCATGGCAAACCAGCCGTGGCCTTCGATCGTCTTGTGGTAGTTGATCGTCGCGACCGTGTTGGCGAAGGCGAAGTAGCGCTTGGTCGGGTGCTTCTCGCGGGGAAGGCGTTCCTCGCAGAGGCGGTACTCGTGGTCGAGCATCTTCTGCACGCGGGTCTCGCAGACATAGCGGCCGGACTCCTCCACGCCGTAGATGGCGTCGCTGAAGTCCTTATCGTAGGCACTGATGGTCTTGGCGATGGTGCCGCTGGCACCGCCGGCCCGGAAGAAATGACGGACGACCTCCTGTCCGGCACCGATCTCGGCGAACGTGCCGTACAGGTCGTGGTTCATGTTGACCCGCAAGGCCTTCTGCTTGGCCGAAAGGACGACTCGACTGCTTTCCACGTGACGGTGATGAAGGTGTTCAGGACAAAGGTACCGAGATGCGGACGGAACGCGGGGCAGGGGGCGATTAACTTTGCCCGCCATGGGCGTTCACCTCACCCTCCTCGGCACCGGAACCTCGCAAGGCGTCCCGGTCATCGCCTGTGATTGCAGGGTGTGCACCTCGTCGGACCCGCGGGACAACCGCACGCGGTCCAGCGCCCTGTTCGAGGTCGATGGCGAGCATGCTCCGGAGGGGACGCGCCACTTTGTCATCGACACCGGACCCGATTTCCGGCAGCAGATGCTTCGCTCCAAGGTGACCCGGCTCGATGCGGTGCTCTTCACCCACGAGCACAAGGACCACGTGGCCGGCCTGGACGACATCCGCGCCTTCAACTTCCGCCAGAAGCGGGACATGGACGTCTACGCGACCCCGCGCGTGCAGGAGGCCCTGCGGCGGGAGTTCAAATACGTCTTCGATCCGCATCCCTACCCGGGCATTCCCCGGGTGCAACTGCACGGCCTCGACGGGGAGCCGCTCACCGTCGGTGGCGTGGACATCGTGCCGCTTCCGGTCATCCACTACAAGCTGCCCGTGCTCGGGTTCCGCATCGGCCCCATCGCCTACATCACCGACGCCAACCGGTTCCAGCCCGAGACCTGGGACCGGCTCGAGGGCGTGGAGGTGCTCGTGATCAATGCGTTGCGCCGGGAGCCGCACCTCAGCCACTTCACGCTCGACGAGGCGCTGGAGGTCATCGAGCGGGTGGGGCCCAGGGAAGCCTACCTCACCCACATCAGCCACCTGCTCGGCAAGCACCGGGACGTGGCCCCCGACCTGCCCCGAGGCGTCTTCCTCGGCGAGGATGGGCTGCGCATTTCCGTACAATGACCCGATTGCTCCACACCCTGTTCGTCGGCCCGCTCGGGCGGCTTCCGTACTGGATGCTCTACCCGATTGCGGACGGGCTTGCCACGCTCCTGTGGTGGAGCGGCTATCGCAAGAAGGTGGTGCTCGGCAACCTCGAACGCGCCTTCCCGGAGAAGCCCGCGGCGGAGCGGATGTCCATCGCCCGGGGGTTTTACACCCACCTCTCCGAGGTCATCGTGGAATCCCTGAAGCTCTTCCGGGCCGACAGGGATGATTTGGCGAAGCGGTTTCACCATGTCAACCCCGAGGTGCTCGCGCCCTATGCGGACAGGGCACCCGGTGTGCTGCTGTCCTGCGGGCATTACGGCAACTGGGAGCGCTATGCCGTCACGTCGGGCGACGCCCTGCCGCTGCCCTTCATGGGGGTCTACAAGCGGCTGTCCAATGCGTTCTATGACGACCTCATCTACCGCACGCGGAGTCAGTTCGGTACGGAGCTCGTGGAGATGAAGAAGGTCTCCGCGTGGATGGTGGAGGAGCAGGGGCGGGCCAAGGCCGTGACGTTGGCTGTGGATCAGCGCCCCCTCGATCCGCGGAAGGCGTGGTGGATGGAGTGGATGGGTCAGGAGACCGCCATGCACTTCGGCCTCGAGGCGTTTGCCCGGAAATTCGACATGCCGGTGGTGTTTTTCGGCTTGCGCAAGGCCGAGGGCAAGCCGCGCGGGCATTGGGAGGTCCACTACGACCTGATCACCGAGACGCCAATGGCGTGGCCCAAGGGCGCTCTGCTCAAGGCCACCTACGACCGGCTCGAAGCCCAGATCCGGCGGGACCCCGCCCATTGGCTGTGGTCGCACACGCGGTGGAAGCACGCCCGGCCTGAGGGTGTTCCGTTGAACCAGGTCGACGTCCCGCAAGACGCGGTGCGAACCGGGTATCCCGCTCCTGAACCGACCGCCGAATGAACGCGCCGAACACCCCCGAGGCCCCATTGGCCGAACGGATGCGGCCGCGCACGCTCGAGGACTACGTCGGGCAGGCCCACCTCGTCGGACCGGACGCCACACTGCGTCGGGCCCTGTCGGCCGGCCAGTTGCCGTCCATGATCCTGTGGGGCCCGCCCGGGGTCGGCAAGACCACACTCGCCCGCCTCATGGCCGAGGCGACCGGGCGGCCCTTCCACCAGCTCAGCGCCATCCGCAGCGGCGTCAAGGAAGTCCGCGAGGTCATCGACAGTGCGGAGCGCCAAGGGATGTTCAGCACCCGGGCGGTGTTGTTCATTGACGAGATCCACCGCTTCTCCAAGGCGCAGCAGGACAGCCTGCTCGGCGCGGTCGAGCGCGGTTCGGTGACCCTGATCGGCGCGACGACCGAGAACCCCAGCTTCGAGGTCATCCCGGCCTTGCTCTCCCGCAGCCAGGTCTACGTCCTCGAAGCCTTCGGCAAGGACCAGCTGCAGGAATTGGTCCACCGCGCGCTGGCCAAGGACGCGTGGCTGCAGGAGCACCGCGTGGAGATCGCCGAATGGGACGCGCTCCTGCGGGCCAGCGGCGGCGACGGCCGGCGGCTGCTCAATGTCCTCGAACTCGTGGTGGCGGGCGCCGCCGCCGAGCAAGGGGCGGGCGCCGACGGAATCCGCATCGACGACGCCCTCGTCTCCCGGTTCATCCAGGCCAACCTGTCCCGGTACGACAAAACCGGCGACACCCATTACGACATCGCCTCGGCCCTCATCAAATCCATCCGCAGCAGCGACCCCGACGGGGCGGTGTATTGGCTGGCGCGCATGATCGAGGGCGGGGAGGACCCCAAATTCATTGCCCGGCGCCTGCTCATTTCGGCCAGCGAGGACATCGGCCACGCCAATCCGACTGCGCTCGTGCTGGCCAACGCCACCTTCGACGCCGTGGAGCGGTTGGGGGTCCCGGAGTGCCGCATCCCGCTCTCCCAGTGCGCGACCTACCTCGCGTCGAGCCCCAAGTCCAACAGCGCCTACGCGGCCATTGGCATGGCCCAGAAGGCCGTCCGGGACCATGGCGACCTGCCGGTGCCGATGCACCTGCGCAACGCGCCGACGAAACTCATGAAGGACCTCGGCCACGGGAGCGGGTACCGCTACGACCACGACCACGGCGGGTTCAGCGGCCAGGAATGCCTGCCGGAAGGGCTCGCTGGACAACGGTTCTTCCGTCCCGGCAACAGCCCGCGTGAGCGAAGCATCGCCGACTTCCTGCGCAGCCTGTGGGGCGACCGCAAGGGATGATCGCGCGAAAATTCGTCGACGAATGCAACCTTCTTATACCCGGTGCGTATCTTTGCCGCCCCGTCACTGAAAGCGGTGACACAGGCCGATATAGCTCAGCTGGTAGAGCAACGCATTCGTAATGCGTAGGTCAGCGGTTCGAGTCCGCTTATCGGCTCCAGAAAGCCCCTCCCACGAGGGGCTTTTTTCATGTTCTCGTGGTCAGTAGGAGCGGCGCTTGCGCTTGCGCTTGAAGAGGTTGCCCACCTTGTTGGCGGCGCGGCGGGTCCAGGGAATGGGTTTGCCGGACCGGAACATGCCCTGGTACCAACTGTCGGGACCGCCACCCCGGCGCATCCGCTTGGCGGCCCGGCGCTGGGCACGCCACCGCTTGCGCGTCGACCGGTCCTGCGCTTTCCAATGGTCCTTTCGGCCTTGGCGGAAGGCGGCTTCCTTCTGGTCGTTGCGTTCCTTTTGCCGCTTGATCTGCGCCTTGCGCTGACGGGCGGGGTTCTGGGACCGGTCGCGCTGGGCCTCTGCCGTCACGTCGGCGGTGAGGAGCACGAGGAGGGGCAGCCAACGGAGGATGCGGCGGACGGTCATGACAACAAGAACGTCATTCCACGACGAACCGTGCCCACGCGGTGGGGCGGGAGGTCGCATCCTCTTCGGGAACGCCGTCGATCCGCAGCAGGTGGGTGCCTGTGGCGAGCGGGCCCACGTCGAGGGTCAGGGTCGACAGGCTCTCCTTGCCGCGGTCCACGCTGCCTTCGGCGAGGGTCTGACCCAACGCGTTGCACACGGTCCATCGGAGGGGGCTGTTGGGGACGGCCAGCAGATTGGCCTCCTCGAACACGAGGTGGAGGGCGCCGCTGGCGGCGGGCACCGGGTTGGGGTAGACGAGCAGTCCCGTTCCGCCGGCATCGGCTTCGGGGGCCTGACCGCTGAGGGCGAGGTGGGCGGCCCAGAGGTCGGGGATGCCGAAGCCGCGCACCGTGTCCGGGGCGGCCAACTGGGACGCCGATTCGATGAGGGCCCGGCGGATGGCCCAAGCGGGTTGGTCGGGGTGGGCGCTCCAGAGGCTCGTGGCGGCGCCGCAGAGGACCGGGGAGGAGAAGGACGTGCCGTTTCCGGTGCGGATGGTGCCGTCGGGGTGGATGTAGGCGGCATCGCGGCCGGTGGCGCAGAGGTCGGGTTTGACGCGGCCATCGGCGGAGGGGCCGTAGCTGCTGAAGGAGGCGTGCTGGCCGAAGACGTCCACGGCCCCCACCGCGATGACGGAGTCGCCATCGGCCGGGGCGGTGATCTTCTGCCAGGGGCTGTTTCCGCTGTTGCCCGCGGAGCTGAAGACCAGCATGCCGCGCGTGGCGGCGATGTCGGAAGCCTGCGTGATGCGGAAGGTGTTGCCGTCGAGTTCGGACGGGTCATGGCTGGCGGCTTCGTCGTCGAACAGGGAGTAGCCGAGGGACGTGTTGAGGACATCGCATCCCATGCTGTCCGCACGCTCGGCCGCGGCGACCCAGTGGTATTCCTCCACGAGGTGCTCCCAGTCCACGTCCTCCGTCCGGAAGACGATGTAGGCGGCATCGGGTGCGGTCCCGAGGTAAGGGTCTTCGCCCGGTGCGTCGAGCTGGCCCACCATGGTGGACAGGACCATGGCGCCGTGGGCGTGCTCCTGGTAAATCCAGGGGGTGGCCGCCCCGCCGTTGGGGAAATTCCCGCCGACGGTGATGCGCCCCTCGGCATGGGCCCGGGCAAAGGCGGGGTTGGTGTCCACCCGGTCAAACCCGCTGTCGAGCACGCCGACCATCAGGCCGGCGCCCCGGTGGCCGAGACCGTGGAGGAGGTCCAGCCGGAGCTGTTGGGTCTGGCCCCAGGCCATGCCGTACCCCTCCGCGCCGCTCTGGTGGTCCTGCATCGACCGCGGGCCGGCGAGGACCGGGAGGTCGCGGGCATCCACTGTGGTGTGCCAGGCGCAGGCCCGCGTTTCGACCACGCCGTCCAATGCGGCGATCTGCGCGAGGAGCTCGGCCGCTCCAGCCGAGTCCACGAGGGCCGTGTCGATCTGGAGCACGATGCCGTTGAACCACTTGCTGCGGTGGAGGAGCCGGAGGGCCGGTCCGCCATCCGTCTGGGCGAGGGCGAGCACGTCGGCGATCCGGTGGGGCGGAACCGGAAGGTCCAGCGAGTCGAGGGCGATGCCCTGCCGGGCGCGGCGGTCCAGAGCCCGCTGGCTGAGCAGGTCGAGGCCCGCGCCGGGGTCCAGGAGGTCGACGCCGCACCCCACCTTGTCGGCGAAGCCCACCCAGTGGTGGTCCGGGGCGATCTGGGCACCCACCGGGGCCACGAACGGTCCGGTCAGGCAGGCCAGCAGCAGGAAGGGCAAAAAGAGGACGGGGTGCAGGCGCATCATGGGCGGCTCATTCCTCGGTGGATTGGAGCCGGCCGA
>JBMYZR010000062.1:0-12528 GCA_049610565.1 Flavobacteriales bacterium | reverse complement strand
TTTCCATGAGGGATTGGGTCAACCCTTCCTGCTGGTCGTCGATGGCGTCGAGCTGGTTGAGGACGTTCTGTTGGATGAAGTCCTCGGTCATCTGCTTCATCATGCGCTGCTCCTCATTCCACTCCTCGGGGATGAAGATGTCGCTCGCGGCAGTCTTGCGGATGAGCCACTCTCCGCCGGTGATGGCCTTGCCGGCCTGGCTGTCGGGATTCTGTGTCATGACAGTTTGATTTAGAGCATTTCAATGACGCCGGCGGCCCCTTGGCCGGTGCCGACGCACATGGTGACCACGCCGTGCTTTCCGCCGCGGGCCTTGAGTTCGTTGAGGATCTGGACGGTCAGCTTCGCGCCGGTGCACCCGAGGGGGTGGCCGAGGGCGATGGCGCCGCCGTTGACGTTGACTTTGTCTTCGTCGAGTCCGAGTTCGTTGCAGACGGCGACGCTCTGGCTGGCAAAGGCTTCATTGAGCTCCCAGAGGTCGATGTCGTCTTTCTTGAGTCCGGCTTTTTCCAGCGCGGGCGGGACGGCGTGCACCGGGCCCATGCCCATGATGCGCGGCTCGAGGGCGGCGACGTGGTAGGACTTCAGGCGGGCAATGGGCTCCACGCCGAGTTCCTTGACCATGCGCTCGGAGGCGACCATCACGAAGGCGGCGCCGTCGGAGGTCTGCGAGCTGTTGCCGGCCGTCACGCTGCCGCCGGCGGCAAACACCGGGCGCAGCTTGGCCAGGCCCTCCATGGAGGTGCCGCGGCGGACGCCCTCGTCGGTGTCGAAGCGGACCGCGGTCTCGCGGCGCTTCCCATCGCCGTCGAGGTCGACGCGGGTGAATTCGATGGGCGCCACGCCGGCCTGCAGCCGGCCGCTGTCGATGGCGGCGGCGGCCCGCTCGTGGGAGCGGACGGCAAAGGCGTCCTGGGCCTCGCGGCTCACGTTGAAGTCGTTGGCCACCGCCTCGGCGGTCAGCCCCATGCCCCAATACCACTCGGGGTTTTCCTGGGCGACCCGGGCGTTGGGCACGATCCGCCAGCCGCCCATCGGCATGCACGACATGCTTTCGGTGCCGCCGGCGATGATCAGCTCCTGCATGCCGGTCCGGATCTTGGCCGTCGCGATGGCGATGGTCTCCAGTCCGCTGGAGCAGTAGCGGTTGACGGTCATCCCGGGCACCTTCTCGGTGTCGAGCCCCATCAGCGAGACGAGGCGGCCGACGTTGAGGCCCTGCTCGGCCTCGGGGGAGGCGTTGCCGACGATGACGTCGTGGATGAGGTTGGGGTCGAATTCCGGCAGCGAAGCCACGAGGTGGCGAATGACCTGGGCGGCGAGGTCGTCCGGGCGGACGTCGCGCAGGGTGCCCTTGGTGGCCTTGCCGACCGCGCTGCGGGATCCGGCGATGATGTAGGCGTCTTGCATCATGTCAAATGGGTTGAAGGGCTCAGTTGCGAAGGATCTTGCCGGTTTGAATCAGGCTCTGCATGCGCTCCAGCGATTTGCGCTCGCGGCAGAGTTCCGCAAACGCTTGGCGCTCGATGTCGAGCAGGTAGCGCTCGCTCACCTTGGTCGGGGCGCTCAGGTCGCCGCCGCAGAGGACGGTGCCGAGCTTGACGGAAATGTGCTGGTCGTGCTCGGAGATGTAGCCGGCCGATTTCATGCTGTGGGCACCGACGTGCACGATGCCCAGGCCCTCCTGGCCCAGCACGGTGATGTCGGTCCGCTCGCGCGGGGGCACGTAGCCGGCGTCGGCCATGGCGGCCGCGGCGATCTTGGCCCGCGCCGTCAGGCGGGTGCGGTCCAGCTCGACCTCGTCCACGCCCTCGCGCAGGTACCCGAGGTCGAAGGCCTCGTAGGCGCTGGTGGCCACCTTGGCCTGGCCCACGGTGAGGAACCGCTCGCGCAGCACCTCGAGGCGGATGCCGCCGTCGGTGTATTCATCGGACGCGCGCAGGGCGAACTCCTTCGTGCCGGCGCCGCCCGGGATCAGACCGACCCCGAATTCCACGAGGCCCATGTAGGTCTCGGCGTGCGCGATCACCTTGTCGGCGTGCATGGAGAGTTCGCAGGCGCCGCCCAGGGTCATCTGGTGGGTCGCCACCACGACCGGCACGCTGCAGTAGCGCGCCCGCATCACGGTGTTCTGGAACATGCGGATGGCGTAATCCAGCTCCTCGTATTCCTGCTCCACGGCGAGCATGAAGACCATGCCCACATTGGCGCCGGCAGAGAAATTGCCGCCCTCGTTGGAGATGACGATGCCGCGCCACGGCGTCGAGGCATCCTCCGCGAGGTCCATCGCGTGGTTCAACCCCTGCAGGATCTCCCCGCCGATGGTGTTCATCTTGGTGTGGAAGCCGACGTTGAGGATGCCGTCGCCGAGGTCGTGGATCGTCACGCCGCTGTTCTTCCAGACCACCTTGTCCTCGCCGAGCCAGGCGAGTTTGATGCGGCCCTCCTGGCCGGGCACGACCTCGTAGGCCTTGGTGCCGGGGTTGTAGCAGGAGCGCACGCCGTCCGTCACGGTGTAGAAGGTCTCATGGCCGGCCGCGAGGAAGTCGTGAACCCACTGGGCGACCTGCTGGCCGTGGGCCTCGCATTGCTCGACCGCCTTGGCCACCCCGATGGCGTCCATGGTCTCGAAGGCGCCCATTTCCCAGCCGAATCCGGCGCGCAGGGCGTCGTCGATGCGGTAGGGCTCGTCGGCGATTTCCGGGATGCGGTGGGTGACGTAGGCAAACACGTCGCTGAAGACGCGGCGGTAGAAGGTGCCGGCCTCGTCGCTGCCGTCATACAGGATGCGGGTCCGGGCGGCCAGGTCGTCCACCGGCTTGGCGGCGTCGAGGGTGGCGTACTTGACCTTCGGCTTCGGCCGGTATTCGAGCGTCTCGAGGTCGAGGCCGAGGATGGCCTTCTTGCCGTCCACCTTGGTCTTCTTGTAGAAGCCCTGTCCGGATTTGCTGCCGAGGTGGCCGTTGTCGACCAGGTGCTGCACGAAGGCGGGCGTCTCGAAGACGGCCTTGCGCTCGTCGTCGGGACAATTGTCCTTGACCCCATTGGCCACATGAACCAAGGTGTCGAGGCCCACCACATCGCAGGTGCGGAATGTGGCGCTCTTCGGGCGGCCCATCGCCGGGCCGGTGAGCTTGTCCACCGCCTCGATGCTCAGCCCCATGTCCTTCACGGTGTGGAACAGCGCCTGGATGGCAAACACGCCCACGCGGTTCGCAATGAACGCCGGGGTGTCCTTGCAGAGCACGGTGGTCTTGCCGAGGCGGTCGCGGCCGTAGGCCATGAAGAAGTCGACCAGCTCCGGGGCACTGCCGGCGTGCGGGATGATCTCCAGCAGGGCGAGGTAGCGCGGCGGGTTGAAGAAGTGCGTGCCGCAGAGGCAGGCTTGGAAATCGGCGCTCCGGCCCTCGGCGAGGTCGCCAATCGGAATGCCGGACGTATTGGAGGTGATCGGCGTGCCCGGCTTGCGGTGCTGCTCGACCTGCTCAAACAGGATGCGCTTGATGTCCAGCCGCTCGACGATGACCTCGATGATCCAATCGCATTCGGCGATCTGGGCCATGTCGTCCTCGAAGTTGCCCGTGGTGATGCGGTCGGCGAAGGCCTTCCGGTACAGCGGGCTGGGCTTGGATTTGATGCAGGCCTTGAGGTGTCCGTCGACGGTGGCGTTGCGCGGGCCTTCCTTGGCCGGCAGGTCGAGGAGCAGGACCTCGTGGCCGGTCTGGGCGAGGTGGCAGGCGATCGCGCTGCCCATCACGCCGGAGCCGAGGACGGCAACGCGGTTGAGGGAATGGGGGAGGGTAGGGGAAGCCATGGTCAGGCGGCGTTGGAATCGGGGTTCGCGTCCGCATCCGCATCCGGGAGGGCGTCCCGGGTGGGGTATTGGACAATGAGGTCGTTGAGTTGCTGCAGGTCCTGGAGGAGACGGGCGGTGCGGTCACCGCCGAGCTGCTCGGCGATCCAGGCGTTGAAGCTGCGCACGGCGGTCCGGGCGCGGTCGCGCTCCTTTTTGCCGGCGGCGGTGAGGTGAATGCGCACGATGCGGCGGTCGGCGTCGTCGGCGCGCCGTTCGATCATGCCCTGCGCCTCGAGGTTGTTGAGGAGCCGGGACAACGAGGTCTTCTCCATGCCCATGCGCGGGCCGAGCTGCGTGGACGGGGTGCCGCCGCGCTCGATGTTGAGCAGGGCCTGTCCCATCGCCATCGTCGTTCCGCGAGAGGCGGCGAGTTGCCCATACTGCCGGGCAATGCCCGCCCAGGCGAAGCGCACGTGGAAATCGATGGTGTCCTCGGGTCTCACGTGTACAAGATACACTATGCATGCATACATTCTGCATGCATAACACTTTATCGGAGAATTCCTTCGGTCTGATGGGGGGAGAAAAGGAAGGAGGTCAAGCCTCGACGAGCCCGTCGCGGAGCCGGATCTGGCGGTCGGCGCGCTCGGCGAGCCCTTCGTTGTGGGTGACCAGGGCAATGGTCAGGCCGTGGCGATCCCGCAGGTCGAAGAAGAGGTCGTGCAGGGCGTCGGCGTTGGCGCTGTCGAGGTTGCCCGAAGGCTCGTCGGCGAAGAGGAGGGGCGGGTCGTTGACCAGCGCCCGGGCGACGGCCACGCGCTGTTGCTCGCCGCCGCTGAGTTGGCTCGGCAGGTGTTTGGCCCGGGCGGCCAACCCGAGTTCCTCGAGCCGGGCCATGGCGGCCGCCTCCGCTTCGGCTTCGCTGCGCCCGCCGACCAGCGCCGGCAGCATGGCGTTTTCCAGCGCATTGAATTCCGGCAGCAGCTGGTGGAACTGGAAGACGAACCCGATGTGGGCGTTCCGGAATTGGGCGAGCGCCTTGTCCTTCAGGCCGGCGACCTCGATGCCGTCGACCACCACGGAACCGCTGTCGGGGCGGTCCAGCGTGGAGAGCACGTTGAGCAGCGTTGTCTTGCCCGCGCCGGAGGGCCCGACGATGGACACGACCTCGCCGGCGGCCAGCGACACGTCCACACCGCGGAGGACCTGAAGGTCGCCGTGGGCCTTGTGGATTTCAGTCGCAACGAGCATGTGCGAAAGCTAACGCCGAAGGCTAACTTCGCGGCGCCGAACCCGGCGTGAATTCAACACCCCTCGTCATGAACCTCCACGAATTCCAAGGCAAGTCCATCCTCAAGCAGTACGGCGTCGCCATCCAAGAAGGCCACGTCGCCTCCACCCCCGAAGAGGCCCACGAGGTCGCCGTGAAGCTCCAGGAGGAGACCGGCACCGGATGGTTTGTCGTCAAGGCGCAGATCCACGCGGGTGGCCGCGGAAAGGGCACCGTCACCGAGACGGGCAGCCACGGGGTGGTCCTCGCCAAGGGCCTCGAGCACGTCAAGGACACCGCTGCCGGCATCCTCGGAGGTCACCTCGTGACCGCCCAGACCAACGCCAAGGGCAAGCAGGTCAACCGCGTCCTCATTGCCCAGGACGTCTACGAGCCGGGTGACAGCGAGCCGCGCGAATTCTACATGAGCGTGCTGCTCGACCGCAGCCAGGGCCGCAACATCATCATGTACAGCCCGCAGGGCGGCATGGACATCGAGGCCGTGGCGGAGGAGACCCCCGACCAGATCTTCAAGGAGTCCATTGACCCGGCCCTCGGCTTGCGCGATTTCCAGGCCCGCCGCATCGCCTTCAACTTCGGCCTGTCCGGCAAGGCGTTCAAGGAGATGGTCAAATTCGTCAAGGCCCTCTACGCCGCCTACGTTGGCAGCGATGCCTCGATGTTCGAGATCAACCCCGTGCTCAAGACGTCTGACGACCGCGTCATCGCCGTGGACTCCAAGGTGACCCTCGACGGCAACAGCCTCTACCGCCACCCGGACTACGCCGCCATGCGCGACACGACCGAGGAGGACCCCACGGAGGTGGAAGCCGGAGAAGCCGGCCTCAACTATGTCAAGCTCGACGGCAACGTGGGCTGCATGGTCAACGGCGCCGGCCTCGCCATGGCCACCATGGACATCATCAAGCTCAGCGGCGGTGAGCCGGCCAACTTCCTCGACGTCGGCGGTACGGCCGATGCCGAGCGGGTCGAGAAGGCCTTCCGCATCATCCTCCGCGATCCGGCGGTGAAGGCCATCCTGGTCAACATCTTCGGCGGCATCGTCCGCTGCGACCGCGTGGCGCAGGGTGTCGTGGACGCCTACAAGAACATGGGCTCCATCGACGTGCCGATCATCGTTCGCCTCCAGGGCACCAACGCCGAGGAGGCCAAGAAGCTGATCGACGAGAGCGGGCTCGAGGTGCACAGCGCCATCCTGCTCCAGGAAGCCGCCGACAAGGTGGCCGCCGTCCTCGGCTGATCTCCCGCTTTACGGGGTTTGAACCACGGTCAGCCCGTCTCCGACGGGCAGGATGATCGCGAGCAACCTGTCGTCTGACCGAAGCCGTTCGTTGAGGGTCCGCAGGGCATCGGGTTTCGGCCCCGTCGCGGCATCCGGCCCGTCAAGGGTTCCGTTCCACCACGTGTTGTCCAACACCACCCAGCCTCCCGGTGCCATCAGCGGCAGGAGGGCATCGAGCTGCGCGTTGACGGTCTGCTTCTCGGCGTCGACATAGGCGAGCTCCACCCGCCCATCCCGGTCCACGTTCCACGCGTCCAGCACGCCGAGCACGTCGGCGTGGTGCCGCACGATGCGCTGTCCGCCCTCGGCCTTCGCCCAGAATTCGTCCTGCAGCCCGAACAATTCATCGTTGCGCTCCACCGTGTGCAGCGCGCCATCGGGCCGCACGCCTTCGAGCAGGCAGAGCGTGCCATACCCGGTGAACGTGCCCAGCTCGAGCGCGAGGGACGGCTGGACCAGGCGCGATATCATGGACAAAACCCGGCCGGTGTGGACATCGCTCATCAGCCGGCCATGGCGCGTGCGTTGCCAGGTGGCGGTCCGCAAGGACGCCAACAGTGGGGGCTCGGGCGAGCTGAAGGAAAGGGCGAAATCCGCAAGGTCCATGACGGGACCAAGATCGCGGTTCAGCACATGAGTCCGATGTAGCCGAGCAGGTACACGAGGTCAGCCACACCGACGAGGCCATCGTTGTCGAAGTCCTCTTGGCCGCAGTTGAGGATGCATCCGAAATGGCCGAGGAAGGTCACGAGGTCGGCGGCACCCACCAGGTTGTCCCCGTTCAGGTCCCCCGGGCAGGCCGCCGACGCTGCTTCACTGGCCTCCATCAGGCCGTTGCAGTTGTTGTCGATGCCTTCGTTGGTGCCAGGCGCACCCGGGTACTGGAGCGGGTTGTTGTCGTCGCAATCGCAAATGTTGTTGTGCGTGTCTTCATCGAGGTCGACGATGCCCGCGCAGGCCTCGAAGGACGCCTGGCAATTGGAGGTGACGCATTCGTCGCAGGCTGCTGCGGATCCGAAGGCGCACACGGTGGCGCAATTCGAGAGCGCGCAGGTCGCTTCACTGGCGAAACAGCTGATGCACCCGCTCGACATGGTGGGCAGCGACAGCACGGCGGCAGCCGAGAAGCAGGTCTCGGGCTGCGGGTTGAATGCGCACTGCAGGGCGGCTGCACTCACGGCGATGTCGACCATCTCTGCGCTGTCGCACAGGAGCATCAGGTCATAGTCGTTGCATTGCGCCTTGGCGCTGGGGTGGAGCACAATCAGGAAGGCGCCCATCAACAGGGTGCGGAGGCAATTGGACATGGTGCAAGCTTGGTCTGTTTTACAAATTACGGACTTTGTGCGGCACGTATCTTCGCCGGGACATGGGCAAGGGAGACGGAAACATGCGCAAACTCGGTGGGCTGGACGCGCTGGCTGACCTGCATCGCGCGATGGGCGGGGAAAGCGCGCCGATTCAGGATGCGGAGCAGGGGGCGCAGAACCGCCCAGTCGAGGGTCCCGGAATTTTGTATGTGTCGCGCGACCGCAAGGCCCGGAGGGGCAAAGAGGTCACCTTGGTGGAGGGATTCGACGCCGACCTCCACGACGACGTGGCACGCGAAGCGGCCAAGGCATTGAAGGCCCTCTGCGGAGTCGGCGGAGGCTGGAAGGAGGGCGTGATCCTGCTTCAGGGAGACCACCGCGAGAGGGTGGCCCAATGGCTCTCGCGCGAGGGATATGCCGTCAAGCACAAAGGAGGATGAGCAACACACCCAACACCGGCCCGGTCCAATATGTGGCCAGAACCCTCATGTCGCTCGAGCCGCTTGTGGCGGCCGAGGCCGAGGCTTGCGGCGCCGTCGACGTGGAAACGGGTCGGCGCAGTGTCACCTTTTCCGTGGAGGACGAAGGACTGTATCGCTTTTTGCAAACGACCCGGTTTGCCGTGCGGGTGTTGAGGCCCGTGTTCCGGTTCAAGGCGAAGGGCCCGGACGATCTCCATGCCCGGGCGGTCAAGCTCAACTGGAGCCAATGGGTGGATGCCCGGCGCTCGCTGGCCTTGGACGTCACGGTCAACAGCGACCATTTCCCGCACGACCAGTTCGCCATGTTCCGGCTCAAGGATGCCATGAGCGATCACTTCCGCGACCGGTTGAAGGGCAGCGGCCACCTCAACATCAACCGGACTGCGCCCGAGCAGATCGTCCACCTGCACATCGCGGGGGAGGATGTCACCGTGTCGCTGGACCTCGTGGGCAAAGACGCCCTGTTCAAGCGGGGCTACCGCGCACCGCGTGCCCGGGCTCCGCTCAATGAAGTCCTCACGTCGGGACTGCTCGCCCTGGCCGGGTGGAAGCCGGGAGAGACCCTCGTGGACCCCATGTGCGGGTCGGGCACGTTCTCCATCGAGGCGGCCTTGTGGACGGCCGGCGTGCCGATTCACGCAGGACGTACATCGTGGACCCTGTTCGGCATGCCCAGCTTCGACGCCGGTTTGTGGCGTTCGGTGTCGGAATCGGCGCGGGAGGAGCGCATTGAACGCGCGCCCATCCTGGCGTCGGATTGGAACAAACACCCCGTCGGCGATGCCCGGGAGAGCGTGAGAACGGCTGGCCTGGAACACCTGGTCCGCGTGGAGGTGGCCGACTTCCTTGACCTGAGGCCGCCGCGCGGTGTTGAACCCGGATTGGTGGTGCTCAACCCGCCCTACGGCCAGCGTGTCCATGCCGACGACCTCGAGAACCTGTACGGCGGAATCGGCGGCGCATTGAAGCACCGTTGGACGGGGTGGCGGGCCGCCTTGCTGTTTCCCAAGGACCTCGAAGCCCAGCACCGGATTGGCCTCAAGCCCTCAGCCAAGCACACCGTCATGAACGGACCGCTCGCCTGCACATGGGCGATCTACGACCTCTTCAAGGGCAAGCGGGCCGAGCACCTCTCCGGCGCCACGGCGGAAGGAGCGCAAGGAGCGGAGGGAGGCCATTCAGACGCTGCGGCGGTCACGGAGGCGGTCGAGCCCGAAGGCGAAACCGTGCGCTTTCGCCGCCCCCGCATTCAAAAGCCCCGCGACGAGGCCGCCGGGGAGTGAAGGGGCTGGGCGAACTTGCGCCCATGAAGCCCATCCTTTATCGTCCTGTCCTGCTGGCCCTGCTGTCCTTTGCGGCTGCAGGGTGTGGATTCCGCAGCCAGCCTGCGGATGTGGTCCTGCACAACGGCGTCATCCTGACCCTCGACGCCCAAGGAACCGAAGCGCAAGCCGTGGCTGTGCAGGATGGCCGGGTCATCGAGGTCGGCGCTGAGCGGGCGATCCTCAACAAATACGCCGCCGAGCGCGAGGTCGATTTGAAGGGGGCCGTGCTCGTCCCGGGCCTCATGGATGCCCATGCCCACTTTGTGGGCTTCGCCAAGAGTTTGGCCAACGCGGACCTCGTGGGGACCGAGTCCGTCGACGCGGTTCTCGACCGGACGCGCGATCACGCGCAGCGTTTTCCGGAGGGCTGGGTCGTGGGCCGGGGGTGGGACCAGAACGACTGGGAAGTGACGGACTTCCCGGACCGCAAGGACGCCCTCGATGGAGCGTTCCCCGACCGGCCGGTGATGCTGGAGCGGGTGGACGGTCACGCCGTCTGGGTCAATGCCACTGCCCTCGAGCTGGCCGGCTTCACGCCCGAGACGGAAATCTTTGGCGGTGAGCTGATGCGCAACGGTGAGGGGGAGCTGACCGGCGTCCTGCTCGACCGCGCCGCCGACAGCCTGCAAGCCCTCGTGCCAGAGCCGGACAGCACCCGCATGGCCGCGTTGCTCATTGAAGCCGGGCGACAGGTGGTGGCCGTGGGGTTGACCCACATCACCGATGCGGGGCTGGGGCCCGAGGACGTGGCCGCCGTCGAGGCGGTGCAGGCCTCCGGTGAGATGCCGGTTCGGTTGTCCGTCATGGTCAGCGACAGTCCCGATGCCCTCGATCATTTCCTGCCGCAGGGTCCCCGCATCGATTCCACCGGCATGCTCGACGTGAGGGCAGTCAAATTCTACATGGATGGAGCCCTCGGGTCGCGGGGTGCTGCATTGCTCGAGCCGTACAGTGACCGTCCTGAATCCAGCGGGCTCTTCCTTCAGGATGAAGCCGATTTCCGGGCCAAGGTGGAACGGACCAAGGCGGCGGGATTCCAGGTGGCCACGCATTGCATCGGCGATGCGGCGGTGAGGCGCGTGCTCCAGCACTATGGGGAAATGCTGGGTGGGGTCAATGACCTGCGGTGGCGCATCGAGCACGCCCAGGTGGTCCACAGGGACGACGTCTCCGCCTTCGCCGATTTCACGGTCATCCCTTCGATCCAGCCCACGCACGCCACGAGCGACATGTATTGGGCGGGCCAGCGCCTCGGGCGAAACCGGGTCCGCCGCGCATACATATATAGTACGTTGCAAAATCAGCTCGGGTGGTTGCCGCTCGGAACGGACTTCCCTGTGGAGGGCATTGCGCCACTGCGCACCTTCTATGCCGCCGTGGTGCGCAAGGATGTCGAAGGCTGGCCCGAGGAGGGTTGGCAGCGCGAGGAGGCCCTCTCCCGGGAATCGGCCCTGCGTGGCATGACGGGCTGGGCGGCGCTGGCCAGTTTTCGGGAAAATGACCTCGGGCAAGTCGCTCCCGGGTATCGCGCAGACTTCACCGTATTGGACCGCAACCTGCTCACCGCACCGGAGGAGTCCCTGCTGGAGACCCAGGTGCTCCAGACGTGGATTGGAGGAGAACAGGTCTTTGAACGTCGCCGCGGTTCAGCGGTTCCCTCACCATGAGCACGTCTTCTTCTAACGGCCGTTGGGCCCTCATCGCTTACCTCGCCGTAGCGGCCATCGCCATCGGTGTCGGCACGGTGCTCCTCACACCAGAGCGGGACCTGCCCATCTATCAGCCGTCCGACCTGAACCCGGCGTTGGTGGATCCCGCTGCCCTCGGCCATGAAGACCACCGCATCCTGCCCTTCACCCTGCTCAACCAGCTGGGCGACACGATCACGGAAGGGGAGGTGCAGGGCGACCTTCTGGTGGTCGACTTCTTCTTCACGCGGTGCGCGACCATTTGTCCGATGCTGACGTCCAACATGAAGAAGGTCCAGGATGTCTTCGCTGCACAGTCCGGTGTGCGGTTGCTCAGCCATTCCGTCACGCCCGTGGCCGATTCGGTGTCGGTCCTGGCGGCCTATGGTGAGGCCAATGGGGTGGACCCTGACCGCTGGTGGCTCCTCACCGGGGAGAAGAAGGAGGTCTACAGGCTGGCCCGACAGAGCTATTTCGCTGCCCTCGATGAAGGGGATGGTGGGCTCCAGGACTTCGTGCACACGGAAAACATCGTCCTCGTGGACACGCTGGGTCGCCTGCGGGGATTCTATGACGGCACGGATCTGGACGAGGTCAACGAATTGGTCAGCGACGTGCTCTTCCTTCTGGAAGGCCCGTGAAACCTGCAAGGGGAGGGCGCTGGATTCAGGCAGTTCTCCACGGGGTCGAAAAAAAAATGACCCATCCCTTGCCCGTATAAGAATCGGCTCTACATTTGCCCCCGCTTTGAACGCAAGGCGCCTCTGCAAGCAACGAGGAGAGAGAAAAAAAAGTGAGAGTGGGCTTGTGAGGATTAAAACTTGAAGTATCTTTGTCGCCCCGATTTCGGGAAGACATTTGAGACCAGCGGGTCTCATTTAGATAGAAGTTCTTTGAAATGATGTGATAGCCCAACCAACGTTAATCTACTTTGAGAGTCAAACATTCAAACTTTTACAATGGAGAGTTTGATCCTGGCTCAGGATGAACGCTAGCGGCAGGCCTAACACATGCAAGTCGAGGGGTAACAGGGAAAGCTTGCTTTCCGCTGACGACCGGCGAACGGGTGCGTAACACGTATGCAACCTACCTTCCACTGGGGTATAGCCCAGAGAAATTTGGATTAATCCCCCATAGAACCAAGAGTCGCATGGCTCAATGGTTAAAGGATTCCGGTGGAAGATGGGCATGCGTCCCATTAGCTAGTAGGTGAGGTAACGGCTCACCTAGGCAACGATGGGTAGGGGGTCTGAGAGGATGATCCCCCACACTGGTACTGAGACACGGACCAGACTCCTACGGGAGGCAGCAGTGAGGAATATTGCGCAATGGACGAAAGTCTGACGCAGCCATG
>JBMYZR010000061.1:0-12539 GCA_049610565.1 Flavobacteriales bacterium | reverse complement strand
AGTTGTCCAATGGAGGCGCTGCCTTCTACGCGGGCAAGTCCCTGAAGCTGGACAACCAGCGGGCGCAGGTGCTGGGCAGTGTCTCTGCCGCCCATCATGTCCACGGACTTGCCGAGGCCTACGGTGTTCCGGTCGTGCTCCACACCGACCACTGCGCGAGGAAGTTGCTGCCGTGGATTGACGGTTTGCTGGACGCCGGCGAAGCCCATCACAAGGCCACGGGGCAGCCGCTCTTCTCTTCCCACATGATTGACCTGAGCGAGGAGCCCATCGAGGAAAACATTGACACCTGCGTCGACTACCTCAAGCGGATGGCGCCGCTGGGCATGTACCTGGAAATCGAACTCGGTGTGACCGGGGGAGAGGAAGATGGTGTGGACAACACCGACATCGATGCCGCCCACCTCTACACCCAGCCGGAAGAGGTGGCGTACGCTTACGAAAAGTTGGGGGCGGTCAGCGATCAATTCACGGTCGCTGCGGCCTTTGGCAACGTGCACGGCGTCTATAAGCCCGGCAATGTGGAGCTGACCCCGGTCATCCTGAAGAACAGCCAGGACCACATCGCCGCCAAGCACGGCACGGGACCTCGACCGGTGAACTTCGTGTTCCACGGCGGCTCGGGCAGCAGCGTAGAGGAGATCCGCGAGGCCATTTCTTATGGCGCGGTCAAGATGAATATCGACACCGACATGCAGTGGGCCTTCCTCAGCGGCGTCCGGGACTATGTCACGGACAATGCGGCCTACCTCCAGAGCCAGATCGGCAATCCGGAGGGGGCGGATCAGCCCAACAAGAAAAAGTACGACCCGCGCGTCTGGCTGCGCCAGGGTGAGCAGTTCTTCGTGGAGCGCCTCCAGCAGGCGTTTGCCGACTTGAACTGCATGGGCAGGAACCAGGCTTGATTCCATCACATTCCATCATGGAGAATGCCAAGACCCGGGTTGGATTGACCCCGTTTGACTTCGGTGCCTCGGTGCGCCGCCATGGGCTCGCGGCCCACGCCGAGCGGATGAAGGCCAAAGGGCTCGGTCCCCTCCAGGCGGAAGCCGGACGGGTGGAGCGATGGGTCATCGAGCCGGAGGGCTTGGGGTGGCGATTCGATTTCACCAAGCAGCTCCTCGATGGAGGGGCATGGGATGCGCTCCGCAGCATAGCAGAAGATGCCGGATGGCACGACAGCCTGACGGCCCAGTTTGCCGGAGCGCCCATCAACGAAACGGAAGGGCGCGCCGTCCTTCACATGGCCTTGAGGGGCGGGTTGGAAGACGGTTTTCAGGTGGCGGGAAAGCCGGTCATGGAAGGCGTCGTAGCCACGCGGGATGCGTTCCTCGCCTTCGCCGATGCAGTCCGGGAGGGGGAGTACTGCACGGCCTCGGGTGGCCGGTTCACGCACGTCATCAACATCGGAATCGGCGGGTCGGACCTCGGTCCCGTCATGGTCCATGAGGCGCTGGCGCCGAGGAGGGCAGCGGATGGAGAGCCGCTGGATGTTCGGTTCGTCAGCAATGTCGATCCGTTCCACCTCGATCAGGCGCTGAAGGGCTGCGTGCCGGACACCACGATGGTGGTCATCGTATCGAAGACCTTCACCACGCAGGAGACCATGGCCAATGCGGCCAGGGCCCTCGACTGGTTGCGGTCCGGTTTGGGAGAAGATGCCGGTGTGCACCTCGCGGCTGTCACGTCCAATGTGGACGGTGCCGGGGCCATCGGCATCGCGCCGGACAGGGTCTTCGGCTTCGGGAATTGGGTCGGGGGCCGGTTCTCCCTGTGGGGGCCGGTCGGCTTGGCCATCGCGTTGGGGTCGGGTTCGGCGGCATTCCGTGAGCTTCTGGCCGGCGCCCGTGCCATGGACCGCCACGTTCTCGAGGCGCCTGCAGACCGGAATGTTCCGCTCCACATGGCGCTCATCGAGGTCTGGAATGTCAATGCCCTCGGTCACACGAGCCGTGTCGTCCTGCCTTACGCTCAAGCGCTCCATCGCTTGCCTGCCTATTTGCAACAAGCCGAGATGGAGTCCAACGGAAAGGCTGTGGGACGGGATGGACAACCCGTGAGCTGGTCGACCCATCCCGTCGTCTGGGGTGAGCCGGGAACCAATGGACAGCATGCCTTTCACCAGTTGCTCCATCAGGGGACGGAGCTCCACCCGGTGGAGTTCATTGCCTCCAAGACGCCGCAAGGCGGAGATGACGGCATGCACAGGCTCCTGTTGGCCAATGCCGTGGCGCAGGCAGAGGCCTTCTGCACCGGCAGGACCGAGGAGGATGTCCGGTTGGACATGGAGCGGAGCGGAGCCGATTCAGCCGATGTGGACCGGATTGCGCCGCACAGGACCTTTCTCGGAGGACGCCCGTCTTCCTTCTTCCTTGCGCAGGACCTCGATGCCCGGTCTCTTGGTGCATTGGTGGCGGCGTTCGAGCACAAGATTTTCTTGGAAGGCGTGCTGTGGAATGTCTTCAGCTTCGACCAATGGGGTGTGGAATTGGGCAAGGTGTTGGCCAAGCAACTGCTCGCCGGGGGTGACGAGGGGCAATGGACTCCGGGCACGCGTGCGCTCATTGGCTGCCTATGATGAGGCACTGACAAAAATCATCGGGGACACGTGGGGACTAGCGGGTGTTCGGCATATCTTGTGTAGACCATGCCAAATACTTCTGGACTCCGCCGTTTTCTGACGGCCCTTGTCGTGGCTTTCAGCTGTTTCACTGCACAAGCCGATTTCACTGGATTGACCTATGAGGTGGTTGCCACCTCTGATGTGGGAACGACCTATCGGATTTACGCCAACTTCGACGATGCGACCGACATCGTCCAGGCCCTGTACGCCGAGGCGCCCGACGCCATCGCCATCACCTCCTCAGCCGGATTCTATCAGGATGCCCTCGGAGGCCTGACCCCGGAGGGCATCAATCCCCTGCTCTACGGCGCTTTCCCCAATCTCGCCTATGACAGCTGGATCACGATCGGTCAAGACGATTCGAACTTCTCCAGCCCCATCGGCTCCGTGGGCGGTGCGGGATGGAGTTCCGCTTCCATCGCCTTCAATGCCGGCGGAGATTTCATCGTCAACGATGGGGTCGGAGGAAGCGTGTTTGTCACTCCTGACCAGATTCAAGCCCAGCCGGACGCAGACGGTCGCGTGCTTCTCGCGCAATTGACCACGACTGGAGAGTGGAATTTCGTCGGCAACGTCCAGTGGCGGGATGCCCAATTGAATGTCTTCCAGGAGACGGGGTTGTCCATCGGGTATGAAATCACGGATTACACCGGGCTGTCCTTCGAACTCGTGGGAGAGAACACGACCGCGGACGACTTCGACACCTACCGGGTTTACGCCAACTTCATGGATCCTGCAGCCCAACTGGTCGCTGTGTACGGGCTCCAGGATACGGCGCTGAGCATCACGACGACCGGCACCTTCTACCAGGATCCCCTCGGAGGACCGCTGGCGACGGCATCCAACCCGCTCCTGTTTCCCACCTTCCCGGATCTCGCCTACGACTCGTGGGTGACCATCGGTGCTCCCGACAACAGTGGTTCGGTGGATTTCATCGGCGTCGACTTCGTGCCGTTCGAAGCAGGCGGCAACCTGATCATCGATGACAACGTGGGCGGCACTTGGTACATCCTGCCCGACCTCGAACCGACGGCATTTCCCGACGCGGATGGACGTGTGCTGGTGGGACAATTCACCACGGATGGCATCGTGGACCTGACGATCAACCTCCAATACCGTGCTGCTGATGGCAGCAACAAGCAGGCTGTTGGTCAATCGCTGACGTTTCCCGTGGTGACGCCAGGTTGCACGGACGCCGGGGCCTGCAACTACAATCCCCTCGCGGACTTCGACGATGGTTCCTGTGACTTTCTGAGCTGTGCGGGGTGTGGTGAGGCGGATGCCTGCAACTACAATCCCCAGGCCGTCATCGTGGACAACGATCTGTGTGAGTTCCCGGTGGGCTACCCCAACAACATCGTCGACTGCGACGGGAATTGCCTCAATGACGCCGACGAAGACGGTGTGTGCGATGAAGAGGAGGTCCCCGGATGCACCAACCCATCGGCCACCAACTACAATTCCCAGGCGACCGACGACGATGGCACCTGCATCATTCCGGGCTGTACGGATCCGGATGCGCAGAACTACAACAGCGATGCCACGGTGGATGACAACTCCTGCGAGTTCCTCATCACCGGAACCCAAGGATGCACATACGCCGACGCGGAGAACTACAATGGCCAGGCCACCTTGGATGATGGCTCTTGCGAGTTTGACTGCTCAGGCAGTGGAGGGACCTGTGGTTACGACACGGATGGCAACGGCTTGATCGGCTCCGCCGACTTGCTCGTCTTCTTGTCGATCTACGGCACGACCTGCTCCGACTGATCATGGATTTCCCCTGATGCTGGGTTCGCTCAGCGGGTCACTCTGACAAATCCGGCCGCTTTTCAGTGGCCGGATTTTTCTTTTGGTCGACACCAATGCAGGATGCCGATTGATTATACGGCCCGTTGACAAAGGTCATACGGCAAGAAGGAGTCACGGCGGCTATCTTAATGGCGTTCATGGTTTTGTTCACCGATCTCTCACTCATGATTCCTCCTTCACAACTGCTTTTTCTTCGCAAGCAAGGCCGGATGCTCGGCGTGCTTGTTGTTTCCATCTTCACCGTCCTTTCTGCTGTTGCCCAGAATTGTGCGGATCCAGCCGCCTGCAACTACAATCCGAATTACGTCGAGGCCGACTACAGCTTCGTGACCGAAGTCGTGGCCAGCGACATCGGAGAGTTGGTGGGAACGCTCGGGACGACCAATTTGACCGGGTATTCCTGTACGCGTGTCTATTTCCAATCCTCCAACTCGAACGATTTCGTGACGTCGGTCTCTGGAGACGCGCTGAACCCCCTGTCCGTCAACACGACCACCGACTTCTATCAAGCTGCACTCGGAGCGGCTGTACCCAATGGCATTTCGGCCCTGTTGTTCCCCGTTTATCCCGAGCTCGCTTACGATTCATGGGTCACGATCGGCATTGAATCTGCGCCCGACCAGCTGGCCGGCGAAGCCAACGTCTCCACCGTTCAGAGCGATGCTCAACCTTGGGTGACGGCCTTCGACCCCGGCAATGGTGCCGCAGGCGGCAACATTGTCATCGACGACGTCGTGGGCGGGGCCTGGTTCATCCTCAACGGAGATGCCAACGGCCAACCCGATGACAACGGCCGGGTTCTCCTCGGTCAGTTCACGACCACGGGTGAGATTTCCGGTCAACTGCGTGTCCAGGTTTTCCCCGACGGAGACAACGACAACTTCATTCTGTTTGATGGCCCCATTGCTGGTGGCGATGGTGGCAGTGATGAAGAGGTGGGTTGTCTGTATCTCGGAACGTATTACCTCGACCAGGATGGGGACGGTTACGGAACCGTGGCCGAGGAATTCTGCGGCCCTCCTGGCGAAGGCTACGCTGACATCGGAGGCGACTGCAATGACAACAGTGCCATTGCCTATCCGGGCAACCCCCTCGATTTGGTGGGGGACGGAATCGACGGGGATTGCGATGGTGCGGAGACGTGCTACCGGGACACCGACAACGATGGCTTCCGGAGCGCGGACACCACCGACTACATCGGTTCACCGTTCAACATCGATTGCTCCGAATTCGGGGAGGCCTATGGGTTCCAGGAGATTGACTGCGACGATGTCAACCCGGACCTGACGGTGGCCGATGCGGACGGAAACTGCATCGACCTCAGTGCAGCGGAGGATGGGTGCAGCGATGCGTCAGCCTGCAACTATGACCCCGATGCGCCTTCGGACGAGCTGAACTGCGAATACGTGACCTGCCAGGGATGCGGGGACGCCGGGGCTTGCAACTATGCCCCGGAGGCCACCATCGTCAACAACGACCTCTGTGAGTTCGTGTCCTGTCTCGGGTGTCAGGACTCCCTGGCCACCAACTACGATCCGACCTCGACCATCTCTGACGGAAGCCTCTGTGTCTATTCGGGTGTGCTCGCCATTGCTCCTGTGGACATTCAGTTCAATGACGACGGGGGCTCGGTGGGGCTGTACACCAACGACGTGTTCGCTCTCCTGCCTCCCGAAGCCATTCAATTGAATGCCGTTTTGGGGGTGAAGGGAAGTTCCTTGCGATTGAGGGTGTCTCCCTGGGATCAGATCTATCAGTCTGCCAGCTGTGGTGGGTGGACGCCTTCCGAGCTCGGCACGGTGTCCGTCGAGGTGGACGGCGTGACCTACACCAACAACGACTGCCTCAATGACAGTTGGTTCACCATCGGGGGGAGCACCTTGGATGGTCCGGACCTCATCGCCACCGGATTCGACCCCGCGACCGTGGATGCCCAGTCCTCGTTTGACAGTGAGGACCTCGCTGTCGATGGCGACACCCTCGCCTGGTCCTTGGCTTTCGATGAAGGAGGCGTTCCGGGCAACCGTTGCGCTGAACTCGGCAACCGTCCGGGTTGTCAGAATGCCGTTCGCATTGCGCGGGTCACGATGCCCATCGGGCAACCGTTCTCGATGCAGGCCGGATTGACCTACACGGTCATCGGTGGGACGGAGCGGACCGTGTCCGGCAATGAGGTGACCAGTGACTCCGAGGAGGTGGCCTCCGAAGGGGGCGGAGGCGGAGAAGCTGAAGACCCGGAGGAGTATGGTGAAGAGGGGGAGAGCGGTCAGATCTGGGGGTGCACCGATGCCGGTGCCTGCAACTTCGATGCCGCGGCGACTGCAGATGCCGGCGATTGTGACTACACGTCCTGCGTGGGGTGCATTTATCCGACGGCGAGCAACTACGATGATGAGCTCTCGGTCGGAGATTCGTCCTGCCTCTTCGAAGGGTGCACGAATTCAGATTACCTCGAGTTCTCCGCATTGGCCAATGTCGACGATGGCTCCTGTGTCACACTGTTGGTGTCCGGTTGCACGGATGATGGGTACCTGGAATTCGACGATGCGGCCAATGTGGCAGACCCGGCGGCCTGCATCACGCTCATCGTGGAGGGCTGTGTGTACCCCGATGCATCCAACTTTGATGTCGAGGCCAACCGCGACGATGGGTCGTGTACGTTCGAAGGCTGCACCGACGAAGCCTATCTCGAGTATTCGGCCATTGCCAATCAGGACGATGGAACCTGCACCACCCTCCTCGTGGTGGGGTGCACGAATGCCGGATACCTCGAATTCGATGAGGCGGCCAACGTGTCGGATTTGGATGCATGCATCACGCCCATTGTCCCGGGATGCACGTATTCGGATGCCACGAATTACTCGATTGACGCCAATGCCGACAACGGAACCTGCACGTTTGCGGGAGGTCCTTCGTCCAGTTGTCCCTTCGATGTGGCCGGTGCCCCTGACGAAGGGCCGGATGGTCTGGTGGGGTCGGCGGACCTGTTGAACTTCTTGACTGCGTTTGGTCAAACCTGTGATTGACACTGAGCGCCACACGCCATTACATTTGATGCCCCCGGCCCTTGGTCGGGGGCATTTCATTTCGTGACGCCATGAACACCAAGCGGCTTTCCTTCTGGGAGATCTGGAACATGAGTTTCGGTTTCCTGGGCATTCAATTCGGCTTTGCCCTGCAGGGGGGCAACATGTCCCGCATCTTCCAGACGCTCGGCGCGTCGAAGGACGACATCCCCCTGTTGTGGATCGCGGCTCCGCTCACCGGCCTCATCGTGCAGCCCATCATCGGCCACCTCAGTGACCGCACCTGGCATCCCCGATGGGGGCGTCGCCGTCCTTACTTCCTGCTGGGCGCTGTGCTGAGCTCACTCGCGCTCTTCTTCGTGCCCTACAGCAGTGCGCTGTGGATGGCGGCCGGATTCCTGTGGGTGCTGGACGCCAGCATCAACATCAGCATGGAGCCGTTCCGCGCCTTGGTGGCCGACAAGCTGCCCGATGAGCAGCGGAGCTATGGCTTCGTGCTCCAAACCCTCATCATCGGCATCGGCACATGGGTGGCGTCCAACCTGCCGTGGTTCGTGACCCAGCTCGGCGTGGCCAACGAGGCCGGAGTGGGGGAGATTCCCGCCAGTGTCTATGTGTCCTTTGCCGTCGGCGCCTTCGTGTTTCTGACGAGCATCCTGGTCACCGTGTTCACGACGCAGGAAGATCCGCCTGCCAACATGGAGGCGTTCCTGAAGGAGAAGGAGGAGAGCCGGGGCATTGGGGCCGGCGCCGGGGAGATTCTCGGCTTCATCCGCGAGATGCCGCCGGTGATGGCCAAGCTGGGCGCCGTGCAGTTCTTCAGCTGGTTCGCCTTCTTCACCATGTGGTCTTTCGCGACACCTGCCTTGACCGAGTTCGTGTTTGGCGCCCCGCTGCCCATGGAAGGGGTGGAGGGCTACGCTGCAAAAAGTGCGGCGTACAACGAGGCGGCCAACGCCGTCTCGAGCGCAATGGGGGTGTATGGCCTGAGCAGCATGGTCTTTGCGTTGGTGCTTTCGGTGTGGACGTCCCGCCGGGGCATCAACCGGCGAATGACCCACCTGGTCAGCCTGGTGCTCGGCGGAATCGGTTTCCTGTCCATGTCGTGGTGGACGCCGGAGACGGCTGGCAACCTGACGTGGAGCTTTGCCCTGATCGGCCTGGCTTGGGGCAGCATCCTCAGCATGCCCTACGCCATGCTGTCCGGCGCGATTGCACCGGAGAAAATGGGCGTCGGCATGGGGGTGTTCAACATGTTCATCGTCATCCCGCAGATTGTGGCCGCGCTCGGCGGCATCAACTGGGCGTACAAAACCATGCTGGGGGACGATGCAATCCAGACTATGGTGCTGGCGGGCATCAGCCTGTGTGTGGCGGGTACACTCAATCTTATCATCCGCGAGAACGACATGCGTCGAGGCGCATAATCAAATTTGTAAACGTCGAGGCAGGGGAGGTGCGGGCGAAAGCGCCTGAGCAGACTTGCTGTTGAGGGGGGCAAGTGGGTATGAAATGTCGTTCTGTGAACATCGGGCGACAGCCTTGGTGTACGATGTACACCTTGGTCGGGGTATATTGGCCGTTCTTGGAAGAACCTTACTGTAACCCAAACACAATGCGAACCCTTTTGCTGCTCTGCATCGCCGTCTTCTCCTTCGGCTTTGCCCAAGCTCAAGACTGCACAGGCGCCGACCACACGGTCCTTGCCGGCAACTATTACTACATCCCGTCTACCCTGACCGTCACGGCCGGAGAGACGATCGCCTTCCAGAACGAAGGCGGATTCCACAACGTAAACGGTGTGTCCAGCACACTCGGTGACACGTGGAGCAACCCGGAGACCTTCTCCCTCGGTGCCAACAGTGGCTCTGCTGGAGGCGTCTGCATGGGCACCATCACCCTGAACACGCCCGGTACCTACCAGTACGACTGCAGCATCGGCTCCCACGCCGCCAATGGCATGGTGGGCACGATCATCGTGGAGGAGGCGCCGAACACGGTGCAGGTGACCTTCAACGTCAACATGGCCAACGAGACCACGTCCCCTGATGGCGTCTTCCTTGCGGGTGGAGCTGACTTCGGCGTCGCCGGAGACAACCCAATGAGCGATGATGATGGCGACGACATCTGGACCATCACCAAGACCTTGCCCGTCGGCTACACCGGCAACTACACGTTCTTGAATGGCAACTGCCCCGACTGGAGCTGCAAGGAGAACATCAACGGCCAAGACTGTGCCGACGGCCCCTATGCAGATCGTCTCCTGAGCAACATCACGGAAAACACCACGGTGAGCACCTGCTTCAGCCAGTGCACCACGGATGGCACGTGTGAGGCTCCGTCCTACCAGCCCGTTGTGACCTTCCAGGTGGACATGAGCAACGCAGAGCTCACTGGAACGGAGACCATTTACGTCACCGGTTCCATGGACGGCTGGTGCGGACCGTGCACGGTGATGACCGATGACAACGGTGACAACATCTACACCGTGGACCTCGCCTTGGCACCGAGCCAGGGGTACGAATTCAAGTACATGATCAACGGCTGGGGTGGTGATGAGAATGCCATCCTCGGTACGGACTGCGACTTCGTTCCCGGTGACGGCTTCGGCAACCGCGGTTTCGACCTCGGCACCACGGACACCACGCTCGCCGTGCAGTGCTTCAACTACTGCGGTACCTGTGAAGAGCAGAATGCAGCGGTCACCTACGACTTGACCTTCAACGTCAACACGGAAAACATCACGGTCGGCCCGAACGGCATGTACCTCGGCGGCGGTGTCTTCGGAGATGCCACGGCGCATGCCATGTCTGACGATGATGGCGACGGCACCTACACGGTGACCGTGGCGGTTCCGGAGGGAACCAGCGGCAACTACATCTTCCTCAACAGCCCCAACGACGGTGGCGACTGGGGAGCCAAGGAGAACTTGACCGGTCAGTCTTGCGCGGATCCCGGCAACTACGACGACCGGATCCTTCCGGCTGTCACGGGTCCTGCCACGTACAGCACGTGCTTCGGTGAGTGCAGCACGGATGGAACCTGCGGCACCGCTCCCGAGTCCTACGCCATCACCTTCCAGGTCGACATGTCCGACTACACGGGCAGCTATGGAGCGGTCAACCTGAACGGCAGCTTTGCCGGTTGGTGCGGCAGCTGCATCGCGATGGACGATTCCGATGGAGACATGATTTACACGGTGTCCGTTGACATCGCCGCAGACACCATCGAGTACAAGTTCACGCTCGACGGATGGACGGCCCAAGAGGAGTTCGCCGGTGGCGAATCCTGCACGAGCACCATCGAGGGCTTCACGAACCGTTCCTACATCGTGGCTGCCGACGCCACCCTCCCGGTGGTCTGCTACAACAGCTGCGACGCCTGTGATGGTGACGGCGGTGGTGGCACCAACGACACCTATGACGTCACGTTCAACGTCAACACGGAAAACATCACGGTGGGCCCGAACGGCATGTACCTCGGTGGTGGAGTCTTCGGCGACGCCCAAGCGCACGCCATGTCCGATGCGGACGGTGACGGAACCTACACGGTGACGGTCAACGTGGCGGCTGGCCTGTCCGGCAACTACATCTTCCTCAACAGCCCCAACGACGGTGGTGATTGGGGCGCCAAGGAGAACCTCGGTGGTCTGCCCTGCTCCGACCCGGGCAACTTCGACGACCGGATCCTCGACCCGGTCACGGAGAACACCACGATCAGCACCTGCTTCGGCCAGTGCAGCACGGACGGAACCTGTGAGGCTCCGGCGGCCACGTCCGCCATCACCTTCCAGGTGGACATGTCCCAGTACTCTGGCGGTTACGGTACGGTCAACCTCAACGGCAGCTTCGCTGGTTGGTGCGGTGGCTGCATCGCCATGGACGATTCCGATGGAGACATGGTCTACTCGGTCACCGTGGACATTGTGCCCGACACCATCGAGTACAAGTTCACGCTCGACGGATGGACGGCGCAGGAGGAATTCGCCGGCGGCGAGTCCTGCACGAGCACCATCGACGGCTTCACGAACCGCTCCTACATCGTGGACGGTGACGCCACCCTGCCGGTGGTCTGCTACAACAGCTGTGACGCATGTGAGACGGTGGAATGCTTGCTCGACAGCGCGATGGTCACCCTGACGGTGGACATGAGCGAAGAGACGGTCAACCCAATTGGCGTCTTTGTCGCAGGAAACTTTCAGGGATGGACCCCGGGCGCCACGCTCGCCACCGACAACGGTGACGGAACGTGGTCGCACAGCTTCATGGCCGGCGTGGGTGACACCATTCAGTACAAGTGGCTCAACGGTACGGCATGGGGCTTCGAAGAGACCGTTCCGTCCGACTGCCAGTACCCCGGTGATTCCAACCGCGGTTTTGAAGTCCCCTGTGAGGATTACAGCCACCCAGTGCATTGCTTCGGCAGCTGCAACCCTTGTGGTGCAGCCACCTATGCTGCGACGTTCACGGTGCTGACCGACAACATCACGGTGGCAGCCGATGGCATGCATGTCGCCGGCGCCTTCGAAGGCTGGTCCGGCACCGCCATGAGCGACAACGGCGATGGCAGCTGGTCCATCACCCTCGATCTCGAGGTCGGTTCTTACGAATTCAAGTTCCAGAACGGCCTCGGTGGCTGGGAGGAGCTCGACTGCGGTGGCAACCGGATGGTGACCATCGACGGCTCGGGTGCAGTGAGCTACACCGGATGCTTCGCCCAGTGCGGCGAGAGTGCAGCGTGTGTCACCGATCCGGACCCGGCCAACATCACCTTCCGCGTGGACATGAGCGAAGTGACGGACCTGATCGCCGACAGCGTGTATATGATTGGAGGGTTCACGGATCCCGTTTGGCAGGCTGGTGCGATCCTCATGGACGACGCGGATGGAGACCTCGTTTACGAGGCCACGGTTCTCGTGTCCGGTCCGGAGAGCATTGCCTACAAGTTCTTCAACGGCAACCCTTACCCCAACGGAGTGAGCACGGAGACCGGCGGTGAGACCGCTGACTTCGCAGCCGGTGGTTGCGGTGTGGACAACGGTGTGGGTGGATTCAACCGCACGCACCTGCGCTCCGGTT
>JBMYZR010000060.1:0-13021 GCA_049610565.1 Flavobacteriales bacterium | reverse complement strand
CATCTTCCAGAACAACGCCGGCGGTGCCTGGGACAACGCCAAGAAGTCCTTCGAGGCCGGTGTCGAGATCGACGGTGAGATGACCTACAAGGGCAGCGACGCCCACAAGGCCGCCGTCACCGGTGACACGGTGGGTGACCCCTTCAAGGACACCTCCGGTCCGTCCATGAACATCCTCATCAAGCTGACGTGCCTCGTCGGCCTCGTCATCGCCCCGATTCTCGGCGGCCACGGCGGCGGCGACCACGACGGCCACGACCACGGTGCCATTGAGGCCCCGGTCGAGGCTCAGCCCAAGGCCGCCGTTGAGGCTGCCGAATTCGCTGGCGCCTGATGCGCCGCGCGGCGTTCCTCCCGGCGCTGGCCACCACGGCCGCGCTGATGCTCTCGGCCTGTGCAGGCCCCTCGAATGAGGCTCCGCAGGAAGCAGAGGGCGGGCAAGCGACTTCAGTGGCGGTGGCTGACCCCTGCGACTGCTTCAGCCGCGACCTGAGCGACGGAGAGCGCCGTTACTGCCGGGAGTCCAAGCGGGACACCCGCTTTCTCGAATCCCTCCGGAAGTGTCGGGAGGGCGAAGTTGGCGGCGTCAGCGCCGTCAACAACATGCCCGACGACGGCCAATACACGGTCGACACCGACAAGACCTTCGTCGAATGGTCGGGCCGCAAGGCCGGCATGTCCGAAAAGGGCTCCGTCCCCGTCCGCAGCTGCACCTTCACCATTGACGGTCAAGCCGTCACCGCCGGCACCCTGGTCGTCGAGATGAACGGCATCCAGCCGACGAGCCAAACCGGTCCGGCAGGACGGGAGCTCGCCCGTCACCTGGGGAGCGAGGACTTCTTCCACGTGGCCGAATACCCGACCGCGGCCTTCACCGTGCTGTCCTCCCGGGCCGATGGCAAAGGCAACCTCGTTCTGAGCGGAAAGCTCAACATCAAAGGGAAATCGAAGGAGGTGGAGGCCCTCATGACCTTCGCGGCGGCCGATCCTGTCGTGGCCACGGTCAACCTTCAGTTCGACCGGGCCGACTTCGACGTCCGCTTCGGAAGCGGGTCGTTCTTCGACAACCTCGGCGACGATTTGATTGCCGACGAAGTCCTGATTCGCATGGCGCTCGTCGAGGACGTCAGCGCCCGGAAGGCCCTCTGATCAGGTCCTTCTGATCAGGTCCTTCTCATCAGACCGTTCAGAATAGGCCGTTCAATTCGGCGTCCACCTTGGTGATGATGTCACCGAGTTGCTCCGGATTGTGCTCGAAGTCCATGTTGTCCACGTTGATCACCAGGACCTTGCCCTTGGTGTAGGTGGAAATCCACGCCTCGTATCGCTCATTGAGGCGGTTGAGGTAGTCGAGCCGGATGCTCTCCTCGTAATCCCGTCCCCGCTTCTGGATCTGCTCCACGAGGTGTCCCACGCTGCTGCGCAGGTAGACGAGGAGGTCCGGCGGCGTCACGAACTGTTCCATGAGCTCGAACAGGCGGAGGAAGTTCTCGTGGTCCCTGGATGTCATCAGGCCCATGGACTGGAGGTTCGGGGCGAAGATGTAGGCGTCCTCGTAGATGGTCCGGTCCTGCACCATCTTCTGTCCGCTGGACTTCAGGGCGTGGAGCTGGGAGAAGCGGGACGACAGGAAATGCACCTGAAGGTTGAAGGCCCAGCGCTGCATGTCCTTGTAGAAGTCGTTGAGGTACGGGTTGTCCTCCACGCTCTCATAGTGCGGTGTGATCTTGTAGTGCTGGGCGAGAAGCCGGGTGAGGGTCGTCTTGCCGGATCCGATGTTGCCTGCGATGGCGAGATGCATGTCCGTGAGGTTGGGGGGAGCAAGGTAGGACGGGCCTTGACTTCCCGCAATCTTCGGGGGGGCGTCAGGGCGCGCTGAGCGCGGTCTCGACCTCGAGGATGGCACGCATCCACCTGTCTTCCATGGAGAGCCGGGGCACCTTGTGTTGTCCACCCAGTTTTCCCTTGTGTTTCAACACCTTTTCGAAGGTGCCTGTTGAAACCCACCTGAAGTGGGGCGGGAGGAGGACGAGATCGGCCGTGCGCTTGGCATCGTAGTCCGAGTTGACCTTGCGCAGGTTCCGGTCGAGCGCATCCCGGAAGAGGTCCGCATCGGGCAGTCCGCCGGAGGCTTGGCCCGGCTCGATGACCCAGCGGTGCTGGCCGACGGCGCCATCGTCACCGGTGGACGCGACGGCGCAGGCGGTCCAGTTGCGGATCTCCACGCCGAATTGGCGTCCCGTCTTGGCCAGGGCGCGCTCGGCGTCGCCCACCATCAGCTCCTCGCCGGCGAGGTTGAGGAAGGAACGCGTCCGCCCGGCGACCCGGATGCGGTAGGGGGCGGTGCTCGTGAAGCGGACGAGGTCGCCGAGCACATAGCGGTGCAGTCCGCCATTGGTGGAGATGACGACGGCGTAGTCGGTGTCGATGTCGACCTCGGCGAGCCCGATGGTCGGAGCGAAGGGGTGCAGTTCGGGGTCGAAGTCCGAGGCGAAGGGCAGGAATTCGTAATGGATGCCGTAGTCGAGCATCAGGAGCATGTCCTCCGCCCCGAGCCGGTCCTGGATGGAGAAGAAGCCCTCGCTCGCGTTGTACGTCTCGATGGTGTGGATGCCGGGCGGCATGATCCGGTCAAACGCTTCGCGGTAGGGGTCGAACGACACGCCGCCGTGCATGTACAGCTGCAGGTGCGGCCAGACCTCGCCGAGGTGATCCTTGCCCGTGAGGTCGAGGATGCGCTCGAGGAGGACCTGGGTCCAGCTCGGAACGCCGGCGACGATGCGCACGTCCTGCTCAATGGTCGACCGGGCCATGCGTTCGATTTTTTCTTCCCAATCCGCCATCAGGGCAATGGAACGCGCAGGGGTCCTGCGGAATTCGCACCACCAGGGGAGGTTGTCGATGATGATGGCGCTCAGGTCGCCGGTCAGGGCACCGTTGTCCGCCTCCTCGGTCCGCCCGGTTCCCCCGACAATCAGGTGGCGTCCACCGTAGAGCCGGGCCTTGGGAACGGCGTCGACGTACATGGCCAGCAGGTCCTTACCGCCCTTGTAGTGGCATTTCTCGAGCGCCGCTTCGGTGACGGGAATGAACTTGCTGCGGTCGGACGTCGTGCCGGAGGATTTGGCGTGCCACTTGACGCTGCCCGGCCACAGGACATCCGCCTCGCCGTCCCGAACCCGCTCAATCCACGGCTTCAGCCCGTTGTAGTCGCGGAGCGGCACCTGACGACGGTACGCTTCCGGAGACGTGCCCGCGGTGATGCCGTGCTCCCGCCCGAATTGGGTTTCGGCCAGGGCCGCCAGGTGGTGCCGGAGTCCCTCGGCCTGGACCTCGTGAGGATATCTGCGGAACAGCTCGATCTGGTGCAGGCGTTTGCGGATGAACCAGCTGAAGACGGTGTTGATCGGCATCCGGAGGTCAGTTCGGGTCGATGCGGTGGACGTCGTTGTTCTGGGCCTCGATCTCGTTTTTGACCTCGCGGATGCGGACGGCGATTTCGGTCCACAGGCCGTCTCCGTCTCCCCGCGCCGCAGGGGCCATGAGGCGGGCGGTCGCCTCGTCGTCATTGTCGGCTGCGAGCGCCATGTCGGCGATGACGAAGTGTCCTTGCTCCTCCAGCCATTTGATCGCCTGCTCCTCGCCCTCGGCCCCTTTGAGCAAGGCCAGCAGAACGTGGTGTCCCTTGTGCCGCAGCCAGGCCCTGGACGTCTCCTCGTTGTGCAGGGCGTGGCAGAACACCCCCAGCTCGGGGTAATCCGAGCCCATGAGCCAATCCCGGAACTCGTCCTGGCCGGAAATGGCCTCGGCCCAGGCGAGCAACACCTTGGCGGGATAGGGGCGTAGGGAGGCTGGTGCAGGCATGGGGGTGCTCGAATGCAGGTGGAAAGATGCGCCGTCTTTCCAACATCGGAAACATCCTAAGGGGGGAGAGGGGTTCCTTTGTGCCCCCATTCGGAAGAACCCCCGTCCCGTCCAGATGCCCTCCGCCACCAACCCGACCCCACTTCCGGCCCAGGAGCTCGCCGGCATCGAGTCCAGACCGGAGCGGGTGTATGACCGGCCCTTCTTTCTGTTGTGCGGCGGCACCGTGCTCTTCATGGCGAGCTTCGGGATGCTCCTGCCCGAATTGCCGGCCCACTTGGCGGCCATGGGCGGAGAGGCCTACCTCGGTGGCGTCGTGGGCATGTTCACGCTGGCCGCCTTCCTCTCCCGCTTCATCAGCGGCCGCATCGCGGACCGCGCCGGCCGCCGGAAGGTGATGCTGATCGGATCGGCGGTGACGGCGGTGGCCGGGTTCGGCTACCTCGTGGCCACCTCGATCGCCACGTTCATGCTGCTGCGGTTCTTCCATGGCTTGTCCACGGGATTTCGTCCGCCCGGCACGAGCGCCATGCTGGCCGACCGCATCCCCAAGCACCGCAGGGGCGAGGCGCTCGGCTACCTCGGGGTGGCTGGAAACGCAGGCATGGCCACCGGCCCTGCGCTGGGCAGCTGGCTCACGGTGGAGTGGGGCATCGAATGGATGTTCATCGCCTCCGCCCTGATCGGCATGGCGAGCGTGGCGCTCACGTGGCCGCTCGAGGAAACGCTGCCCGCTGCCCGCCCGGTCAACCGGTCGGACTTCAATTTGCTCAACGGCGGGCTCATCGACCCGAACGCCTGGCCCGCCGCCCTGGTGCTCCTGCCGGTGGCGCTGGCCTTTGGCATCTACCTCACCATCACGCCGGACTTCGTCGACCACCTGGGGTACGTCTACAAGGGGTCGTTCAACACCATCATCGTGGCGAGCTCGATTGCCATGCGGTTCATCGCAGGCCGGATGAGCGACCGGCATGGCCGCATTCCGGTGCTGCTGGCGGGCACGGCGCTGATGACGGTGGGCATGGTCACGCTCGGCTCGGCAGAAACCAAGGGCATGGCCACGGTGGGCGCCTTGCTGTACGGTGCAAGCATCGGCATCAACATGCCCACGGTGTTCGCGTGGACCACGGACCTCGCCCAACCGGGCAAGGTGGCGCTGGCCCTCGGCACCATGCTGATGGCCTTGGAGGTGGGCATCGGTGCGGGTGCCGTGTACAGCGGAATGCGCTTCGAGGGGATGATCGAACGCATTCCGGAATTGTACTACGTGGGCGGATTCGGGACGGCCATCGCCGCCATCGCCCTGCTTCCGCCGATTTTGAGGGGGCGGAGGTCCTGAGCGGGCCGCCGTCCATATTGCGCCCTTGAAAACCTCAGGTCGGATGACCGATGGAAGGCGACGAGGGCGTGTAATTTTTGACCATGAGCACGAAGGAACTGTCCACCACCGACTCCATCCAGACCACCCGGACCGACGCAGCGGCATCGCGTCCGGCCCTTGACGCCCTGCAGGGTCAGGATCTGGATGTCCAGAAGATCCAGGCCGAGCGCCGGGAACTGGCCCGCGACTTCGTGACGTTGAAGCACACCATCTCCCAGCTCCGTGCGGAGCGCGATCGGCTCGCAGTGGAGAACCGCGATCTGCAGATGAGGTTGTCCGCCCTCGAGACGGATTACGCGAACCTGTTCTCCTACGTGGAAGGCCAGCAAGCCGGGGCTTAAGCCACCACCGCGGAAGCCGTTGCCAGCTTCCGGTCCACCTTCTTGAAGAGGCCCTGCAACACCTTGCCGGGGCCCACCTCCGTGACATCGTCCACCCCTTCGGCGAGCAACCACTGCATGGTCTGGGTCCACCGGACGGGTGCGGTCAGCTGGGCGATGAGGTTCTGGCGAATGACTTCGGGGTCGGTCTCGGGCGTCGCCGTCACGTTTTGGACGATGGGGCAACGCGGCGCACTCAAATTGGCCGCTTCGAGCGCCAAGGCCAACCGCTCGCGGGCGGGCTCCATCAAGGGGGAGTGGAAGGCGCCCCCCACGGGCAGCACGAGGGCACGGCGGGCACCGGCTTCCTTCAGTTGCTCGCAAGCCGCCTCGATGGCCGGGACTTCACCGCTGATGACGAGCTGACCGGGGCAGTTGTAGTTGGCGGCGACCACGATGCCTTCCGTTCCGGCGCACACGGCCTCGACATCGGCGTCCTCCATGCCGAGGATGGCGGCCATGGTGGACGGGGTGGCCTCGCAGGCGGCCTGCATGGCCTGGGCCCGCTCGCTGACCAGCTTGAGCCCCTCCGCAAAACCGAGGCCACCGGCGGCCACCAGCGCGCTGAACTCGCCGAGGCTGTGGCCGGCCACGAAGTCCGGATTGAAGCCGTCGCCCATGCCCTCGGCCATGATGACCGAGTGGAGGAAGATGGCCGGCTGGGTGACCTTGGTCTGCTTGAGGTCCTCCTCGGACCCGTTGAACATGATGTCGGCGATGTCGAAACCGAGCACGTCGGCGGCTTCGGCATAACGGTCACGGGCAAACCCGTGCGCGTCGTGGAGATCCTGCCCCATGCCGGGGAACTGCGCCCCCTGTCCGGGGAAAACCATGGCTTTCATGGGGCGAAAATAGGCCCCTTCGTCCGGCCGTAGGGCTCACAGGGTGTACGAGAAGCCCACAGAGAGGACTTCCTTGAACTGGGTGCCGGGTCCCAACCGCGCCGGAATGTCGACCGTGACGCCCTGGTCATTGGTCTCGGTCCTGGCCGGCTCCTTCTCGAGCAGGACGTCATCGTCGTAGATGAGGTGCGTGCTGATGGTGGTCCGCAGGCTCTCATTGACCTTGAGCTCCAGCAGGCCCGTCCAGTTGACGTCGATGTTGCCCGGAGCATCGAGGTAATTGGAGAACAGGTCCACTTGGTGGGTCCAGGTGACGTTCTCCATGAGCGTCCATTTGGCGTTCCAGCGGAGGTAGCCCCCAAGCTCGAGTCGGGTGTTCTGCCCGGCCGGAACACCGAACGCCCCCGCCGCGGCGAGCGTGTCGTCGAGCAGGACGGTCAGTTTGCCGGTGAACGGGGCGAGGAACAGTTGGTGGCGTTCGCCCTTCTTGGGCGCAATGCCCGCCGCCGCCACGAGGTAGCCGGGCGAGAGGAAGTCCGAGATGCGCTGGTCCTTGTCGGGCAGTCCATCCACCACGGCGTAGCCCGGCAGGAATTGCGTCCGGGCATCGACGAGCAAGGCGAGGCGCCCCCCGTTGAGGCGCGATTGCATGGCGGTGCTCCATTGGCCGGTGACCACGATGCGGTCGTCCGTTTTCCGCCAAGATCCCTGCTGCCGAAGCAGACCGAGGGCGGCGTCCACTCCCCACGATGCGTTGTGCGGGCCCTTCTCCACGCTTTTGCCGAGTTTGCTCAAGGCCGTGAAGGCGACCGAGCTCTCACCACCACCGGCCCAGTTTTCGAGGGCCGTCTGGCTCAGGTTGAGGCCCAGTGTGCCGTTGAACGCCCGCACGGTGTCGGTCAGGTTCTCGTCGGTGGCCTGCACGGCTTTTTCGACGCGCGGCACAGGAAGTTGGGCGAGCACGGACGGGCTCCAGAAGATGACAATTGATAATGCGAGGATGAAGGCTGATTTGTGAGTCATGAACGTGTTTTTTCTGCAATCGGATTTGTGGGCGTTGCAGGCGCGGTGGTCAGCCGGGGCTAATTTAAGGGAACCCAATGCGCTGTTTCCCACTTGCCGTCTTGTTGACCATGTGTCTGTCGTGGTGTTCCACGTCCAAGGCGCAGGAAGTGGACATTGCTGCGGCAGGGGTCCAGTTGTGCGATTGCCTGCCTGCCGACTCGTACATCCTCATCAAGAAGGAGAAGACCGCCAGCGGCCAAAGCACCATCACCTACCACGCCAACGTCGAGGTGCTCATCACCTTCCTCACGGCCTACGGCAATGTGGGCGCCCATGCCATGAACCTCAATTGGCCGGCCGATCTGGTGGTGGGGGCGGGTGACCTGACCGCACTCCTGACGGGATTCAACCATTACCCGCCTTTTGCCGAGACACTCTGCAGCTGGGAGGTCATCAACGTGGCGAGCCATGGGTGGATCCTCGAGGAAATCGACGCGGACGGGTATTCGGAGGCCTACCTCCACGAGTCCACGTTCGACGAGTTCGACCTGGGCGATGAGACCTATGGCCAATGCCTGCTCAACAGTTTCGACCTGGAGATGGTCCACCTCCCGGATTCCGTGGTCCGGCTGACCTTCGTTCGCAAGTGGCTCGGCAACCCCGACGACTGAGCCCACGCTCAGGTCGGTCCATTGATTTTTGAGAAATCCCCCCAAGAGGGGATGCCCTGATCGGAAAGCCCCCGCGAGGTTTGTGGCGCTATTTAGAATGCGTCCAAATAACCTCCTCCTCTTCGTTCTGCTCCTCTGTTGCGCGGGTGTGTCCGCCCAGATGGAGGTGCGCATTGTGGACGCCAATGGCCGTGGAATTCCCGGTGTGGCCCTCCTGTCTCCCGACGGAGAGGGGGTCGTCACGGACGCCTCCGGACAGGCCGTTCTGGAGGGCATGAAGACCACCGCGGGGGAGTGGACCCTGCGCTGTCTCGGATTCGTCGAGCGCACCCTCGACGGGGACGTGCTGCTGGCCGGAAAGGACATCCGGCTGGAGGAGGCCGTGTTGGACCTGCCCCAGGCGCTGGTCGAGGCGGTGAGCTTGACCGGAGGCCGGCCCATGGGCGTTCCCGGTGCGGTGACCGTGTTGTCGGCCAAGACCCTGCAACGGCATGGCGATGTGGACGTCAACCGCGCCTTGCGCAGCGTGCCCGGCGTGTACATCCAGGAGGAGGACGGCTTCGGCTTGCGGCCCAACATCGGGTTGAGGGGCAGTGGATCGGAGCGGAGCAGCCGCATTTCCATTCTCGAGGATGGCGTGCCGATTGCGCCGGCTCCGTACACGGCCCCCAGTGCCTACTATTTCCCCAGCGTGGGCCGCATGAACGGCATCGAGGTGATGAAGGGCGCCAGCCAGATTGCCCATGGACCCAACACCGTCGGCGGCGCCATCAACTTCATCAGCACGCCCATTCCATCCACGATGTCGGGGCGGGTCGCTGCCCGGGCAGGCCAGTATGGAACGGGACGCCTCCATGCCCACGTGGGGGACGGCGCAGGGCGAATCGGCTGGATGGTGGAGGCCCTCCAGACCGGCAGTGGGGGGTTCAAGGCCCTCGATGGCAGTGGGGCGACCGGATTCGACAAGCTCGACCTGTTGGGCAAGCTCCGGTGGCGGTCTGCAAGCGATGCGCGCCACGCACAACGCGTTGAGCTCAAGCTCGGTCAGGTCAACGAGCTCAGCCACGAAACCTACGCCGGCCTCACCGCAGCTGATTTTTGGGAGGCGCCCTACCGCCGGTATGCCGGAAGCCACCGGGATGAGATGGTGGCCAAGCAACGCCAGGCTGTGCTCACGCAGGTCGTCGACTTCGGCCGGGGCTGGCGGTGGACGAACCGCGCCTACGCCACGCGGTTCGAGCGCAACTGGTACAAGGCGGACCGCGCGGCCGGCCTCTCGGGAGAGTGGGTCAAGCTCGGCGCCCTGCTGGGCGGCTCTCCGGAGGACAGCACCGCCATGGAAGCCCTCGGGGTCTTCCGGGATGGCGAGGACGGTCAGGTTCGGCTCAAGGCCAACAACCGGATCTACCACAGCCGCGGGGTGGAGTCCCGGGTGAGTTGGGACGGGGATTGGGCGGGTTGGCGACGGCTCGAGGGCTCCCTGCGTTGGCACCGTGACGGCATGGACCGGTTCCAATGGGTAGACGATTGGACCATGGCGTCCGGACGGCTGATTCGACCGGAGTTGGGCACGCCCGGAACCGAGTCCAACCGCCTCGAATGGAGCCGCGCCCTCGCCGGCTATGTCCGCGGACGCTGGTCGCAGCGCGGATGGAGTGTGATTCCCGGCGTCCGCATGGAACACATCGTGGCGGGCCGGGACGACTACGGGACGGCCGATGTGGACCGGACGGGGGTCAACCTGCAATCGCGCCGCAACGTGACGGTTGCCTGGTTGCCCGGCGTGGGGCTCCAGAAGGACTTCGGTGCGGAGTGGAGTGCCTTTGGCGGGATCCACCGCGGCTTCTTGCCCCCGGGCAGTTCAGAGGACGTCCAGCCCGAATTCGCGTGGAACCAGGAGGTGGGCGTCCGCTGGATGCGCGCCCGCTTCGAGGCGACCGCCGTCGGCTTTGCGCACCTCGGCCGGAACCTGCAAGGGTCGGATTTCGCATCGAGCGGAGGCTCAGGGGACGGTGCGGTCTACAATGGTGGCACGACCCGGGTCATGGGGGTGGAGACGATGGTCAACTGGACCAACGGGGCCAATCCCGCCGAGGCGGCCCGCTGGGAATGTGGGGTGACCTACACGTTCACCGACGGGCGTTTCACGTCTGCGTTCGAGAGCGATTACGACGCATGGGGAGACGTCGAGGTCCATGACCAACTGCCCTACATGGCCCGCCATCAAGGCGCCCTCCGCATCGGATGGGCGCGGGCGGCAGGCTCATTCGATGTGTCCGCCCGGCACATGGAAGGGATGCGGACGGTGGCTGGTCAGGAAGACCTGTCGGAGGTGTTCACGGTGGGCGGAAGCACGGTCCTCGATGCGACGGCACGGTGGGCGCTGGCCGAAGGGTTCACCTTCGAATGCAGCGCAAGGAACCTGTTGAATGCAGTCTACGTGGCTTCGGCCCGTCCAGCTGGATTGCGGCCCGGCATGCCCCGGACCATCACCGGCGGGTTCACCCTCAATTTCTGACCGGCTGGTCCGGGTTGAACCGGACCCAGTCCACCTCCAGGCCGAAGTCGCCGGCGAGGCCATCGTACTTCATCATGCCCACGCGGAGGATGTCGTCCAGGGCGCCCCATGACCACAGCTTGGGGAGGTCACCGGTCATGGCGCTGCTCTTCTTGAGGTCGGCAAAGTCGAGGGTGACCTCGCTCCATTCCGACCCGGCGGTGAAGTTGGCCTTCCAATAGGGCATCCACCACTGCTCGGAGGTCTCCATCGTGAGCGTGAAGGTGTCGGGCTCGCCGGTTGTCGTGCGGCACCGCAGGGTCATCGAGCCAAACGCGGACAGGTCGCGCTCTCCCCATTCCGATCGGACGGAGCTGAAGCCTCCATTGTTCTCTAGGGACACCGTGCCGGCCCACGTCATCGATTTGCGGTCGTAGTCCACCACGCCGATGGACCGGCCGCCCATGACGCCGTCGTTGAGGGCGCGCCAGCTGGTCACCTGTCCCTTGCCGAAGTCGAGGATGAGCGGTTCGGTGGGCATGTAGGTCGGGGTGGTGCAGGCACCGGCGAGAAGCGCGGTGCCGAGGAGGGGACGGAGCCAGGGCATGCAGGAGGAACCCGCCGGCCGTGGGTCGGGTTCACTTGCCGATGCAGAAGTTGCCGAAGATGTGGTCGAGCAGGTCGTCGGGGGTGATGGCCCCGGTGATGCGGCCGAGTTGCTCCAGGGCCTCCCGGTGGTCGACGGCGAGGAGGTCTCCGCTGAGACCGGCGTCGAGTCCGTCCAACGCGCGCTGCAGGGCCTCGCGGGTGCGCTGCAGGGCTTCCCGGTGGCGGAGGTTGGTCACGAGGATGCGGTCCTCGGCAAGGGCACTCCGGTAGTCCCGGCCGAGCCGCTGCTCGATGGCCTCCAACCCGATGCGCTCCTCCGCACTGATGGGGATGAGCTCCTCGGCCCGGCTCGGTGTCCAACCGGCGGGCGCCGCAACCAGATCCGTCTTGTTGACGAGCGCAATCAGGGCACCGGGCGTTTCGCCCTTGTCAGCAGCAGCAATGGCCATGCGGTCGGCGGCGGCGGCCACCTCGGCTTCGGCTTCGGCCCGTCCTGCATCGTCCTGCAGGTCGCGCGCGTCGAGCAGGTACAGGACGAAGCGCGCCGTGGCGGCCTTGGCCCAGGCCCGGCGAATGCCCTCCGCTTCGATGTCGTCGGCGGTGTCCCGCAGTCCGGCGGTGTCGATGAAGCGGAACCGGATGCCACCCAGCGTCAGGACTTCCTCGAGGGTGTCCCGGGTGGTGCCCGGGGTGTCGGACACGATGGCGCGCTCTTCGCGGAGCAGGGCGTTGAGCAGGGTGGATTTGCCGCGGTTCGGGGCCCCGAGGATGGCCACGGGAACGCCTTCAGCAATGGCCCGTCCCGTCGAGAATCCGCGAAGCAGTTCGTCGATGCGCCCGAGGAGTTCGCCCACGTGGCGCCGGTAGCCGTCCCGGTCGGCAAATTCGACGTCTTCCTCGCCGAAGTCGAGTTCCAGCTCCATCAGGGCCGCGTACTCGATCAGGGCGTCCCGGAAGCCTTGGATTTCCCGGCTGAATCCGCCACCCAGCTGCTGCAGGGCGAGGCGGTGGGCGCCGGCGTGGTCGGCGTCGATGAGGTCACCGATGGCCTCGGATTGGGCCAGGTCGCGCTTCCCGTGGAGGAAGGCGCGTTGGGTGAATTCACCCGGCAGTGCGGCCCGGCATCCCGCATCGATCAGGCATTCCATCAGGCGCTTGGCGATGAAGGGGCTGCCGTGGATGTGGCATTCGACCACATCCTCGCCGGTGAAGCTTTTCGGCCCGCGGAAGGGCAGAAGCAGGGCCTCGTCGAGGGGGCGTTCTCCATCGGTGAGCTGGCGCAAGGCGGCCCGGCCGGGGGGGCAGCCCTCCAGCCTTCCGCCGCAGAGGCCGTCCACCACACTCCACGCCTGCGGTCCGCTGACCCGGACCACGGCAACACCGCCCCGTCCAGGGGCCGTGGAGAGGGCGCAAATGGTCGTGCCGTCAAGAGGGTGTGCGGGCATGGGGGCAAATTAGCCCGCAGCCCTTCCCGAAGGTGCCTTGCGCCGCGTTACTTTTGCGCCGCACAGCCGTGCGCAACGATACACCGAACCCCGATCCACAGTTCCCATGAGCGTTCTCGTCAACAAGGATTCCCGCATCATCGTCCAAGGCTTCACCGGCTCCGAAGGCACCTTCCACGCCAGCCAGATGATCGAGTACGGCACCAACGTCGTGGGCGGTGTGACCCCGGGCAAGGGCGGCCAGAGCCACCTCGACCGGCCGGTCTTCAACACCGTGGAGGACGCCGTGAAGGAAGCGGGCGCCGACACCAGCATCCTGTTCGTGCC
>JBMYZR010000059.1:0-13127 GCA_049610565.1 Flavobacteriales bacterium | reverse complement strand
TCATGGGGCGCGAATACGATGGAACGCACCGCACGACCTTCTGCATCGAGGCCGATGGCACCATCGCCGCCATCATCCGCAAGCCCAAGGTCAAGGAGCACGCCGCCGAGGTGCTCGCCGCCTTCGGTGATGAAAGTTGAGCCGGCGTTCACAAAAACACGGCACAACGTAAATCCCTTACGGAGCGGGGCTTCTACTTTGCTCTCGCTTCATACGAAACACACCGACATGGCTGCAGAAAACAAGGAAAAGCTCAAAGCGCTCCAACTCACCCTGGACCGCATCGACAAGACATACGGAAAGGGCACCGTCATGAAACTCGGAGACGAGGCAGTGGAGAAGGTCGATGCCATCTCCTCGGGTTCCCTCTCCCTCGACATCGCCCTCGGCGTCGGCGGATTCCCCCGCGGTCGGGTTGTGGAGATCTACGGTCCCGAAAGCTCTGGAAAGACCACCCTCGCCACCCACGCCATCGCCGAGGCCCAGAAGGCCGGCGGCATCTGTGCCTTCATCGACGCCGAACACGCCTTTGACAAGTACTACGCCGAAAAGCTCGGTGTGGACACCGAGAACCTGCTCATCTCCCAACCGGACAATGGCGAGCAGGCCCTCGAAATCGCCGACAACCTCATCCGTTCCGGCGCCATTGACCTCATCGTCATCGACTCCGTGGCCGCCCTCACACCCCGGGCCGAAATCGAAGGGGAAATGGGCGACTCCGCCGTCGGCCTCCAGGCCCGCCTCATGTCCAAGGCCCTCCGGAAGTTGACGTCCACCATCAACAAGACCGGCTGCTGCTGCGTCTTCATCAACCAGCTCCGCGAAAAGATCGGCGTCATGTTCGGAAACCCCGAGACGACCACCGGTGGAAACGCACTCAAGTTCTACTCCTCCGTCCGCATCGACATCCGCCGGAGCAGCCAGATCAAGGACGGAGACGTGGTCATGGGCAACCGGACCAAGGTCAAAATCGTCAAGAACAAGGTCGCCCCGCCGTTCCGCCGTGCGGAGTTCGACATCATGTACGGCAAGGGCATCTCCAAGGTCGGTGAGATCATCGACCTCGGCGTGGACCTCGGCATCGTGAAGAAATCCGGCTCCTGGTTCAGCTACGGCGAAACCCGACTCGGCCAAGGCCGCGATGCCGTGAAGAACCTCCTCGCCGACAACCCAGAGCTCATGGAGGAACTCGAAGCCGGCATCAAGGCCGCCCTCAACGACGAGGTCGTCGAGGAAACGGTCGAGCAGGCCGAGGCTTGATGCGCACCGCACCGGGCGCCCTTCTGCTGGCCCTCACCTTCATGGCAGGGTGCACCTCCCCCGGAGACTCCACTGGAGACACTTCGGGGGAGTCCGCCCCTGCCGTGACGGACTCACTGACCTGGCTCAACGACCAGATCCTGGCCGCGCCGCTCAACCCGGACGGCTACGCGGAACGCGCCGAGTACCATCTCCGACAGGGCGAGGTGGGCGCTGCCATGGACGACCTCGCCCTTGTGGTTCAGGCCGACTCCACCCGGATCGAAGAGCGGCACACGCTGGGCGAGCTTCGGTTTGACGTCCGGGACTTCGAGGGGGCCGTGCGGGAATGGGAAGGCATACTCCGGACCGACGCCCAGTACGCTCCGGCCTTGCTCTCTTTGGCGCGGGTCGATGTGTTGCTCCGCGCCTACGACCCCGCCATGAAGCGGATCAACGCCGCCCTGCAAGTCGACGACCGGTTGGACGAGGCCTATTTCCTCAAGGGCCGGCTGTACCTGGAAACCGGCGACACGGTCAAGGCCGCCAGCTCCTTCCAGACGGCCGCCGAGGTCAACCCCGACCGGTACGACGCCTTCATCCAACTGGGCCTTCTGTACGCGGCGGCCCACGACGACCTCGCCCTCGAATATTTCCGGACCGCCCGTTCCCTGCGGCCCAACAGCATCGAAGCGCTCTACGACGAGGCCATTTATCTGCAGGAACACGCCCGGAAGGACACCAGCCGCTACCGTCAGGCCCTTACCCTGTATGACCGCATCCTCGATCTGGATGGCGCCAACGCCTCCGCGGCCTTCAACAAGGGGTTCATCCATCTCGAGTACCTCGCCGACTACAGCTCGGCCGAACGGTGGTTCGACGAGGCCATCGCCCGCCTCCCCTACTACCACCAGGCACACTACAACCGCGGTCTCGCCATCGAGAGCCAAGGCCGAGATCAGGACGCTTTGGAGGCCTACGATGCGGCGCTCACCATCGACCCGACCTACACGCCGGCGGCCATCGCCAAGGGAAGGATTCTCGGCCGCTGACCGGCCAACCCAACCGAACATCGGGACATGAAAAAAGCCGGCTGCGAGCCGGCTTTTTTCATTGTGGGCGAAGTGCGATCACTTCACCTGGTCCACCACGGCCTTGAAGGCGGCGGGGTGGTTCAACGCGAGGTCGGCGAGGACCTTGCGGTTCAGTTCGATGCCGTGCTTGTGGCACTGGCCCATGAACTGGGAGTAGCTCATGCCGTGCTGGCGAGCACCGGCGTTGATCCGCTGGATCCAGAGGGAGCGGAACTGGCGCTTCTTGAGCTTGCGACCGACGTAGGCGTAGGTCAAGCCTTTCTCCACCGCATTCTTGGCGACGGTCCAGACATTCTTGCGGGCACCGTAGTACCCTTTGGCCATTTTCAGGACTTTTTTCCGGCGCGCTCGGCTGGCGACGGCATTGTTTGAACGAGGCATGTTCTATTGGATTTGGCGGACAGCGTCCCGCACAGGCGGGCTCTTGGGGGCTGGACGCCGGTTTGGATTCAGTGTCAGATGCCCAACTGGGTCTTGATGTTCGGCGTGTCCGCCTTGCTCACCAGGCCCGTCTGGGTCAGGTTGCGCTTCTGCTTGGTCCCCTTCTTGGTCAGAATGTGGGACTTGAAGGCGTGCTTGCGCTTGAGCTTTCCCGTGCCGGTCACGGTGAAACGCTTCTTGGCGCTGCTCTTGGTCTTCATCTTCGGCATGTCGTCCGTATATGGTGGTTCGGGCGTAGGCCCTCCCCGGGATTTACTTTTTCGGTCGGAGCGTGATGAACATCCGCTTCCCTTCCAGTTTCGGCATCAGCTCCACCGTGCCCACATCCTCCAGCTCCTGCGCAAAACGCAGCAACAGGATTTCTCCCCGCTCCTTGAAGACGATGCTTCTTCCGCGGAAGAAAACGTGCGCCTTGAGCTTGTTGCCCTCCTCGAGGAACTTGCGGGCGTGCTTCACCTTGAAGTTGAAATCGTGGTCGTCCGTGTTGGGACCGAAACGAATCTCCTTCTGGGTCACCTTGGCCTGATTGGCCTTGATCTCCTTCTGCTTCTTCTTCTGGTCATACAGGAATTTCTGGTAATTCAGAATCCTGCAGACCGGAGGATCTGCTTTGGGGGAGATCTCCACAAGGTCCAGTTCCTGCTCCTCGGCCATCTTGATGGCATCATCCAATTCGACGATGTCGGCGTCGCCGACATTGTCTCCGACCATGCGCACCTTGGGCGCCCGGATTTCCCGGTTCGTCCTGTGCGGGTTCTTCTTGATCACCCGGGCGGGGCCGCGGGATCGTCTGCGTCGAATAGCGATGGTGCTATCAGTTTGGTTGTTCAATCATCTCGTCGCCACCCAGCATTTCCCGAACCTCACTCTCGATCCGATCGGCAAATGCCGCTGTGGTCATGCCGCCAACATCGCCTTCACCTTGCTTGCGCACGGCAACGGTTCCGTTGTCGGCCTCGTCTCCTCCCACGATGAGCATGTACGGGACTTTGGCGAGCTCCGCTTCGCGGATCTTCTTCCCGACCTTTTCACTGCGGTCGTCAACGAGGGCGCGAATATCGCGCTTTTCAAGGGATTTTGAAACCTCCTTTGCGTAGTCGTTGAACTTGTCGCTGACCGGCAGGATCCGCGCCTGTTCCGGCGTGAGCCAGAGCGGGAATTTTCCGGCGCAGTGTTCGATGAGAATCGCCACGAAACGCTCCATCGATCCGAAGGGGGCGCGGTGGATCATCACCGGGCGGTGCTTCTGGTTGTCGGCGCCGACGTACTCCAACTCGAAGCGCTCCGGCAGGTTGTAGTCGATCTGAACCGTGCCGAGCTGCCACTTCCGGCCGATGGCGTCCCGAACCATGAAGTCCAGCTTGGGGCCGTAGAAGGCGGCCTCCCCCAATTCGGTCACGGTCTTCAACCCTTTCTCGACCGCCACCTCGGCGATGGCCTTCTCAGCCTTGTCCCAGTTCTCGTCGCTGCCGATGTACTTGGACGGGTTTTCCGGATCGCGCAGGCTGACCTGGGCGATGAAGTCCTGGAAGTCCAGCGTCTTGAAGATGTAGAGCACGAGGTCAATGACCTTGCCGACCTCCTCCTTGACCTGCTCCACCGTGCAGAAGATGTGGGCGTCGTCCTGCGTGAATCCGCGGACGCGGGTCAGGCCGTGGAGCTCGCCGCTCTGCTCGTAGCGGTACACCGTGCCGAACTCGGCAAAGCGGACAGGCAGGTCGCGGTAGCTGCGCGGGCGGCTCTTGAACACCTCGCAGTGGTGCGGGCAGTTCATGGGCTTCAGCAGGTACTCCTCCCCTTCCGCTGGCGTCTTGATCGGCTGGAAGCTGTCCTCACCGTACTTCTCGTAGTGACCGCTGCAGACGTAAAGGTCCTTGTTGCCAATGTGCGGCGTGATGACGGCCTCGTAGCCCATCTTCCGCTGCGCCTCCTTGAGGAAGGACTCCAACCGCATGCGCAGGTCGGCGCCTTTGGGCAACCACAGCGGAAGGCCCTGGCCCACCTTCTCGCTGAAGGTGAACAGGTCGAGCTCCTTGCCGAGCTTCCGGTGGTCCCGCTGGCGCGCCTGTTCGAGGAGCTCGAGGTGCTCGGCGAGCTGGGCCTTCTTCGGGAAGGCGATGCCGTAGATGCGGGTCAACTGCTTCTGGGACTCGTCGCCCTTCCAGTAGGCCCCGGCCACGGCGAGCAACTTGACCGCCTTGATGTGTCCGGTGTGCGGAATGTGGGGCCCGCGGCAGAGGTCGGTGAATCCGCCCTGCGTGTAGAAGGTGATCGTGCCGTCCTCGAGATTCTCGAGCAGGTCGAGCTTGTATTCGTCTCCTTTCTCCTTGAAGTAAGCGATGGCCTCCGACTTCGGCACGTCGCGCCGGACGTACTCGCTCTTCTGCTTGGCCAGCTCCAGCATCTTCTTCTCGACCGTCGGAAAATCCTTGTCGCTGAAGACGTGGTCGCCGAAATCGACGTCGTAATAGAACCCGCCCTCCACGGCCGGTCCCACCCAGAACTTCACGCCCGGGTAGAGTGCCTCGAGCGCCTCGGCCATCAAGTGCGCACCGCTGTGCCACAGGGTGCTCTCGGCCCCTTCGCTGCCCCAGGTGAGGAGCTTCAGGGACACGTCACCCCCGAGGGGACGCTGGGCGTCGCGGATTTCCCCGTCCACTTCAGCGGCCAACACATTCCGGGCAAGGCCTTCGCTGATGTCACGGGCGACGTCCATGGCCGTGGCGCCGTCTTCGGCTTGGCGGATGGAGCCGTCGGGGAGGGTAATCTGGATCATGGCGTCTGGATTCGCGTGCAAAGATAATCCCCACCCGCGCCCCCTCGGGTTTTCGAACGGATGTCAAAAGCCCCACCCTGCAGGATGCCCCGCATACGACGCGCCCGCCTCCCGCCATTGAATGAAGGAAGGCCGGGACCGTCCCGACCGCCACACCCTCAACCCCCACTCCATGCCCCTCCGTTCAACCGGGCGCTCCGCCCTCCTCCTCCTGATCGCCTCCCCCTTACTTCTGTCGGCTGCACCGCAGGACCTGAGGGACTTTGACGACTTCATCCGCCACGTTCGAACGGAAGCCGAGTCCGGTCATCCAGAGCGGATTGCGGATTGCTTCGCGCCCCTCATCGTCGCCGAGGACGGCTGCGAGCCGGTGCCGTTCGGGGACGCCTTCGGGTATGACGCGCAGCGGTTCGGATGGGCCCAGGTCGGCCGCGACATTGCCCGGTTTGCCGATGGGTTTGTCCTCGTGAATGCCGATGGAACGATGGTGAACCTGCACGCCCGGGCCGCCGGCTGCGCCCATTACCTGGACATCCTCGGCGACCGGGTCAAGCTCCGCCGGGAAGCAGGCAGCACCGGCGCCATCATCGCGATGCTCGACGAAGGCACACTGCCCGGGCACATCGACGAAACGCGGTGGACCCTCACCCGCGATGGCGTCCGGTGGACGCCCGTCGTGGCCATCGTGCCCGGCATGGGCAAGGTGCGCGGCTACGTCGGCGAGGATTACGTGAAGCAATCCGATTCGCAGGGTGACCTCAAGCTGACCGCGAAGTATGACGGACAGCGCTGGGCGTTGACCTCTTACGAGCGCATCCGGCCTGAGCTCGCCGTCAAGGTCGGGGTGCCCACGCCTTGAGGTGCCAATGCACGGCGGCTTCGGCGCAATGTTCGCCGGAGGCGTCGAGCAACGAGGAGCGCTGGACGATCCTCGCCACGCCCTCGCTTTCCAACACGCCGGTCAGTCCTCGGACGTCCGGCGTGTTGCGTTGGGCGCGGGCCACACAGTTCCCCTTGGGCTTGGCGAGGTAGTCGATTTCCAACCGGGACATGATGATGCGGTAATCCCGCATTCCGACCTCGAGCAGAATGGACGCCCCGGAGGCGAACTCGAGGGCGGTGGCGATGGCACAGGCGTGCATGCCCCCGAGGTGATTCTGGTTGGACTTGCGGCTGGGGAGCCCCACCTCGACGGCCTCGTCGGAGACGGAGGCAATGCGAATCTTGTGGGGGCGATTGAACGGCAAGGCGATCCGCATCAAGCGGTCAAGCGCTGCCGGATTGCCCTGCCGCGCGGCGACGAGTGCCCGGTCCGCCCGGGCGGCGACCCACGCATTCATGACGGCGCGTTGTTCTGCACCGTCTCCCCTTCCAGAGCGCCGGCGGCGCGGAGGACGCCCGCGATGTCCGGCCGGAAATAATTCGGCCCTTTCATCACTTTGCCATCCTCCCGATAGATCGGCCGGCCATCCGCGCCGAGCTTGGACATGTTGGATTCCTGGATGGTCCGGAACACATCCGCCATGACGTCCTGCATCCCGTGGGTGACCATGGTGCCACACAGGATGTACAGCATGTCACCGAGCGCGTCCGCCACTTCGACCATGTCGCCCGCCTTGGCTGCCTCGAGGTATTCGTCATTCTCCTCGGCCATGAGCCGGTGCCGGAGCTCCATTTCGCTCGGATCCACCTGCGTGGTCGGGACGTGTCGATGCGGCAGGCCGTAGGTCTTCTGGAACAAGGCCACCGCGTCGGTGCAATCTTTCAGGGTCATGGGGACAAGATGGGCAACATCTTTTAACCGCACCCCACCCTGCTCAGGGGCGGGCTCCCGCGTATTTTTGACAGAACCGGGTCGGCGTCAGCCGCACCGCTTGCGACACCAGAACACATGGACAGTCAACCCCTTGCTCCCACCACCACCCCTGCCGGACAGGGCCACGCGGACATTCAAGCCCTGACCGAACGCATCGTCACAGCCAGCGCCTTCGTGGACCCGCTGCGGCATGAAGTCGGCAAGGTCGTCGTTGGACAGAAGGGCATGGTCGACACCCTCCTGACCGGCCTCCTCGCCGATGGCCACGTCCTCCTCGAGGGCGTCCCGGGATTGGCCAAAACCCTCGCAATCCAGACCCTGAGCCGGGCAGTGGACGTGGACTTCAGCCGCATCCAATTCACGCCCGACCTGTTGCCTGCCGACGTGATCGGCACCATGATCTACAACCAGAAGGAAGAGGCTTTCTCGGTGAGCAAGGGCCCCATTTTCGCCCACTTCGTGCTCGCCGACGAAATCAACCGGGCCCCAGCCAAGGTCCAAAGCGCCCTGCTGGAAGCCATGCAGGAACGGCAGGTCACCATTGGCTCGGAGACGTTCCCACTGCCCAAGCCGTTCCTCGTGCTGGCGACCCAGAACCCCGTCGAGCAGGAGGGCACCTACCCCCTCCCCGAAGCGCAGGTCGACCGGTTCCTCCTCAAGGCGGTCATTGACTACCCGACCCCGGAAGAAGAGCAGAACATCCTGCGGGCCCAAGTGGCCGCGGGTCCCAAGCCGAGCGTCCAGGCCGTGGTGAAGGCCGATGCGCTCCTCGCAGCCCGCGAGCTTGTCCGCGAGGTCTACATGGACGAAAAGGTCGAACGCTACATCGTCCAGCTCGTGCAGGCCACCCGCCGCCCGGAGAACCAAGGCATGGGTCACCTCTCGCCCCTCATCGGCTTCGGCGCCTCGCCCCGGGCCACCATCGGTCTGGCCCTCGCCGGCAAAGCGCGCGCTTTCATGGCCCACCGCGGCTACGTGATTCCCGAAGACATCCGGGCCGTCGCCATGGACGTCCTGCGGCACCGCATCGGCCTCACGTTTGAGGCGGAAGCGGAAGACATCCGCCAGGAACAAATCGTCACCGAGATCCTCGATCAGGTCCAGGTTCCCTGAGCATGGAGGCCGCTGAGCTGATCCGCCGTGTCCGGCGCGTGGAATTGCGCGCCCGGGGTCTGAGCAATCAGATTTTCTCCGGAGAGTACCACAGTGCTTTCAAGGGACGGGGCATGGCCTTCAGCGAGAACCGGGCTTATCAGCACGGGGACGAAATCCGGACCATCGACTGGAACGTGACCGCCCGCATGCGGTCTCCGTACGTCAAGGTCTTTCAGGAGGAACGGGAGCTCACGGCCATGCTGCTCATCGACGTCAGCGCATCCGGCACCATCGGAAGCCGGGGATCGACCAAACGCGAACTCGCGGCGGAGTTGGCCGCCGTGCTCGCCTTTTCCGCAGGCCAGAACAACGACAAGATCGGGGCGCTCCTCTTCAGCGACCGCGTCGAGCGGTACATCCCGCCGAAGAAAGGGCGAAGCCACATCCTGCGGATCGTCCGGGAGATCATTGACCTCGAACCCCAAGGCCAGGGCACCGACATCGCCGCCGCGCTCGAACATTTCGGCCGGGCGATGAAGAAGCGGTGCATCGCCTTCCTCATCAGCGACTTCCAGGACAAGGGCTTCGAGGACATCCTCAAGCGGACGGCCCGCCGACACGACCTTGTGGCCCTGCAGCTTCGGGACACCATCGAGTCCAAGGCGATGAAGCTCGGCTGGATTGCCGGACACGACCCGGAATCCAGCGCCCTCGCCCACATTGGAACGGGATCCCTGCGCTGGCGGAAACGCTACGAGAAGGCCCTGGGCGAGCACCAGCGCAACCTCGAATCGGACATGAAGCGATCGGGCGTCGACCACGCCATCCTTCACACCGACAAGCCGTATGTCCAACCCCTGATGCAGCTTTTCGACCGCCGTGGCTGATTTCCGCTGGTTCCTTCTGGGCCTGGGATTGGCCCTGGCAGGCCCCCTGCTCCCCCAGGCGTCGCTGTCTGTGGTGGCGGACCGGGACAGCGTGGGCATTGGTGACCCCTTGACCCTCACCCTCGAGTCCGACGAACCATTGACGGGTGGACAGACGTGGGAATGGCCCGCATGGAGCGCGGGTGACTCCCTGCCACAGGGTTGGGAGATCCTGCAGGCCGGCCCCATCGACAGCATGGCCTCCCCACTGCTGGACGCAGGCCTGCGCAGGACGCAGCGCATCGAAGTGCTCGCCTGGGACACCGGATTCAAGGTCATCGAGCCCCTGTCGCTGACCGGAGCGGAGGGCCAGTCCGTCACCAGTGAGGCCCTGTTGGTGCAGGTGGGGTCGGTGGCCCTTGAGGACAACCCGGCTCCGAAACCCATGCAGGGCTACACCCACTTCACGTGGACCTGGTGGGAGCGCACCCTGCGCATCCTGCCCACCGCGCTCGCCCTCTTGGCCTTGGCCGCCCTCCTCTGGTGGGGGTACTCGCGCTGGTCCAAGCGGGAGACGGCCGTCGCCATGGAAGACGAGCCCAGCGTGCCCAGCGAGCCCGCCCACGTCGTGGCCCTGCGGATGCTCGAATCCCTCGCGGCCGAGCAGCCCTGGCTCCAAGGGCGGGGCAAGGAAGCGCAAGCCACCCTGTCCGAAGCGGTCCGGCTTCACCTCCAGGGCACCTTCGGGGTCAAGGCGTTGGAGCGGGCCACGGAAGAGTTGAGTGCCCACCTGTTGAGCGCACCCGTCCGCGGACTCGACCGGGGCGATGCCTCGTGGCTGGTCGACGTGCTGCGTCAATCCGACCTGGTCAAGTTCGCCAAGCAGGACATGGCCGCCGATGCCCACGCCCACACGGTGCAGGAAGCCATCGGCTGGGTCCGCCGGACCGAACCCCGCATGGAGGACGCCCCCACCGATTCGACAGGGTCCGAGGGCGGACACGACGACGCCAACCTGAACCCCCATGGCTGAAGCGCGCGGCACGGGCATACAGGGAGCGAGGTTGCGCCAGGCCGCCGTCCAGGGAATGGCCTGGGCCGCACTGGCTGTCGTGTTCATCGCCATGGAGCGACGGTTCGAATGGGCGGCGCCATCGGCCTTGTGGTGGGGCGCACTGGTTTTCGCCTGGAGCGGATGGCGGATGGCCGCTCCCCTGTCGGCGCCGGCTTTCCGCATCAACCTGCGCCACCTCGACCTGACCCCGCCCCGCCGCGACCAATGGATCCCGCTGGCTCCCGACGGACTGCGCACGCTCGCACTGGGACTCGTCGTCCTCGTGATGGCCCGTCCACAAAGCTCCTCGAGCATCGAGAACATGACGCGGGAGGGCATCGACATCGTGATGGCCATGGATGCCTCCGCGAGCATGCTCAGCAAGGACTTCCGGCCCAACCGCCTCGAGGCAGCCAAGGCCGTGGCCAGCGAGTTCGTGGAAGACCGGCCGTTTGACCGCGTTGGCGTGGTCGTCTACGAGGGCGAGAGCTTCACACAGGTTCCGCTGACCACGGACCACCGCGTGGTGCAGGATGGACTCGAGGCCCTCGAAACCGGCCGAGTGGAGGGCGGAACCGCCATCGGCATGGGACTCGCCACGGCCGTGAACCGGCTCCGGAAAAGCGACGCCAAGAGCAAGGTGGTCATCCTCATCACCGACGGCGAAAACAACGCGGGACAGATTGAACCGCAGGACGCGGCCCAATTGGCCCGACTGGAATCCATCAGGGTGTACACCGTGGGCGTGGGCACGATTGGACGGGCAAAGAGTCCGGTCCGGCAGCGCCCGGATGGGAGTTACATCTACGATTGGGTGGAGGTCAACATTGACGAACCCACCCTCAAGGCGATCGCCCAGGAGACTGGCGGGCGCTATTTCCGCGCCACCAGCGGTGACAAACTGAGGGAGATCTACACCGAAATCGACGAGCTGGAGAAAACCCGATTCAACGTCTTCCGCTACAACAAGCGCACCGAGGAATTCCCCCTGCTTGGGTGGATGGCCCTGTTCTGCCTGGCCTCGGAGGCGATTCTGCGCCACGTCTTCATCCGCAGCCTGCCATGAGTGAAGCACCGCGCACATACAAGGTGTTTGCCCACGTGACCGGGCTCGTCCTGTTCGAGATCACCTTCTGGTCCGGCGTGCTCGCCCTGGGCGTGCTGCTGAGGAAGGTGGCGCCGCAGCTCGACCTGCATTATCCCGGGGCTTGGCCCGCGCTGGTGGTGCCCCCCGTCGGTCTCGTGCTCTTCGCTGCGCATTACCGGTGGAAGCAACAGCGCATGACGGAAGCGGCAGATACCGAACTCAGCCGCTCGCTGTGGCCGGATGCCCGCCCCCGGCGTGCCGTCTGGAAATTCCTCGTGTGGCGCACCGCCCTCGCGCTGCTCGCCATCGGCATGCTGGACCCCAAATGGGGCACGCGCATGGAGGAAATGGAATCCGAAGGCGTGGACATCATGATCGCCCTCGACGTCAGCCGCTCCATGCTCGCGGAGGACGTCGGCATGGCCCGGTTGGACCTGGCCAAGCGGAGCATCGAACGCGTGGTCCAACAACTCGATGGGGACCGCGTCGGCCTCATCGTCTTTGCGGGCGAAGCCTATGTGCAAGCTCCGTTGACGCAGGACCTGGCTGCCGTCAAGCTGTTCCTCGATGCCATTGGCACCGAAACGATCCCCCTGCAGGGCACGGCGGTCGGTGCCGCCCTGGCCCTGGCCGCAGACTCCTTTGACCCGGAGAGCCAGGCGGGACGGGTGGTCCTGTTGCTGACGGATGGCGAGAACCACCAGGACGACGCCCTCGCCCGCACGGCCGAAGCCGCCGAGCAGGGCATTTCCGTCCACACCATCGGCATGGCGTCCGAGGCCGGCGGCCCCATCCCGGAATACGACCGGTACGGCCGGTCCAAGGGATACAAGAAGGACGCGGACGGCCAACCTGTGGTCTCCACCCTCGACGAGCGCATGCTCGTGGCCATGGCCGAGGCGGGCAATGGAACCTACGTCCGGGCCAACCGCGGCTTCGTGGATCTCGACCCGTTCCTGTCCACGCTGGACGGCCTGGAGCAGGGACAGGGCAACACCGTGGCCTACACCGACTACCGCCACCAGTATGCCGGATTCTTCCTCATCGGATTCCTCCTGCTCCTGATCGAAGGCGCGTGGCCCTCCGGCCGCATCCGCCTGTTGGGGATGGGCTTGCTCCTCCTTCTGGTTGGACTGGGGAATGAAGCACAGGCCCAGACGGGACGCGACGGAGACAAGGCGCAAGCCGTGGCTGGTTCAGACGCCATGGCCGAGCGGGACTTTGCTGCTGCAGACAGTTTGTTTGCCGCGGCGGAAGGATGGGATGGGGCTGAAGCCGGAGAACTGGCCTTGAACCGGGGTCTGGCCCTGGCCGCCAAGGGAGAGGGCGAGGCGGCCTTGCGGTCGTTTCAGAAAGCGGCCGGTGAGGCCGTGGATCCTGGACTGAAGGCTGATGCATGGAACAACGTGGGCAACGTGCTCCTTGGCAACCAGGATGCCGCAGGTGCTGTCGAAGCCTACAAGCAGTCCCTGCGGCTGGACCCCACGGATGCCGACACGCGCTACAACCTCGCCTTGGCCCAAACCCTGCTTCAGCAGCAGCAACAGCAGGACCAACAGCAGGACGGCGACGAGCAACAGGACGGCGACGAGCAACAGGACAGCGACGAGCAGCAGGACGGCGACCAGCAGCAGGACGGCGACCAGCAACAAGAGGGCG
>JBMYZR010000058.1:0-13250 GCA_049610565.1 Flavobacteriales bacterium | reverse complement strand
ACACAACCCGCGTGAGGCCGTAGCTTGCACCGTGCACCTTTCGGACATGGAACACGCCGATCGCATCCGCCGACACTTCGAAGAGGCCCAGGAAGTCCAAATGGCTTTCCTTACGGGCGCTGCCTGTCTCGCTGCCGTTGCGGCGGGCGCCGAAGCCATGGCCACGGCCATTGCGGCCGGAGGCAAGGTGATCTCCTGCGGCAATGGAGGCTCCATGTGCGACGCCATGCACTTCGCTGAGGAGCTGACCGGCCGGTACCGGGACGACCGCAAGGCCCTGCCCGCCCTGTCCATTTCCGACCCGTCGCACTTGAGCTGTGTCGGCAATGACCACGGCTACGAATTCGTGTTCTCCCGCTTCGTGGAGGCCATGGGTCGCCCTGGCGATGTCCTGCTGGCCATCTCGACCTCCGGAAATTCGCCCAACGTGGTCCGCGCCGCGCAGGCGGCCAAAGAGGCCGGAATGACGGTCGTCGGACTGACCGGAAAGGATGGAGGGGCCCTCGCCCCGCTCTGCGACGTCGAGGTCCGCGTTCCGTGGTCCGGGTACGCCGACCGCATCCAGGAGGTGCACATCCAGTGCATCCACGCCTTCATCGACCACATCGAGGCGCGCTGCGCCTGAGTTCCGGTCCACTTGCTGGTTCGACTCCATGCTGCCGCCCTGCGGGGCGTCGATGCGGTGCCCGTGACCGTCGAGGTTCGGGTCGACCGGGGCATCCACTTCCTGATGGTGGGGCTGCCCGACAGTGCCGTTCGGGAGAGCCAACAGCGCATCAAGAGCGCCATCGAGCACCTGGGGTTCCGCTGGCCCGGCAAGGGCATCACGATCAACCTCGCGCCCGCCGGTCTGCGCAAGGAGGGCGCCGCCTACGACTTGCCCCTCGCCCTGGGCATCCTCGCCGCCTCCGAGCAGATTGACCCCGCGCCGGTCGAACGCCTGCTGTCCATGGGCGAGTTGGCGCTGGACGGCACGCTCCGGCCCGTTCGCGGTGGCCTGGCGCTCGCCGAGGCCGCCCGGAACCCCGACATCGGTCCGGTCATCCTGCCCCGGGAATCGGCCGGCGAGGCCGGCCTGCTCGACGGCGTCACGGTGCACGGTGCCGAACACCTCCGCGATGTGCTGGACCACCTGTCCGGCACCCGCCCACTGGCTGTCGTGGACCGCAACCTCGGCGACCTCATTTCTGCCCAATCTGGAGCGGCGCTGGAACCCCTGGCGGCCATCCGGGGCCAGGAGCGCGGTGTCGAGGCCATCGCCCTCGCCGCGGCCGGTGGTCACAACCTGTGCATGGTCGGCCCCCCGGGTGCGGGCAAGACGATGCTCGCCAAGGCCATGGTGGGTCTGCTGCCGCCCTTGACCCCCGACGAAGCGCTCGCCGTCAACCGGATTCACTCCGTGGCCGACAGGGTGGGGCAACCCGAAGCGCTCCTGCTCCACCGCCCCTTCCGCAGTCCCCACCACACGATTTCCGATGTGGCCCTGGTCGGCGGCGGTTCCGACCCGCGGCCGGGCGAAATCAGCCTCGCGCACGCCGGGGTCCTCTTCCTCGATGAGCTGCCCGAAATGCCCCGGCACGTGCTGGAGGTGCTGCGTCAGCCGCTCGAGTCGAGGGAAGTCACGATCAGCCGTGCGCGCGCCACGGTCGTCTTCCCAGCCGACTTCCAGCTCGTGGCCGCCATGAACCCCTGTCCCTGCGGGCGATACCGGCCGGACCCGGCCCACCGCGCACAATGCTCCTGCAGTGCCCACGCCCGCCGCCGTTATCTGGAGCGCATCAGCGGCCCGTTGCTGGACCGCATCGACATTCACCTGCTGATCAATCCGGTGGATCCCCGCGTGCTCCTGCCGGAGGCCGGGGCCCGGGGACGGATGGAGCGCCAAAGCAGGCTGCAGGACGCCGAAGCCCTGCGGGACCAAGTCCTCGCGGCCCGGCAACGCCAGATCGAGCGCAACCCCGGCGGCGTGCCCAACCACAGGCTCGACAGCCATGGCCTTCACACCGTGCTGGACCTCGGGCGCGCAGAACGCGAGCTCATCAGCGCCTGCGTGGCCCGGTTCGGCCTCAGCGCCCGCAGCCACGACCGCATCCTCCGCCTCGCCCGAACGGTGGCTGACCTGCAGGGTGCGCAGAAGGTCGGCTCCGACCACATCGCCGAGGCCCTGTCCCACAGGAGAGCCGGGCCGTCGGCGGATGGCCTGGCGGAAGGGAACGACAACCGAAGCCTGTTCTCAGCGTGACGTCCGATTTTCGCCGCATGGAATCGCAGATCCCCTCTCCCGTCGTGCTCCCCGTCCGGGGCAAGCACCCCCAGTTCGGTTCGCGCAACTGGTTGGCCCCCAATTGCACCGTGGTGGGCGACGTCCTCACCGGAGACGACTGCAGCATCTGGTTCGGGGCCATCGTCCGCGGTGACGTGTGTGCCATCCGCCTCGGAACGCGCGTCAACATTCAGGACGGTGCCGTCCTCCATGGAACGTGGGAGAAGACCGACCTGACCATCGGAGACGAGGCCAGCATCGGCCACAACGCCATCGTGCACGGGTGCACCGTGGAGGCCCGGGCCCTCATCGGGATGGGTGCCGTCGTCATGGACCGGGCGGTCGTGGGCGAGGGGGCTGTGGTGGCGGCCGGAGCCGTGGTGCTCGAGGGCACGCAGATCGGCCCGGGTGAACTCTGGGCCGGCGTTCCTGCAAGGAAGGTCAAGGATGTGGGGCCCGACCTCAAGGCGCACCTGGCCGCCACAGCCGTTCGCTACCGGGAATACGCCGGCTGGTTCGAGCAGGACTGACGCTCAGTCCCAGAGGGGATCCCTGTCCAATTGGATGCCGGACCCAAAGAACCGGCGGGCGGACTCGGCAAAGGAGGTCGTGAGGTCGCTGACCGCAAACCGATGGTCCGCCGCAGGCCCTGCCCCCGTGGCGAGCAGGCCGGCCTCATCGAGGCGCCGCTCCACCTCGGCGGCCACCACCGTGGGGCCGTCCACCAGCTCGACACCGTCACCCAGCACCCGCCGCAGCGCGTCGATGGCCAGTGGATAGTGGGTGCATCCCGGGATCAAGGCGTCCAGGCCGGTTTCCGTCCATCCGGCCGCCGCGAGATAGGCCGCGATGACGGGGTCCATCAATTCGTGGTCGTGCCAGCCTTCTTCGATGAGGGGCGCCAGGAGGGGGGTGGGCCATTCCTCAATCGTCCTGCCCGAACCGCCATCCGCGGCGATCGCGGCCCGCAGCGTGCGGCCGTAAACGCCCGAGCCGATGGTCGCACGGGTGCCGATGACGCCAATCCGCCGTGCCGACCCTGCCGCCACATGGGCCGCCACCGGTCGGATCACGTCGAGCACGGGAATCTCCGGCCCCACCGCCTCTGCGACGGCGTCCGATGCCGTGGCCGAGGCTGAATTGCACGCGATGACGATGGCCTTGCACCCCTCCGAGACGAGGTGTTCCGCAATGCGGACCGACCAGGAGCGGACCAGTTCAGGTGACCGGTCGCCATAGGGCATGTGGGCGGTGTCGCCGAAGTAGACAAGGCGCTCAGCGGGCAATGCCTGCGCCAAGGCATGGGCGACCGTCAGGCCGCCGATGCCGGAATCGAAAATCCCGATGGGGGCCTCAGAGGCCAAGCTTGGCCTTGACGAGACCGAGCACGTCCTCGCCGCCGTTGTAGACCGTGGAGCCGGTGGACGTGTCGAAAATGTAGGTGAAGCCCTCTTCCTGGCCCACCTCTTCGATGGCCGTGCGGGCGCGATCGATCATCGGCTCAAGGAGGCTCTGCTCGAGCATGCCCAGTTCCTGCTGCACGGTGGCGTAGAACTGCTCCAGTCCCTGCTGGTCCTGGGTGATGTCCTGCTCCTTCTGGGCGCGAATGGCGGTGGGCCAGGACTCCGCCTTCTGCTGGTACTCGGCCACCTTGGCCTCGAGCTCGCCCTGCATGCGGACGATTTCCTGCTCGTACTGGGCGGCCGCACCCTCGATTTCGGTTTGGATGTTCTCACGCTCCGGCATGGCCTCCAGGAGGGCCTGGGTGTCGATGTGACCGAACCGGGCCTGCATGACCTGGGCCATGGTGTTCGTGGAGAAGAGGAGGGCGGCCATCATCAGGCCGAGGGTCATCGTGGATTTCATGTCGTGTATCGTCTTGGTGGTGGGTGGGCGATGGGGCTCACTGTTTGGGGCGACCGCCGCCGCCCTTGATGCCGGAGTTGACGCGGTTGGTCACCTGCTCTCGGCGTTCGTTCAATTTGTCCTTGCCCTTGTCGAGGGTGTCGTTCATCCGGTCCTGAAGGCTCTTGCCCTTCTCGCCATCCTCCTCTTCTTCTCCGCCGATCAGTTCTCCCGGCGTGTAGCCCAACTCCTTGATCACGCGATCGGAGACGTCGTACTTGGGGTTGGTGTACAGCATGTTGCTGTCCTTGGCCTTGTCGAAGATGACCATGTACTGGCGCTGACCGGCGAGGTCCTTCAGCACCTGGAAGAGCTGCTCCTGGATGGGCTGGATCAACTCCTGACGCTTCTGGAAGAGCTCGCCCTCCACGCCGAATTTGGCCTTCTGCATGTCGGTGGCCTCGGAGCGCTTGCTGGCAATCTCGTCCTCGCGCTTGCGGCGCATCTCCGAGGTCAACAGGACGCGTTCGGCCCGGTAGGCCGTCTCCAACTGGTTGGCGGCATCGTACTTCTCCTCGATCTCGTCGAGCCAGCCGGAGGCGAGGCTGTTCAGCTCCTTCTGGGCATCTGCGTATTCCGGGAGGTGCTGCAGGATGTACTCCGTGTCGACGTAGGCGTACTTCTGGGCGCCCGCGGTCAGGGAACAGAACAACAGGAGGACGGGCAGGAGGAGGAATGGGGAGCGCATGGCGTGATGGTCAGCGAAAATAGGGTGCATCGTGGGCTCAACGTTCAAGTCCATGGGTTTCGCACTTCCGATTACAAATCGCCAATGTTCATGCCGAGGGAGAAGTGGAATTGGCCCCTTGCCATGGTCGGTGCGCTCAGGACGTCGTCGAAACGCCATCCGTAATCCAGTCCCAACAATCCGAACATGGGCAGGAAGATCCGCATGCCAACTCCGCCGGACCGGTAGACGTCGAATGGATTGAACCCATCGCCCGTTTCCCACGTGTTGCCCGCCTCGAGGAACGCCATCGTGTAGATGGTGGCACTCGGGTTGGTGCTCAGCGGATAGCGGAGCTCCGCCCCGTACTTGGCGATGGCCCCGGCGCCCGTGTTCTGGTCCGGGGCGGTCAGGGACAGGTTGTCATACCCCCTCAGGGAAATGATCTCCCGCCCGTCGAGCACGAAGCCGCTCAGGAAGACGCCGCCGAGGTAGAACCGCTCGAAAGGAGACAGGCCGATTTGGCGGTTGTACTGGCCGATGATGCCGCCGCCGAAGTAGGTGCGCAGGACCAGCGACTTGGGGTTCTCCCCGCCACTCGTGGTCAGGGGTGTGTACCAGTTGGCCACGAACTTCCACTTGTGGTACTCCACGAACCGGAAGCGTTCCTGCTCGCTCAGTGCGCTCCAATTGCGGTCGGGCTGGAAGAGGCTGTAGGGCGGGGTCGCCTTGACGTTCAGGCGGACTTCGGACCCCCACACCGGGAAGATGGGGTCGCTGACGGAGTTCCGGCTCACCACGAGGTTGAGCGCGATGTTGTTGGACTTGCCGTCCGTGAAGCTGAAGAGGCCGCTGTTGTACTGGTCGAAGTCGAAGTGCTGGTAGCTCAAACCGGCGTTGACCACGAACCAGTCGTCCGGCTTGTTCCAGCGCTGGCCAATGGACGCCGACACGCCGGTGATCATCAGCGTTTGGCGCAGGCCGTTGTCGGACCCGTCGTCGAGCCGCTTCGGCTGGCCGTTGGACTGGATGGAGCGCCAGGCCGCCACGGTGAGCGCATTGGGCTTCTTGCCGCCGAGCCACGGCTCGGTGAAGCTCACATTGTAGCTCTGGAAGAAGAGGCCGTTGGATTGGGCACGGATGCTGACCCGCTGGCCATCGCCCATGGGGACCGGTCGCCAGGCGCCCTTCTTGAAGGCCTTGCCGACGGCGAAGTTGTTGAAGGTCACGCCCAGGGAACCGACAATCCGGCCACCGCCCCATCCGCCCTGCAGCTCGATCTGGTCGGTGGGCTTTTCCTCGACGACATATTCGATGTCGACCGTGCCGTCCTCGGGGTTCTGCACCGGATTGATGCCGAAGGCTTCCGGGTTGAAATAGTTGAGCTGGTTGAGCTCGCGCTGCGTCCGGATCACGTCGGTCCGGCTGAACAGGTCACCGGGCATGGTGCGGATCTCGCGGCGGATGACGTGGTCGCTGGTCTTGCTGTTGCCCCGGACATCGACCCGGCCGATGCGGAACTGCTTGCCCTCCACGAGGCGGATCTCGAGGTCGATGCTGTCGTTCTCCGCCCGGACCTCCACGGGAATGGCCTGGAAGGTCAGGTACCCATCGTCGCTGTAGAGCGTGCTCAAATCGATGCCCTTCGGGTTCATGAACAACCGCTTCTCCAGCTCGGCCACGTCGTAGAGGTCGCCGCGCTTCAGCCCCAACAGGCTGTCGAGCTGGCCACTCGTGTACTTGGTGTTGCCGGTGAACGTGATCTCGCGGAGGTGGAATTGCCCGCCTTCCTCGATGGACATGGCGATGCCGAGCTCTCCCTCGGGGGTGCGGAACAGGCTGTCCTGCTGGACGCGGGCGTTGCGGTAGCCCTTCTCCCGGTAATGCGCCACGATGGCATCGAGGTCCGCATTGAATTCCTCCTCGAGGTACTTGGACGCCTTGAAAATCCGCCACCACGCGCGCTCCTTGACGTTGCGCATCTTCCGCTTGATGGTCTTGTTCTGGACGGCTTCCGCTCCGGCGATGCGGATTTCCCCCACCTTGACCTTCTGGCCCTTGTCGATGTGGATGTCCACCCTGGACGCGTTCTCGAGCAGGGTGTCCCGGGTGTCGGTGACCGTCACGCGGGCATCGAAATAGCCCTTGTCGACGTAGTGGTCCTCGAGGATGCGGCGGGTCGTGACCTTGAGGTTTTCGTTGACGATCTGGCCGCGGACGAGGTCCAGCTTGCCCCGGAGGGTCTCCTGCTCGCCCCGCTTGACGCCCGAAAAGCCATACTGGGTCAGGCGCGGCATCTCCACCACGCGGATGACGAGGTAGACGTCGTCGCCACGGCGCTCGGCCAGCTCGATGGACACGTCGCTGAAGAGCCGCTGGTCCCAGAGGTTGCGGACGGCGTCGCTGATGCGGTCACCGGGAATGGTGATTTCGTCCCCGACCTGCAGTCCGCTGAACAGCTTGACCGCCTGCACGTCGGTGAATTCGGCGCCGAGCACGGTCAGGCCGGCAATGCGGTAATCAGACGGAACCGCCAGGTCCAAGGTGGACTCCGCGGGCTGTGCCCAGGCCATCCGGGTCGCGCCCATCAGCAGGGCCAGGACCCACAACCGCACCATGCGGCCTCCCCTCATCCGTTCAATTCTCGCCTGCATTGGTGGCTTGTCGCATTTGTTCTCCGGTCCGACCGAACCGTCGCTCCCGTCCACGGAATTCGTGCACGGCGGCCCGGAAATGGTCCTCCCGGAAATCCGGCCACATGACCGGAGTGAAGTGAAGTTCGGAGTAGGCCAACTGCCAGAGCAGGAAATTGCTCAGGCGCTGCTCGCCGCTCGTCCGGATCAGCAGTTCAGGGTCCGGCACATCGGGCAACTCCATGTGCTGGCGAAGGCTGGACTCATCAATGTCGTCCACGTCCATGCCGGACCGGACGACACGCCTCACCGCTTCGGTGATTTCCCACCGGCCGCTGTAGCTCAGGGCGAGGATCAAGGTCAATCCGGTGCAGTCCGCCGTGCGCGCCTCCACGTCCCGCAAGGCATCGCGGCAGGCTTCGGGCAGGCTGCTCAACGCCCCGACGGAGCGGAGTCTGACCCCTTGGGCAATCAGCTCGTCGACCTCTCCGGCCAAGCTGTTGACCAGCAATTCCATGAGGGCGTTGATCTCCTCCTTGGGACGGGACCAGTTCTCGGTGCTGAACGCATACAGGGTGAGGTACTCGACCCCAAGCTCCCCCGCTGCACGGACCACGGCCCGGACGCTCTCGACACCATGGGCATGGCCAAACACCCGGTCTTCCCCCCGCTCGCGGGCCCAGCGGCCATTGCCGTCCATGATGACGGCCACATGGCGGGGCAACGCGTTGGCGGAAGAGGCGGAATCGACCATGGTGTTGTGCGGCTCACTTCGGGCACGGCGAAGGTGACCCGAATGAAAGCGTGCCGCAAGGTAGCGCCCCCTGCAACGCCCGTCTTTGGGAGTTTTTCACCTAAAGCCTCAGACGGTCAACGGTCCCAACACGTGGTCGGCGACTTGTCGATGCGGAAGGTGAGGGACACGCTCATGACCGCAAACCGGTCATCGATGCCATTGTATCCGCGCATCTGGCCCACGGGGTCCTCGAGGTTGCCTTCCCGCTCGATGCGGGACTCGCTCAGCAACTCCGACAGGGGGCCGGCCTCCTCCTCGAGCACGGCGAGGCTGGCGTAGTAGCCCGATACGTCGTCGAGGTGGTCCGTCCAGGTGCGGCGCATGCCCCACTCGATGTTGAGGGCGGAAAAGTGGCCGAGGTTCCACTTGAACCCGAAGCCGAACGGGATGGCGAATCCGGTGGTCGCATAGCGGTCTTCCGCCCCCGAGGACGACGTGCCCTGACCCTCCGTGCCGAGGGGCTGCAATTCATACCAGATGCCGTCGATTTCCGCTTCGGGCATGTGGCTGTACAGCGACAGTCCGGCAAAGAGGTACCCGGCAAACCGGTCCTTCGTGTTGCCGATCTGGTACCGCGAGTAGTTGAACTCCGCGACGACCGACCCTTCCGTGATGGCGTTGCGGAAATGCAGGTTGCGGTTGGCGATCCAGGGGTCGTTCGAATCCGAATCGTAGTACAGGAGATTGGTCCGGTTGATCGCTGCGCGCACCCCGAACCTCCGGTTCATGTTGAAGCGCATGAAGCCCCCGAATCCCGGCTGGAAACGGCCCTTGAAGTGCCCATAGGGGTTCATTTCACCGAGGTAGTACCCCGTGCCCACGGTGAGCCCCATCGTCTTGCTCTGCTCGAATTTCCGCTGTGCATCCGCCTCGGTGCCCACCATCACGAAGGACAGGAGCAAAACGAGGGGGGCGATGAAACGGAAGGGGGTGTGCATGGCCGAAGGGTGCATCCTCAACGCGATTCCGGTCTGGTTTCGTGCCCCCCGGCCCGGGACGGCCCCTCCCGGCCGTCGAGGCCAAGGTGCAGTTTGCGCCGGACGGTCTCGATGAAGTCCCCGCCGGGCAACTGCACGAGCAGGAAGGGGCGGTCCGCCCTGCGGACGAGGAAGCGCGCCGGAACCGCGACCTTGTGGGAGCGCGTGTCGAGGGTGACCATCAGGTGGTCGTCGCGTCCCTCGGCGTGGATTTCGAGGGTGCCGTCGGCGGGAATGACGAGCGGCCGGTCGTTGAGGTTGTGGGGCGCAATGGGGTTGAGCACGATGGCGTTGCTCGCCGGATGGACGATGGGACCACCACAACTCAGGGAGTACGCCGTGGAGCCGGTCGCCGTGGACACGATCAACCCATCCGCCCAATAGCGGTTGATGAAGGTGCCGTCCCGGTGGACGGAAATGCGGATCATGCTGGCCACATCGCGGCGGTGCACGGTCACCTCGTTCAGGGCGACGCCTCCCCGCTCGAGGTCGAGGCCGGGAAACTCCACCGACAGCATGTTCCGCTCTTCCACGGTGTAGTCGCCCGACAGGATGCCGCCCATCAGGGAGGCCGCCTCCTCGAGGGGCACGTGGGCCAGGAATCCGAGGCGGCCGGTGTTGATGCCCAGGACGGGGATGGACGCTGCGCCGGTCATGGAGGCGGTCTCGAGCACCGTGCCGTCACCGCCCAGCGACAACACCATGTCGGGAGCGGACGGAGCGTCCGGGGTGTGGAGGGTCATCCCGTATGCCCCGGTGTCCAGCCCGTGGCCCGAGAGCACGTCAGCGTAGGCCGGCGTCAGGGCCATGGCCACCCCCTTCTCGCTCAGCAGGGCAAACAGGGTGCGGACGGGCTGCAGGAGACCGTCGTCCAGGGCCTTGCCATGGATCAGAACCGATCGGACTGCTGCACTCTGGGCCATCGCGTCAGGTGTTCATGTAGCGCATGAAGGCGGCCATGCGCTTCTTCATGTCCTCGGCATATTCCTCGGCCCGATAGAACGCACTGACCGCGTAGCCATGGCGCCGAAGGGAGTCGATGAGGGGCTCGATGTCACGGGTGGACAAGCGAAGGGCCACTTCCGCATGGTCCGGCTGGGCGCCGTCGCTGACCAGCACCTGCAGGATCTTGACGCCTTCGGACTCCACCCTGTGGGACACCTGGGCCAGGCTGTAGTCCTTCCACGGCACCTCCAAGGTCAGGATGCTGCCCTCGCTGTAGGGGGTCAGGCTGTGGTGGAACGCCCGCCACAGGTGGGCCCGGTCAATGCTTCCGCGGTATTCTCCGCCGTCCACCACGGGCACGACGCTGACGTCGGCCTCGCACAGGACGTCCACCACTTCGAGGAAGTGCTGTCCCGGGGCCACCATCACCGGCATGAGCTGCACATTGGTCAGGAAGGTCGCGTCGCCTTCCTGGTCAAGCAGGTGCTGTTCGGCCACCAGCCCGAGGTATTTGCCCTCGGCGCACACGGGCAGATGCTCCACCTTCAGCTCGTCCATGGCGCGCAGCGCCTTGTCCAAGGTGTCTCCTGGATCGAGCGAAATCAGCTCGGGGTTGGTGATGCTTCCTGCGTGCATGGACTTGATGGACCCCATGGAGGGGATGGAGGGGTCTTTTGCGAAATTAGCGGCCCGGCACACGTCCTGCCTCCCCCCGTCCATGGAAACTTTCCCAACGCGACTGAGTGTCAACGTCAACAAGGTGGCCACCCTCCGGAACGCCCGGGGCGGCACCGTCCCCTGCCCCGTGGAGGCCGCGCGCCGCATCCAGGAGTGGGGCGCGGACGGCATCACGGTCCACCCGCGGCCGGATGCCCGGCACATCACCTACGACGACGTGCGGGCCCTGCGGCCTGTGGTCCACACGGAATTCAACATCGAAGGATACCCCTCGGAGGACTTCGTGGAGCTGGTCCTCGAGGTCCGTCCCGAGCAGGTGACGCTGGTGCCGGACCCCCCCGACGCCCTGACCTCCAATGCCGGTTGGGACACGCTGGCCGAGGCAGACAGGCTCCGGCCTGTGCTCAGCCGGTTTCGACAGGCGGGCATTCGCACCAGCCTCTTCATCGAAACCGACGACGCCCGGATCCGCGCTGCGGCCGAGCTCGGCGCCGACCGGATTGAGCTCTACACCGAAGCCTTTGCCGTCGCCTACCCGCGTGACCCGCAATCGGCGGTGGCCCCGTTTGCGCATGCTGCATCCACCGCTCACGAGGTCGGACTCGGGGTCAATGCCGGCCACGACCTCAACCTCGACAACCTGGCCCATTTCGCGGCGTCGGTCCCCCACCTCGAAGAGGTGTCCATCGGCCATGCCCTGATTTCCGACGCCCTGTACCTGGGGCTTCAGAACGCGGTCGGCCAATACAAGGAGGCCCTGCGGCCGCGCTCCTGACCATGGTGCTCTTCCACCGCATCCTCGGTGCGCCACCATCACCGGAAGGCCCGACGCCCCTCGTCGTCCTGCACGGCCTGCTCGGCTCCTCCGACAACTGGCAGACCCTCGCTGGCGGTTGGGCCGACCACCGGCCCGTCGTGCTGGTCGACCAGCGCAACCACGGCCGCAGCCCCCACCATCCGAGCCACGTCTACCCCGACATGGTGGTGGACCTGCTCGACACGCTCGACCACCTCGGCATCCAGCAAGCGGACCTGCTCGGTCACAGCATGGGCGGAAAAACGGTCATGCATTTCGCCGACCGACACCCCGCCCGCTGCCGGAAGCTCATCATCGCGGACATGGCCCCCATTGCCTATCCGCCGCACCACACCCCGCTCTTCGACGCACTCGCCGCGCTCGACCTGACGCAATTCGGACGGCGACAAGAGGTCGACGCCGCCCTCGCCACTGCCATTCCCGAGCCGGGCATCCGGCAGTTCCTGCTCAAGGGCCTGCACCGGGCGGCACCGGACCGGTTTGCCTGGCGCTACAACCTGCCCGTCCTGCGGCGGCATCTGGCCGACATGACGGCCTTCCTGCCCCTCGGGACGGTCAACCTGCCGAGTTTGGCCCTCTACGGAACCCGCAGCGACTACGTCACAGGCCGCGGACTGGAGGCCCTCCATCGGCATTTCCCCCAGCTCGAGGCCACCGCGTTGGATGCGGGCCACTGGCTCCACGCGGAGCAACCGGCCGCCTTCGCAGAACGCGTGGAGGCGTTCCTGTCCTGATCCCGCCAAAACAAAACGCCCGACCGGTAGAACCGATCGGGCGCCTGGAACAATTGGAAGGAACGGTCAGCCCTTGGAGCCGACCATGATGCTCACGCAGCCTTCGTGCTCGATGACGGCATCCGAGGTGGGGACCTGGACCCGCACGGTCATCTGTTGCGTGTTGGCGACGCGGAAATCGAAATGATTGCTCTCCTTGTCGGTGCTGTCGTAGATGCCGTTGCCCCGGCTGTCGAGCACCTGGAAGGTCAGGTCACCGAGGACGGGGTGTCCGCACACCAGCAGCCGGTACGCCCGGTCGCCGAAGAAGGTGAGTTCGAGCTCGGCCTCATCACCCGGGATGAGGACGGCCGTGTTGTAGTTGTCGTTCTGCACGTAATCCTCCAACTGGGGAAGGCAGCGCTTCTTCGTGAAGGTCCGGCATTGGGCGTCCGCATCGGTGGCGCTGAACAGCACCATCAGAAGGGAGAAAGCCGCGAGGGAAAATTTCTTGATCGCAGTCATGGCGTTGGACGATACGTTCATTGTGCGTAGAGGTTACGAATCTGGGCGACGGATCTTGCAATGTCCGCGAGGGCGTTGTCGTCATAGCGCACGTCGGGGCCACCGCTGATGACCACGGTCCCGTCCTCCTCTGCGGTTGCGGCCGCCGCGTTTTGGAGGATCTTGACATTGGCGTAAGCCGCCTCCACCTCCGACAGGGCGGTCTTCATCTTGGTCAATTCCTCGGTGGGGGGATAGCTGTCGATCAGGCCGAGCAGATTGTCGAGGGTCATCTTCTGTTCGGCGATGCGCAGCTTCAGGTCCTCGTTGGAGGCGCTGAGGTTCCGGGTGC
>JBMYZR010000057.1:0-13615 GCA_049610565.1 Flavobacteriales bacterium | reverse complement strand
CGCCTTCGGCACGCTCACCGATGCCCTCGGTGAGGAAGAGGACTGGATCGAGGTGTGGAACGCCGGCGACCAGCCCGCCTCCTTGGAGGGCCTCTTTCTGTCTGACGATGGCGCGGATTGGGGCAAATGGCCCCTGCCCGCCGTGACCCTCGCACCCGACGAGCGCCTCGTCGTCTTCGCCTCCGGCCGCGACGTCCGCCCGCTGGACCACTGGGAGGGCACCGTCCGCGACATCGACCTCTGGCGCTATCACATCCCGCAGGCCCCGCTCACCAGCGACTGGCGCAGGCCCGAATTCAACGATGCCGGATGGGACGTGGCGCCCGGCGGCTTCGGCTACGGCGATGGCGACGACATCACCGATGTGGGGGGCGCCAACGTGGTCTTCCTCCGCCGCACGTTCACGGTAGAGGATTTGCCCTCCATCATGCACGGCCTGCTCGCCTTCGACTACGATGACGGCTGCGTGGCGTTCATCAACGGCCACGAGGTGTTCCGCTCCCAGACCATGTCGGGCTCCGAGACTTCGCCCGGCTCCGAGACGGTGTCCGGTCATTCCATCGCGTTCGACGCCTGGACCAATGGGCTTCACGAGGCTGAATTGTACCAGGGCGGTGTGCCCGAGCACGTCATCTTCGATCCCCGGGAGTGGCTCGTGGAGGGCGACAATGTGTTGGCCGTCCAGGTCCACAACGAATCCGCCACCTCCTCCGACCTGACCATCCGGCCCTTCCTCGCGCTCGGCCATCACACGCCCAATCCCGCCCCCTTCAACGCCATCCCGAGTTGGATGGAGACCGAAGACCCCGGCCTGCACACCAACTTCCGTCTGAAGCCCGGAGAGCCGGTCATCCTCAGCGATGCGGCCGGCACCCTGCTCGACCTCGCCACCCTGCCCGCCGAGTGCCGCACGGGTTTGACCTATGGCCGAAGTGGCAACGGGGCCGACGACTGGTGCTGGTACACCACGCCCACCCCGGGTTCGGACAACGGCCCGGATTGTCTGGCCGGCATTCTGCCTGCCCCCGCCGTGGTGCCGGGGTCCGGCCATTTCCCGGGCCCGCCGGCAGTGACCGCCACCGCGGGGACACCTTCCGGACCTCCGGGCCAGCCGTTGCCCACCATGACCCTCCGCTACACGACGGACGGCAGCGAGCCCACCACCGGCTCCGCCGTCTTCACCGGTCAGTGGAATCCGGGGGAGACGCTCATCCTGTCCATCCGCGCCTTCGCCGACGGCTGGGTGCCGAGCGCGACGGTCGATCGCACCTATTTCATCGCCGAGCCGCCGAGCCCCTTGGAACGGGTCAGCATCATCACCCACCCCGACCACCTGTGGGATTGGGAGACCGGCATCTACGTGTTGGGCCCCAATGCGGGAGACGACTATCCCTTCATGGGGGCCAACTTCTGGCAGCCCTGGTCCAAGGAGAGCCGGCTCGAGTGGTTTGGGGAAGACGGGAATTCCATCACGCAGGCCCGGTTCGATCTCGAGATCCACGGCGGGTGGTCCCGGGCGGAGCCCCAGCGTTCCTTCCGCCTTGACTTCAAGCCCCAATGGACGGGGCCCCTCGAGCACGCCGTGTTCCCGTCCAAGCCCAACATCACGGAGTTCGGCAACCTCAACCTCCGCAACGGAGGGCAAGCGAGCTGGGAGAACAAGATCCAGGACGCCTTCTACGGCGAGCTCGCCCTCGAGACGCATTGCGTGGCCTCAGCCTGGCGTCCGGTGGAGGTCTACCTCAACGGAGACTATTGGGGCCTCTATGGGGCCCGCGAGAAGAGCGACGAGAACTTCGTCGAGGACAACTTCGGTTGGAACGACAACAGCGTCGACCTCTTCAACCAGTGGGTGTCGCAGAATGGTTCCCCCTCCGCGTGGGAGGCGACGGTCAATCCCCTGCTGGCGATGCCGTCCGGCTCGGACGCTTTCAAGCAAGGCTTCGAGGACAACTTCGATGTGCTGTCCTATTTCGACTACCACATCTTTGAGATCCACGGCCAGAACGTCGACTGGATGACGGCGCCCTGGGGCCCGAAGAACTTCAAGTATTTCCGCAGCCTTGAGGGCGACGGCAAATGGCGCGCGATCCTCTATGACACCGACGCCTGTTTCGGGGCGTGGGGCACCAGCGTCTGGGAGAATTTCCTCCAGCTGTCCGTCAGCCCGCCGTACCCGACCACCTACAGCAACCTGTTCGGCAAGGTGCTCGAGAATGGGGATCTCGGCTGTGGGTTTGCCACCCGGTATTGCGACCTGCTCGCCACGAGTTTCGAGCCCAACCGGTTCAATGCCCGCCTCGATCAGGCGGCCGCGTGGATCGGCCCGGTGATGGAACGGCACATTGACCTGTGGGACGCGCCGGCCAGCATTGATTACTGGCAGTTCCGGCTGCAGCTCATCATGGACCACAACGTCGACCGGGTCTTTGCCGGTCGCGAGCAGCTCCGCGATCACTTCGGGTTCAGCCAGCCCCACACGATGACCATCGAATGGGCCAACCCCATCGGGGGTGAGGTGCGCGTCAATGGCATGTCCGGACTCGGCCAGGGCTGGGAGGGCGCCTACTTTGGAGAGTGCCCCATCCAGTTGGCCGCCATTCCGGTCGACGGGTTCGCCTTCCTCGGGTGGGAGGAGAATGGACACACATTGCTCGGCCTGTTGGATCCCACGGCACCGTTCGCCGAGGTGGAACTGTATGGCACGGACACCTTCAAGGCCCTGTTCGGGCCGTGTCTGTCCGGGGTGACCGTGTCCATCGTCGAGGTTGGGAACGGCCTGGAGGCCATGGTGGAGGGCAGTGCCCAACCCTTGACCCTCCAGTGGTGGCTGGACGGCCAGATGGTGCAGGAAGGCGCAGTCTGGTCCGGCACGCCAGTGGACGGCCTGGTGGCCACGGCCTCGAACGGAGAATGCACGGTCCTGTCCGAGGCGTGGGGAAGTGGCACCTTGACAAGCGTCGCGCCGTCCTTCGCCGATGCGCAGGCCGCCGCGATGCTGCAGCCCAACCCGGCCCGCAATGTCGTGTCGGTGCAGGGTGGGGGAGACCGGTTGGAAGTCCTCGATGCGCAGGGTCGGTTGCGGCTCGAGCAAGCCCTCCCCGGTGGAGGGGTGCAGCTCGACGTGTCCGATTGGCCGGCCGGGATGTACATCGTCCGCTTGCTCGGACCAGGGGGCATCCAGACCGAGCGGCTTATTGTGGAGTGAGTTTGTGGGCGTCGGGCGAAGACGGCACGAAACCTTTCCGGCAGCGCGTTCGTAATGTGTAAAAAACGCAAGCCATGATGTCCTTTGTCCTCGATGCCTATCTCGCTTTTGGTGTGCTCTCCGTCGTCCGCGTCCTGTGGGTGAGTCTGCTCCAGTCCGGGATGGCCACGTCGTGATCCATTGAGGGTTCAGTCCCTCACCGACTCAGTGGTCGCCATGCGCAACACTCCGAAAAGGAGTAAATTGATGCATGCGCTCCGCTTTCCTTTCCTTTCTGCTCGTGGTGGCCGCATCGGCTGCCTCCCAAACCTGTGTGGACCCCACGCTGATTGACCCGTCCGCCTTCTGCCCGGGGGTCTTCGATCCCGTCTGCGGTTGTGACGGGGTCACCTATTCGAATTCCTGTGAGGCCACCTTCACCGGTGGTGTGACGGCCTACATCGACGGCCCTTGTCCCGATGTGGTCGATCCCGATCCGTGCGCCAGCCTGCCCAGCGACCAGCTCGGCGATTGCGACGCCGTCCTCGGTTGGGGCCGGGTGGATGAACTCTGCACGAGCATCAGCGGATGCAGTCCGTTCTATGGCGGTCAGGATTGGTCTGACCACCTCTATACCTCCGTCGAGGACTGCGCTTTTGCCTGCAGCACGCCGTGCATCCAGCCCGCCTTGATCGAGCTGGGCCAGATGATCGATTGTACGGAAGAATACGCGCCGGTCTGCGGCTGTGATTGGGTCACCTATTCCAACCCGTGCCACGCCACCTACATCGGCGGCGTCACCAGCTGGACCGACGGGCCGTGTGTGGTCATCGAATACGGAGGCTGCACCTATCCACTCGCATGCAACTACGATGGCGGCGCGGCCTTTGATGACGGCTCCTGCACCTTCCCTCCGGAGGACTGCTACTGGCCCGACACCTGGGCGGCGGGGTGCACCTACGTGGATGCCGTCAACTACGACGAGAACGCCACGGTGGACGACGGCACCTGCTTCCAGGATCCCTGTCCGGTCTGCCCGGGTGATGTCAATGGCGACGGATTCGTCACGGTGGCCGACATCCTGCTGATCCTCGGGGTGTTCGGTGTGCCGTGCGGCTGAGGAAGTGCGGGCAAAGAGCCGGAAATGAAAACGCCCACCCCGGGGAGGGGCGGGCGCTGGTGAACGGAGGCCGGAGGCGGCGTCCGTCCGGGGGTGATGCTGGCGCTCAGAGGAGGCTGACGCCTTGGAGCGGGGCCAGCATCTCTCCATAGTGCATGTTCTCGTAGTGGGCTTCGTAGACGACCGTTCCCGTGTGGTCGACGAGCGTCAAGCGAACGAAGCGGCCGAACTCATTGAAAGGCTCGCGGTGGAGCTGCATCCGGAGCACGCCCGGGCGGGTCTCCATGCCCAACGGCAATTTCCGGTGCGTCCTGTGCTTCCGCTTGATCTTGAGCGGATTGACGAATTCCAAGGTGGCGCTGCCTTCCAGGGCCTCGGCGATGTGGCGGACGCTTTCCTTCGGGTTCTGGCCCGTGACGGAGGTCAGGACGACGGTGTGGTAGCGTTGGGCGTTGCCGGTGAGCAGGTCGACACGGACATCGGCCATGCGGTGTTCCCACTCGCGCTGCTTGGCCTCGCTCAACATGGCCTGGCTGTGCGCCTTGATGCGGCGTTGCTCCTCCCGCATGACGGCGCGCTGGGCTTGCAGCATTCGCGCTTCGGCCCGTTCCCGCCGTGCCTGGGCATCGAGCATCCGGGCTTCGGCGGCATTGCGGCGGCGCTCCTCATCGGAGATCGCGTGGTGGTCATCGTCGCAGCACGCGGTGGTCTGGGACGTGGCGTTGTCGCTCTGGGCCTGCAGGGGAAGCATCGGGGCCATCAGGAGGAGAGCGGCGAGGGCAGAAGTGAATCGTGTCATGGCAAATCGTTGAAGGGGTGATGCCCCTCCCGTTTCAAGCACCGTGCCAAAAACGGGAAGGAGCCTGTCGCGGCTCCGCCGTCTACCTTTGTCAGGATGTCCGTTCCGGAGAGAAAAGTGGGGCCAGAGGCGTTCCTGATGGGGGCGCGGGAAGACGGGGCTTTGCTGCTCGATGCCCGCTCCCCTTCGGAGTTCGCCGAGGCGCACATTCCCGGCGCCCGGTCCTTTCCCCTCTTCGACGATGCCGAACGCGCCGAGGTGGGGACGCTGTACAAACAGGTCGGCCGGGAGGCGGCCGTCGAGCGGGGGCTTGAGCTGATCGGCCCCAAGATGGCGGGGCTCGTGCGCGACGCCAAGGCCCTGTTTGCGACAACCGAAGGCCGGCGGCCGATCCACCTGTACTGCTGGCGGGGCGGCATGCGGAGCGGGTCGCTCGGATGGCTGCTGCGCACCGCCGGCCTGCCGGTGGTCCTGCTCGAGGGCGGATACAAAGCGTACAAGCAATCGTTGCCCGCCTTCATGGGGAAGGCGTGGCCGCTGGTCCGCGTGGGTGGATACACGGGCTCGGCCAAGACGGCCGTGCTCGAGGCGCTCCGACAGGATGGAGAGCAGGTCGTGGACCTGGAAGGGTTGGCCCGGCATTATGGATCCGCCTTTGGCAACCTCACCCAGCATCCCCAGCCCACCTCGGAGCATTTCCGGAACCTCCTGGCGGACGTCCTGTCGGGCTTGGATCCACAGCGCCGCATCTGGGTGGAGAACGAGAGCCGGCGCATCGGCAAGGTCCACCTGCCAGAGCCCTTCTATCAGCGGATGATCGCTTGCCCGGCGTTGGAAATGCTGCGCAGCACCGAAGACCGCGTGGCGCACCTCGTGGGCATGTACGGAGAGTTTGACACGGACCTCCTGCGCAAGGGCTTCGAGGCCATCCGCGGAGAAGTGGGCGGGGCCGAGACGAACGATGCGCTTGAGGCCTTGGGGCGGGGAGACCTCGCGTCGGCGGCGCGCATTGCCCTGGTTTATTACGACCGCACGTACGAGCACGGCTTGCAGAAGCGGGCGGGAGACCGCCGCCATCCGGTGGACTGCGCCGGGGTGGCCTTGGACGAATGTGCCCGCCGTCTCATCCGGTCAGCGGATGAGATGGGGTTGTAATATGGTGGTTTATAGAGGGGAGTGACGAAAGTCATTCGTCTCGGGCGATGAGATTTCGCATCTTGACGGCATGCCTGACCAGCACCTTGCCTCCTTCGATGTCTGCATCGCCGGGAGTGGACTCTATGGATCCACGCTCGCCTGCATCCTCGCCAAACAGGGCCTCAACGTCCTCATTCTCGAACCCGGCCGCCACCCCCGCTTCTCCCTCGGCGAGGCGTTGCTGCCCCAGAGTGCCATCTGGCCCTTCATGCTCTCGGAGCGCTACGGCGTCCCGGAAATTGGCCACCTGAGCCATGCCGATCGCATCGTGGACCACGTCACGCCCAGCTGTGGCCTCAAGCACTCCATCGGCTTCGCCCACCATACTGCAGGCGCTCCGCTGCAGCCCCACAACCTCCAGCAGCTGGTGCCACCCCACCTGCCGTTCTACAGCGAGAGTCACCTCTACCGGGAGGAGGTGGACCACTTCATGGTGCGGACAGCCGCCGAGTACGGCGCCCAGCTGCACGAGGACTGCGCCATCGAATCGGTTGATTTCGAAGAAGACGCCGCATCCATCTCCACGTCGCAGGGAGAATTCCGCGCCAGCTACTACGTGGACGCCTCCGGACGGAACTCAAAGCTGGTCGAGCAATTGAATTTGCGGGACAATGCGCCCGAGGCGGCCCACCATGCACGGGCCATCTTCACCCATGTGGAAGGCCTGCGGCCCATGGATGACATCCTGCAGGCGCCATCCGAGGGGCGGCGGCTGCACGACGGCACGTTCCATCACATGTTCGAAGGCGGCTGGATGTGGGTCATCCCGTTTGACAATTTCGAGCGCTCTACCTCCAACCGGGCCAGCATCGGCCTCATGCTGGATCCCCGCATCCACCCCGAGCGGTCCGACCTCGATGCAGAAGCCGAGTTCATGGACATCGTCTCCCGGTTTCCGGATTTGGCCCGCCACATGGAGGGCATCCGGTCCGTAAGGCCCTTCACGCGCACCGGTCGGCTCCAGTACTCGGCATCGGTCTCCGTGGGCGACCGGTGGATGCTCTCTCCGTCGACCTACGGTTTCATTGACGCCCTCTATTCCAACGGGCTGGTCCACACCTTCGAATCAGTCCATTTCGCGGCCCATCATCTGCTCAGTGCATTCGGCGTCATCCACGGACATGTGGCCGAGGGCGACTTCAATGCATCGGCTTTCGTGGCCATGGACCGGCTCCATCGGCGGCAGTGGATCGGTGCCGACCGCATGATCAGCTCCGCCTACAAGGCCATGGGCTCTGCCGACACGTGGCAGGCCTGGACGCAGTATTGGCTCGCCCAGGTCCTGTTCGGCGACCTGTGGCTCCAGCGGTCCTGCTTCCACTACTTCGCCTCCCGCGACGTCGAGCAGTTCGACACCTTCCTCCGGGAGGAGCGCCCCGGCGTCTCGGCGCCACTGACCCTCGAAAAGCAGCGGCTGCTTGACGACCTGAGCCGCCTGCTCGGTGAGGGGGCAGGCGCCGAGGCCATGTTTGCCCGCATCCGGGAGGAGGACTGGCTGCCCCGTCACGTTTTCGACTGGGGCAATCCCGAGGCCTTCAGCGTCGATTTCTCCCGCCCGGATGTGGTCGGACCGCTGCTCGAGTGGGGCTTCACGGCGTCACCGCCCGCCCTCCGCAGGGGGCTGTTCGATTTCCCGCTTCCGGAGGCGATGGCCTGAGGTCCGTGGGCGAACTTGCGCCCATGGAGAAGGACCCCATCCGGCTGACCCAATTCAGCCACGGCGCCGGTTGCGGCTGCAAGATTGCCCCCGGCGTGCTCGACCGCATCCTCGGACAGCTCGGCGCCCAGACGGATGACCCCCGTCTGCTGGTCGGCCACGGAGCCCGGGATGACGCGGCGGTCTATGACCTTGGCGACGGCACGGCCGCGGTGTCCACCACCGACTTCTTCATGCCCATCGTAGACGACCCGCACGCCTTCGGGCGCATCGCGGCGGCCAACGCGATCAGCGACATCTACGCCATGGGCGGCACCCCGCTGATGGCCATCGCCATCCTCGGCTGGCCTGTGGACAAGCTCGACCCGGAGGTGGCCGGCCGTGTGCTCGAAGGGGGGCGCTCCATCTGCGCCGAGGCCGGCATTCCGCTCGCCGGTGGGCACAGCATCGATTCTCCCGAGCCCATTTTCGGTCTGGCCGTCACCGGGCGCGTGAGCATCGCTCGCCTCAAGCGCAACGGCGGGGCCCAGGTAGGCGATAAGCTTTATCTCACCAAGCCTCTCGGCGTGGGCATGGTCACCACCGCCCAGAAGAAGGGGGTGGTCACCGAGGAACACTTGGCCGCAGCCGCCGCCAACATGATGCAACTGAACAAGGTGGGTGCTGTCCTGGGCGACCTCAACGGCGTGCACGCCATGACGGATGTGACGGGCTTCGGCCTCGCAGGCCACGGTTTGGAAATGGCCCGCGCAACGGGGGTGGATCTCGTGTTCAGCGCCGGATCCGTGCCCACTTTGGACCGGGAGGGCTTGAAGACCTACCATGAGGCGGGATGCATTCCTGGGGGTACCCGGCGCAACCAAGCAAGCTATGGGGATGCCTTTGATGCCGTGGGCACCTCGGATTTTGAGTGTGACCTGGTGTGCGACCCGCAGACGAGCGGTGGCTTGCTGATTTCAGCCGCCCCGTTGGAGCGGTCAAAGGTTGAAGTCGCCTTGGAGCAGGCAGGCTGTCACGCCCAGCCCATTGGCGAGGTCGTGTCGGGGACCGGGCGCGTTCGGCTGACGGCATGAAAAAAAGGCGCCGAAGCGCCTTTTCTATGGAGAGTGCAGAGGAATCAGTCGATGCTGCAACTGCCTCCGGTCAGTTGAGCCAAGGCGTCACTGGCCAGGCAGGCTGCTTCAAACGCTTCGAGATCGTCACCGGTACAGCCTTCGCAGGTCGTGGTGGTCGTCTCTCCGTCGATTTCGCAGGTGCAGGTGGTGTCCTGGCTGCAGGAGGCCAGTCCGAGAATGAGCGCAAACAGCGCTAGGGTGTGCAAGTATTTCAGCGTCAATTGTTTGGGTGCCTAACGCTGGCCATCCCGACGTATTGTGCGGAGGCCGCACGATGTGCGCGTCAGCGGGTGCGGGCCGTGACCCACCCTTCGAGCACCGCGATGTGGGGCAGGGTGCCGGCGAGCAGGAAGCTCAAGGCGGCCCGTTCGCGCAGCAGGCCATCGGCGGCGAGCCACAGGATGACGCCCGCCATGGCGGCAAACGCCACACTCAGCGGCAGGCTTCTGAGATAGAAGCGGCGGAAGTCCGACGCGATGCTTTGTCGTTCCTTGAACTCCTCGAAAAAGGCCTCTCGGGAATGGCCCAGGGCGAAGTACAGGGCAAAGGCGAGCAGCAAATCGTGGACGAACCAGGCGACCATGACGCCGGACAGGGCGAGCAGCCCGTTGCGCCAGGAGCGGTGGAGGATGCCGGCCATCAGGATGGCGGACACCGAGGCGACTTGAAGGGGGAGCAGGTTCTCGCCGAAGCCCACGTGGATGGGCCAACCGAATTCGGCGAGCACCTCCAGTGCGTCGGGGCGCGTGACGAGCGGCGCGAGCAGGGACATGCCGAGCACCAGGCCGGACAGTCCATCGGCGCGCCGGGGGGCTCCCAGGCGCATGGCGTCCACCCGCAGGTGGGACATGCCGAAGTGGTAGGCGCTCAAGAGCAGGAACAGCGCGAGCATCACCGCAGGCAGCGATTCAAAGGCAAACCACGCGATGCCAATGGCCGCGATGTAGGGGAGGGCGAAGGACTGACGCAACGGCCCTTCAGGGTCGCCGTGCATGTGCGCGTGAAGGACGTGGTCCAGGGCGCCGTGTTGGATGCCGATGACGGCGATCAGGGCGACGGCGAGCGGCAGCTGGAGCGCAGGGGCCCAATGGAAGAGCACATCGCCGAGGATGACCCCGCCGAAGAGCAACGCCAGGGTCCATAGCCGAACCCGTCCTGCGTGCTGAAAAGTGCCGCTGCCGATCATGGGGCAAAGGAAAGGCCCACCCCCGAGAAGGGAGTGGGCCCGATTTCCTTGCTGGGATTCAGAGGGATCAGCCCTTGGCTCCGTCCTTGACGGCGAGAGCGTAGATCACCAGACCGAAGCCGATCTTGTTGATGGCGTCACCAATGTTGTAGACGACGTCCATGTCCATGGCGCCGTTCAGGAACTCGTACCATTGGCCGTCACCCGTGCCGACCATGTAGCCGAGGGGGTAGATGGCCCAGCCGACGAGCACGAAGCGGCCCAGCCAGTTGTTGGCCTCAGCGACGGCACCACCGGCGCTGTCAGCGAGTTGCTTCACCTCACCGGAGAAGACCAGGTACACGATGTAGAAGTAGGCGATGCCGGAGAAGAGACCCCAGAGCCAAGCCTGATCGCGGTACACGGCCTCACCGAAGTATCCGGTGACGAGCATCACGACGGAAGCGAAGATGAGCTTCCACATGAGGCCCATGGTGCCACCAGCCTTCTTGGTGATGAGGTAGAACTCCACGCACATGAGCGGAACCGTCAGGGTCCAGTCCACGTAGCGGAAGAACGTCGGGCTGGTTCCCGTCTCGAGGTAGAATCCCCGCATGTAGTAGTAGTGGACGAACGCGATGAACGTGATCAATCCACTCACGAGGAGAGAGGTACGCCACTTCTTGTCGACGTTCCACATCTCGAAGAAGAAGAAAACGGAGGCGGCCATCATGGCCATGCAGCCCACGAAGAACGTGAAGCTGGTAGCAGACTGGAAATGCTCGCTGCTATGTCCGGCCGCAGCCAGAATCAAAGAAAGGTTCATTGTGTTGTGTGGTTTTGAACGTGTTCAACGTACACACCACAACCGAAGGAGTCCACTCTTGTTCAAGGAAATTGCAAAAAAAGTGAACGGAAAAGCCAGTTTGTGGCCGCAACGCCCCGTCAATCAAGGCGTTGGAGGCGAGCAAAAATTTTGTGCATGGGAAGCCCCATGACGGTGTAATAGCTCCCTTTGAGGGAATGAATGGCACACGCGCCGATCAAATCCTGTGCTCCATAGCCTCCCGCCTTGTCGAACGGGTGGTGGTTTTGGATGTAATGGAGGGCGAATTCCTCGGAGACGTGTTCAAAGGACACGTCTACCTCATCGTGCTCGGTATGAAGTGTGTTGGACGCCCTTCCATCCACGATGCAGAATGCGGTCACCACCTGGTGCGTGTTGCCGGACAGCTTCATGATCATCTCGAGGGCCTCCTCCTCTGATCCTGGCTTCTCCAGCGTTTCCCCGTTGAGTTGCACCACGGTGTCACTCGTGATGAGCACATCCTCATGCTGGAGGTCGCCCAGCGCCGCCTTGGCTTTGAGTTCGCTCAGGAACCGGGGGATGTCTGGCCCCGTGAGGGTGTTGGGGTAAATCTCCTCCACGCCAACGGGGCGCACCTCAAAGGGAATGCCGAGCAAGGACAGGAGTTGTTTCCGGCGGGGGGACGCACTGGCGAGGATGAGGTTCCGGTCCCGAAGTGCAGGCAGCAGGGGCAGGGCGGAGGGGCCGTCGGGGATGACGCGGTCGTACTGGTTCATGATTGGTGCAAAACAACACCTCCGCGCCGCATCCGTTCACCTTGGGGGGCGGACGATGCCGCGTAATTTCGTCCGCTCACCGGGCACACATGGACAGCATCCTGATTCTCGACTTCGGTTCCCAGTACACCCAGCTCATTGCGAGGCGGGTCAGGGAACTCAACACCTTCGCCGAAATCAAGCCGTGGAACGGCGATTGGCGCACCCTGCTGGAGACGGCGCCGGAAGACGATCCCCAAGGCCGGAATTGGAAGGGGGTCATCCTGTCCGGCAGCCCCCACAGCGTGCGGGAGGCCAATGCGCCCGCTCCGGACCTCGACGGGGTCCGCGCCAAATGGCCGGTCCTCGGCGTTTGTTTCGGCGCCCAATGGCTCGCCCAGAATGGCGGCGGAAGCGTGGAGGCCAGCGACAGCCGGGAGTACGGCCGGGCCCATTTGACCCACATCGACACCAGCGATCGCCTGTTTTCCGGCATGACCGAGGGCAAGGCGGTCTGGATGAGCCACGGAGACACCATCCAGAGCGCCGGCGAACGCACCCGCATCACCTGCAGCACGGAAGACGTGAAGTATGCCGGCTTTGCCTTCGAGGACGAGCCGACCTGGGGCATCCAATTCCACCCCGAGGTGTACCACAGCGAGGAGGGACTGACCCTGCTCCGCAACTTCGTCCACGACATCTGCGGGTGTTCCGCCGATTGGACGCCGGCCCATTTTGTCGACACGACGGTGGCCGAGCTGCAGGAGAAGCTGGGCGACGACCGGGTCGTCCTCGGCCTGAGTGGCGGCGTCGACTCCAGCGTGGCGGCCATGCTGCTCCACCGGGCCATCGGCGACCGGCTCCATTGCATTTTCGTCGACAACGGCCTGCTCCGGAAGAACGAATTCGAAGAAGTGCTCAAAGGCTATGAGGGCATGGGGCTCAACGTCAAGGGCGTCCGCGCCGCCGACCGGTTCTACACGGCCCTCGCTGGCGTGTCCGACCCGGAAGGCAAGCGCAAGGCCATCGGCGCCACGTTCATCGACGTGTTCGACCACGAGAGCGGCCTCCTCGAGGGGGTCAAGTGGCTCGGCCAAGGCACGATTTACCCGGACGTCATCGAGAGCGTGTCCGCCACGGGCGGTCCCAGCGCGACGATCAAGAGCCACCACAACGTGGGCGGGCTTCCCGATTACATGAAGCTCCAGGTCGTGGAGCCCCTGCGCATGCTCTTCAAGGATGAGGTGCGCCGGGTGGGCCGCGAGATGGGGCTGGATCCCCAGCTGCTGGGGCGTCATCCTTTCCCGGGGCCGGGACTCGGCATCCGCATTCTCGGCGAGGTCAATGCGGACAACGTCCGGCTCCTCCAGGACGCCGACCGCATCTGGATCGACAAGCTCCGCGAGCACGGCCATTACGACCGTGTCTGGCAGGCGGGGACCATCCTGCTCCCCGTGCAAAGCGTGGGCGTGATGGGCGATGAGCGCACTTATGAGCAAGCCGTTGCCCTGCGCGCCGTGAGCTCGACGGATGGCATGACCGCCGATTGGGTCGACTTCCCGCACGCCTTCCTCGCCGAAGTCTCGAATTCCATCATCAACAAGGTCCGCGGCATCAACCGCGTGGTCTACGACATCAGCTCCAAACCCCCCGCCACCATCGAATGGGAGTGATGCGTCCCCTGCTCCGTGTGGTCCTCGTCCTGGCGTGGATGACGGTCGGTGCCCTCGGGGCGCAGGCGCAGGAAGAGCGCACGCACACGGTCCAGCGGAAGGAGACGGCGTTCGGCATCGCCGCCCAATACGGGGTGGA
>JBMYZR010000056.1:0-13782 GCA_049610565.1 Flavobacteriales bacterium | reverse complement strand
TCCGTGCGTTCATCGAGAACATGAAAGACCACGACTTCGTGCTTGGCGTGGCGCAGGTGGGCCAGGGCCGCAAAGACGGCATCGAGGTCCTGGGTCCGGTCGAGCAGATCGCTGAACAGCACGACGAGCGAACGCTTGGGCGTGGCCTCGGCGATGGTGTGCAGCGCTTCCACGGCCGCCGTCTCGCCCCCTCCCTCTCCGACGCCGGCGAGGGTCTTCTCGAGCTCGGCGTAGAGGAGCCGCTGGTGGGCGACCGTCGAGCGCGCCTTGTGGTGGGCGTGCAGGTCGCGGTCGAACAGGCTCAAGCCCACCGCGTCCCGCTGCCGCTTGAAGAGCTCGATGAGCGTGGCGGCGGCGTGGGTGGCGAACTTGATCTTGTTCATGCCCGTCTCCGGCGTGACGTCCGCCGGGTAGTACATGGATCCGCTGGTGTCGATCACGATCTGGCAGCGGAGGTTGGTCTCCTCTTCGTAGCGCTTCACATAGAGCCGGTCGGACCGGGCGAACAGCTTCCAGTCCACGTGCCGCATGCTCTCGCCGGGATTGTACAGGCGGTGCTCGGCAAACTCCACGCTGAAGCCGTGGTAGGGGCTTCGGTGCAGGCCCGTGATGAAGCCCTCCACCGCCTGTTTGGCGAGGAATTCCAGCGAACCAAGCTGGCGGAAGGCGTGGGGTTGGAGATCAATCGGCACGGGACCTAAAGATAGCGACACGAAAACGCCCCGCTGGGTGGCGGGGCGTTTCCAATGTCATGGTGAAGGGCCTCAGGCCATCAGCTTCTCGAGCTTCTCGGTGAGGACATTCTCGGGGACGGCGCCGACAGACTTGTCGACGACCTCGCCGTTTTTGATGAAAACGATGGTCGGGATGGACCGGACACCGAATTTCATGCTGATCTCTTGGTTGGAGTCGACGTCGACCTTGCCGACGACGGCTTTGCCTTCGTAGTCGCCGGCGATCTTCTCGACCACGGGACCGACCATGCGGCAGGGGCCGCACCATTCTGCCCAGAAGTCGACCATCACGGGCTTGTCCGTGTTCATCACGACGTCTTCGAAGTTCGCTTCGTTGATTTCAATGGCCATGTTGCAATAGCTGAGTGTGGATGCCAAAAGTAACCGCCTCTCCGGGCCTCAGGTTCAGACCGCAGGCCAACGGACGTGAACTTATCCACCGACGACCTTGTAGGCCACCCCATCGAGGGCCTCGAGTCCGTCGATCAATTCCTGCGACAATTCCACCCTGCGCGTCCGGGAGATCATGTCCAGCACGGTCTCGTCGTGGTGGAACTCCAGGGTCACCCCCACCCCGCCGGCATGGGCCTCCAGCAGGTCGCAGAGGGTTGTGGCCTTGGCTTCGTCGAGCCGGTTCACCGCCACCTGCACCCGGAGGCGCTTGGCCATCTTCTCCAGCACGTCGGACAGGAGCTCGATGCGCATCACCTTGAATTCGAGCTGGTCGGACCCGCGGAATGGGCGCATTTGCACCTTGCCCTTGACGTAGAGGAACCACCCCTTGACCAGGAACTCCCGGAACTTCAGGTAATCGTCGTTCCAGAACGTCATGTTGAACGAGCTGAAATAATCCTCCATGGTCATGGCCCCGAACGGCTTTCCGTTGCGGGTCATCTTGTGGTCGGCCTCGGTGACCATGCCCCCGAAGGAGATTGTGCGGCCGCGGGCTGCGGCGAGGTCGTCGAGGTTGCGGATGCCGCCCGGCGTGCAAAGCTGGTCGAGCTGCACCTTGAACTCATCGAGCGGGTGTCCGGAGATGTAGACGCCGACGATGTCCTTCTCGCGGGCGAGCTTGTCAAAGGGCGGCCACTCCTCCACCGCGGGAATCGGCGGCTCGGGAATGTCCATTCCGCCACTTTCTCCGCCAAAGAGCGAGGCCTGTGAGGAATTCTCGCTCTCCTGCGTGGCCTGGCCGTAGCGGATGGCCAACTCGATGGTCGTCCGCCCCTTCATGTCGGGGGCGAAGCATTGTGAGCGGAAGATGGCCTTGGGCAGATCGTCAAAGGCGCCGCCTTGGGCGAGGGACTCGAAGACGCGCTTGTTGCAGTCCTTGAGGTTGACCTTGGTGGCGAAATCGAAAATGCCTTCGTACGACGCTTCCTGCCGGTTTTCGATGATGGAGTGGACCGCACCCTCCCCCACGCCGCTCATGGCGCCGAGACCGAAGCGGATGGCGCCCTCGGCGTTGACGGCAAATTTGAATTCCGACTCGTTGACGTCCGGACCGAGGACGGGCACGCCCATGCGCCGGCATTCCTCCATGAAGAAGGTCACCTTCTTGATGTCGGACATGTTGTTGGACAACACCGCCGCCATGTATTCGGCCGGGTGGTTCGCCTTGAGGTAGGCCGTCTGGTAGGCGACCCACGCGTAGCAGGTGGAGTGGGACTTGTTGAACGCGTAGCTGGCAAACGCCTCCCAGTCCTTCCAGATCTTCTCGAGCGTGTCGGTGTCGTGGCCGCGCTCGTTTCCGCCCTCGAGGAACTTGGGCTTCATCTTGGCGATCAGGTCGCGCTTCTTCTTGCCCATCGCCTTCCGCAGCGTGTCGGCCTCACCCTTGGTGAATCCGGCGAGCTTCTGCGACAGCAGCATGACCTGCTCCTGGTACACGGTGATGCCGTAGGTCTCGGCGAGGTACTCCTCGCAGGCGTCGAGGTCGTATTGGACCGGTTCCTGGCCATGCTTCCGGCGGACAAACGACGGGATGTACTCCAGCGGTCCTGGACGGTACAACGCGTTCATGGCGATCAGGTCCGCAAACTCCGTCGGCTTGAGGTCCTTCAGGTACCGCTGCATGCCGACCGACTCGTACTGGAAAATGCCGACCGTGTCCCCGCGTTGGAACAGCTCATAGGTGGCGGTGTCGTCCAGCGGGAACGCCTCCGGATCGAGCTCCACCCCGCTGCGGCGCTTGACGTTGCGGACCGCGTCCTTGATGATGGTCAACGTCTTGAGCCCGAGGAAGTCCATCTTGAGCAGACCGGCGTCCTCCGCGACGGAGTTGTCGAACTGCGTGCACACCATGTCGCTGTCCTTGGCCGTGGCGACCGGGACGAACTTGGTGATGTCGTCCGGGGTGATGATGACCCCGCAGGCGTGGATGCCCGTGTTGCGAACCGAGCCCTCGATGACGCGGGCCTTCTTGAGCACCTCCGCTTCGAGGCCGCTGCCGTCGTGGATGGCCTTGATGGCGTTGACCTGATCGAGCCCCTCCTGTCCGCGGAGCTTCTCCTTGAGGGACTTGTCGTCCAGCTTGAAAAGCTTGGCGAGCGAGATGTCGGGCATCTGCTTGGACAGGCGGTCAGCATCGCCCAGCGGCAACTCCATGACGCGGGCCGTGTCCCGGATGGAACTCTTGGCCGCCATCGTGCCGTAGGTGATGATCTGGGCCACCTGGTTCGCCCCGTATTTCTCGATGACGTAATCGATGACCTTGCCGCGGCCCTCGTCGTCGAAGTCGATGTCGATGTCCGGCAGGGACACCCGGTCGGGGTTCAGGAACCGCTCGAACAGGAGGTCGTAGGCGATGGGGTCCACGTTGGTGATGCCGGTGCAATAGGCCACGGCGGAGCCGGCCGCCGATCCCCGGCCCGGCCCCACGCTGACGCCGAGCCTTCGGGCCTCTGTGGTGAAGTCCTGGACGATGAGGAAGTACCCCGGGTAGCCGGTGCGCTCGATGGTCTCGAGCTCGAAGTCCAGCCGCTCACGGATCTCGTCGGTGATCGTCTCGTAGCGCTGCTTGGCGCCCTCGTAGGTGAGGTGGCGCAGGTAGGCGTTCTCTCCCCGCTTCCCGCCGTCCTCGGCGTCTTCGGCATGCACGAACTCCGCCGGGATGTCAAAGGCCGGCAGCAGCACATCCCGCTCCAGTTCGAAGCCCTCGCATCCGTCCACGATGTCGCGCACCGTCTCGAACGCCTCCGGCAGGTCCGCGAAGAGCTGCTTCATCTCTTCGGGCGACTTCAGGTAGAACTCGTCGTTGGGCAGTCCGAAGCGGAACTCGCGGCCGCGGCGACCGAGGTATTTCTTGGGCTGGCTGACGTTGGCCGCATCCTTCACGCAGAGCAGGATGTCGTGGGCATCGGCCTCGACACGGGTCGTGTAGTAGCTGTTGTTGGCCGGCACGTAGCGGACGCCGTGCTTGCGGCAGAGCCCGAGCAGGAAATCGTTGACCACCTGCTCCTCCTCCAGTCCATGGCGGTTGAGCTCGGCGTAGAAATGCTCGCCGAAATGCTCCTTCCACCACAGAAAGGCCTCCTCGGCCTGGCGGTCCCCCACATTGAGCAGGAGGCTGGGTACCTCGCTGAACAGACCGCCGGTGAGCACGATCAGGTCCTCCTTGTATTGGAGCAGCTGGTCGCGGTCGATGCGGGGCACGTAATAGAAGCCGTCCGTGTAGGCCAGCGAGCAGAGCTTGGCGAGGCGGTGGTAGCCGGCCTTGTTGCGGGCAATCAGGACAATGGGGTAGCCGTCGTCCTTCTGCGAGCGGTCGGCGTGGTCACGGCAGACGTTGAGCTCGGCCCCGACGATCGGCTTGATGCCGGCCTTGTGGGCCGCCCGGACGAACTGGAAGGCGCCCATCATGTTGCCGTGGTCCGTGACCGCGAGCGCGGGCATGCCGAGCTCGGCCGCCTTGGCCGCCAGCACTTCCACGCTGGAGGTGGCCTGCAACACGCTGAATTGGCTGTGGACGTGCAGGTGGCTGAACGGAATGGACTCCAGCGCCACTGCATCGACGGCAGGAGCCGGCCCTTGGGGCGCAGCCGGGGCCACTTTGGCTTCGGGAGCGGGCTGGTCGAAGTTGGCGGCCTCCAGCTTGGGCGCTTCGTAGCGCACGCCTTCACCGGTCGGGAAGCCGTCGCGTTGGATGACCCCGCGCTGGACGAGGGCGAAAAAGCACTTGGCCGTCGCGTCCACGTCGTAGGCCGCGTCGTGGGCGTCGCCGAAGCCTTCCCCGAAGAGCTTCTCGTGCAATTCGGTCAGGGTCGGCCACTTGAATTTGCCGCCACGGCCGCCTGGAATCGCGCAGAACTCCGTCGCCTCGTCCTTGGAATCGATGAGCGCCTTGTCCGTCACGCGTTCGGCCGGAGCGCCCAGGCGGATCCACTCTGCCCCGATGATGTTGACGTCGAACTCGATGTTGTGGCCCATCACGTGGTCCGCCCGATCGAGGTCGCGCCCGAACTCCTCCATGACGTCGGCCAGCGGCAATCCCACCTGCTCGGCGCGCTCGGTGGTGATGCCGTGGACCTTGGCCGCGTTGTAGGGAATCGTGAAGCCGTCGGGCCGCACGATGCGGTTGCCGCGCGACACGAGTTTGCCGTCGGGGGTGTGCAATTGCCAGGCGAGCTGAACCAACCGGGGCCAATTCTCGCTGTCGGTCAGGGGGGCATTCCAATCCCGGGGCAGGCCCGTGGTCTCCGTATCGTAGACGAGAATCATGGCAGAGCAAGTTCGCACATCGCCTTTCCCCATCCACGGATTGTGGACACCCCGTGAATTGAACATGATGCCTTGTAAATTGCTTCTTGTACCACATCTCGACCATGACGAGCAGCACACCGCACCCCCACTCCCGAGATTTCGAGCGCGCAGAGCGGCTTGGAGACGATCACGTTGGTACTTCCGTGGACACCCCGTTGCGTCCGGACGCCTTCCTTCTGGACGATCAGGAGAAGATTTCGCGCATCGAGCCGCTGTTCAAGGAGATCATGGAGGTCCTCGGATTGGACCTGACGGACGACAGCCTCTCCGGCACGCCGCGTCGGGTGGCCAAGATGTACGTCCAGGAGATTTTCCGGGGATTGAACCCCGCCAACCACCCCGTGTGCAAGACGTTCGACAACGCTTACCAATACGGAGAGATGCTCGTGGAGAAGAACATCACGCTCAACTCTACCTGCGAGCACCACTTCCTGCCCATCCACGGCAAGGCCCACGTGGCCTACATCTCCTCCGGACGGGTCATTGGATTGAGCAAAATCAACCGCCTTGTGGACCACTACGCCAAGCGGCCCCAGGTGCAGGAGCGCTTGACCCGCCAGGTGGCCGAGGCGCTCAAGACCATCCTCGACACCGAGGACGTCGCGGTGGTGATGGACGCCAAGCACCTCTGCGTGTCCAGCCGCGGCATCGAAGACGAAGGCAGCGCAACGGTCACGGCCGATTACCACGGCGTCTTCAAGACCGAATCCGTCCGCCGCGAATTCCTCGAGCACATCCGCTCCTGATCGGAATGCGCTGGGGGTTGTTCCCCAACAGGACGCTTCCTATCTTCGCGGCCCAATTTTCAGTATCAACAACCGGGTTTCGGACCCTTTTAAAACGTTTTTCACATGGCCACACGCCTCCGCCTCCAACGCCACGGTAAGAAAGGCAAGCCCTTCTACCACATTGTCGCCGCCGACGCCCGCGCCAAGCGCGACGGTCGTTTCATCGAGAAGATCGGCACGTACAACCCCAACACCAACCCCGCCACCATCGACGTGATCCACGATCGCGCGCTGTACTGGTTGCAGGTCGGTGCCGAGATGACGCACACCGCCCGCGCCATCCTGAAGTACAAGGGCGTGGTGTACCACAACCACCTCCTCAACGGCGTCAAGAAAGGTGCCCTGACCGAGGAGGAAGCCAACAAGAAGTTCGAGGCCTGGCTCCACGACAAGGAGAGCAAGGTGACCCAGAATGCCGGCAAGATTGCCGCCGCTGCTGATGAGGCCCGCGCCAAGGCCCTCGCCGCCGAGAAGGAGGTGAACGAGGCCCGTGCCAAGGAGATTGCCGCCAAGCAGGCCGACCTCGCGGCTGAAGCCGCTGCCGCACAAGCCGCCGCCGATGCGGAGGCTGCTGCCGCCGCCGCCGCTGAGGCTGAGGCTGAGGCTGGTGAAGAGGCTCCCGCCGAAGAGGCCCCGGCTGCTGAAGAGGCTCCCGCCGAGGAGGCTCCGGCTGCTGAGGAGGTTGCCGAGGAGGCCCCGGCTGCTGAAGAGGCTCCCGCTGAGGAGGCTCCCGCTGAGGAGGCTCCCGCTGAGGAGGCTCCCGCTGAGGAGCCCCCCGCTGCTGAGGAGGCTCCCGCAGAGGATGCCGGTGAGGAGGAGAAGACCGAAGAGTAATCCCCTGACCGCTCACAGAAAGAAAGGCTGCCGATGGCGGCCTTTCTTTTTTGCCCCACTTTCGCTCCATGAGTTCGACCGACATGTTTGTCCTCGGCAAGACCCTCAAGCCGCATGGCCTGAAAGGAGACGTTGCCGTCAAGCTCGATGTCGATGTGCCGCAGCATTATGCCGAACTCGACATGGTCTGGGTTCAGCGGCAAGGGACGCTCGTGCCCTACCCCATCACCTCGGTCTCGGTCCGGCCCAAAGTCACGGTGGTCCATTTCGAAGGGGTCGATGATGTGGACGGGGCCACGGCCATGTCCGGCCACGACCTGTTGCTCCCCGCAGCGGTCCTGCCCGAGCTCAGAGGACTTCAGTTCTACTACCACGAGGTGATCGGATTCGAACTGGTCGATGTCGCCCGTGGCAGCCTGGGCACGATAGAACAGATCCTGGATTTGCCCGGCAATCCCCTGTTCCAATCCGTCCGCGATGGTGTGGAAGGGCTCTTTCCGATGTCGGATGCGGTCCTGCGCGCAGTGGACCGGGAGGCGCGGACGATCACCCTCGAATTGCCCGATGGCATGTTTGACCTGTACTTCGGGCAGGACGCCGGGTAAGCGGAATCCGGGTTGCCTGTCAGCCATTCTGGACCGGCACTTTCATTCGCGTTGACCCTCTGAATTCCAGAACGTTGCGCCCTATCATGTTTCTCTCCCAGCCCTGACGTGAAGAAGTAGGTCGTGACGGCCTCCCAAAGGCTGGGTCATCGAAATAGCTTGGGAATGTCTTCAACGTGATGACGCACATAGAACCCGGAGCCGCTGTTCGATGACCAGAAGGACATGCCCCACAACCGTTTTCGAACGTGACGATCAAGACGCCTTACCTGGAACCTGACGCTGGGAACACTCCGGCAGAGACCAAGACCAAACCGGCCAAGAAAGCGGCGAGCAGTACAGCGAAATCCAAGAAAGCGACCGCTGAGACCAAGGTCAAGGTCTTCGTCATCGACACCTCCGTCCTCCTGCACGACCACAACGCGATCAAGAGCTTTGAGGACAATCGCGTCGCCATTCCCATCACGGTCCTCGAGGAGCTCGACACGTTCAAGGTGGGCAACGACACCAAGAATTTCGAGGCCCGCGAATGCATCCGCATCATCGACCGGCTGAGCAAGGAGTACACCCTGCAGGAGTGGATTCCCCTAGAGAACGGCCAGGACGGACTCCTGCGCATCGTGATGAGCGACGACGGTCACCCGAGCGGACTCGATGCCTCGCGCGTCTTTGACAAGAAGACCAACGACCACAAGATCCTGAGTGCCGCACTGCAGTTGCAGCACGACGAGCCGTCCATGAAGGTGGTGCTGGTGTCGAAGGACATCAACCTCCGGCTCAAGGCCAAGGCGCTCAACCTGCCCGCGGAGGATTTCAAGACCGGCAAGGTCAAGGACAACAAGCACCTCTACAGCGGCAAGACGCTCATCGAGGGCATCGATGGCGAGGTGGTCCGGAAGATGTACGTCTCCGGCCAGACGCGGAAGATTTCCGTGCTGGGCAAGGAGCGCCGCAACAACCACTTCTACATCCTGCGCAATTGCTCATCCTCCGCCCTCGGGTTCTTCAGCGAGGAGAAAAAGCTCATCGAGCGGGTCGACAAGAGCTACGCATACGGCATCAAGCCCAAGAATGCCGAGCAGGCGTTTGCCCTGCACGCCATCATGAACCCGGACATCCACCTCGTCACGGTCAGTGGCGTGGCGGGAACCGGCAAGACGCTCTTGGCCCTCGCCGGTGCACTGGAGCAGAAGAACAAGTTCGACCAGATCATCCTCGCCCGGCCCATCGTCCCGTTGAGCAACAACGACATCGGCTACCTGCCGGGCGACGCCGAGGAAAAGGTCAATCCCTACATGCAGCCGCTCTGGGACAACCTGAACTTCATCAAGAGCCAGTTCGGCCAGAACGAGCGGAAGTACCGGGCCATCGAGGAGATGCGCGCCCAAGGCAAAATCACCATCTGCCCCCTCGCCTACATCCGGGGCCGGAGTCTGTCCAACGTCATCTTCATCGTGGACGAGGCCCAGAACCTGACCCCGCATGAGGTCAAGACCATCATCACCCGGGCTGGCGAGAATTCCAAGATCATCCTGACGGGCGATGTCCGGCAGATTGACACGCCCTACCTCGACGAGCAGTCCAACGGCATGAGCTACGTGATCGACCGGCTCAAGGGCCGCAACCTCTTCTGCCACGTCACCCTCGACAAGGGGGAACGGAGCGAGCTGGCCAACCTGGCCAACGAGCACCTCTGACCGGTCGTTGACGACATCGACAAACCCGGCGCGCACATCGGTGAACGCCGGGTTTTTCATGGACGGGTTTGGCCGTGCTTCGGCACCGAACAATCCTTCCTTCCTCATGCACTTTCTGCTTTTCCTGACCTCTTTTCTGCTGAATTCACTGCTGGCCCTCGGTTGGCCTCCTGACTCCGGCCCCTGTCGCTCCGACTTCGATGGCGATGGTCTGGTCGGCATGTCCGATTTGCTGCTCATGCTCGCCGACTTCGGTGCCCACTGCGAAACCGACCCTCCCGAGCCCCTGACCTGGCCCGACGTGCGGTTCACCGAGCTTCACTACAACCCCGGCTCGCAACAGGGCAGCGACTCCAATTACGAGTTTCTCGAACTGACCAACGCAGACTCCGTCCCGGTCAACCTCGCCGGCTGGTCCTTGACTGAAGGCCTGGACTTCATCTTTCCCGAAGACAGTTGGCTGCAGCCTGGGGAATATGCCGTGGTCACGACCGCCCCCGTCACCTACGCCGGTTTGGGCTATCCGGTCTTCGATTGGGGCTCAGGAGGCCTGAACAATTCCGGAGAACTGCTGGCGCTTCGCGCGCCTGACAGCACCGTGGTCGAATACGTAGAGTACAGCGACACAGGCGATTGGGATGCCTCACCGGATGGGCAGGGTCCATCATTGGAACGCCTCTTCCTGTTCGGCCCCGCGTCGGACGCGGCGACATGGTCAGCGTCGATCAATGTGGGCGGCACGCCGGGGGCCATCAACAGCCTGTGGGTCGACTGAGGATGCTCAACCCAGTCGCCGCGGCTCGCCATCGACCACGATGTCGAGCGGATCCCCGGACGTCAGGGTCACATCGCAACCCTCCGGACGGACCGCCACCTGGAGCTGTCGGCCCCGGAAGTGGAGGTTGAACGTGTAGCCCTTCCACACCGAGGGCAGCATGGGCTTGAAGTGGGGCACACCGTCCACCACGCGGTACCCGCCGAAGCCCTCCACGACGCTCATCCACGTGCCGGCCATGGACGTGATGTGCAGTCCCTGATAGGCTTCGCGGTTGTAGTCGTCCAAATCGAGGCGGGCGGTCCGGAGGTACATCTCCACGGCCTTGTCCTCCATGCCCAGCTTGGCCGCGAGGACCACGTGGACGCAGGGACTCAGGCTGCTCTCGTGCACCGTCCGGGGCTCGTAGAACTCGAAGTTTTCGCGGTGCGTGGCCTCGTCGAATTCGTCTTCGAAGAAGTAGAAGCCCTGCAGGGTATCGGCCTGCTTGATGTAGACCGAACGCAGGATGCGGTCCCAACTCCAGTGCTGGTTGATGGGGCGTTCTGCATCGTCGAGGTCGGCCGCCATCCGCTGCTCCTTGTCCATGAACCCGTCCTGCTGGAGGAACACACGGGTGCCCTCCAAAGCCGGATAGTACATGCCCTCTGCCACGGCCTGCCAATGGGGGAGCTCAGCGGATTCGTCGAAGGACCACCGGGCGTTCTGCTCGGCGAGGGCGGCGGGCGCATAGGCCTTCATCCAGTTCAATGCCTCACAGGCGTACTGGAGGCACCAGGCCGCAAGACGGTTGGTGTACCAGTTGTTGTTGACGTTGTTTTCGTACTCGTTGGGACCGGTCACGCCGAGCATGACCCAGGCCTGCTTGGCTTCGGACCAGTTGACGCGCTGGGCCCAGAACCGGGCGACGCCGAGCACGACCTCCCATCCCCCGTCGGCCATGTAGGCCGCGTCACCACTCTGGCGGATGTAGTTGTGGATGGCGTAAACCATGGCGCCATTGCGGTGGATCTCCTCGAAGGTGATCTCCCACTCGTTGTGGCACTCCTCCCCGTTCATGGTCACCATCGGGTAGAGTGCCGCGCCTCCGGTGAAGCCGAGTTTCTCGGCGTTCTCGATGGCGCGCTCCAAGTGGTTGCGGCGGTAGACGAGCAGCTGGCGGGAGACCGAGGCGGGATGGGTGCCGAGGAAGAACGGCAGGCAATAGGCCTCCGTGTCCCAGTAGCTCGCCCCGCCGTACTTCTCCCCCGTGAACCCCTTGGGCCCCACATTGAGCCGGGGGTCATCCCCGGTGTAGGTCTGGTTCAAGTGGAAGATGTTGAACCGGATGGCCTGCTGGGCTGCGTCGTCGCCTTCGATGACGATGTCCGCCCCTTCCCAGATGGCCGCCCACGCCATGGCGTGGTCCTGCCGGGCCGCGTTCCACCCGTTGGCCCCGGCCTCGGCCGCCTTCTCTTGTGCTGTGGGGATGAGGGCGTCCGCGGCGTGGTCGAAATCGCGGACGAGGCCCACCTGCTTGTCGAGGAGGACCGAAGTCCCAGCCGATGCCGAGCAGGAGAACGTGAGGGCGTGACCCATGTCGAGTGGGGACGACTTCGCCTCAACCGGCTGGCCATCCACGGCGCACGAGGCCCGGAAGGCATGGCCGACCTGGAAGCCGGTCTTGCGGGTTTTGACGAGCAGGTGCCCCCCTTCGGCGTCTCCCCCCTTCTCGACCACCTCCCAGAAGCGCTCTTCCCAATTGGCGTCCTCGTTCTGGACATCGCCATCGAGCAGCGCCTCGAGCTCGAGGTGTGCATCGCCCGACAGCACATCGATCGCGTAGCGCACATGGGCCGTCTCGACGTCGGCCATGCTGCAGAAACGCTGGGCCTTTACCGACAGGATGCACCCGGCGATGTCCACCTCGAAGGACCGCGTGAGCAGGCCGATGTGCATGTCGAGGGTCCGCCGGAAGTGGCGGGGTGCCTGCTTGGCCAGGTCGAGCTCCTCACCGTTGACCCGAACGCGAATGGACGTCCAATCCGGCGCGTTGAGCACCTTGGCGAAATACTCGGGGTAGCCGTTCTTCCACCAGCCGACCTTGGTCTTGTCCGGGTAGTAGACCCCGCCGACATAGCTGCCGCGCAGGTGGTCACCGGAGTACGATTCCTCGTGGTTGGCGCGTTGGCCGAAGCGGCCGTTGCCAATGCTGAAAATGGATTCGGAACTGCGCTGGCGATCGGGGTGGAATCCCGTCTCCACCACTTTCCAGGGGTCGATGTCGAGATAGCGTTCCATGGTGGACGAAGTTGATTCAGGAGAGGCGGTCGACCAAGTTCTGCATCGTGAAGCCGTCGAAACCGTCGAGGATGAAGTCCGCTTGAGCCAGGGTGTCGGCGTCGCCGATGCCGACCACACGGAAACCGCCGTTCAAGGCGGCCTGCACACCGGACACGGCGTCCTCGAACACCACGGTGCGGGCCGGTTCCGCACCGAGGGCCTCCGCCCCCTTCAGGAAGACTTCGGGGTCGGGCTTGGAGAAGGTGATGCTGTTGCCGTCGATGATGGCATCGAACCGGTCTGCGATGCGGCAACGGTCCAAAATGAGCGGCGCGTTCTTGCTGCTCGACCCGAGCGCGACGCCGACCCCGGCAGCCCGCAGTTCATCGATGAAGGCCACAACGCCGGGGAACAGCTCGTCAGGCTGCATGGCCTCGACCTGGGCGAGGTACCAGTCGTTCTTGCGGTCCATCAGGCGGACCTTGGTGTCGTTGTCCAGCTCGAGGCTGCCCTTCCGTAGGATGTACTCGAGGGAATCCACGCGGCTCACGCCCTTCAATTGATCGTTGTCCGCATGGTCAAACGGCACACCAAGCTCCTCGGCGAGCCGCTGCCACGCCGTGAAGTGGTACTTGGCGGTGTCCACGATGACACCGTCCAGGTCGAAGAGGCAGGCTTGGAGTTCGAACGCCATGGTTCAGGACTGCAAGGCCGGCAGAATGTGCTTCAGGTGGTAGGAGGCCAAGCCGTCGATCGGCTTCTTGATGATTGCCCCCACCGTGATGCCCTCCGCCTCACAAACGGCGCGGAGCTCGTCCTGGAAGTGGTAGGCCACACTGCCGATGAAGTGCACCGGTTCAGACGCCCAACCGGAGAAACACTTGACGTGCACATCCAGAAACGCCCCGAATCCTTCCTTCAGCCAGGCCTGGAACAGGGGCTGCTCCTTGTGCTTGCCGATGAAGGTCATGAAGCTGGCGAGGAAGACGTTGGGGTCCGGCTCCCGGTAAACCCTGTCGATGATGTCCGACTTGGAGAACCCGTAGGTCGCGTCGAAGTCAGCTGCCACCTCGGCCGGCAGACGGTGGTAAAGCCGCGCAGCAAGGAGCTTCTTGCCGTGCCAGCTCCCGCTCGCCTCATCCCCGAGGATGTAGGCCAGGGCCGGCACTTCCTCGTGGACCTCGTGGCCGTCGAAATGACAGCTGTTCGAGCCTGTCCCAATGATGCAGGTGATGCCCGGACGGCCATCGTATGTGCTGAATGCGGCGCCGACGAGGTCGTGGTCGACGACCACGCTGGCCCCGGTGAAGACGCGCTGGAGGCCTT
>JBMYZR010000055.1:0-13997 GCA_049610565.1 Flavobacteriales bacterium | reverse complement strand
TGGGCCTTGGCCAGATGGCAAGACCAATGGTTGATCGGGTCAGACGGCGTGCTGGCCGTGGACCAAACCCATGGTCACGTCCAATCGTTCGGGGAGTGGCCGGAGGGCGTCACGGGCAATGTCTACCAGATCGAGGTCCACGGTGACACCCTCTGGACCATGGGGTCAGCGGGCATCCACCGGATGGTTCCGGGGCAAGAAAACCAATGGAGGCCCTGGCATGAGGTCAACTCCTTGGCCCCGGAGGTCCCCGAGTGCCACCACCGGTTCACAGATGACTTCGGCCACACGTGGATTTCCACTGCCTCCAGCGGCCTCATCCGGTGGACGGAAAGCAGCGGGAACCTCCTCTCTCTTGGCCCGGAAAACGGACTGCCCTCCACCACCGTCTATGGCGGATTTCAAGACGAATCGGGCCTCCTTTGGTTCAGCACGGACAACGGCCTCTTCCGTCTGGATGCCTTCACCCTCGAAGCGGAGGTCTTCGATGAACGACATGGACTGCACGAGACAGAGTTCAACCGCACAGGCCACCACCTTGGGGCCAGTGGAACCGCCTATTTCAGCACGATCAACGGCCTCGTCCGATTCTCCACCACGGATTTTCCCGAAACGAACCGCGAGACACCCCCGCTGGTCATCACGCGGTTGATGCAACACAACCAGAGCACCGGCACCGTTGAGGACGTCCTGGCTGAGTTCAAGCAAAACGGTCAGCTCTTTCTCAACGCCGAGGACGACTTCGTCTCGGTCAAACTGACGCTTCTCGATTTCACCGACGCCCCCCAATTTTTTCGCTACCGAACGACCACGGATCGGGGGGACACCCCCTCGGAGTGGTTCTCCATCGAAGAGCCGGAGATCAACCTCAACGGCTTGCCTGCCGGCACGACACGGCTGGAAGTCCAGTCCCGCATCCGGGGTGTCGGATGGCCGGAAGAAGGCCTCATCCTGCCCATTGTCGTGGCCGCGCCCTGGTACGCCAACCCGCTGAACATCTTGTACCTGGCCGTCCTGTTGGGCCTGTCTGTCGTCCTGTTCGTCCTGACGCGGGTTCGGATTCTCCGCAGCCGAAACGCGCAGCTCGAAGCCATGGTCAACGAGCGGACCAAGGACCTTCAAACGTCCCTTGACCTTCAGGAAACCTACCTGCAGGAGGTCCACCACCGGGTCAAGAACAACCTGCAGATCATCGGCAGTCTGCTCGACCTACAGGCCGCCCGGGAAACCTCACCCGAAACCCGCACGGCCCTGGGCACGGGACGCTCCCGCATCGAGTCCATCTCCCTGGTCCACCAACACCTTTACCTCCACCCGGACTCCCGTCAGATCCACATCACGGACTTCTTGACCGAATATGCCCAGCGCGTGGAGGACGCCCTGCTCGAAGACGAGAGCACCGTGGACTGGTCCTTGTCCGGAGACGACATTCAGTTGGGGATTGAGGAAGCCCAGCCCTTCGGACTCTTGGTCAACGAACTGCTCACCAACAGCCTCCGGCACGCCATCCGGCCCGACCACCGGCTGTCCATTGCGATCGCGTGGAAGGAAGCCACCCCCGGGGTCCTCGAACTCACTTACTCGGACAACGGGCCCGGCCTGTCCCCGTCCACCGACACCTCCAAAACCGATTCGTTGGGCCTCAGGCTCATCCACCGTTTGACCGGCCAACTGAAGGGGGAGCTCACGCTGGACGGACGTCCCCGGTCGACCTGGACCTTTCGGTTCCATTGTCCGTTCGAGACCAACCAGACCTGATGGCGTATCTTGAAAGGGGCATCGACTCCCAACCCCAAGCGAATTGACACTGGCATGACGGACCCCCTGCGCATCCTCATCGTGGAAGACGACGCCATCATCGGCGAGAGCATCCACATGCACCTGACCAACCTGGGGCATTCGCCCTATCCGCCGGTCGACAACGAAGCGGACGCCAAGGCGGCGATGGCCACACAGGAGGTCGACCTCGCCTTCCTCGACATCCGGTTGCACGAGGGGGACAGCGGAATCGAACTCGCCAAACACATCGACGGCGACAGCCTGTGTCCCTACATCTTCCTCACGGCCTACACGGATGACCGCACGCTGGCCGAGGTCGGCAACACCCGCCCTTCGGGCTTCATCGTCAAGCCCTTCCGGAAGAACGACATGAAGGCCGCCATCAGCATTGCCTCCCTCAACCGCATGCTGCAAGACCCCTCGGAACGGGAATCGACACTGCCGGATTCAGCGCTGCAGGAGGTGAATGACCACGTCTTCATCAATGTGGGCGGCAACTGGGAGCGGGTCGACATCGCGGACATCTTGTACCTCGTGAGCGCCCATGTCTATACCGAAATCCACACCGTTCACGGGAAGAAAATCACCCGTCGGCCCCTCTCTCAGCTGGTCGAAGAACTGGACCCGGCGGGCATCCTCCGCATCCACCGAAGCATGGCGGTTAACCTCCGGCGCATTGACGGCTTTGACAGCCACTCAGTCCGCATCGGAAGCGAAGAGTTTGCCATCAGCAACTCCTACAAGAAGCAGGTGAAGGAGCGCATGCGCTCCATTTGAGTGGCGCCTCGAAAGATGATCGCCCGCCCCCCGCGCTGAACTCGCGAATGGACCCTAGATTCGAACGATGGCATTGGCCGGGGCATGACACCTCCTCAGGCAATCCAACCCGCCGAATGGCCGCCACACGATGAGGATTCTCCAGTTCTGCAAGAAGCTGCCCTTTCCGCCCAAGGACGGGGAATCCATCGCCATCCTCAACATTTCCAAGGGATTGGCGGAAGCGGGCCATGACGTGACGGTGCTGGCCATCAACACCAAACGCCACCGCGGAGACCTGCGGGACATCCCCGTGGAGCTCCGGCAGGCCATCCGGTTCCACGCCATCGACCTCGACACCGACCCCCGGTGGAGCAGCGCCTTCCTGAACCTCTTCAGCCCCCGGAGCTATCACCTGTCCCGGTTCCACGACGACCGCGTGTGGCGCGCCCTGCGTACGGTGATCGAGAAAGGTGAATTCGACGTGGTTCAGATCGAGGGGCTGTTCGGGCTCCAATACCTCGAGCAAATCCGGTCCGTGCACGCCGGCCCCATCGTCTACCGGGCGCACAACATCGAGTACCAGATCTGGAACCGGCTCCTGACCGGAGAACCGAATCCGCTCAAACGCGCCTACCTCGCACTGCAAACCCGCCGGCTCGAGCGGTTCGAACGCGACCGCGTGACCCAGGTGGACGGATGGGTGCCCATTTCTCCACTGGATGGCGACACCCTGGCCACCCTCGCCCCCCACATGCCCCGACACGATTCGCCGGCCACCGTGCGCCTCGAGGATTGGGACCGGGACCGCTCCAAGCCCCGGCAACCGCGCATCGGGTTCCTCGGCGGCCTCGATTGGATCCCCAATCAGGAGGGGTTGCGGTGGTTCATCGAGCAGGCCTTCCCGCGGGTGCGCCACGCCGTCCCCGATGCGGAACTCCACATCGCCGGGCGCAACCAACCCGCCTGGATGAACAGCTGGTCCGCCCCCGGCATCGTCCTCCATGGCGAGGTAGAGAACGCCGGCGACTACATGGCCGACCAGTCCATCATGATCGTGCCCCTCCTCTCCGGAAGTGGAATGCGGATCAAAATCATCGAGGCGATGGCCGCCAACATGGCCGTCGTCAGTACGCCCATCGGCGCCGAGGGCATTCCGGTCCGCAACGGCACGGACATCGCCCTCGCCGAAGACCCCATCGCGTTTGCCGACGCGGTGACCCACCTCCTGCTCGATCCCGAGGCGGCCGGCCACATGGCCCGACAGGCTCGGGGCACGGTCGAGGCCCACTTCGATTACCGGCCGGTTTGCAGGCGGCTCGCCGACTTCCTCGAATCCCTGACCCCCCAGAACGGATGACGGGACTCCTCATCGGCCTCGGCATCGCCTGTGCCACCGGCATCGTCCACACGTACCTGGTCTACCCGGCGTGGTTGGCCCGGAAAGCGCGGAACCGGTCCCTCCCCACGGACGTCTGGCCGGCTGACGGCCCCCAGCCGCGGGTCTTCCTGCTGTTTGCCGCCTACAACGAAGTGGACATCATCCGCGAAAAACTCGACGCCACCTTCGCCACGGATTACCCCATGGACCGGCTCACCGTCTGGGTCGGATCGGACGGCTCAGACGACGGAACCGACGAGATCGTCCAGGGATTCGAAGCCCGGCACGACAACCTCCAACTCTTCCGCTACAACGAGCGCGCGGGCAAGGCCGTCGTCCTCAACAAGCTGATGGAGGACCTGCACGCCCGGCACACCATCGGGCCGGACGATGTCCTCGTCTTCACCGACGCCAACATCCTGTTTGAACGCGACACCCTCCACCAGCTGGTCCAGCACTTCAAACGCCCGGAAGTCGGCCAAGTCGGTGCCAACATTTTGAACCGCGGCATGGACATCGAGGGCATCTCCGCCCAGGAACAGTTCTACATCTCCCACGAAAACACCGTCAAATACCACGAGGGGGTCAATTGGGGCTGCATGATGGGGGCCTTCGGGGCCTGCTACGCCATGCGCGCCACGCTGTATCCCGTCATCCCGCGGAATTTCCTGATGGAGGACTTCTACATCAGCCTCAGCATCCTGCAGCGCGGGCATCAGGCCATCCTCGAGCCGGGGGCGCGGTGCTGGGAGGACCTGCCCAAGGAGGTCGAGGAAGAATTCAAACGAAAAACCCGCATCTCCGCCGGCAACTTCCAGAACCTCAGCGTCTATTGGCCGCTGCTGCTCACACCGTGGCGCCCTGTGGGCTTCGCCTTCCTGTCGCACAAGGTGCTGCGCTGGATCACCCCCCTCCTGCTGGCCACACTGTGGGCCTGCTCGGGCCTGCTCCGAGGCCTCTCACCGTGGATCGAAGGGGCATTCTGGGCCCAGACGGCATTGCTGCTGACCCCCTTCATCGACCGCATCGCACGGAGCCTTGGCGTGCACTTCCGCCTGCTGAGGTTCGCCGGGTATTTCTACTCGATGAACGCCGCCCTCGTGATGGGATTCGTGAAATACGTCAAGGGCGTCCGGACCAACGTGTGGAAGCCCACGAAGCGCACCACCGCTTGAACCCGCTTGACATGGCGCAGCGGCTCAGTCGAGCCAGCCCTGCTCGCGCATCCAATCGTCGTTGTAGACCTTGCCGACGTAACGGGAGCCGTGGTCGTGGAACAGCACGACCGCGAGGTCCGTGGGCTTGAGCTCGTCCTTGAGCTGGCGCAGGCCCTGGAAGGCCGATCCGCAGCTGTAGCCGAGGAAGAGGCCCTCCTTGCGGGCGAGCTCCCTGGTGGCGAGGGCGCCGTCCTTGTCCGTGACCTTCTCGAACTTGTCGATGATGTCGAAGTCGACGTTGGCCGGCAGGATGTCCTCCCCGATCCCCTCGGTGATGTACGGGTAAATCTCCTTCTCGTCGAACTCCCCCGTCTCGTGGTACTTCTTGAACACCGAGCCGTAGGAGTCGATGCCCCAGATCTGGATGTCAGGGTTCTTTTCCTTGAGGTACTTGGCCGTGCCGCTGATGGTGCCGCCCGTGCCGACCCCCGTACAGAAGTGGGTGATCCGGCCGCCCGTCTGCTTCCAAATCTCTGGACCGGTGGTCTCATAGTGGGCCTGTCGGTTGGCGAGGTTGTCGTATTGGTTGCACCAGACGCTGTTGGGCGTCTCCTTGTGCAGGCGCTCCGCCACGCTGTAATAGCTGTCCGGGTGCTCTGGTTCCACCGCCGTGGGACACACGTACACCTCGGCCCCGACAGCCCGGAGGATGTCGATCTTCTCCTTGGACTGCTTGTCGCTCATCGTACAAATGAGCTTGTACCCCTTGACCGCACAGGCCAAGGCGAGGCCCATGCCGGTGTTGCCCGAGGTGCACTCGATCACCGTGCCACCCGGCTTGAGCTGGCCGTTGCGTTCGGCGGCCTCGATCATGCTGAGGGCCATCCGGTCCTTGACGCTGTGCCCGGGATTGAAGTACTCGACCTTGGCGAGGACGGGACAGGGAAAGTCCTCGGCGATCTGGTTCATGCGGATCATGGGCGTGTTGCCGATGGCGCCGAGGATGTTTTCGTGGATGATCATGACAGGGCGTGGTCTGGTGCAAAGATACCGGGCAACTCAGTCGAACCTCAGGGATTCGACCGGGTCCAACCGGGAGATGTACCGGGCGGGCAGGAACATGGCCAAAGCGCAGGCCACCAGGATGCCCGCTTCCACCATCGCGATGCGCGCGAGGTCAAGGTGGATGGGGACGGTGGAGAGATAATAGCTCCGGGCATCAAGGGTGATCCACCCGGTCTGCAGTTGCAAGAGCGCGATGCCGAACCCGATGGCATTGCCCCACAGCAGGCCCCGCACGAGAATCCGGACGGCGAGCCGAACGAACACCGCCATCAGCGGTGCATCCGGCATGCCGAGGGCCTTCATCAGGCCGATGGAGCGGGTGCGCTCGAGCATGAGCAACAGCAGCGCCGACGCCATGTTGAGGATGGCGATCAGCAGCATGAGGCCAATGATGAGCTCCACATTGAGGTCGAGCATGGCCAACCACTGGAACAGTTCCGGATGGTCGTCCACCACGCTGCGCACGTCCAGCGTGAAGGGCACGGCAAAGAAGACGCTGTCGGCCAGCGTCCACAGCGACGCGTAGTCCGCGACCCGCAGCTCGATGCCGCCGATGTACCGGTCGTGGGTGCCTCCGGCCAACCGCACCGTCGGTGGCGGCATGCCGTGGCCGTCGATCCAATCGATCCACGCCGTGTCCGGCAGGGTCTTCCCTCCGTCCGTCACGACCAGCCGGGCCGACCCGCTGCCCTCGAGGGGATGCGGGCCTGGGCCCCGCCAATCCACCCCGGTCCAGCGGTAGTCCAGTCGGGCCTGCCCGCCATTGGCCATGGCCTTCACGTACCGCACCCCAGGCAGGTCGTCCACCACGGGGTCGGACACCTGCAACCGCGCCGCAATGCCCCACCCGCTGAGCTGTTGCAGGTGGTGCATGCCGCAGAACACGTACTCCGCATCGAATTCCTGCAACCCGGTGCCGTACACGCCGCACACGGTGAAGACCCGCGGGCGCATGTCGCCCTTGGCGTTGGCGAGGAGGAGCCGGACCCGCCGGCCGGGTTCCAGTCCCAGCTCCCGGGCATGGATGGACGACACGAGCAGGTCCATCGTGTCGGCGTCCGGATGGAAGTCCGGCAACCGGCCCGCCACCAAACGCTGGGCGAGGAAGGCCGTGTCCGCGTCCGCGCCAAGTCCCTTGACGATGACGCCCTCCACCTCTTCGGCCGTCTCGAGGATGGCCGGTCGCTGGGCAAAGGCCTGCACCTGCTCGACCCCCTGCAGATCGCGGAGGCGGGCGGTGTCCACCATCGCCCAGGCCACGCGGTCGGTGCCTTGCGTCCGCCCCTGGTCTGCCGCCACCACCCGGAGGTGGGAACCGAAACCGACCACGAGGTCGCGCACATCGCGCTGGAAGCCCTGGACGATGGCGAGCGACAGGATGATCAGGGCCACCCCCACGGCCACGCCCCCTTCGGCGATGCGCACCACCGGCCGGGCGATGCCGCGTCCCGTCGGATCGACGGTCATCCGGCGTGCCAGGAATCGGACGGCGTGGCGGGGGCTCGACGGCATACGCCGCAAGGTAGCCGGGCCGTTACTTTGCCCACATGCGCGTCCCTTCCGTTTTCCTCTTCGCCTTGATGACGTTGGCCGTGGCCCTGTCCCCGGCCCGCGCCCAGGTCATCCCGGCCGACGCCCGGATGGACGCCTACCTGCCCCTGCTGGAGGGGCAGCGCGTCGGGGTGGTCTGCAACCACACCGCCGCCCTCGCGGCCCCCGACGGGCACACCGTCCACCTCGTGGACACGCTCATCGCCTCGGGCATCGATGTCGTGGCGGCCTTCGGGCCTGAGCACGGATTCCGCGGAGACCTGCCCGACGGCCAGCAGGCCGACGATGGCCAAGACCCGCGCACCGGCATCCCCGTCTACAGCCTCTACGGCACGCACAAGAAGCCCACCGCAAATCAGCTCTCGAACCTCGACGTGGTGGTCTACGACATCCAGGACGTCGGGGTCCGCTGTTACACCTATTTGTCCACCCTCGTCCTGGTCATGGAGGCCTGTGCCGAACAGGGCCTCCCGCTGATCGTGCTCGACCGGCCCAACCCCAATGGGCACCTCGTCGACGGCCCCGTGCTCGACCCCGAGGCCGTCCGCTCCTTCGTCGGGTTCCTGCCCATCCCCCTCGCACACGGGATGACCCTCGGGGAGCTGGCCCTGATGGCCAATGGCGAAGGCTGGCTCGGCGGCGGATACTCCGACACCCCGCGCGCCGACCTGCAGTGCCCGTTGACCGTCATCCCCTGCGAGGGATGGTCGCGGAACGACCGCTGGACCTGCCCCATCGCCCCCAGCCCCAACCTTCCCACGGCCGCCGCCGTGCAGCTTTACCCCCACCTCGTCCTGCTCGAGGCCACCATCGCCAGCATCGGACGGGGCACAGCCGAACCCTTCACCCTCGTCGGCTTCCCCGGCATGCCGCGGGCCGTCCACCGGTTCACCCCGGAACCCAACGCCGCCAGTCGGTATCCCAAGCACGCCGGCCAATCCTGCACCGGATTCCAGCTCCACCGGCGGCTGGGCGCATGGCAGGCCCGCGGCAACGACGACCGGCTCCACCTCGAGGTGATCCAGGAGTTGCGAGAGGGGTGGATGAACACCCCGGCCGGCGACCAGAGCCCCTTCTTCGACCGCCCCGAATTCTTTGACAAGCTGGCCGGTGGTCCGGCCTTGCGCGAGGCCCTGACTGAAGGCGGCACCCCCAATTCACTGGACGGCCTCTGGGCCGAGGACAGGGAGGCCTTCTTGGAACGGCGGAGTCGTTACCTTCGCTACCCCGCGGAACCCTGATTCGCCACATCCCACGTCCATGAAGCGCATTTCCTCCCTGCTCCTTCCCGCCGCCACCGCGGTTCTGTTGGCCGCCTGCTCCACCTCCGAGGACTACCTGCCCCCGGCCTACACGTGCGACTGTGGCACGCTGGTGTTGGACGGGGATTCGCTGACCGTGTTGGGCGCAGAGTTCGTGTACCTCCCGGGCGAGGACAGTCTGTTCACGCGCCGGTACTTCGTGACCGCCGACGCCAAGACCGACGGAGAGTTGAAGGAGCACGCCGTGAGCCTGACCCTCGACGTGCCCAACGTCCAGAGCGGCGCCATCTTCTACCCGGACAGCGGCGTCTTCACGCAGGTGGACGAGACCAATTTCAACGTGGCCTTCGACACCACGCAGACCTTCCGCATCACCAACGGCGTCGCCAGCGTGATGGCCGCTCCGCTGACCGGAGGCGAGGAAACGGTCAACATCGACTTCCTCATCCGCCGCGAGCAGGACGGAGAGCTCGTCGGGTTCGAGCGCACCCTCAAGGGAGACTTTATGGTCGTCGTCAATTAAAGCGCCCAAGGGGCGTAAATTATACCCATGACCAAATGCTTGCTTCGGGGCATCGCCATGATGCTCCTGCTTGTGCATTCTTCATGGAGCTTCGCCCAACCTGATGAGTGGGTGGTGGTGCCCAGCGCCTATGAATTCAGCATGACCGTGACGTACACCATCTCGGTCGATGGGCTCGTCGGCGCCGGTTCCGAGAATGTCGCGGCCATCTTCGACGCGACAGGAAACTGCCGGGGGGTCGGTCCAACGGACTTCCTCGCTTCGAACGGCTATTACACCGGCCTGATGCTGGTCTATGGCAACCAAACCCTCGAATCCGGGCTGGAAGTCCGCATATGGGATGCTGAACTCGACAGCCTGCCAACGTGCGAGGACCAGTTGGATTTCGTGGCCAATGGCATCGCCGGCAGCCTGTCCAGTCCCCTTGTCTTCTACGGCGTCTATGATCCGCTGGTCGGATGCACCGACCCGACGGCCTGCAATTTCCTCGTCACCGCCATCACCGATGACGGAAGCTGCATTTACCCGGGATGTGATGACCCCACCGCCTGCAACTATGTGGAGTCCTCCCCCTGCTACGACAACACGTCCTGCACCTTTCCTGAGGCCTTCCTCGACTGCCAGGGTGACTGCCTGAACGACTTTGACGGCGACGGGATCTGCGACGAATTCGAGATCGGCGGATGCACCGATGACCGCGCCTGCAACTACAATCCAGAGGCCACGGACGAGGACTGCAGCTGCGAATTCCCCTTCTACCCGCTCGACTGCGACGGCAACTGCTACCTCGACACCGACGGGGACGGCGTGTGCGAGGCGGATGAGGTTCCCGGATGTGACGATCCGTTGGGGTGCAACTACCAGCCCGAGGCCACCGACAACGACGGCAGCTGTGTCTACTGCTGCTACAGCCAATACGACACGGCCGGCGGCTTCGCCTTGAGCATCGAACGCCATGCGGGGTTGGGCAGCGGCCAGCCCGGACTGGAAGGACTCACCACCTTCCGGGTCTACGTCACCTGCCCCTCACCGGATGACCGGGTGCTCGGCGTGTCCGGATCCGGCGGCAACTCCACCTTCATCGGCTCGGCGTCGAACTTCTACCAATCCCAGCAAGGCGGCCTCCTCATCACCGACCTCGACTCGGCCGCGTTCGCCGATGACCCCTCGGTGGCGCTGGACTCCTGGCTCACCATTGGCCTCGACTCGCCCCAAGCCGGAAGCACCCTGTCGGCCTCGACCGGCGTGTGGAGCACGCTGTTCGAATTCGGGGAAGACCTCTTCATCGGGGGGGCCTCTGGAGACGGATGGAGCATCGCGGAAACCGATGACGCCGGACTGGCGGGAGACGACCTCCGGGTGCTCATCGGCCAATTTTCGACCGCCACGCCCATCGAAGGCAGCCTGAACATCACCCTCCTTCCGGCCGGCAGCACCGAGACGGTGCAACTGACCCCGTTGTTTGTCGCCCCTCCCTGCGGATGCACGGATGATTTGGCCTGCAACTTCGATGCAGGGGCCACCTATGACGATGGCACCTGCACCTTCCCGCTGCCGGGCGTGGACTGCGCTGGCGAATGTGAATCCGACGAAGACGGGGACGGCGTGTGCGACGCCAATGAGATTCCCGGATGCACCGACCTCAGCGCCGCCAATTACAATTCAGCGGCCACGGACGACGAAGGCTGCCTCTACCCCGGGTGCACCTATGCCAACGCCGAGAACTTCGACCTCGGGGCCAACCTCGACGATGGCTCCTGCACCTTCGTGCTGGGGTCTGCGTGTCCCACCGACATCAACCAGGACGGCATCACGGCGGCGTCGGACATCCTCGAAATCCTCGCCCAGTACGGCAATCCCTGCGAGTGAAGGTCAGACCTCGATGACCGCCTCTCCCGTGACGGCAAACACCCGGTCACTGGCCGATGGCGTGATGGCGTGCATGCCGGTGAAGGCCCCGTAAGCGGGCAACACCGTCTGCTTCTCCCCGACATGGAAGCAGCGCACCCGGAGGCGTTGGCGACCCGCCCCGGCCAACCGGATGCCCGGATGAACGTGACCACAGACGTGGTGGCCGAATCCCGCAACCCAATCGGCCGGATCGTGCGTGAACGTGAACGGCCCCGCGTCCATTCGCCCCACCTGCCGGATGCGGGACTCCCTCAGCAGCACCTCCGGGATCATGTCGTGGTTGCCCTGCACCAACATCCACTCGAGGTGGGCAAATTCCTCGCACAGTCCGGCGAAGGGCTCCCACTCGCGGTTGATGTCGCTGTGGAAGAGGTCGCCGAGCAACCAGATTCGCTCAGGGCGCAGGGCGAGAATCTGCTCCCGCAGGCGATGGAGGGTCGCCAGGGTCGGCTCCGACCCGATGGGCACACCATGCTTGCGGAAATGCGCGGCTTTGCCGAGGTGAAGGTCGCTGAGCCACAGGGCCTGTTGGGCAGGCCAATGCACAGCGCCGTCGGGCAACAGCACCACCTGCTCCCCAGCGAGGTCGACGGTCAGTCCTGCAGAGGGCAGAGCCGAGGGGGTCACGGCGTCCAGGCGAAGTTCATGCCGAACCGGATGCCCGGCAGCCATTCCTCCTCCGCGTAGACGAAGTGTTCGTTGAGCGTGGTGGTCGTCGACTTGACCTGCGGACCGAGGAACAGGTCCCCGCGGACATGCTCACTGATCTTGAACTGGCCACCGATGACCGCTCCTGCGCCCACGGCCGTGCGGCGTTGGACGCCCACGAAGTTGGTCGTCATGGTCCGCTTGATGCACCGAACGCGCGCAAAGGCGCCCACATAGAACCCCTTGCCCACCTCGGGCGACAGGTACACGCGGGCCTCCGGCATCGCCAGGAACCCAATCCAGTCCACCGCATTCAACGACGTGTTGATGCTGAGCAGGCTCTCCAGATCATCGGTGTTGAGCTCGAGGTTGGACCGCACCACGCCCCCCGTCATCTGCACCGTCACCTTGTCGGAAACAGCACGCTCATACGATGCCTGAAACTGCCCGGCGAAAAGGCCGAACGGATTGGTCTTGACCCACCACCTCGGTGCCGGTTCCTGCGCCGACAAACGCGGCTGCGTCCCGGCGGCACACAGTGCTGTGAGCGCGCAGAACAGAACACGGGTGACGCCCCCCCGCATCACCAGGCGTAGCCGATGTTCAGGCCGAAGCGGATTCCCGTGTCGCTTTCGTCCTCGATGGCAAAATCGTAATCGTCAAAGGACCCCGTCGTGCTCGTGGTCGAGCTCTTGAACTGGGGGCCCATGAACAGGTCCGCCATCAAGCCGTTGGCCAGCTTGTATTGATACCCCAGGACGAAACCGCCCCCGATCGCCGTCCGGATCCTGGAGCTCGCCTGGTCGTTGTTGATGCGCGTGGTCACGTTGCGGTACCGGGCAAACGGCGCGATGTAGAGCCCGCGGGGCGCCTCATCTCCGAGGTAGTAGCGGAATTCCGGGATCACAATGAGGCCCGACCGGGTGGCCCGCACCGAGGCCAACGTGGATGCCGTGTCATTGGGCGTCAACAAGACCTCTCCGTAAATGCCACCCGGCATCAACTGCACGGAAGCGTGCTCCCCGAGAAAATGCTCGTAGCCGAACTGGTATTGACCGGCAAACCAGCCCCAAGGGTTGGTCTTGATGCCGCCCACTCCGTCCTGCGCGTTGGCGCCAAGCCCGATGGTCAGGCCCAGGGCCAAGAAGAACGCAAACGGCCTCACGCGTTTTGCTGCTTGATGAGGTTCAAGGCCGAACCGGCGCGGAACCAGTCAATCTGCTGCGCGTTGTAGGTGTGGTTGCAGACGATGGTGTCCTCGCTGCCGTCGGCGTGCTTGGCCACGAGGGTCAGCGGCTTGCCGGGGGCGAAGTCCTTGAGGTCGATCAGATCGAAGCTGTCGTCTTCGCGGATGAGGTCGTAGTCCGCCTCATTGGCGAAGGTCAAACCGAGCATGCCCTGCTTCTTGAGGTTGGTCTCGTGAATCCGGGCAAAGGACTTCACCAGCACCACGCGGACGCCGAGGTGGCGCGGCTGCATGGCGGCGTGCTCGCGGGAGCTGCCCTCGCCGTAGTTGGAGTCGCCCACCACGAGGGTCGGAACGCCAGCGGCCTTGTAGGCGCGGGCCACGGCCGGCACTTCACCGGTCGAGCCGTCCTGCTGGTTGACCACAGCGTTGGTGGCACCGCCAAAGGCGTTGACCGCACCGGTCAGAGTGTTGTTGGCGATGTTGTCGAGGTGACCGCGGAAGCGGAGCCACGGACCTGCCATGGAGATGTGGTCTGTGGTGCACTTGCCTGCCGCCTTGATGAGCAGGCGCATGCCGGTCAAATTCTCACCGTCCCATGCCTGGAACGGAGTCAGCAGCTGCAGGCGCTCGCTGTCATCCTTGACGACGACCTCGACGCCGCTGCCGTCCTCAGCCGGGGCCAGGTAACCGGCGTCCTCCACGTCGAAGCCCTTCTCGGGCAGCTCGTAGCCCGTGGGCTCCGGCAGCTTGACGGGTCCGTTGGCACCCGGCAGGG
>JBMYZR010000054.1:3579-14222 GCA_049610565.1 Flavobacteriales bacterium | reverse complement strand
GCGGGGGAATGGCGCCTCGTCCGGGAAGACCATCCAGCGCGCGCGGTAGAGCGGCTCGGCGGTGCGGAACAGGTCGGGTTGCTCGTCGAGGAATGCCTGCAGCTCGGCGCCCGTCACGGTGGTGTCCAAATGCTCACGCAAGTACCGGTCCTCGTAAGCGTGGAGGTACAGGGCCTCGCGGTATTGTGCGACCTCCCGCTCGAAGTTCCGCTCCATCTCGGGCAGCTCGGTCTGGGCGAGGTGCACGATGGCGCGGCGTTGGTGCCAATCGGCGATGATGCGGTCCGCCCAACCCGCGCTGTCCCGCGTGGTGAGGCCGGCGGGCATGTCGGCCTTGAGGTCGGCGGCGGTCAGGACGTCCCCATAGGCGGTGGCGACAATGACGGCGGAAGGCGCAGCCGTGTCCGGGCCCTTGCAGCCCGCTGCCAACAGGAGACAGGCCGACAGGCAGGCCAGAAGGCCGGCCGTGGGGCAGGACAGATGGCCCGCGGGGTGCATCAGCGGATGGTGTGCAGGACGGCGCGGTCCACCTCGTAGGGGTAGGTGTTGCGGAGCTCCGCAATCCACGTCTTCTCGAGGTAATCCTGGTAGTCGGCGATGACCTTGCCGCGGGCCTCATCGAGGGTCTTGCCCGTCGGGGGTTCCACGCTGCGAAGCACCACGAACCGGATTTGCCCGTCCACCTCCTCGAAGGGGGTGATGCCGGGCCGGCCGCCGAGGCGGTCGTAGGCGGCATCGAGGACCGGGTTGGTCCCGACTTCCGTGCGGCTTTCCTCCACGGTGATGCTCAGCGGGTTCTCGGAGACCATTTCGCGGCGCATGGTTTCGACATCGCCGCCCTCGGTCTGGGCCACCTCGAGGATGCGCTCGGCGGAGGCGACATCGGAGCACCGGAAAATCTGGCCGTCGATGCGGGTCTTCCACGCGTAGTCGTCCTTGTTCTCGTCCCAGAACGCTTGCAGGCCGGTGGTGTCGCGGACGGCGCGGCTCCACACCTTGCGGTCGGTGAGTTCGAAGAGCAGGATGCCGTCGTGATATTCCTCCATGAGGAGGCGGAAGTCGTCGTGCTTGCCCTCGAGGCGGGCGTCCTCGTAGGCGATGGTCACGTCGTCGCCGAAGGCGTCGAGCGCTTCCCGCAGGATGGACTCGGCCGTGCGGCCCGTGGCGTCAATGCGGCCCCGCTTCTCTTCCACGAAGTCGAGGAATTCGCTGACGGTGGTCTTCTCCTTGCCGACGGTGAGGATGGGCTTCTTGGCGAGTCCTTTCTTGACGACGATGGGCTGCACGATGCTGTCGACCACCGTGGCCTCCACCACTTGGGCGAAGCGCTTGTCGTCGATGGCGAAGCCGTACTCGGCCTTGCGCTTGGCGATGAAGCTCTCCCGCACGCGTTCGGAGCGGCTGTCGCGCTGCAGCTTTTTCTCCAGCTCGCGCTCGGCTTCCTCGAAGGACGGTGGGGCCTTGTACTCGAGGCGCTTGATGATGTGCCAGCCGTATTGGGTCTTGACGGGCTCGGACACGGCGCCGTCGGTGGCGAGGGCGAAGGCGGCGTTTTCGAAGGGCTCCACCATGCGGCCCGTTCCGAACATGGGCAGTTCGCCGCCCTTGGTGCGGGAGCTCTGGTCGGCGCTGTGCTGGCGGGCGAGCTCGGCGAAGTTGGCACCGGCAGCGAGTTCAGCGGCGAGGGCGTCGATCTTGGCCTTGGCCTCCTCATCGCCGCCCTTGGCCTCGTCGGGGCGGATCATGATGTGGGCCACGCGCATTTCGCCCTTGGCCGGGCGGCGGCCCGTGAGCTTGATGATGTGGTAGCCGTAGCGGGTGCGGATGGGGCCCACGACGTCGCCGACGGAAGCCGTGTAGCAGGCTTCCTCGAAGGAGTGCAGCATCATGAAGGCGCTGAACCATCCGAGGTCCCCGCCGTTGTCCTTGACGCTCGGGTCATCGCTGCCACCGCGGGAGCGGGCGATGCCGGCGAAGTCCTCTCCGCTGGAGATGCGCTCCTTCAGGGCGAGGGCCTTGTTCCACGCCGACAGGGTGTCGTTCGGTGTGGCTTCGGCGGACACGCGGACCAGCAGGTGGGAGGCGCGGACCTCCTCGAGGGTGCGGTCGTAGGCCTCGCGCACCATCGCATCGAGCAGGTCGTTGTCGACGAGGTAGGGGCGGGCGAGTTGCTTGCGGTAGCCGGCCAGCTCGCTCACGAACGAGGCGGCGGTGTCCATCCCGAGGTCCTCGGCGGCCTGCACCTTGAGCTTGAAGTCGATGAACAGATCCATGTACTCATCGAGGCTTTCGGGCGTGATGAGGCTGTCGCGGTTGTTCTTCTTGAAAATGTGGGCGAAGTCGGACGCGCTCACGGCGTCGCCGGCCACGGTCACCACGGTTTGGGCGGTGGCCCCGGGCAGGGCGAAACACAGGAGGAGGAGCAGGCCCGACAGGCTGGGCAGGATCGCGGTGGAGGGGCAGTTGTGGCGCATCGTGGCGAATTGACGGCCGAATTTAGCGCCTCTGCCCACGTTTCGGGGCCTCGGAATCCCGCTGAGGGACCCCGTTTATCGTTTGTTTTCCACCCGGTGCCCCCGGAAGCGCTGCTTGTGGAAGGCCTGCGTCGGGGTGGCGGTCAGGGACTTGGCCACCGTGATGCCCACGGTCCAGTAGGCGTCGCGGGTGTCCGCATTGCCCCGAACGGCTTGCGAATTGGCCCCCTGCTGGTACTGGTACGTCGAGATGTTGGGCATCTGCGCGCAGGGCGGGAGGTCATCGGGATTGGCCTGGCTGGAGAGGGCGAGACCGAGGGGCGACATCTTCCACGGATCGGCAAACCGGTCGTGAATGTCGTCGAGGTGATCGGTGCGGGTGACGCGCCACAGGCCGCGGAGCGTGATGTGCCAGGGCTTGCCCGTGCCGGGATCGGCGGTGAAGGTCCAGGACAATCCAATCGGCACCGTCATCACCCATTCCGCATAGTCGATGCCTTCGGTGCGCAGGCTGCGCAGGTCGTGCCATTGACCGTGGGCCGTGTAGCCGAGTTCGGTGAGCACGTCGTAACAAAGGTTGTCCACGTCGACCCGCGCTTGGGGCGCGTGGTGCAGCAGGGCGAAGCCGCCTTGCAGGCGGAACTGGTGCCCGAGGGTCCACCCGCCGAGCCGGCCGCCGAGCCGGAGCAGCGGCCAGTCGGCCGTGGCGGCGATTTCCGTCATCTCGTTGCGGAAATGGAGGTTCCGAACGAAGGCGATGGCGTTGTTGGATGCGCTGTCGGCACCTTGGATGCGGATCTGGCGGATGTCGAGGTTGAACCCGGTGCGCTTGCCCCGCTGGTGGCCCCGGAGGTGGAGGCCGGCCCCGCCTTGGACGAGGTGCCATTGGGTGTCGCTCAGGACGCCATAGCGGCCTTTGTGTCCGATGTCGCCGCTGTACCCGGCCACGTGACCGGACACGCCGGCCTCAAGCTGCCACCCTGAAGGCAGCGGGCGTTGCGCCTCTCCAGCGAAGGGAAGGGCAATGACGGCACTGAGTGCCGCGATGAGCAGAGCACGTGACAAGTCCATTGGTCGTCACAAAAGTACGACCAAATCCGTGAATTTCTCGACGAAATGTCAGAATCGCATCCGGGTGCGCTTCTTGAAGAGGCCGCCCCGGCGCTTGTTGCCATAGCGGCTGCGGCTGCGGTTGAAGCTGTTGCTGCGCCCATTCAACACCTTGCCGAACGACACCACGAGCGTGCCGTACGCGTCGTTGTTGACGGAGTTGCCCCGCACGACTTTGTGGTCGTCGCTGTGCCATTGGTGGTTGACCACGCTGTGCGAGATGCCCGCTTCCTCCATGACGACCTCATTCGCCTGACTGGACAGGGCCGCACCAAGCGCCCCCATTTCGGAGGGGTCGGCATAGAAGGAGGAAATGTCGTCTAGGTAGTCGGTGCCCGTGAGCCGGATGCCGAGCTCGATCCCGACATAGAAGTCCGCCGCGCCGCCCTTTTTCTGGCCGGTCACCACGGCGCTCAATCCAAAGGGCACGGTCGTCATGCTCAGCTGGTCGCTGTAGTCGACGCCTTCGGTCTGCAGCTCAGGGAGGCTGTGCCATTCGCCAACGGAGGTAATGCCGCGCTCGACGAGGTCGGTGTAGGCGGGGTTGTTAACGTCGACCTGGGCTTCAGGGCTGTGCTCGAAGTAGGCAAACCCGACGAAGGCCCGCACCGTGACCATGGCGCGGCGCTGGCGGGCCCACACGAGCGGTTTCTGGAACAGATCGCGTTCCACGCGGAAGGAGGCTTCCCGCATTCGGTTGCGGAAGTGGAGGTTGCGGCCCCGGCGTGCTTCGTAGTCGGTGTGCTTGTCGTGACCGGCGATGTTGATGCTCATGAAGTCACCGCGCACCCACCACAGTCCATCGCGGTCGAGCTTGCGGCGGGCATAGACGCCAAACGCAGGACGCGTCCGCAGTTCCTGCATGTCCCAGATGAAGTCGCGGCGGGAGGAGAAGCCGTCGCCGATGTCGCCCATGTAGTTCGACATGCCGGCGGTGAAGCCGAGGTCCCAATCCCCCTGGGCGGACGCATTGGCCGGCGAGAGGAACAGGAGAAGAAGACCGAGACCGATTGCAGGAAGGTGCACGGGACGCATGACCCAAAAATGCCCGGTCGAAAGTGTGTATTTGGTGTACAAACGCATCATCAGTCCCCTCCTACATGTGGATAAGCCTTATTCAGGGGCATTGGGGTGTACGGAGGGAATGGCGTGCGGGTTACCCTTTTCGTGCGATTTTGCAGGCATGGCCCAACCGCGACACTCCCCCCAGGCCCTGTGTGACCTCCTCGGCATTCGCCACCCGATTATCCAGGCCGGGATGGTGTGGTGCACCGGTGCGGACCTCGTGGTGGCCGTGGGGCAGGCGGGCGGACTGGGCACCCTTGGCGCCGGGTCGATGTATCCCGACGAACTCCGGGCGGAGATCGCCCGGGTCAAGGCGGCGTGGGACGGCCCGTTTGCCGTCAACGTCCCCCTGCTGTACCCGGCCGTGGAGGAGCACATGGAGACGCTGGCGAGGGAACGCGTGCCGGTGGTGTTCACGAGTGCCGGCTCGCCGCGCAAATGGACCGATCATCTGAAAACGGCGGGGGCCACCGTGATCCATGTGGTGTCCAGCGCCGCCTTTGCGCTCAAGGCCCAGGCGGCCGGTGTGGACGCGGTGGTGGCCGAAGGGTTCGAGGCCGGTGGACACAACGGACGCGAGGAGACGACCACGATGTGCCTCGTCCCGGAGGTGGTCGATGCGGTGGACATTCCGGTCATTGCGGCCGGCGGGTTGCAGGATGCCCGGACCCTTCTGGCTGCGTTAGCACTGGGTGCGTCCGGGGTGCAAATGGGGAGCCGGTTCGTCATGACCCGCGAAAACCCGGCGCATGCGGCCTTCAAGCAGCGGATCGCCGATGCGGGGGCCGGCGAGACCCGGCTCATGCTCAAGGACGTCACGCCCGTCCGGCTGTTGCGCGGTCCGGAGGGGTCCTTCTTTGATCAGGTGGCCGCCGCCGAGGAGGAGGGCGCCGATGTGGAGGCCTTGCGCACCCTGCTCGGCCGCGGACGGGCGAAGCGGGGCATGCGCGAGGGCGACCTGCTTGAAGGCGAGTTGGAGATCGGCCAGGTGAGTGCGATGCTGGACGATCTGCCGGGAGCCGGCGAGCTCGTCGACCGGATCGTGGCCCAATACCGGTCATTCGGGACCGGGGAAATGGCCCCCGGATTCCACTGGGATGCCCTCGCGCACAATCCCGGGTGACGTCCGGAAAACAATCGCCAAAGGCAACCGTTCCCTTCGTGTTGGCGTACAACTTGCGCCCGCGATGATGTCCGTTCGGTCCACCTTCCGCTTTGTGTGTGCCTTCCTGCTCGTGCTGGGGGCCCTTCCTGCGTTGGATGCGCAGGAGTGGAATTGCATCCAGGTGCTCAACGATGGCACGGTCGATTTGAACTGGGAACCGGACGCCACGGGCGCAGCGACCTACAGCGTCGTTCCCCTGTTGCCGCCGCCGGATTACACGCCCCTTCCCGCCTCGGACTTCGACCTCGCCACGTATCCCACGGGCGCCAACTGGCCCCTGCTCACGGCCAACCAGGAGTTCTGCTTCACCGTCTATGCGTTGGACGGGGCGGGAAGCACGCTGGCCGGGCCGTCGGACACCCTCTGCAGCATCTACTTGGAAGTGGAGCCCGGCTTGATTCCCGGCACGGTGGACCTCGGGTGGAACAGCCCGTTCCACTTCAGTCCGCCCGCAGGGTTCAGCGGCACCTATGCCGTGGAGCAGCTCCTGCCGGACGGGTCCTGGACGGTCGTGGCGTCGGCTCCCTGGCTGATGGGCAATTCCAACACCACGTTCCCCGTCACCCAATGTGCTGGCATGGTCACCTACCGGGTCACGCTGACGGAGGACGGCCTGTTTGGCGCCCCCGGCTGCACCCACCAATCCAACCAGGCCTCGGTCGCCGTGACCGATGAACTGGATCCAAGTCCGCCGCAGATTGTGGCCATCGACGTCGACTCGCTCAGTGGGTTGGCGGAAATCAGCTGGGAGCCGAGCCCCGATGCGGACGTGGCCGGCTACATCGTCTACGTGTGTTCGGGTTCGATTGAAACGGTGCTGACCACCATCGAGGACCCCAACCAGCTCAGTTGGACGAACCCGTTCAGCAACACGGCCAACACCATCGAGTTCTACAATGTCGCGGCCTTCGACAGTTGCTACGTCGGGGGGGTGCCCGACCCCGGCGCCGCGAGTCCGGCCTGTGCGCCGTCGACCTACCTCGACGTGGACTGGACGCAGTGCACGGACCGGGCGGACCTGCAGTGGTCGCCGGTGTTGCATTGGCCGGGCGGTGTGGACCGCTATGAAATCTGGATCACGGAATTGACCCAGGATGGCGTGCAGGGCGGTCCCCAGCTCCTGGCCGAGGTGCCGGGGACGTTGAACATCTACGAACACGTGGGCGCCACCATCGGAAGCCTCTACCGCTACCGCGTCATCGCCCACGCCGCCGGAGAGCCGTGGACGCAGTCGTCCAATGTGGCCGAGAACCTGTTCACGTATCCCGGGGGTCCGCAGTGGATCCGCTGGAATGAGGTCAGCATCGTGACGGATTCCGTGGCTGTCCTTCGGGCCGAGGTGGACGCGTCATCGGGTGAGCCCCACGCCTATGAGCTCTGGCGGAACGAGCCGTACGATGACGACTACGAATACGTCTCGAGCACGTGGTCGACGGGTGGGCCGATCCAGATGCTGGACAGCACGATTGAAGGGGGATTGGGCCAATACAAATACTACCTCAAGGTCGTCAACGCCTGCGCGGATTCCGTGCTGGGCACCCCGGTGGCCGAGACCGTGTACCTCACCGGGACGGTGCTCGAGGAACGGTTGGCCAACGCCCTGTCGTGGACGGCGTTCGAGGGCTGGGAGGCGCAGCGCAACCGCCATGTCCTGCTGCGCGGGGTGCAATACGGGGGAACCCTCGATGAAGTGGAGGATTTCAGCGGGTTCGACTTCTCCTACGACGATGAGCTCGAGGACCAAACCGACACCCCGGGAGAGTTCTGCTACCGGGTGCGGGCTGAGCAGACGGACAGCAGTTGGGCCTCGGTGTCCAACGAGGTCTGCTTGACGTTGCCGCCTGTGGTGTGGATTCCCAATGCGCTGGTCCACAACGGATTCAACAACACGTGGAAGCCGTCGGTGGCCTTCGCCGACGTGACCGAATACCGGGTCGATGTCTTCAGCCGGTGGGGCGACCTGATCTGGACCACGGAAGATCCCGATGCCGCGTGGGATGGCACCAAGGACGGGGCGTTGTTGCCGGAGGCCTTCTACCCGTACACCCTCCGCATCCAGGATGGTGCGGGTCGGGTGGTGGCCCGGATGGGCCATGTGCAGGTGGTGCGCAGACCGTGAAAAACCGGTGCGCGAAAGGGGCTTGAACCCAGCGAGTTGTGGGCTACTTTTGCCGGAATATCCGGACCGCACCCGATTCGCCCGACATGCCCGCTGACGCCCCCCACCTCAATCCCAAATTCATCGGAGAAGGACTGACCTACGACGACGTCCTGCTCGTCCCGGCTTACAGTGAAGTGTTGCCCCGCGACACGGATCTCCGCAGCCGGTTTTCCCGGAACATCGTGCTCAACGTGCCCGTCGTCTCGGCGGCCATGGACACGGTGAGTGAGGCGAACATGGCCATCGCCATGGCCCGCCAGGGCGGCATTGCGGTCATCCACAAGAACATGACCATCACCGCGCAGGCGGCGCAGGTCCGCAAGGTGAAGCGCAGCGAAAGCGGCATGATCCAGGACCCCATCACGCTGCCGGTGGACGCCCTCGTCGGGGACGCCCATCACATCATGGCGGAGCACCGCATCGGGGGCATTCCGGTGGTGGACGAGGCCGGCTACCTCAAGGGCATCGTGACCAACCGCGACCTGCGGTTCGAGGACGACATGCAGCGTCCGATCGCTGAGGTCATGACGGCTGAGGGCCTCGTGACGACGCCCAACGGAACGGACCTCAAGCGCGCCGAGGAGATTCTCCGCGACAAGAAGATCGAGAAGCTGCCCGTGGTGGACGCCGACGGCAAGCTGGTCGGGCTGATCACCTACCGCGACATCATCAAGCTCGAGGAGTACCCCAACGCCTGCAAGGATCAGTTCGGCCGGCTGCGTTGCGCCGCGGCCGTGGGCGTGACGGGCGACACGATGGAGCGCGTGGAAGCGCTGGTCAACGCGGGCGTGGACGCCCTCATCATCGACACCGCGCACGGCCACAGCCGCGGGGTGATCGAGATGCTCGCCCACGTCAAGAAGGCCTACCCGGACACCGACATCGTCTGCGGCAACATCGCCACGGCCGAGGCCGCCAAGGCCCTCGTCGAAGCGGGCGCCGACGGCGTCAAGGTGGGCATCGGCCCAGGCTCCATCTGCACCACGCGGGTCATCGCCGGTGTGGGGGTCCCGCAGTTGGGTGCCGTCATGGCCGTGGCCGAAGCGCTGGCCGGCACCGACGTGCCCGTCATCGCCGACGGCGGCATCCGCTACACGGGCGACATCGCCAAGGCGTTGGCCGGCGGCGGACATTCCGTGATGGTGGGCAGCATGCTCGCCGGCACCGAGGAGAGCCCGGGCGAGACCATCATCTACGAGGGACGCCGATTCAAGAGCTACCGTGGAATGGGCAGCCTCGAGGCCATGCAGAAGGGCTCCAAGGACCGCTACTTCCAGGATGCCGAGGACGACCTCAAGAAGCTCGTTCCGGAAGGCATTTCCGGCCGCGTTCCCTACAAAGGCACCGTCCAGGAGGTCATGTACCAGGTCATCGGCGGCCTGCGGGCCGGCATGGGCTACGTGGGGGCCAAGGACATCCCGGCCCTGCACGGCGCCAAGTTCGTCCGCATCACCTCAGCCGGTGTCAAGGAGAGCCACCCTCACGATGTGATGATCTCCCGCGAGGCGCCGAACTACAGCCTCCGCTGATCGGGCTCAGCGCCCTCCGAACTGCCCCAGTTTTCTGAGGGGCTTCTGCAGGCGCAGGAGCGCCGGAGGCTTCGCGCCATTGAGGCGCCACGCCTTGGCGTCCTCGGCGTTGGCCTTGATCCGGTTGGACAGGGAGGCATTGGATTGTCCACCCGCTCGCATTTTGACCGTGACCCGCGGCAGGTAGGCGAGTTCGGCTCCGCGGAAATGGAAGAAGCGGAGCATCAATTCGTAGTCGGCCGCGCTCCTCAGTTGCAGGTTGAACAGCCCGTGCTGTTCGTAGAGCTCGCGCCGCACGAAAAGGGTCGGATGGGGCGGCATCCAGCCGCGCCGGAAATCCCCCGGTTCTCCGGAGGTCCAGCGTCGGGTCACGGTGGTCCCATCGGTCTCGTCGACGTAATCGAGGTCAGCATAGACGCCGTCGGCTTCGGTGTCCCGGAAGGTGGCGAGCACGTCGGCGATGACCTGCGGGTCGGCGAAGCGGTCGTCCGCATTGAGGATGCCGACGATGTCTCCCTTGGCCCGGGCGACGCCGCGGTTCATGGCGTCATACAGCCCTTGGTCGGGTTCGCTCGTGACCTGGGCCACGCGGTCTTCGAACGGCCGGATGCAGTCGAGCGTGCCGTCGGTCGATCCTCCGTCGACGATGTGGTAGTCGAGGGTGAAGTCGCCCTGCTGTTCCACGACGCTGCGCACGGCCTCGGCCACGGTGGCGGCCGCGTTGTAGGTGACGGTGACGACGGAGACGGTCATGGCGTGAACAGGGCGCGTTGGGCCGCAAGATGGGACGGGCCGAGGAGGCAGCGTCGGTGGGTGTCCTCGGAGGTTGCGATGAGGTCTTCCGGCGACAGGTCGAGCAGCGCTTGGGCGGCCTCGGTCCAGGCTGCGAGGTCCAGGGGGAGGCAGCGCACGGAGTGGCCCGGCTTGAGGGCGGACCAGGCGGTCTGGTCGGAGACGAGGACAGGCTTTCCACACGCCACAGCCTCGGCGACAGCGTGCCCGAAGTTCTCGTTGAAGCTGGGCACCAGCACGAGGTCGGCCCACCCGAAATGGCCGGCCGTCTCTGCGGGCGAAACGGGGCCGACGAGCTCGAGCTCGATCGCCTCGGATTGCCGTTGGATGCGGTCAGCTTCGGCTGC
>JBMYZR010000054.1:0-3479 GCA_049610565.1 Flavobacteriales bacterium | reverse complement strand
CGAGCTCGAGCTCGATCGCCTCGGATTGCCGTTGGATGCGGTCAGCTTCGGCTGCATCTTCGATGGGCCCGACAATGCGGTACTCAACGCGCGTTCCGGCTTGGACAAGAGATCCGGCCACGTCCACACCGAAGGGGTAGTTCTTGATCGGGTGGATGCGCCCGACGCTGAGGATGCGGAGGGTACCTGCCTGTCGGTTGGACGGCATCGGAGAGAAGGGGACGGGCAGGTTCAATGCCACATGGATGCTGGCGCTTGGGAACCAGGTGCGGATTTCCTCGGCCTCCTGCTCGGTGCTGGCATGCCAGCGGATGTCCCGGTATCCGCCGGTCAACCGTTGCAACCAAAGCCAAGCGCGTTTGCGGAGGGGCTTGACGGACAGGGCGCCTGGTCCTAGCATGCCTCTCGGGGCCAGCGTGGTCGGCGTACCCATGGCCCGGGCCACCTTCCAGGGCAGCCGGCTGAACGGACCGCTGTAGAGGCTGTTCAGGTACAGGAGGTCTGGTTGGGTGTCCGACAGGAGTGCGGTCCACCGCGCGGCTGTCCAGTCCGCTTTGGGGAGGTAGAGGACGTGGGCCTTCCCTACCGTGTGCCAGGTGTCCAGGTCGACGGGCAGAGGTTCGCTCGCGCCGAGGTCCCGGTCTCCGCAGACGATGCGGAAGTCGATGTCGTCGCCGAGGGCGGCCACGAGGTTGGCGATGCTGCGGATGGGGCCCCCGGCCCGAAAGGCCGGCAGGTACCAATCGATGGCGACCAGGACGGTGGGGCGGGATTCAGGAGAGGCCATGGCGGTCGATCCATTGTCCCAACGCGACGAGGGTCCACACCCGGGACCAGGTCGTCCGGCCCTGTTCGAAGGCGGACCAGAGGGCGTCTGCTGATTGGCTGTGCAGCAGGTCGCGCTCTACCAGCACCTGCAGGCCTTCGCGGCAGGTGGCCTCGAGGGGGCCGCGCATCCAGACTTCCCACGGCAGGGTGAAGCCCATCTTGGGCCGGTCGATGATCTCGCGCGGCAACCGCTCGCCAAGGGCGCGGGTCAGCAGTTCCTTGGGCGTGTGCGGGAATTTGACGGGGTCGGAGATGGCGAGGGCCGTCTCGACGAGGCGGTGGTCGAGGAAGGGCACCCGTACCTCCAGCGCATGGGCCATGGACATCTGGTCGGTGTCCCGCAGCAGGACGTGCTGCATGTACGTGTGCATCTCCGCCAGGCTGATGCGGCTGAAGACCGGAAGCCCCTTGGCGGGGGCAGCGTTCAAGACGTCGCGACACCACAGGGCCACGCTGTCGCCGACAGGGGCCAACGGGGTCATGCGCCGGACATCCGGTTCGAGCAGGACGCGGCGGCTGATGGGGTAGGTCGCGTCAGGGTGGAGGGTGTCCCCGGCGAGGAGGGTGGCGAACTTGTCGGCGGCAATGCCCGGCCGCGCAGCCCGGTAGGCGGCACCGGCCAGTTTGCGGAGTCCGTGGGGCCAGGCCATGGACCAGCGCTTGTCCAGCAAGTCGGCGGTTCTGCGGAAGACGGGGTAGCCGGCAAACAACTCGTCCCCGCCCAATCCGCTGAGGGCGACGGTCAGGCCTGCCTGTTTGGTTGCCTGGGAGACGACAAAGGTGTTGGGGCCATCGCCACTGGGGTGGTCGGTGGCCGCCAGCGCATCCGGCACCGCGTGCAGGAAGTCATCGGCGGACAACCGGATCTCGTGGTGGTCCGTGTCATAGCGCTGGGCCACCATGCGGGCGTACCGGCTTTCGTCGAACTCGTCCTCGTGGAAGGCCACGTTGAAGGTGGCCACCTTCCGGTCGCCCACCTCGGACATCAGCGCCACAACGGCACTGGAATCGATGCCGCCCGACAGGAAGGCGCCGAAGGGCACATCGGACCGCATCCGCAGGTCTACACTGTCCATCAGCAGTTCCCGGATGCGGTTGGCCGCGGGACCCGCTTTGTAGGTCCAGGGCGCCCCTTGCTCAGCGAGGTCCGCACCGGCTTTGCCCGCGTCCCACCAGGCTTCCGTCCGGATTTCGTTGTCGTCCGCCCAGAGCAGGTGTCCGGCGGGCAGCATCTCCACGCCCTCGATGAGGGTGTGCGGACCGTGGACCGTCTGGTACCGCAGGAAATCGATGACCCCGGCCCGGTTCAGTGTGCGGTCCACCCGGCCGGATGCCAGCAGGCTTCGGATTTCACTGGCCCAAAGGAGCCCCTCTGACGAGCTGTGCAGATACAAGGGCTTGATGCCCATCCGGTCCCTCGCCAGCAACAGCCGCTCTTCCTGCGAATCCCAGAGGGCCAACGCGAACATGCCGTTGAGCCGGTGGAGCGCATTGACGCCCCATTCGCGGAGCGCAGCGAGCACGACTTCGGTGTCGCCGGACGTCTTGAACGGATAGTCGAGTTCCTCCCGCAGCTCGCGGTAGTTGTAGACCTCTCCGTTGAAGGCGATGACGTAGCGTCCACACCAGCTGGCCATGGGTTGGTTGGCCGTGTCGGAGGTGTCGAGGATGCTCAGCCTGCGGTGGCCGAGGATGACGTTGCGGTCATCCGTCCAATGGCCTTCCGCATCCGGCCCGCGGTGGGCCAATGCGGCGGTCATGCGGTGCGCGGCAGCCCAGGTGTCGGAGTCCGCCTTGCCGTGGATGCCCGTGATGTCGCACATCGGTCAGTCTTCGTCGTCTTCGCCGTAGCGCACGCCTCCATACCCGTAGCCACCATACCCGGTGTAGCTGCCGTATCCGCCATACCCATAGCTGTAGAGGTAGCGGTAGGCGTATTTGGAGGCATAGTAACGCCAGCGGGTGGGCACGATGCCATTGAGCACCATGCTCACGTGCTCGATGCTGTTCTGCTGGAGCAGTTCCTCGAGCTGGCGCATGCCGCGCACGTTGGCCCGCTTGACGTTGGCCACGAGCAGGGCCCGGTCCACGTGCCGCATGAGCACGAGGGCGTCGGTGATGAGCAGGATCGGCGGGGTGTCGATGACCACGAAGTCGTAGGCTTTCCTCGCTTCGGCGATGAGCTCGTCGGTGCGGTCGTTGAGCACGAGCTCGGAGGCATTCGGCGGGACGGGACCGGAGGTGATGACGTCGAGTCCTGAAATGTCCGTGGGCTGGACGGCCATCGACCAGGGCACCTGCCCGATGAGGTAACCGCTGAGGCCGGTGCCGCGGGGCACACCGAGTGCCTTGTGCACCCGGGGCTTGTGGAGGTCGTAGTCGATGAGCAGGGTCTTCTTTCCCGCCTGCGCCATCAGGGCCGCCATGTTGGTCGCCGTGAACGTCTTGCCCTCTCCAGGGTGCATGCTCGAAATCAGGATGGTGTTCTGGCCGTCCTTGTTGAGCAGGTATTGGAGGTTCGTCCTCAATCCCCTGAACGCCTCCGTGGTCGGGTGGCGCGGGCTCTTGCTGGCCACCAGTACATATTCCTTGTCGGTGATGTCCTCATACCGCGGGACCCCGCCGCTCACGGGGAGCTTGGTGGCTTCCCG
>JBMYZR010000053.1:0-14471 GCA_049610565.1 Flavobacteriales bacterium | reverse complement strand
GCTCCTGCACCTACGCCGACCAGTACTACGACTGCGACGGCAACTGTCTCAACGACAGCGACAGCGACGGCGTCTGTGACGAGCTGGAGATTCCCGGCTGCCAGGACGACATGGCCTGCAACTACAACGATGCAGCAACCGACGATGACGGTTCCTGTACCTATGCCGAGCAGTACTACGACTGCGATGGCAACTGCCTCAACGACAGCGACACCGACGGCGTCTGTGACGAGCTCGAAGTGGAGGGCTGCACGGAGAGCGGCGCGTGCAACTACGATGCGGCCGCCACCGATGACGATGGGTCCTGCGAGTACCTGAGCTGCGCGGGCTGCACCGACGCTGCGGGTTGCAACTATGACGACGAGGCCACCATCGACGATGGGTCCTGCACCTACGTCGACGGCATCTGCGAGACCTGTGAGGACGGCGTGATCGTGGACAACGATGCCGACGACGATGGCGTCTGCAACGACGACGAGATTGTCGGTTGCCAGGAGGCCGAGGCCTGCAACTACGACCCGGCCGCCACGGACCCGGCTCCCTGTGACTACCCGATCGACCTCTACGGCGTCGACAACGTCGACTGCGAGGGCGAATGCCTCAACGACACCGACGGCGACGGCGTGTGCGACGAGGACGAAATCGTGGGCTGCCAGGAGGAGGACGCCTGCAACTACGACGCCACCGCGACCGATGCCGGCACCTGCGACTACCCAATCGACCTCTACGGAAAGGACTACGTGGACTGTGGCGGCAACTGCCTCAACGACCTCGACGGCGACGACGTGTGCGACGAGGACGAGATTGCCGGCTGCCAGGACCCCGAGGCCTGCAACTACAACCCCGCCGCCACCGACGAGGACGGCAGCTGCACCTACCCGGACGAGTTCTACCTCGACTGTGACGGCAACTGCCTCAACGACGAGGACGGCGACGGCCTCTGCGACGAGGTGGAAGCCCTCATCCCGCCGGCCTACAACCCGGACTGGAACGGCGACTACTGCTACACGGTGGCCGACCTGACCCACCTGCTCTGCCTCTTCGGCGTGTGCGGTGCGGACACGACCGGTGTCGAAGGCTACAACCCATTCTTCCAAGAGGACTCCTGCTTCTCCGCCTTCGACCTCACGCCGTTCCTCGCCCTCTACCAGACCTGCCTCGAGGTCCCGGAGGAGCAGCCTGCCAACGACGGCGATGAGCCCACCGACGGCATGAACGACGACGCCAACAACGACGACGCGACTGACGACGACGAGTGATCATCTGACTCGCCGCCTCTGCGCAGCAAACCAAAACCGGGGGCCGGGCTGTCAATCAGTCCGGCCCTCTCTTTTGAAGGAATATCGGGGGCTCAGAAGCGGAGGGCGAACTTGAGGTTGATGCGCCGCGACGTCAGGTAGTTGGGGATGGCGTAGCGCCGGCCGGTGACGTCCTGGATCCACGTGTGGTTGATGGTGTTGCGGATGCCGAGGAGGTTGAAGACCTCGAGGGCGACGAAGCCTTCGAGGGGTTTGGCGCGGTCCGAGCCATCCTTCTTGAGGCGGCCGCGGTCGCCGAGGAAGAGGTCGCGGGAGAAGCCGATGTCGACCCGGCGGTAGGCCGGCAGGCGCAGGGTGTCCTTGTAGCGGGAGAAGTCCGGCGGGCCGAAGGGCAGGCCCGTGCCGTAGAAGAGGCTCAGCAGGACCTTGTATTCCGGGGCGCCGGGCATCTCGTCCTGGAACAGCATGGACATGGAGAAGCGCTGGTCGGTGGGGCGGGGGATGAACCCTGGCTGCACCAGCGTGCTGTCGGTGGCGACCGGGTCAAAGGAGAAGCCCGGGACGATGAGCTCGCCGGCTTCGTTGTAGTAGTCGTAGTAGCCGTCGTCGATGAGGTCCTCCTCAGCGCGCAGGAAGCTCATCCGCATCCAGCTCTGGATGCCGTCGATGAACTCGCCGTTGAGCATCAGGTCGAGGCCGGTGGCGCGGCCCACGGCGTTGTTGTCGGCGTAGTAGCGCAGGCGGACGTTCTCGACCTCGTAGGGGATGAGCGAGTTCAAATCCTTGTGGTACACCTCCGCATTGAGCAGGAAGGGACGTCCGTGCCAGTCGAAGCGGTAGTTGGCGCCCGCGATGAGGTGCAACGCGCGCTGGGCCTGAATGTCCGGGTTGACCACACCGGAGAGGTCGCGCATCTCGCGGTAGAAGGGCGGTTGCCAATACCAGCCGCCGGCAAGGTTGAACGCCACATCGCGCATGACCTGATTGCCGAGCGAATCGGTGCCCATCGACCACTTCGGCTTCCAGGCGGCGTGGACGCGGGGTCCGCCCACGGTCTGGCCGTTGAAGGTCCAATGGTGCAGCCGGGCACCGGCGTGCAGTTCCCATTCGCTGCCGTCGCTCCACGTGCCCTTCCACGTGTCCTGCAGGAACGCCATCAGGCGGCTGGAGGCCGTGCGGTTTTCAGTCCGGACCACGTCCTGCAGCAGGATTTCCTGGAAGGGCCGGTCGTCGGGGTCGGTGTAGCCGATGTTGTCTTCGGGGTGGGGCACGATGTAGCCGGCGCTGTCCACGAGCTCCCACTCGTTGAGGGCGTCGTCGATGATCTCGTGGCGGGCTTGGACGCCCCACTCGATGAGATGGGCCTCCTTGGCCCGGGTGAACGAACCGCGCGCGCTGCCGGTCAGCACCGTGGCCTGCAGATCGTTGCGGGCGTGGTTCAGGAAATACCCGACGCCTTGAAGTCCGAGCGCCTCGCCAAAGGCGTCGGAGCCCGGATCGCGCTCGAGCTGGCTGAGGAAGTAGCCGCCGAGGATGTCGAAGGTCTCCTGCTCGTCGGTGCGGAAGGCCGAGGCGATGAGGCGCACCCGGGAAGTGGGCGTGACCCGGTCGGCCGCGAGGGCGCCGAAGCCGGTGCGGTATTGCGTGACCTCCTGGCCGTCGAAGTAGACCGTCAGGCGGAGCGCCTCGTTGATGGTGCCGACGTTGGTCTCCCGCGTCTGCGGAATGAACCGATACTGGTTCTGGGCGGCGGTGGCGAGCGCCTGGATTTCCCACGGGCCGTAGCCGTCGGGGTCGTAGGTGATGTAGCCCTGCAGGTCGGTGTAGACCGGCCGGTACTCACCGGTTTCGTCCAGGCTGCCGAGCACGTAGCCATTGTTGCGGTAGCGGAGACCCAGGTTGTAGGTCCACCGTCCGTTGTCCGACACGTCCTCCACCTGGAATTGGCCGCCGAGCAAACTGGCCGTCGCCCGGCCCGCGAAGCCTTGCGGCCGGCGGTATTGGATGTCGAGCACCGAGCTCATCCGGTCCCCGTATTTGGCCTCGAACCCGCCCGCGGAGAAGCGGATGGACTGGATCATGTCGGGGTTGGGGAAGGAGAGGCCTTCCTGCTGCCCGGCCCGCACGAGGAAGGGGCGATAGACCTCGATGCCGTTGACGTAGACGAGGTTCTCGTCGAAGCTTCCCCCGCGGACGTTGTAGGCGCTGGAGAGCTCGCTGGTGAAGTTGACCGGGGCCTGGATCAACAGGTCCTCAACCGTGCCCCGCACGCTCGGCACGCGCGAGGCGACACGGGGGTCGATCCGTTGGATGGGGCTCGTCCGCGTGCCGTCGGCTTCCACCTCGGCCTGGTTGAGCGCGACACCGGCGCGGAGCCGGACGTCGAGGCGGGTGCCTTCCGGCGTGGGGATCGCCTTGCGGGTCAGGGGGTCGTAGCCGATGAAAGTGAACCGGATGGCCACTTCGCCGGGGTCTCGGAGGGGGAGGTCGTAGCGGCCATCGGCGTCCGTCACGGCGGCGGACCGGCTGCCTTGGGGCAGCACCGTGGCCCCGGGGAGAGGCTGGCCGGCGCCATCGGTCACCCGGCCGAAGACGCGGTAGGTCTGGGCGGTGCCGGCGAGGCTCAGCAGCAGAAACGCAACAAGGAGGCCAAGGGGTCTCACGGAGCGTTCAACGGGAAGGAAGCCAAAGTGTTGCACGGCGGGGTCAGCGCTTGCGGAACTCGCCGTTGCGGAGGGCGTTGATGAATTGCCCCCAGGCCAGCGGATTGAGCAGGCTGATCTGGGGCACCCCGCCTTGCATGCCGGCCATCTGGGCCTGCTGCGCCTGCAGGGCGCGGAAGTTCTCCTGCGGACTGGAGCCCATTTCCGACATGCGGTCATACAGGGCCATGGGATCGAAGTCGAGGTTGCGGCGGGCGCGTTCGCGGGCGTCGGCCTCGAGGCGCAGCGCGAGGAACTCCTCCTTGAAGCGCTCCCGGCTCGGCCACGGGTAAATGCGGGCCTCGTCCATCATGACGGTGTCCCGTCCGAGCGGTTGGACGACGCTCATGCGGTCCGGCATCTCCTGGCCGGTGAGGTCCGGCACCACGAGGTAGGACTCGGTCAGGCCGATGGAGCTGAAGCGCACCGTGTCGCCGACCCGCGCCGGGATGGCGAAGAAGCCGTATTCGTCCGTGATGGTGCCGCGCTGGTCCCGGGCCCGGTAGACCGTGGCAAACGGAACCGGTCCAAGGGAGTCGCCCTCGACCACCACGCCGGTCAGCTGGACCACGAGGGGCGGAACGCCGGAGGCCGTGGTGTCGGTGGGGGAGGCGCCGTCCTGCTGGGCCCACAGGCCGGGGATGCAGGACAACAGGAGGATGAGGGCCGCGAGGCGGAACGGACTCGGCATGCGCCAAAGGTAGGCGGGCAGGCCGCCCGCGAAAGCGAATTCACACCGCTTGGGCGGTCTTGAACTCCGAGGTCGTGTGGAAGGTGATCTCCGGGAAGTTGCCGCGCTCCATGTCGAGCAGGAATTCCGAGGGGGCGAGGTAGACGTCGTTGCCGTCCTTGTCCACCGCCATCTCGGAGACCTTCAGCCGCTTGAACTCGGCGATCTTCTCCTCGTCGCCGGTCAGCCAGCACGCCTTGTGGAACCGCTTCGGGACGAAGCTGGCCTTGGCGCCATACTCGTGCTCGAGCCGGTACTGGATGACCTCGAACTGGAGCTCACCCACCGTGCCGACCACCTTCCGGTTGCCGGGGTTCATCACGAACAGCTGGGCCACGCCCTCGTCGGTGAGCTGCTGGATGCCCTTCTCCAGCTGCTTGGACTTCATCGGGTCGTCGTTCTGGAGCTCCTTGAAGATCTCCGGCGAAAAGCTGGGAATGCCCTGGAACTGCAGGTCCTCGCCTTCGGTCAGGGTGTCGCCGATCTTGAAGTTGCCGGTGTCGTACAAACCGACGACGTCGCCGGGATAGGCCTCGTCCACCACGGCCTTGGCGGACGCCATGAAGGTGGCGGGGTTGGCGAACTTGAGCTTCTTGCCGAGCCGGGTATGGGTGTAGAAGGCGCCCCGCTTGAAGGTCCCGCTGCACACGCGCAAAAAGGCGATGCGGTCCCGGTGGCGCGGGTCGATGTTGGCGTGGATCTTGAAAATGAACCCGCTGAATTTCTCCTCGGTCGGCTCGACCTCGCGCTGGGAGGTGGGCCGTGGCCGCGGGGTGGGGGCGATGCGGATGAAGGAGTCCAGCATCTCCTGCACGCCGAAGTTGTTGACGGCGGAGCCGAAGAAGACCGGGGCGACCTCACCCCGGGCATAGGCCTCCATGTCGAAGGGGTCGTACACGCCCTCCACCATTTCCACGTCCTCGCGGAGCTGGGCCGCATGGTCCTCGCCCACGAGGTCGCCGATGGACGGATCGTCGAGGCCCGAGATGTTGAGCAGGTCTTCGGTCACGCGCTGCTTGTCGCTCTGGAAGAGGCGCAGGGTGCTGTCAAACAGGTTGTACACGCCCTGGAACGTATGGCCCTGGCTGATTGGCCAGGACAGCGGCCGAACCTTGATGCTGAGTTTTTCCTCCAGCTCGTCCAGCAGGTCAAACCCGTCGCGTCCCTCGAGGTCCATCTTGTTGATGAAGATGATGACCGGTGTGTCGCGCATCCGGCAGACTTCCATCAGGCGCTCGGTCTGCGCCTCGACGCCTTTGACGCAGTCGATCACCAGGATCACGCTGTCCACGGCGGTCAGCGTGCGGTAGGTGTCCTCGGCAAAGTCCCGGTGACCCGGCGTGTCAAGCAGGTTGATCAGGCAATCCTGGTATTCGAAGGCCATCACGGACGTCGCCACCGAGATGCCCCGCTGCCGCTCGATCTCCATGAAGTCCGACGCGGCGGTCTTCGTGATCTTGTTGGACTTCACGGCCCCGGCGGTCTGGATGGCCCCGCCGAACAGCAGGAACTTCTCCGTGAGCGTGGTCTTGCCCGCGTCCGGGTGGCTGATGATGGCGAAGGTTTTCCGCCGGGCGATTTCCTGGGTCAATGCGGCCATGGGCCGACAAAATTAGCCCGCACCGGTGGTCCGCTCGTGCAGGAGGTTCTGCCACAGGGTCAGGACGGCTTCCCGGCGGTGGCCTTGGATGTAGTCCTGCCCGGCCTTCACGCGGGGTTCCACGGTGTCCGGGTGGTTGCGGATTTGCATGAGCTGGGTGGCCAGCGTGGAGGCGTCGCCGGGCGGGAACGTCCAGCCCCGGCCCTCGCCGAGGAGCTCTCCGGTGCCGCCGTTCTCCGTGCCGACGATGGCACAGCCGCTGGCCATGGCCTCAAGCGTGACCGTGCCCACGCTTTCCTGTTGGGAGCAGACGGCAACGGCGTCAGAGGCGACATAGGCCGGGCGGGGGAAGTCGAGGTAGGGACGGAAATGCACCCGCCATTGCAGCTCCTTCTCCTTGACCAGCGCCCTCACCTCGTCGAAGTAGTCGCTGAGCTGGTCGAGTGTGGGGTCGCCGACGATCAGCGCGTGGGCGTCGGGCGGCATTTCGTTGAGCGCTCGGATCAGGACGTCCTGTCCCTTCTTCCGGTCAATGCGGCCCACGAGCGTGATCACGAAGCACTCCTGGGAAAGCCCCAGTTCCAAGCGACACTGACGGCGGTGCTGGATGGAGTCGTTGATCGGCGTAAACCACTTGTCGTCGAGGCCCAGGGGGATGACGTGGGTGCGGTCCGGGGAGACAGCCGTGTGGCGGTTGACCTGCTCCTTGAGCCAGTCCAACGGGCTGACCCACGCGTCAATCGCGCCGAAGCGGAACCGGTGGTAGGGGGTCTTCTTGGGCCGCGGAATCTGCATGCCCTGGTGGAAGAGCAGCCGCGTCGAGCCCCCGAAGAGGCGAACGAAGCGCCGCGCCCAGGCGGAGGCGTCCAGATCCCGCGGGTCGCGGACCCAGAGCCAATCCGCGCGGTATCGCATGAGGCGGGTGGCGCGGTGGATGGCCGTGGCAAAGGCGAGGTAACGAAGCCCCCGCCGCACCGTCCTGCAGTCAAAGTTTTGCGCCCGGCCGTCCTCCGATTGGATGTGGGCGACCGTGGCCCGGTGCAGGGGGGAGTCCTCGAGACACAGCAACCGGACGATGTGCCCCTCGGCCGCCATCCAGCGGGCGTGGCGGAGCAGGTTCATCTCCAGTCCGCCCCACCCCATGGAGGTGGACAGAAAGACGATGCGCTGCGGGCGCTCGGATGGAGAAGGCGCCGTCAAATGAAGTCGGGTCTGAGGGTGACGTCGGAGACGATGCCGCGCCCCCGGTTCTCGATGGCGTGGAGAATGTGGTCGGCGATGAAGTCTGGCTGCATGCCCTTCTTGAAGTTCGGCCGGTATTGATCGAGCAGGTCCGCATTGCGCGTCTGCTCAATGAAGTCCGTGTTGACCGCACCCGGACAGATGGTGGTCGACGCGACTTCGCTGCGGAGGTCCTGCCGGATGGCCTCGCCCAACGCCAGCACGGCGTGCTTGGTGGCGCAGTAGACCCCGCTGAACGGGAAGACGTGCCGGGAGGCGACCGAGCCGATGTTGACCACGAGGCCCTTGGCCGCCTTCAGGTGGGGCAGGCAGCAATGCAGGGTGGTCAGCACGCCCTTGACGTTGACGTCCACCATGGTGTGCCAATCCTCCAGCCGCGCTTCGCCCATGTTTTCGAAGATGCCGAGTCCGGCATTGGGAATGGCGACATCGAGGCCACCGAAGCGGTCGACGCACTCGGCCACGGCGCGCTGGTGGTCGTCCACGTCGAGCACATCGAGGGCCCGGACGGCCATGCGGTCTCGGAGGTCCTCCGGCAGGGCGGCCACGAGGGCGTCGAGTCGATCCTGGCGACGGGCACAGGCGAACACGCGGTGCCCCTGCCGCACGAGCAGGTCGGCAGTGGCGGCGCCGATGCCGCTGCTGGCGCCGGTGATGAAGACGGTGCTGGGAGTGGACGTCATGGGCGCAAGGTACCGAGAGCGTCGGCTCACTGCCCGACCACGAGCAGGAAGCGGGCGGGCGGCGTGCCGGCAGGGCCTTGCACCCGCCCCACGAGCCAGCCGCCGGGGAGGGGCGGGGTGTCGAGCTGAATCAGGCCAGCACGGTCCGGCGCCCCCGACGGTCGGGCGACCTCCCGGCCATCCGGCCCCACGAGACGGACGGTCACGTTGTCGGTCCACGACGCGGGAATGCCCAACCGGAGCGTGGTGTCCCCCGCGCGGTGCAGGCCGAGCACCTGGATGTCCGGCATCCGCACGGGGTCAACGCGGGAGGCGAGGCAGGCGAGGAGGTCCTCCCGCAAGGCGGCAAACACATCCTGCTCCACCGCGTAGTACGCACTGGCCGGCCCGCTGGAGAACCCGTCCCATTTGCCGTTGGTGCAGAAGGCGAAGTTCCAGCTGCCGTCGGGCGTCGCGTAAGCGTCGCTGATCAGCCCGTACGCCTCACCGGGGTGCCCAATGAACGGCGAGACCGCCACGTCCGGAATGACCTCGTCGTCCCCATTTCCGCTGGCGGCGAGGTGGAGCCCCCGCGCCCACGCATTGAACAGGCCGTAGTAGTTGTTGCCGTTGCCCCCTCCGAAACCGCTGTACTCCCATTGCAGGGCGGTCAGGTCCGCCAGCGACGCGTTCGAGAGGTAGGCCAGAGGGAGGCCGTCTGCAGCGGGCGCGGAGCCGGCGCTCCACAGGCGGGCGAGGACGGTCAGGTCTTCAGCGCTGATCCGCAATCCGCCTTGAGGCGAGAAGCAGACGGCGTTGGTGCCGGGCAGGTAGCCGGACCAATCGGGACCGGCGGGCATCACGCCCTCGTATTGGTCGGCTTGAGGGGCCCAATTGCCATTGTATTGTCGGTAGAGCACGGCGAGGTCGTTGATCTCGTCCAGATCCTGTACCCGGTACCCGGCGTCGATGCCGAACGGGCCGAAGAGGTGCGCTTCCATGATCTCGTCGAAGCGCATGCCGGTCGCGCCTTCCATGACCGTGGCCAGCACGCCGAAGTTGAGGTTGGCATACTGGTACCATTCGCCCGGAGCGGACGTGCCCCACATGTTGCCGGTGTGGAATTCGCCGCCGGGGTCGAGGACGCTGCCCAGCGACGGCACGTCGGGAATGCCCGCGTAGCTGGCCGACAGGAAATCCGAGTAGCCCGAACCGTCCCGAATGCCCGAGGTGTGCGTCACCAGGTGCTGGACCGTCAGGGGGATGTCGGGATGGCCGGGGTGAACAGGAGGGGAGTCGAGGTATTGGGCGAGGGGGGCGTCGTAGGCGAGGGTGCCGTCTTCGACGAGCTTGGCGACCACCAAGGCGACGACCCCCTTGCTGATGGAGGCCATCCGGTAGGTGGTGTTGGCGTTGACCGGCAGGTCCCGCTCGATGTCCCGCATGCCCACGTGCGCTTCGATCGAGACCGCGTCGCCACAACGGGTGACCACGCTCATGCCGGCGAGCTCGTGTTCTTCAAGGATGTCCGTGAAGGCCGATTGACCGCAGGCAGACTGGGCCAGGCAAGCCGTGGCCCATGCAGTGAGAAGAAAGGGTGCGGGGGTGCGCATGCCGCAAAAGTATTGCGGCCTGCCATGGCGAGTCAGCTCAGCATCCACGGGGCTTCCAGCGAAAAGGCCGGAATCCGCACTTCGAATGGCACGCTGTCCTTACTGGCGTCGTGGTACTGGACGGTGTAGCTCCCGCTCATCTGGCCCATCTCGCAGCGCAAGTCGCAGGCGCTGTCATATTCAAACACACGGCCCGGCAGGATCTCGGGTTGGACCCCGACCACCCCGTTGCCGACCACCTTGCGGCGGTGGCCCATGGCATCGACGATGTGCCACTGACGGCGCATGACCTTGATGCCTTTGTGGCTCCGGTTTTCGATGATGATCCGGTACGAGAAGATGAACCGGTTTTCTTCCGGACGGGAAAATTCAGACTCGTAGCGACTCCGAACATGAACGCGGATTCCCTCCGTCGTCGCTCGGTATGTTCGGTTGCGTGGCATGTCCTCAATTTAGCAAAAAATGACGACGAAAGCCAAATAATACTCTGTCAATTTGAATCAAGCGCCTCGAAGCCCACGATGCGATCCGTCCCGTCCGGGGCCGGGACGTGGACCAGGACATGGTACCGGTTGGGCGTTCCCGCATGGGAGGCTTCAAAGGCAATGTCCCCCCCATCCGGGGTCACATATTGATAGTCGTACCACCCCTGTTTGAGCAGCAGGTCGAGCCGGTATTCGTTGTCCTCGGCGTGGTACTCCATGCGGAAGGCCGGGTCGAGGCTCCAACCGGACACGGCGCCAAAGAGGTACACGTCCGGCACCTCGCCGAAATTCTTGTGCTCGAGCCTGAATTGGACATCGAGGTAATCCGAGGTCAGGTTCACATCGTCGAACCGGTCGTTGTGCGTGGTGAACGCGCCCTTCAGATCCGGCCGGCTGGACTGCATCCGGAACCGCCGCGACTCATCCCGGGACATTCGGATCTTCCACAGCGGGCCATCGCCGGTTTGCGATTCGCTGATGCGGTCGATGCCGGGGGCGAGGTAGGCGAGCGACTTGAGGTCGGCGGACCGCCAGCGGTCCCCGCCGGCGAAGGTCAGCCCCCCGTTTTGGACGAAACTGACGGTGTTGCCCAGCACACGGGCAGCGGCCACGTCGTGAGCGGCCCAGGGCCACGCGACGTTCTGGATGACGGAGAGGCGGACGTCCCGCATGGGGTTGGTCCAGCGGTGACCGGGGGGCAACTCCACCTCGACCTCCAACCGCTGGTGGGTCGGCACCTTGCCGGCGTCGAGGGGGCGGCGGAAGGCGATGTCGACCGTGCACAGCCGCTCGTACACCACGAGGCGCCGCATGAGGACGACCGCATCGGGGTCTCCCGACTCGTGCACGATGAGCAGGTAGTTGCCGCTGCGGCTCGGAGCGAGGTCGCGAGAGGGGATGGGGGTGGCGGCGTGGGCGAAGGACACCGCTCCACCGAAGCTGTTTTCGATGTTGTCCACCTCGGCCGGGTTCCAGCCTTCGAGGTACTCCCAATCGCTGAGGTCGGTGAATGCGGACCAGTCCGCCGTGCAATGGACCAACGTCCACTCATGATCGGGCCAGTCGCCGGAAAGGTCGTCATAACGGAGAACGAGACGCGCCTCGCCGCCGAGCTCGAGGAACGGACCGCCCAGCGGCGCGCCTTCGGGATGCAGCCGCACCGAACCGATGTGGGGCGCGGTGTAGGCGATGGGCACGCTTTGGGACCGGAGGGGGAGAAGGCCCGCACAGAGCAGGGCGGAGAGCAGGATGGCAGTTGCCCGGCGCGGGGCGAGGAGGACGTCGGTCACGGCCCAAAAATACCGACGGTGGGACTCTGCACCGGGTCATGTGGACAAGGCGATGCACCCCATGACCCTGGCCGGGGAAGGATGGGCTTTCAGCACGTACATTTGCCGCGCAAATCCCGCACGTACACCTGCACATGCCTGCATCCGTCAAGATCCGGAAAGGCCTGGACATCCGCCTCAAGGGCGGCGCCCACGGCGACACCCATGCCCTTTCCGCCGCAGACCGGTTTTCCATTCACCCCACCGACTTCCACGGGCTCGTCCCGCGCATGGCCGTCAAGGCCGGCACCGAAGTGAAAGCGGGTGACGTCCTCTTCACGGACAAAAAGAATCCCTCGATCCAATTCGTCAGCGCCATTTCCGGCACGGCACAGGAGCCCGTTCGTGGCGAAAAGCGCCGCATCCTGCGCGTGGACGTGGTGGCCGGCGGGGCAGGGGAGGCGACCTTCCCCGGACTGCAGGCCAGCGCCTCGGCCGAGGAAGTCCGCAGCGCCATGCTCGCCCACGGCTTCTGGCCCATGCTGCGTCAGCGTCCCTTCGATGTGATGCCGGCCCCGGACAGCCAGCCGCGGGACATTTTCGTCAGTGCTCACGATTCCGCGCCGTTGGCCCCGAGTGCAGCCCAGGTCCTGGGCGACCGCATGGACGCCTTCCGCCAGGGACTGGCGTTCCTCAACACATTGATGGGCGGCGGCAAGAAGGTGCAACTCGGCATCGAGGCCGGAGACGACACCTTCAGCGGCGTGACCGAGGCGGACATCACCGCCTTCTCCGGTCCGCACCCTGCCGGCAACGTCGGCGTCCAGATCCACGAGGTCGCGCCGATGAACAAGGGCGAGGTCGTGTGGACCATCGGGCTGCAGGACGTCGCCAACCTCGGCGAGGGATTGACCGCCGGACGGTTCGTCGGCAAGCGCACGGTGGCCCTGACCGGCAGCCGTTCCCAGCCGGCCTTGTTGTCCACCACCATCGGCACCCCGATGGCCCACATCGCCAAGGACCGCGTGTCCATGGAGGACACCCGCGTCATTTCCGGCAACGTGCTGACCGGCACCGAGCGGGGAGACGATGGCGCCCTCGGTTTCTTCGACCAGCAGGTCACCTGCATCCCGGAAGGCCACGAGCCCCTGTTCTTCCTCACGAAGGGCTGGCTCGGCCCCGGCTTCGACAAGTTCAGCGCATCCCGCGCCTTCCCGACGTGGCTGATGCCCAAGGGCAAGGAGTACGACCTGAACACCAACAACAACGGCGAGGAGCGGGCCTTCGTGGTCAGCGGCCAGTACGACGCCGTCTTCCCGTTTGACATCTACCCCGTCCAGCTCATCAAGTCCATCATGGTCGGCGACATCGACCGGATGGAGAAGCTCGGGATCTACGAAGTGGCCCCTGAGGACTTCGCCCTGTGCGAATACGTCTGCACGTCCAAACTTGCGGTTCAGGACATCGTGCGGAAGGGCCTGGACCAAATGATCGAGGAATTCGCCTGATCGCACCACAGAGAAGCACACCATCATGAAGGCACTGCACAAACTCATCGAAGAGCGCGTCAAGCCCAACTTCACTGGAGAGGGCAAACTCAAGCGCTTCTGGGTCGTCTTTGACGCCCTCGAGACCTTCCTGTTCACCCCGGGCCACACGACCAAGAAAGGCGTGCACGTCCGGGACGGCATCGACCTCAAGCGGACGATGTTCCTCGTGATCGTCGCCATGGTTCCGGCCTTGCTGTTCGGCACCTGGAACATCGGTCACCAGTACTACCTGAGCCTCGGTGACATCACCACGGCCGACCCGTGGAACGCCATGCTGCTGGACAAGCTGATCGTCGGGGCCATCAAGGTGGTCCCGCTCATCGTCGTCAGCTACGCGACCGGTCTCGGCATCGAGTTCGTCATCGCGGGCATGAACGGGCACGCCATCAACGAGGGCTTCCTGGTCAGCGGCATGCTCATCCCGCTCATCATGCCGGTCGACGTCCCGCTGTGGATGGTCGCCGTCGCCACGGCCTTCGCCGTGCTCATCGCCAAGGAGGTCTTCGGCGGCACGGGCATGAACATCCTCAACGTGGCCCTCACGGCCCGCGCCTTCCTCTTCTTCGCCTACCCGAAGCAGATGTCCGGTGAGATCTGGATCCACAACGTCATGGCCTCCAAGGCTGGCGGCGTGCTGGCCGACGGATACACCGGCGCCACCGCCCTCGGCCACCTGGCCAACACGGTGGGCCAGCCGGTCAACGGGGAGGTGTCCAATGGGGTCATGGCCATGTTCGCCGACGGCGGCATGTTCTCCCTCATGAACTGCTTCATCGGCACCATCCCCGGATCGGTGGCCGAGACCAGCGCCCTCGCTGCCCTGATCGGTGCGGCCATCCTCATCTGGACGGGCATCGGCAGCTGGCGCATCATCTCCAGCTTCATCGTGGGTGGCCTCGTCATGGGCGTCATCTTCAATGCGCTCGGCCTGAACGCGTACATGACCATCGGACCGGTCCACCAGATCGTGATGGGCGGCATGATCTTCGCCGCCGTCTTCATGGCCACCGACCCGGTGAGTGCCGCCCAAACCAACACCGGCAAGTGGGTCTACGGCTTCCTCGGCGGTTTCTTCTCCATCATGATCCGCGTCTTCAACCCGGCCTACCCGGAAGGCGTCATGATGGCCATCCTGTTCATGAACGTCATGGCCCCGACCATTGACCACTACGTCATCGAGGCCAACATCCGCCGTCGCGAGAAGCGCTTGGCCGCTTCTGCCGCCGTCGCCTGAATCTGAATCCAAGACACCATGGCATTCAACAAGAACTCCAACGGATACACCTTCCTCTTCGCCATCGTGATGGTGGTGATGGTCGGTGCCATCCTCGCCTCGCTGAGCCTGTCGCTCAAGCCGATG
>JBMYZR010000052.1:0-14635 GCA_049610565.1 Flavobacteriales bacterium | reverse complement strand
CGAGAAACTGGGCCCAGCCGAAATCCCCGTTGCGGTGGGGAGGCAGACTGCCGGACAGCCCGAAGTCGATGCCCTCGACAAACACGAAGGGCCGGAAGGCCGCCAGACCGCAGGGGTGGACATAAACGTTGGCCGACATCAGGGTGCCATCGACCCAGAGGTGGTGTTCGAAGGGTTGCGCGGGTGGGGTCAGCCAGGGCGGAGACAGCGGGGCGGGAGGCGGGCAGATCTGGCTGCGGACGGGCAGGGCCGCAGAGAGCAGGAGCAGGATGTGCAGGGCGCACTGCAAGCAGCAGGGGAACCGGCGAGGAGCGCACAGCCGGGACAGGGGAGGGAGGGACGTGGATTGCATGGGGCCAAGGATGAAGGGTGGGCCGTGGACAACCGCGTCGAAAGCACAGTCCCGAAGGGCGGCAGCAAACCGGGGCAGGGCCTATTTTCGACTCATGCAGGAGAAGGGACTGGGGACGTTCGCCGTCTTTATGACGGCGATTTCGACCATTCTGGGGGCCATCCTGTTCCTCCGGTTCGGCTTCGCCGTCGCCCACGTCGGCCTGTTGTCCACCTTGAGCATCATCCTGCTCGGCCACCTCGTGACCATCCCGACGGCGCTGGCCGTGGCGGAAATCGCCACCAACCAGAAGGTGGAAGGCGGCGGCGCGTACTACATGATCAGCCGGTCGTTCGGCCTGTCCATCGGGGGCGCCATCGGCATCGCCCTGTTCTTGAGCCAGGCCATCAGTGTGGCATTCTACATCATTGCCTTCACCGTCTCCACCCGGGACCTGACCGCCTGGCTCGAGACGACGCAGGGCATCGTGCTCCAGCCGTGGCAGATCAATTACGGCTTCATGGCCTTGCTCACCTTGCTGATGCTGACCAAGGGTGCGCAGGTCGGGGTCAAGGCCCTGTACGGCGTGGTCGCCGTGCTCGTGCTGGCGCTGATCAGCTTCTTTGCCGGCACCGGGGAACCGCAGGCCGAGCTGGACATCCTGCGCACGATTGACGCCACCTTCACCACAGCGGACGGCAGGGTCATCACGCGGTATTCGTTCATCGAGGTCTTCACCTTCATCTTCCCGGCCTTCACGGGCATTGCGGCCGGACTGGGCCTCAGCGGCGACCTGAAGGATCCGGCCACCGCCATCCCGCGCGGCACGCTGTGGGCCACCGTGGCCGGCATCGTGGTCTACATTTTCGTGGCCCTCAAGTTCTGGGTGAGCGCCAGCCCCGAGCAGCTCGCGTCCGATGAGCTGTACATGGAGGCCATCGCCATCTGGCCGCCCCTCATTCCGATGGGCCTCGCCGCCGCCGCCGTGTCCAGTGCGCTCGGCAGCGTCATCATCGCGCCCCGCACGCTGCAGGCCCTCGCCGTGGACCGCATCTTCCCCAAGGCCATCGGCATCCGGCTGAAGCGCGGCCGCAAATCCGACAACGAGCCGGTCATCGCTTCCATCGTCACCTGCGCAATCGGATTCGTGTTCGTCTCGCTGGGGGACATCAACGCCGTCGCCGAGATCATTTCCATGTTCTTCATGGTGACCTACGGCGCCATCTGCCTCGTCAGCCTGTTCGAGCACTTCGCCGCCAGCCCCAGTTACCGGCCCACGTTCCGGTCGCATTGGTTCCTCAGCCTCATCGGGGCCTTCACGTGCTTCTACCTGATGTTCCTGATGAACTTCAGCTACGCGGTGGGCAGCATCGTCATCATGGCGGTCATCTACGTGGGGCTCTCCCGCCGCGGAGAAAGCGGCATGGTCGCCCTGTTCCGCGGGATGCTGTTCCAATTGAGCCGCTACCTGCAGCTCACCCTCCAGCGCCGGGACCGCGCTGAACTCGACCGCAAGGACTGGCGCCCGATGGTGCTCGGCGTGAGCCGGGACACGTTCCGGAGGCCGGGGGCGTTCGACATGGTGCGCTGGCTGGCCCACCGCCAGGGTTTCGGCACCTACGTGCACCTGATCGAGGGCCGCCTCGACGCCCGCACGTTCCGCAGTTCCATCCGGGCCAAACAGGGGCTCGCCGACATGGGCAAGGCGGTGCGCAGCCGCGTGAGCATGTCCACCATCGTCTCGCCGTCCTACACCTCGGCGATTGCCCAATGCGTGCAGCTGCCCGGCATCAGCGGACAGGGCAACAACGCCATCCTCCTCGAGTACATCGACGAGCAGCCTCAGAGTGCGGAAGAGCTGGTCGCCAACTACGATCTCCTCCGCGGGTCCCAACTGGACCTCTGCCTGCTGCGCTCCAGTTTCCGCGGGTTCGGCGAGCGGCGCACCATCCACATCTGGATCACGCCCGAAGACAGTGCCAATGCGAGCCTGATGATCCTGATGGCGTACGTCCTCCAGGGGCATCCGGATTGGCGCGAGTCCAACATCCAGGTGTTCTCCATCTACCGCGACGGGGACCGGGCCAAGAAGGAACAGGCCCTGCGCGACCAGATCCAGGCGGGCCGCATCCCCGTGAGCGAACAGAACATCGAGATGGTGGAGGAATTCCCCGGTGACCTCAAGGAGGCGCTCATCGATGAGCGGAGCAAGTTCGCGGACCTCACCTTCATCGGGTTCAACGATGCCGACATCCGCCGCGAGGGCGTCAAACTCTTCGAAGCCCACCACGGCATTGGCAACATCCTGTTCGTGGACGCCCACGACGAAATCGCCCTCGACTGACCCGTACCATGGCCCTTCACATCGTCAACGGTCCCAACCTGAATCTCCTCGGCCAGCGCGAGCCGGAGAAGTATGGCCACGCGTCGTTCGAGGCCTACCTCGACGCGCTGCGCGCCACCTTCCCGGAGCTGGAGCTGTGCCATTACCAGTCCAACGTCGAGGGCGAGCTCATCAACCACCTCCACGACGTCGGCTTCTCTTCGGACGGCATTGTCCTGAATGCTGGCGGCTACACCCACACGTCCGTTGCCCTGCGCGATGCGGTGGCGGCCATTCCGGCGTCCGTGATCGAGGTGCACATCACCAACATCCACGCGCGGGAGGAATTCCGGCACACAAGCCTGCTCAGTCCGGTATGCCGAGGCGTCATCTGCGGGCTGGGGCTCGAAGGCTACGCTGCGGCGATCCGCTCCTTGACGGGCGGGTTGGACTGACGCCCTGCTCAGCCGGCGGAGAGCCGGCGGACGGCGGAGTGCACCATCTTGAGAAGGGTGTCCGCGTCGCGGTCGCTGAGCTGTTTGCCCAGCACCATCGTGCGCTTGCCGCTGGAGAACTGCAGCGTTTCGCCCCCCATGGACCAGAAGGCCTTCTCGAAGGTCCGCAGGATCTGCTGCGGGTTGTCCTCGATGCGCTTCGGCAGGGAGTAGGCGCCGTGGGCAAAAAAGTCGGGCAATCCCCGCTCACCGAAGGCCATGGCAATGCTCAAGCCCTTCCGGTCGATGACGAGCACCTCGCGCCCCCGCATTCGCCACAGCCAGACCTTGCCGATGCGGAAGGCAAAAAAGGCCCAGAACGCGCTATAAATGGCGTAGCCGAGGGCCGCATTGCCTTCGCTCGAGTCCTGAATCCAGAAGAAGACCACCGCGGCTTCGAGGACGAACCAGGCGACGAGCCACGCCGTCAGCAGCGCCATCTGGCTCGGGGCAATGCCCTGGCGGATGTCGACGCGCAGGCGGTCGTCGGTCTGGTCGAAGGTGATGCGGTCGCCGATGCGGCCGTCCTTGCGCCGGGTGTTGGTGCCCATCAGGAAGTCGGTTGCGGAGTCAGAATGCGCTCGTAGGCCGCGAGGTACTTCGGCAGGACAGCGTCGATGTGGAAGGCCGATGCGCGCTCGCGGGCCTGGCGGCGGAAGCGGTCGTGGTTGTCCGGGTCGAGCAGGAAGGCGGCGTGGTCGGCCATCCGTTCCACGTCCCCCACAGGCGCCAGCATGCCGCTCACCCCGTGCCGGATCACCTCGGGCAACCCGCCGGCCTCCGTGGCCACCACCGGAACGCCACAGGCCATCGCTTCGAGCGCGGCCAGTCCGAAGCTCTCGCTCTCGGAAGGCAGCAGGAAGAGGTCCGCAATGGCCAAGGCCTCCAGGGGGTTCTTGAGTTTGCCGAGGAAGGTGACGCGGTCGTCCACCCCGAGGTCCCGGGCCGTCCGTTCGGCGGCGGGCCGATCCGGTCCGTCCCCGACCATCAGCAACCGGGCGGGCCGCTGCTCGGTGAGCCGGGCGAAGGCGCGGACCACGTCCTCCACGCGTTTGACCGGCCGGAAGTTGGACACGTGGCAGACCAGCGCTTCCCCGTCTCCGGCGAATTCGGCCCGGTCGTGCGTGCTGCCGAGTCCGGCGAAATGGCTCGGGCAGATGAAGTTCGGGATGACCTCGATGTCCCGGTTGATGCCAAACAGCTTGTAGGTGTCGTTGCGCAGGCTCGAGCTGACTGCCGTGACCGCGTCGCTGTGGTTGATGGCAAACGAGATGACCGGTTCAAACCCCGGGTCCTTGCCGAGCAGCGTGATGTCCGTGCCGTGGAGGGTCGTGATGACCGGCAGGTGGACACCACTGTCCTTCAGGATCTGCTTGGCCGTGTAGGCACTCGAAGCGTGGGGGATGGCGTAGTGGACGTGCAGCAGGTCGAGCTTCTGCTGTCGGGCGACCTCCACCATTTTCGAGGCGAGGACGAGCTCATAGGGCGGATAGTCGAAGAGAGGGTACTTCGAAATGCGAACCTCGTGGTAGTAGACGTTGGGCCGGAAACTGCCGAGGCGCACCGGCTGGTCGTAGGTGATGAAGTGCACCTCGTGGCCCTTGGCGGCGAGGGCCTTGCCGAGCTCCGTGGCCACGACACCGCTTCCCCCGAAGGTGGGGTAACACACCATTCCTACGCGCATGGGACGAAGTTAACGTGGGGAGTTGCTCCCCGCAGCGGCGGAGTCCGGGGCATCGAATCGGTGGGGAAACCCGAGCTCCTCCTCGATGATGAACAGGGCCTGCGTCCGAATGTCCTCGCGGATGAGCGTGCGGTTCTCCGCATCCGGACAGATGCGGTTGCTCAGGAACACGGCCGTCCACCTTCCTTCGGGATCGGTCCACGCGAGGGTGCCGGTGAAACCGCTGTGCCCGAAGCTGCTCCAGCTGCCGGCGTTGCCACTGGCGCCGCTGTCTTCTTCGAGGCCGGGCTTGTCCCATCCGATGGCCCGGCGGTTGTCCTCTTCGGGGAAGGCCCGGGTGGTGAACGCCTCCACGGTTTCCGGGCGCACCAGGCGCACGCCGTTCCATTCCCCGCCACGGCGCAGGGTCTCCAGGATCACGGCCAGGTCGTGGGCGTCGGAAAACAGGCCCGCATGGCCCGCCACGCCGCCCATCATGGATGCCCCCGGGTCGTGCACCGTGCCCCGAACCCAATGCTTGCGGAACACCGTGTCCAGCTCCGTCGGGGCGATGTCGGCCCCGTTGCACCAACTGAGCGGTCGGTACCCGATGCGGGTCAGCCCGAGCGGCCGGTGAATCAGGCTGTCCGCGAGCTGGTCCAGCGGCTGGTCCCAGAGGGATTCGAGCACGTCCTGCAACAGGTAGTAGCCCAGGTCGCTGTACCGATAGGATCCGGGCTCGCCGGGCTCGGTGGTGCGGATGCGGTGGTGGATCGTGTCGCACCAGGCCGGGTCCATCCAGCGGCCGGGCCGGAGTTCAATCCATCCGTCGACGTCCGCCGTGTCGGCCTCGGCCAAGGCGCTTCCCGTCGAGTCGTCGTGGGCCATGAGGTCGAGGTAGAACGGAATCCAGGCGGGCATGCCGGACCGGTGGGCCAGCAGGTCCTTCAGGGACCGCCGACCGAGCTCCCTGTCGAGGTCCACGCCCCGCCGCTCGGGCAGGATGTCCGCCAACGGCCGGTCGAGATCGAGCATGCCGCGTTCGACGGCCATCATGGTCAGGAGGGTCGAGGTGGTCACCTTGGTGATCGAGGCGAGGTCATAGACGGATTCCCGGGTGACCGGCGTCCGGCTCGAGTCGCCGAGGGTGCCGTAGCTCAGGTCCAGGCGAATGGAGTCGTCGGCCAGAACGAGCAGCCGCAGGCCCGGTGTGGCGTCCATGGCGAGGGCTTCTCCGGCCAGGCTGTCCAGCCTCTCGCGCATCCTTTCGGTGGCGGCGTTGCCCGCTGCGCGGGGCAGGCGGCGCGCCTGCGTTGGATGGCCCATGCCGGATTTCCACGGGCCCACATCCACGGGTAGCCTTCCCAGCGCGGGGCCTTCCTGGCACCACGCGGCGGCGGCGGCCGTCTGGGTCATGCCGTCCTCGTGGTAGGCCACGAGCCAACCGGCATCGGCCGGGTGGGCCAGGTGCTGCAGCGCGTAGGGGCTGGTGAAGACGCCAATGTCGAGGTCGGCATCGAGGTCGGCCAGGGCAGAGACGAGGGCCGCGCTTCCTTCCGGAATGCCGAATTGCCGGGACGGACGGTTGCTCTCGTCGAGGAAGGCGAGGAGGATGCGGTCCGACCCGGCAGCGCGCCGAACCGTGCCGGCGATGTCGACCGGAGCGAGGGCGGATTTGCCGTGGCGGATCACGGTGAGGTCGGGGTGGGTCAGCCGCAGCCGTTCGGCAAGGGCATCGCCCCGGTTGCCCACCACCACAAGGGTGAGGTTGTCGTCAGACCGGCTGTCGTGAAGCGGCCCGAGGCGGGTGAGCATGTGCCCGCGCAAGGCCTGCTGGAGGGAGGGCAGGTGCAGCTGGCCGAGCATCGGCAGGGTGTTTTCGCCCCATTGCTTGGCGAGCAGGACCTTGAGGCAGGCCGCATTGACCCGGGCCGTGTCGAGGCGCCCAGACTGAAGCGCGGCCATGATGCTGTCGATGACGAGGGCCGGCGACGACGGGAACAGCAGGATGTTGTTCCCGGCGCGCAGGGCTTCGATTTCGCGGGTCCCGGGCGGCACGGGTTCCGCCACGCCGGCCATGGTCAACGCGTCGGTGAAGACGAGCCCCTCAAAGCCGAGGGAGTCGATGAGCAGATCGCCGATGACATGCTGGGACAGGGAGGTGGGCAGGCCACTCACGCTGTCCAGTGCGGGCACCTCCAGGTGGGCGGTCATGACGCCTTCCACACCGCCGTTGATGAGGTGCCGGAAGGGCGGGAGTTCCACCGAGGCGAGTGTGCTGCTGTCGGACAGGATGCGCGGCAGGGCGAGGTGGGAGTCGAGGTCGGCGTCGCCGTGGCCGGGGAAATGCTTGGCGCAGGCCATGACCCCGGCTGCGCGCAGGCCCTCGGCCCAGGCGAGCCCGCGCTCGCCCACCGCTGCAGGGTCGGAGCCGAAGGAGCGGTTGCCGATGACGGGGTTGTCGGGGTTGCTGTTGACGTCCACCACGGGGGCGAAGTCCATGTCCACGCCGAGGGCCCTCAATTCGTAACCGGCCACCCGACCGGCCTGCCGAATCAGGTCCACGTCCTCGATGGCGCCGAGGGCCATGGCCTTAGGGAAGCGAATGCCGTCGGGCAGCCGCATCCCGGATCCCCATTCCGCATCCATGGCGCTCAGCAGGCCGACGCCGCTTGTGGCGCGGGCGAGGCTGTCGAGGTGGTGAAGGTTCCGGGCCGTGTTGGCCTTGTCCCCCTGCATGGCAATCACACCGCCCACGCCGAGGTCCACGATCAGCGCGGCCACATCCGCTGCGCTTTCGGGCTCCCCCGGCTTGGAGTAGAGCGGAACCATCATGAGCTGGGCGATCCGCGCCTCCATATCGAGGCTGTCCATCCGCGCCAAGGCGGCCGCCGTGTCGCCTTCGAGGAAGGCAGGGCGCGTGGGAAGGGGAGGTGCAAGGGGCGTATCGGTGGCCGTGCAGCCGGCACACCAGATGCTCAGCAGGAGCAGAAGGGGACAGGCGGCCTTAGCCATTCAGCACGTCCTGAACGAGGGCCATCATGTGCTCGAACTGCTGCTCGATGGAGAGGTCGCTGTTGTCGATGACCACCGCGTCGTCCGCCTGTTGAAGGGGGCCATGGTCGCGCGTGCTGTCGATGTGGTCGCGTTGGGTCAGATTGGCCTCCACCTCTTCGGCCGACACGATGCGGCCGCGCTTCTGCAGCTCGGCATGGCGCCGGCGGGTGCGGGCTTCGAGGCTGGCCGTCATGAAGAACTTGAGCTCCGCGTCGGGCAACACGACGGTCCCGATGTCCCGCCCGTCCATCACGACCCCGCCTGCAGCCGCCATCTGCTGCTGGGACTTGACCAGCTTGTTGCGGACCGCGGACACCTTGGCGATGATGCTGACGTGGCGCGACACCTCGTGGGTTCGGATTTCCTTCTCGACGTTGCGGCCATTGAGGCACATTTCGCCCCGTCCGGAAGCGGGGTTGTAGCGGAAGGTCAGGAACACCCGATCCAGCGAGGCGATGAGTCCGGCCTCGTCGAGATGCCCTTCCCGGTCAATCAGCTTTTCCCGCAGTGCGAACAGGGCCACGGCCCGGTACATCGCCCCGGAATCGATGTAGAGGTAGTTGAGGGCCTTGGCCAACCCCTGCGCGAGGGTGCTCTTGCCGGAGGCGCTCAGTCCGTCGATGGCGATGCGAATGCGTTTCATGGCTGTGGTTCAGCGGTCTGTGAGCCGGGTTCGGATGGCAAGGTGGGTCGAAGCCCCTGCCGTGTGGTACGTGTTCCTGGCGACCGCAAGTTGGAACCTTCTGACGTTGAAATCCAATCCCCATGCGAATCCGGCCGTGCCGGGGGCAGCGGCCAGTCGCAATTCCTGCCGCCTGCGGTGGTGGTAACCGAAGCGGAACCGCAGTCCGCCGCCCAGGTCGAGCTCGGTGCCGATGGCCAGGTGGCGCAACAACCGGTCACCGAAGGCCCACGTCCCATTGGCGATGGTGTCCCCGGTCAGCGGGTCGATGGTGTCGTCGTACAATCCCTCCGGAGCCAGGTCCCACGTCTGCAGCTCATCGTAGGTGGCGAGCAGCGTGAACGGGGCGTTGGCAAACCCCTTGGACAGGGACACCTTCAGGTCTCCGTCGAACCGGCCGGAACTCCCGGATCCCCCGACATTGGTCATGCCGCCCCAGGGGCGCCACAAGGCCGCCAGACGGAGCTGCCTGTCCTGCCGGAAGTAGGTCAGGCCGACGTCGAGCTGGGCGAAGTTGGACCGCCGGTCCGCGAGGATGCTCTGTCCGAGCCACAGGGAAGTGCCGATGGTCAAATTGGTGTCCACGGGCAGGGCCGCGCCGGACACCCAGGCCACATCGGATGCCGTGAACGTGCCGGTTCCCGTGCCGACGGGGTCGCGTCCGGTGAAGCTTCCGAAGCCGAGGTTCCGGAAGCCGGTGTGCCATGACCAGCGGCGGTTTTCCGGCCTGCGGGCATAGAGGACAGCGGCTTGGGCTGCGCCCGAGAAGAAGTCCATGTAGCCCAGGTGGAGTTTCCCCGCATGGGTGGAGTCGAGGAGGGCGGGTTGGCCCAGCACGTCGCCCAGGGTGGCCTGCAGGGGCGCGCCCATGCTCTCGGCCGAACCGGCGAGGCGCGCCGAGAGGGGGAGGTCCATCAGACCGGGCCGGGCCGGATTGTCCTGTGCGGAAATCGGTCCGCACAGCATGCCGGTCAGGGCGAGTCCAAGGAGGGCGCGCATCCTCATCCAGCGGTCACCTTGAGGGGGTTGTCCACCTTCTCCTTGAGCAGGGCGCGGTCGATCACGTCGGTCATGTTGGTCACGTAGTGAAAACGCAAGCCTTTCAGGTATCGTGCCTGGATGTCCTCCACGTGTTTGCGGTTCGCCTCGCACAGCACGATTTCCATGATGCCGGCGCGGCGGGCGGCCAGCAGCTTTTCCTTGATGCCGCCGACGGGAAGCACCTGGCCGCGCAGGGTGATTTCGCCGGTCATGGCGAGGAACTTCCGCACCTTCCGCTGGGTGAAGATGGACGCCAATGCGGTCAGCATGGTGATGCCGGCCGACGGACCGTCCTTGGGGATGGCGCCGGCCGGAACGTGCACGTGCACGTCGTATTGGTCGAAGACCTTGGGGTCGAGGTCCAATTCCCCGGCGTGGGCCTTGAGGTACTGCAGGGCGATGACGGCGCTCTCCTTCATCACATCGCCCAGATTGCCGGTGAGGGTGAGCTTGCCCTTGCCCTTGACGATGCTGGTCTCGATGAACAGGATGTCGCCTCCAGCGGGCGTCCAGGCCAGGCCCGTGACCACCCCGGCCACATCGTTGCCCTCGTAGCGCTCCTTCTCGTGGGAGGGGCCGAGGATGGTGGTCAGCTCCTCCGGCTGGATGGCCACCTCGTGCTTCACGTCCATCGCGACCTGCACGGCCCGATGGCGGACCACCTTGGCGATGCGCTTGTCCAGTCCGCGAACGCCACTTTCATTGGTGTATTCCGCGCAAATCTTCTCGAGCGTGGCGTCGGGAATCTCGATCTGCTCCGCCGTGATGCCCGTTTCGTCCACGTGTTTGCGGATGAGATGGCGCTTGGCGATCTGCACCTTTTCCTCCACGGTGTATCCGGAGACGTCGATGATCTCCATCCGGTCGCGCAACGCGGGTTGAATCGTCGCCAGGCTGTTGGACGTCGCCAGGAACATGACCTTGGAGAGGTCGTAATCCAGCTCGAGGTAGTTGTCGTAGAACGCGCTGTTCTGCTCAGGATCCAGCACCTCGAGCATGGCCGACGAGGGGTCTCCGTGAGAGTCCCGGCTGAGCTTGTCGATCTCGTCGAGGACAAACAGCGGATTGGAGGTGCCCGACTTCTTCAGGTTTTGGATGATGCGCCCCGGCATGGCGCCGATGTAGGTCTTGCGGTGCCCACGGATTTCGGCTTCGTCCCGGAGACCACCGAGGGACATGCGGACGTACTCCCGGCCGAGCGCCTTGGCGATGGACTTGCCGAGCGAGGTCTTGCCGACGCCCGGAGGGCCATACAGGCATATGATGGGGGACTTCATGTCGCCCTTCAGCTTGAGCACGGCGAGGTGCTCGATGATGCGCTCCTTGACCTTCTCCAACCCGTAGTGGTCTTCGTCGAGGGTCTCCTGAGCGTGGGTGAGGTCGAAGTTGTCCTCGGAGGTGATGTTCCACGGCAGGTCGAGCAGGAGGTCCAGGTAATTGGACTGCACGCTGTATTCGGCGCTCTGGGTGTTCATGCGCTCGAGCTTGCCGATTTCCTTGGCAAACGTCTCCGCCACCTTCTCCGGCCAATCCTTGAGTTCCGCGCGGGCCTTCTTGCCGGCGATGTCCTCCTTGTGGGGGTCGGACCCGAGCTCCTCCTGGATCTGCTTCATCTGCTGGTGCAGGAAGAACTCGCGCTGCTGCTTCTCGATGTCGGTCTTGACCCGGCTCTGGATGTCGTTCTTGAGCTCGAGCACCTGCAGTTCCTCGCCGAGGAGCTCCATCACCTTTTCGACCCGCTCCTTGAGGCTTTCCACTTCCAGGAGCCCCTGTTTCTGCTCCTTCTCCGCGTTCATGTTGGCGGCGATGAAGTGCACCAGGAAGCGGAGCGAGTCGATGTTCTTGATGGCGATCGCCGCCTCCGAGGGAAGGTTGGGGCTGTGCTGGATCACGTCCATGCTCATTTCCTGCAGGCTTTGCTGCAGGGCCTCCTTCTCGGCATCCGACCATTCCGTCGGGGCGTCGGGAAAGGGGGTCACCTTGGCGCGGAGGTAGGGCTCCTCGCTGACCGCCTCGCCCATGCGGCAACGGCGCTTGCCTTGGATGATGACGGTGTTGGACCCGTCGGGCATGCGGAGCATCTTGACGATGCGCGCCACGGTGCCCACGTCGTGGAGGTCAGCTGCCCCCGGGTTTTCGACCTCGGCATCGCGCTGGGTCATCACGCCGATGTCGTGTCCTCCGGTGTTGGCTTCCTTCAGAAGCTTCAGGCTCTGGTCGCGTCCCACGTTGATGGGCAGGACCACACCGGGGAAGAGCACGGTGTTGCGGAGGGGTAGGATGGGCAGGGATTCCGGGGTGGATTCCCGCTCCATGGCGGCCTCGTCTTCCGAACTCAGCAGGGGAATGCTGAGCTGGTCTTCGGCGTCATCGGACAAAAGGTGGTGCTGGGGTACGTCGTCAAGCATGGAGTGGGGGCAGGTCACAAATCGAGCCGAAACAGGAAGGAGCGGGCCGTGGGGACACAATGTCAGTCGACGCCGGCATTCCCGGCATTCCGACTGAAGACGGCTGACAGATTGTCCTTCGCGGTGTCGGACAGGGTCTCGTAGCGGCGGGCCATGACGGTCTCGGCCGTGGCCAGCATGCGGTCCAGATCGTGCGGGACGGTCTCTCCGGATTTGGCATCGTGCCAGGAGAAGGGGGGGAGGTGCTTCGGGGGAAAGCCCGCGTCGAAGACCACGCAGGCCGGACCGAGAATGGTGCCCGTGTTGAGGGTGGTGCCAATGCCGCACTTGGTGTGGTCGCCCATGAGCACGCCACAGAACTGGAGTCCGGTGTCCTCCATCTGGCCGGTGGCGTCCGACCATTGCCGGACCGAGCCATAGGTGTTCTTCAGGTTGCTGCACACCGTTCCTGCGCCCAGGTTGCACCAGCGTCCAATCACACTGTTGCCGAGGAATCCGCCGTGCGCCTTGTTGGCCCACCCTTGGAAGTTGACGTTGGAGAGTTCTCCGCCCACTTTGCTGTGGGGGCCGATCACGGTGGCACCGCGAACGTGGGCTCCAGTGCGCACCACGGCATGGCGGTGAAGGACGACGGGGCCTTCGATGTGGCTTCCCGGCTCGACCATGGCGCCGGGGCCGATCAGAATCGGGCCGCCGGATGCATCGAGGGTGGCCGCGCGCACCACGGCGTCTTCTGCCACCAGAATCTGGTCTGCAGGTCCATAGGTGTGGGTGGGCGGTGCCGGAGAATAGGGGCGGAGCATCCATCGCGCAACCAGCGCGTCTACATCCAGCAGGAGTTGCGCTCCGAGTTGGGAAAACAGGTCGTTGGCATGGACAATCATGCGGGGCTCACGCTCCAACTCCGCGGCTGTGGCGTGGTCTGCCGATGGAGGCCCAGGCTGGGAGAGACGGAGGCCATTGAACGCCAAGCTGCCTGATCCGGCAGCCAGAAGGTCGTCTGCGGTGTGCACGTCGGGAATCCAGCGTGAATTGACCGACACGTCGCCCTTCCAGCCCCGTTGAATCAGGTTCTCCTCCACCTGGCGCCAACGCTCCTTCTGTGTGAAGGCACCATGGCGGATTCCTTCAACACCCTCAACGAGGTGAAAAGGGTAGAGGTGGCGACAGGCACTGTCGTCGAAGAGGTGAATTTTGGGCATGGACTTGGCCTTCGGGGGCCTGCCGAATTTACGTCTGGAGGCATCTTTGTTAAACATCTGGGAGTCCCGGGTGTTGAGTCAAATGTGAGCATCGCCGTGCAGGAATTTTCCATCAAGGATCTCGAGCATTTCACCGGGATCAAGGCGCACACCATCCGTGCATGGGAGCAGCGGTATGGTCTGCTCAATCCCCGGCGCACGTCCACCAACATCCGCTACTACACGAGTGAGGACCTGAAGCTCCTGCTCAACGTCAGCCTCCTCAACCAGAACGGCCACAAGATTTCGCACATCGCGGCCATGGGGGAGTCGGAAATGGGCGATGCCTTGCGTGCCTTGGAAACCGTCTCGGACCGGGAAGACCACTGGATGGGCATGTTGAAGATCAGCATGCTCAACTTCGACGAGCAGCTGTTCCGCAGTGTGTCCAAAACCTTTGAGGAGCAGGCGGGATTCAGCGATTTGCTCCTGCGCTTGTACCTGCCGTTCATGGGCCAGATCGGCATGCTGTGGTTGACCAATGCCATATGCCCGGCCCACGAGCATTTCGTCAGCAACCTGATCCGGCAGCGGTTGTTCCGCGCCATTGATGAGTTGCAGACAGTGGATGCATCCTACGGAGGAACGGTCTTCGCCCTCTTCCTGCCCGAACGTGAAATCCACGACATCAGCCTCCTGATGGTGCAGTATCTGCTCCGCAGTTCAGGCTACAAGAGTCTGTTCCTTGGACAGTCTGTTCCGTTGGAGGATTTGACACAAATGGATGCCCAGTTCCCGAATCTCCATTGCGTGGCCTATTGTACCACCTATCCGGCGGAGAACGGAGTGGAGGATTATTTCAACCGCGTAACGCGCGAGTCCTCCAGCACGTCCTTGAACTTCCACTTTGCCGGCCGCGTGTTCGCCGGAGTGGACAATCCCTCCGAGCGCATCCGTTGCTACGGAGAGGGTCAATCGCTGTTGACCGCCCTGTTGAATCTCTGAGCCTCCGGGTCTTGTTCCAACCCAAATGCCAGCCAGTTTGGCTCTGGTTCGTCTTGCGCCATGCGCTCCGCCTGTTTCATGTTGCGAGCCAGAGGGTGAACAAAACGAAGCGAATCCGGGCGTTTTGGGTATTTTGTTTAGCCTGAATGGATAAAAGTTGAACGAAACTTTGGGCGGACCGAAGTTTTGTTCAATCTTTGGGCCACAACGCTGAACAAGATGTCGACGATTGAATTCAACAACCTGCTGACCAGTCACCAGGATTTCCTGTCCGGGTTCGCCATGGGCTTCACCCGGGATCGGGAAGATGCCAACGACCTCGTCCAGGAGACGTTCGTCAAAGCGCTGCGCTACAAGAACAACTTCAAGGAGGGGACCAACATCAAGGGGTGGTTGTACACCATCATGCGCAACATCTTCATCAACAACTACAAGCGCAAGCGTTTCCAG
>JBMYZR010000051.1:0-14911 GCA_049610565.1 Flavobacteriales bacterium | reverse complement strand
CCCGGACCCGGGTGGACGAAGAGAAGGTTCGCGCCTTGGTCGAGGCGGTTCGCGCTGTTGCCCGACCTTGAGCGCATGATGCCGAACCGGTTCCGGGACGCGATGTCCCTGCTTTTGCTTGTTCTCCTTTTTGCATCCTGCGCAGGGCCAGGGCGCCCCGTGGGCTCGACGGAGGGGTTGATTCCCCTTCCGCAATTGGTCGAATCGCGTGAGGGCATGTTCGCGTGTGACGGCAGCCTCACAGTGGACTGGCCGGAAGGATGGGAGGCCGAGCGCGCAGTCGTGGAGGCGTGGTTCGAAAGAGCGGGCTTGGCTTTGAGCGAAGCCTCCGGTGGAACGGCGGACCTCGTCTTCGAGCAGGACGCCATCATCGAGGAGGCCGAGGGGTACCGCATCGAGGTGGACGCCTCCTCTGTGAAGATTTACGCTGGCACACCGACCGGGTGGTTCCGCGGGTGGACGACCGTGCGCAAAATGATGCCGGTCGAATGCGAAACGGGCTGCGCCGAAGGGTTCGCTTTGCCCGGCGTCCTCATCGAGGATGCGCCGGTGTTGGAGCACCGCGGGCTGCTGCTCGATGGTTGCCGCCATTTCCAGGATGTGGACTTCGTGAAGAAGCAGATCGAGACGTTGGCCCTGCACGGGATGAACGTCTTGCACTGGCACCTTACCGAGGACCAGGGGTGGCGCATCGAGATCGAGTCCCGCCCTCGGTTGACGGAGGTGGGGGCGTGGCGAACGGAGGCGGACGGCAGCCGGCATGGCGGTTTCTACACCCAAGAGGACATCCGAGAGGTGGTGGCGTATGCGACGGCCCACCACATTGAGGTCATCCCGGAGATCGAGATGCCGGGGCACAGTTCCGCGGCCATTGCCGCCTATCCCGAACTCGGGTGCACGGGCGACACGTTGGAGGTGCCGCACCGGTGGGGCGTCTTCAAGGACATCTACTGCGCGGGCAAGGAGGAAACGTTCGTCTTCTTGGAGGAAGTGCTCGATGAGGTGGTGGAGTTGTTCCCCGGGCCGCGCATCCACATTGGCGGCGACGAGGCGCCCAAGGTGCGGTGGGAGGAGTGCCCGCTTTGCCAGGCGCGCATGAAGGAAGAGGGATTGGCCAATGAGGAGGAACTCCAGCGTTGGTTCATCGGCCGGATGGGCCGCTACCTGGCCACGAAAGGGAAGACCATCATCGGCTGGGACGAGATCCTCGAAGGCGGTTTGCCGGAGGGCGCCGCGGTGCAAAGTTGGCGCGGCATGGAGGGCGCGGCCGAGGGCGTCCACCTCGGGGCGGATGTGGTCGTATCGCCAACCAGCCATTGTTATCTGGATTACCCCTTGCGCAGCACGGATTTGGAAGAAGCGTATGGGTTCAATCCATTGCCCGATTCCCTCACCCACGGACCCGGCCGCATCCTCGGTGGGGAGGGCAACATGTGGACCGAACACGCCCCTCAGGAGCGGGTCGAATCCAAGGTCTACCCGAGGCTGACGGCGCTGGCAGAAGTGTACTGGAGCGGTCCCGATCGGACCACCGCCGAGGGGGCATACGGGCGCTTCCTCGACCGGCTGGACCGGTTCTATCCGCGGCTGGATGCCATTGGGGTGGACTACGGATTGGAGACGACGCCATTCGCAGTCGAGACCCGCGCAAGCGCTGACCGAGGACTGGAGGTCCTCATCCAGTCCAAGGGGCGCGGGGTCGAGGGCCGGGGGCAATGGAATAGAACAGGACCGACGCTGTCCGCGGACGAGCCGTTCACCGTGGAGGGGAGGGGCACGGTCGAGATGGAGGTCGGCCAACGCGGGCTGTGGACGGGCCAATTCGAGTCCGTGGCGCTGGATGGCCATGGCGCTGTGTTCCGTCCCATCGAGCTCGGATACGAGTACAGCCCGTGGTACACGGGCGGCGGGAACCAGGCCTTGGTCGATGGCCGGCTGGGCTCGGAGGACTTCCGCGATGGCGCCTGGCAGGCCAAGCAGGGGCAGGACATGGTCGCCACAGTGGACCTCGGTTCACCCAAGGCGATCACGGGGCTGTCGACGGCGGTCTACCTCTATCAGGATGCCTGGATTTTCGAGCCAGTGTCCATCCTGTGGGAAGGATCAACGGACGGTCAGTCCTGGTTCACCATGGCGGAACGTGGTCCGTCGGCGGTGCTGAAACAGGATGACCGCCAACTGCGCCTCGATGTGGATGCCGAGATGGACGTGCCGGGTCAGGAGGCCCGGTTCGTGAGGATGACCGCGGTCAACGCCGGGGCCTGTCCTGATTGGCACGCGGCAGCGGGCGCAGAGAGCTGGCTCTTCCTCGACGAGATGGTGGTGCGGACGGCGGACTGAGTGTCAGCAGCTGGCACCATTGCCGCTGGGGAAGGTGCGCTGGTCTTTGGGGACGGGGCGGCCGTGGGCATCGACTTCGGTGCCGTGATCGAATCGGGTGTCCCAGTCCAATGCGCCATCTGCGTTCCACCGCATTTGTCGGCCGTGAAGGCGGCCTTCGGTGTCGTGGAACTGGTCGAGGTAGGGCCTGCCGTCGGCGCGCCACATGCGCTGGCTGCCAACGTTGCGGCCAAGGGTGTCGGTGTGGAAATGGTGGTCGGCAGTGCCATCGGCGTAGTAGCCCACCTGTTCGACAAGCCATCCTTTCAAGAAGCGCTGGAACCGCCAACGGTGGTCGCTGTCGACCAGGATGTGCCGGGTCCATCCGGTGTAGGCCTTCGTCGTGTCGGTCTGGTGCACGCGCCGGACCTGATGGCCCCAGACCGGTCGGCCTTCCCGGTTGACGCCCCCGTGGGTAGGAAGGACCGTATGCTCGGCATCCGGTGCCACCCGGAAGAGGATGTCGAGCGCAGGCATGGCGGGGTGGCGGTCGGAGAGGGGACTCCACGCCGTGCCCGAAGGTGTCCCTTGCCGCCAAGGCTGGGCCTGAATGGGCGTTGCCATTGCCCAACACAGTCCAAGACAGAGGAGAAGCCGCACCATTCGAACCCACATGACGGCAAGTTCGGAGGACGCGGCTGAACGAGAAACGCTTCTCGACATTGTCATTCGTGACCGGATAACGTAAGGTTCACATTCGGGTCGAGGCGGCTTCACATGAGCAGCGGATTCGCGCAATTTCTTCGCGCCGAATCTGAAACTGTACCCATGCGAACCATCGCTACCCTTTCCTTCTTTGCTTTCCTTTTTGCTGCAGTCAATGTGGCCCAAGCCCAATGCGATTGCCCGCCTGTGGCCGATCGTCCCATCGTGACGATTGCGGCAGGTGGCACCGGCACGACGAGCTGGACCTGTGACAACACTTACGTGATCGACGGCTACGTCTTCGTGCAGGACGGCCAGGTGCTCACCATTGACGCCGGCACGGTGGTCAAGGGCGCGGCCGGTTCCGGCGCCGACGCTGCGGCGCTCATCGTGTCCCGTGGCGGCCAGATCATCGCCGACGGCACGGCCGATTGCCCCATCATCATGACCTACGAGGCCGACCCGCTCGACGGCTCCGTGTCCTACGACACCCGCGGCCAATGGGGTGGACTCATCGTCCTCGGCAACGCCACCACCAACTTCGGCGGTGTCGCCCAGGTGGAGGGCATTCCGGCCGACAACGACCAGGCTTCCTACGGAGGTGAAGACGACACCGACAACAGCGGAGTCCTCCGCTACGTGTCCGTCCGCCACGGCGGCGCCGAGCTCGGTGCAGCCAACGAAATCAACGGCATCACCTTCGCCGGCGTTGGATCCGGAACGACCGTCGAGAATGTGGAAGTCGTGTCCAACCTCGACGACGGCATCGAGTTCTTCGGTGGCGCCGTGTCCGTGACCAACGCCATCGTGGCCTTCTGCGGTGATGACAGCTTCGACTGGGACCAAGGCTACCACGGTGACGCCAATGCCAACTGGCTCGTGATCCAAGACCAAGTGGCCAGTGTGGGCGACCGCGGTGGTGAGCTCGACGGAGACGACTCCGACGACGGCAACGTGTCCGCCGACGAAATGCCGTTCTCCACGCCGACCGTGGCCGGTTGGACCATCGTGGGTGTGGGCGGCAACCAGGGCCTCCTCTTCCGCAACGGTTCCGGTGGCCACGTCTCCAATGCCGTCATCACCAACGTGAGCGAGGGCATCGAGATCGAGGACAAGGAGACCCCGGAGGACGCCTTCGACCATTGGGTGGCCGGTGACCTCACCCTGATGGACATCACGGTGGTGGGCGATGCCGCCCTCGATTACGACGGCGAGGAAGTGGCCGATGGGGACGACCAGCTCGCGGCCTACGCTGCGGCCAACAACATTGTCGTCGACAACAACTTCGCGGTGGACTACACGTTTGCCTTCGACGCCAGTGGCACCACCGCCACCGACACGCTCAACGTGGAGTGCGGCGCCGGTTCCGGGCACGACTGGGCCCTCGGTTGGACGTTCTGCGACGCCATCAACCTCTTCGGCGGTCAGGGCACGATCAACAGCGTGGAGACCGCGACTGCCAAGGCGGTCACGCTGTGGCCGAACCCCACCCGTGGTGACCTGCGTGTGGCCGGCCTCGAGACCGGGGCCACCTTGGAGGTCCGCACCATGACCGGTGCCCTCGTCTGGGAAGGCGAGGTCCTTGCAGGCGAGGCCACCATCCCGACGCAGGGGTGGACGGCCGGCGCTTACATCGTGGTTTGGAGCGCCGAGGGCGTGATCGGCCGCGAGCGCTTCATCGTCCGCTGAGGCTGAGCTGAGCCGGGGCGGCGTGTATCTTGCCGCCATGCCCCGTTTCTTCCTCGCACTGCTGCTGATGGCAGCCATGAACGGGTCCGTTTTCCCCCAGGGAAACGGGCCCGTTCTGCGTCGCAGCCTCCCCCGTGATCTGAGCCACAACGGATGTCGCCATGCCCACGTTCCGCTGCAGGAACTGGCGGCCATGCGCGCTTCGGCCTCCGACGACAACTTCGACATGACGGGGTCGTTGGCCCGCACGGACTCCTTCGATGTGCAGCACTACGGACTGGAGCTCGATGTGACGGCCGCGGCACAGCAGCAGGTGACCGGATCGGCCCACATCACGTTCGAGACGCTCGAGCCCGGTGCGGCCAACCTGTGGTTCGACCTGCATGGCGGCCTCACGGTGGATTCCCTGACGCTGGACGGCATGTCCTGGGGCTATGACCAAATCGGGGACAGTGTGTTCGTTGACGCCCCGGACGGAAACTGGCAGGCCGTCGGGCCACAGGTGGTCGGATTGCATTACCACGGCCAGCCCGGCAAGGACCCCTACTGGGGCGGCATGACCCTCATCGGGGACTACATCTACAGCCTTGGCATTGGCTTGACGACGATCCCCCCGAACCACGGCAAGGCCTGGTACCCCTGCTTTGACCAGTTCCGCGAGCGCGCTGCCTACACCTACGGCATCACCAGCGCCGGCGGCAAGCGCTTCCACGGGCAGGGCAACCTGATCCAGACGGACAGCCTCGGGGGCGATACGATCCGCCGCGTGTTTGACATGCAGCAGCCGATTCCGACCTACCTGAGCGCCATCGCGGTGGCGAACTACGTGGATTTCGACACGACCCACACCGGCGCCTATGGGGAGGTGCCCATTCGCCTGACGGCCAACCCGACCAGCCTGCCCCTGATGAAGGACCGCTTCGTCGACCTGGGCGTGTGCATCGATGCGATGGAGGACTGGTGGGGACCGCACGCCTGGGAGCGTGTCGGCTACGTGATCACCACGCAGGGCGCCATGGAGCACCCGACCAACATTGCCTACCCCTTGAGCATGTTGATTCAGAGCAACTTTCAAAATGAGGGGCTGTATGGACACGAACTCGGGCACCACTGGTGGGGCGACATGGTCTCGCCGCTGCTGCACAACCACATGTGGATCAAGGAGGGCTTTGCGGAGTACTCGAGCCACCTGTTTGAGGAGCAGCTGAGCGGCCGGGAAGCCTTTGTGGAGATGGTCAAGGACAACCAGCAGTTCGTGTTGGAACAGGCCCACATCGACGACGAGGGGTTCTGGCAGTTGTCGCCCATTCCTGATGCCCACATCTATGGGCGCCACAGCTACAACAAGGGCGCTTCCGTGGTGCACAACCTGCGCAACTACCTCGGCGATGACCTGTTCCGCAGCGGGGGGCAGGCTGTGCTCGCCGCCAACTACGGCGGGGCCCTCGACGACGTGATGCTCGAGGCGGCGTGGGAAGAGGCCACCGGGGTCGACCTGACGCCGTGGTTCGACGCGCACATCCGGCAGCCGGGGTTCTCGACCTGGGTGCTCGACAGCGCCATCACGGCCCAGCCCGGTGAGGTGCCGGGGTACGTGACCACGCTTCATCTGCAGCAGAAGCTGCGCGCTTGCGAGAACCACCACGACAACGAGCCGCTCGACGTGACGGTGTGGGACCTCGCCGGACAGCGCGAGGTGGCCCAGATCGTGGTGGGCGGGCAATACGCCACGGCGGAGATCGTGACCGACCTGCAGCCGGCGATGGTGGCCCTCAACGCTGAGGGGCGACTGAACCAGGGCCGGATGGACCTCGACTATTGGATCTCCGAGACGAGCTCCCTGCAGAACCTGCCGTGGGTGGATCTGCGCATTGGCTGCGATGAGATTGTGGAGGGCGACAGCGCCCTCGTGCGGGTCGAGCACCATTGGGCGGGCGCGGATGGCGCACCGGGGGAAACGCCGGCGGAGAAGGCGCCCTACGTGGACGAGATCAGCGGCACCCACTTCTGGACCATCGATGGCCTCTGGCCCGAGGACTTGCTGCTGGATGCCCGCTTCACCTACCGGGGTGGGGAGGAGGAGGAGCTGGACTATGCCCTGTACGGGGACACGGAGGAGGCGGCCTTCCTCGCCTGGCGGGCCACACCGGCCGATCCTTGGATCCAGTATCCCGACTACACGTTGCAGATGGGCTCGGCCTTCAACGGGGGCGGGGTGTTCAAGGTGTCGAAGCTGCGCCGAGGACAATACGCCTTTGCCAATGGCGACGTCTCCGTTGGGGTGGAGGCCGTCGACCCGGACGCCGCCGCGGCCCAACGGGTCTTCCCCAATCCGGCCCGGGATGCCGTCCGCGTACAGTGGCCGGCCGACGCTGTCAGCCTGACCGTTCAGGACGCGACGGGCCGGGAGCTCCATCGGGCCAGCGGCGTGCAGTCGGGCACCGTCACGCTGGATGTGACGGCGTGGCCGCGTGGCACCGTGGTGCTCGTTTGGACGGATGCTGGAGGTGAGCCCTGCGGCACCGCCCGGTTGGTGTTGGAATGAAGCCGGCGTTGGAATGACGCCGGAGGGAAGTGCTCAGAATTTGCGCTTCTCCTCGTGGTCCCACAGGCCCCAGAAGGCGCCCACGCTGCCTTCGGCGCCCACCTTCCAGCCCTCGTCAAAGGCGGAGAAGTAGAACAGCTCGATGCCTTCGGCGCGCGTCCATTTCTGGGCGTTGATGAAGTACTTCAGGGCGTTCTCGTATCCGGGTTCGGCCACGCCGAGGGGGTCGCCCTCGCTGGGCCAGCCCGTCTCGGTGATGATGACCTTCTTGTCCCCGGCGGCCTGCTTGGCCTGGAAGTACATCTGCTTCATGTAGAGCAGGGAGTAATCGATGTGGCAGCCTTCCCAGTAGGGGTAGCAGTTGGCCAGGATGACATCGCATGCCTCCGTCAACGCGGGGCGGTCGGCAAACTCATAGTACGCGTCCACATAGCCGACCGGGATGTCCGGCAGGGCGGTGCGCACCCGGTCGATGCAGGCGATGAGGTCGGCTTCCGACATCTCTTCGCGGTACAGGACCTCGTTGCCCACCGCTGCGACATCCACGAAGCCGGCTTGGGCCAACTCGACGAGGCGCGTCATTTCCTCCTCGTTCTTGTCCTCGTCCTCACCGAGCCAGGCGCCCACGAGGGTCTTGAATCCGTATTCCCGGGCCAATTGCGGGATGAGGTCGTTGCTGTCGGTGCAGGAGAAAATCCGGACCCACTCCGTGTGCGGCTGGAGCAATTCGAGCTTGCGCCGGACCTGCGATTCGGTGAACGGATCGCCGGGCTGCTGGTCCCCCTCGTAGGGGCTGAAGCAGAGGCCGTGCAGCTTGTCTTCGAGCAACAAGGCGCATTGCTTCTGCAACGCATCGCGGTCCTGTCCAGCAGGTCCGTCTCCGGCGAGCGACAGGATCTTGTCCTCGCGGTAGGACATGTTCATCAACTTCATGGTCAGCCTGCGTTGGCGAGTTCAGCGCGCTTCTGGGCGAGTTCCTCTTTCAATTGGGCCGCGCGCTCTTCAGTGATGTCGTAGTTCTTCATGATCAGCAAGGCGCCGATGACGCCGGCGATGGGCAGAAGGGAGTAGAAGGCCCGCATGCCGGTGACGGCGGATTCGGTGACGTTGGCCGCGTCGAATCCGACAAACGACAGGATGGCCCCGCTGAGCAAGGCGGCCACGCCGAAGCCGAGCTTCACCATCCACCAGTACACGGCGCCGAGGACACCCTCGCGGCGCTGGCCCGTGTTGAGTTCATCGAGGTCACAGACGTCCGCCGTCATGCTCATCATGATGGTGAACAGGCTGCCGATGCCGAAGGAGTGGAACGGAAGGGCGAAGAGGAAGAGGTAGGGCTTGCCGGGAATGAAGAGGAACCAGAACAGGACGTACCCGATCATGGAAATGCCCTGACACACCATGAAGGCCCGCTTCTTGCCGAGCTTCTTGGACAGGAAGGTGACCACCGGGATGACGAGGAAGGTCGTGATCAAGGCGCCCACCGAGCCGTGCATCGCAGGCCAGCTGCCCGCGCTGGCCGGGTCGCTGTTGAACATGTGGTGCACGATGATCAGGAACGTGAAGGCCGCGATGACGTTGAAGGAGTTGAAGATCAAGAATGTCGCACCGGCGATTTGACGGAATTGCTTGATGCGGAAGGCCTCGAACGCAGACGCGAAAATCTTGCCGACGCTTCTCAGGATGGCGGTCGCATTGATGGGGGCGAAGTCGGTCCGGTCGAGAGTGGATTTGCTCTTGATGAAAAGGGCGGGAACGAGGGCAAACAAGGTGCAGGGAATGGCGACCCAGATGGAGAGTTCCCGCACTCCGGCGTCCGCGCCTTCAGGGAACCAGTCTGGATCATACAGGATGACCCAGAACCACGGGGCGATGACCCAGGCCCACTGCCCGATGAACTGGGCAACGGCCATGATCTGCGTCCGCTCGTGGAAGTCCTCGCTGATCTCGTAGCCCATGGCCACGTAGGGCACGCTGAAGATGGTCAGGCCCAGGTAGAAGACGAGCGACCAGCTGAGGAAGTAGATGAAGTTGTAGGTGACCCCGTCGCCTTTGTGCAGCTGCCACATGGCGATGTAGGCGAGGCCCATGAGGATGCCGCCGATGAAGACGTACTGCCGGCGCCGGCCGTATTTGGACCGCGTGTTGTCGGAGATGAACCCCATGATGGGGTCGGTGATGGCGTCGAAAATGCGCGGCAGGAACTGGATGATGCCCCACAGCATGGCGGCGAAGCCGAGGTCCTGGACCAACACGATGATGAACACGCCCAAGGCGGCGGGGAACATCTGGTTGGCCAGCATGCCGAAGCCGAAGGCGATTTTCTGCCCCATCGGGACGGCGGTGGTCGAAGGTGAGTTGGCCATGACGGGTGGAGGGTTCAGGGGGCTTGAGGGGCGAGGACAACCGTCTGCAGGGCTTGGGCGTCGAGTTCGATGCGGACGTCTTCCGACAGGCCTTCGATGCGCACGGTGCGGGGGGTGTCTCCGGGGTTGAAGCAGACAATGACGTGGCCACCGTCCGGGGTTTCGACCGCGACGGCCATGAGTTCGTCATCCGCGCACTCGGAGGCCAGAACGGTGGCCCCGGGGCGGATGAACTTGCTGAAGTGGCACATCACGTCGTAGAGCGGCGTGAAATAGACCTCGTCCTGCTCCGGGTCGACGATGACCGGGGCGATGCACCAGTTCTTGAACCAGTTGGGCCCGCCTTGCCGGTCGAGGACCATGTTCCAATCGACCCAGCCGTTGACCCAATGGTTCAGGCAGCCGATGATGTCCCGCGCGTAGCGGTTGACCGGGGAGTACTTCGGGTGGAGGTACTTCTTCTCCTCCTCGCGCCAGGTGAAGCCCCAGTCGGTGGCTTCCTTCTGCCAATACCAGTCGTCGTCCTGCCAGACGGGCACTTCGGCGTCGATGCACCCCTCGGTCTGGACGAGCAGCTTTTCCGGCGCCGCTTCGTGGGCCCGGTCCAGCTCATCGGGGAAGTAGTCGTAGGTGCTCTCGTACCAGTGGACGGCAGTGCCGGCGAAGTGCTTCGCGCTGGCGGAATCGCGGTACATCGAGGACGTCCATTCTTCCAGCCCGGCGCGGTTCTGGTCGTAGCCCAGCACGTTGAGGTGGCCGAGGCCGCTGGTCTCGAGGGCAGGGCCGAGGTGGTCCCGCACGAATTCGGTCATCTCGTCGGGCGTGTAGAGCATGCTCTCCCAATTGTTGCCGTTGCCGTGCGGCTCGTTCTCCACGGTGAAGCCCCACAGGGGAATGCCTTCCGCCTCGCAGGCCTGGGCGTACTTGACGAAGAACTGCGCCCACGTGGGCTGCATCTCCTTGAGGAGGCGCCCGCCGACCCAATCGCCGTTGTCCTTCATCCACGGCGGGGCGGTCCACGGGGAGGCGATGACCTGGAAGCCGTCCTTGGAGATGGCCTGCGCCGATTGGATCATCGGGAACAGGAATTCGCGGTCTTGCTCCACGGTGAAGTGCTCCAGCGCGAGGTCGCCTTCCACGGGGGCAGAGCTGTAGTGGAAGCGGGAGAAATCGCACGAGTTCATGTGCGTCCGGGTGAGGCTGTAATTGGCGCCCGCGGGGGCGAAGTAGGCCTCGAGGATGCGCTGACGCTGCTCCGGACTCATCTGGTGAACGAGGTAGGCCGAGGCGTCGGTGAAGGATCCGCCGAACCCTTCGATGGTCTGCTTCCGCTGGTCGGCATGCACCAGGACGCGCACGTCTTCCGTACCCGCTGCGTCGGCCGCATTCCATTGGAGGATCGTGTCCTGGGCCAGCGCGTGGAACCGCCCACCGCGGCGGGAGGTCTCGTAGACCGCTTTCTTGCGTTTTCCGTCCGTCATGCGTGTGGGGGTGTTGCCGTGGAAGAAGGAGTGGACCACGGCGTAGGCTTCCTTGGGGGTGCGGTCGATGTCCACGAGTCCCCAGTATTCTTCGTTGGGGGCGCCGTCGTAGGGCACGCCGCTGCTGGCCGGGGCCCAACCGCCGACGTCCTGCCGGTCCGGATGGCCGGCCTTCCACCAGCCGTCGGTGAAGGAGAAGACCGCCACGCCGGCCGAGCGAACCGAATCGGAGAAGAGGGGGGCCAGGAGGGCGCGTGTCGCGTCGGCCTGTGCGCCTTGGTTCTCGCCCTGGTCGTAGCCCGGTGCCGCCGCTTTCATGTAGCTGTCTGCACCGAGTTCGGAGAAGTACATGGCCTTGTCGCTCCGCTCGGCGAAGTCCAATGCGGCGGTGTACGAGACGTCCCAGCGGTAAGTGTTGATGCCCCAGAGGTCGATGTCGGTCATCGCGGCGAGCAGGTCGTTCTCGGGCACCTCGCCGTGGGCCGTGGCGACGGGGTGATGGGGGTCTTCCGCCTGAATGGCGGCGGACGCCGTCTTCAGCGTCGCGTACCAGACGTCGAGGGATCCGTCAAACCACTCCGGGTGGTAGTTGTACTCGTTGCCCAGCTCCCAGCACAGGATGGCGGGGTGGGACTTGAACTGCTGGACGTAATCGAGGTAGGTGCCCGACTTCAAGTCGAACACGCCGCCCTGGTCGTACCCGAAGCCGAGGATGACCGAGAGGCCGGCGGCGTGGATCTCGTCGAGCACGGCAGCGGAGGCAATGGGTTCGTAGACCCGGATGGTGTTGACGCCAAGGTCCTGCAAGATGGCGAGGTCCTGCGTCAGTGACTCAAAGCTGCGCAGCTCCTCACCGACGGGGACGGGGTGGTAGCAGACGCCTTGGATGAAGTACGGGCCGTCTTCCGTGAAAAGCTGCCCTTCGTCGGTCCAGACCCCGGTTCTCGGCTCGGAGCAGGAGGACAGGACGAGGCCCAACAGCAGGGCGGTGTAGGCAAGGAAGGGGAGCTTCGGCATGGAGGTCAGGTCAAGGCGTGGGGTCGAGTACGTGACGGTCCAGCATGTCGCGCTGTCCGGCGTAGCTGCGGGTGATGCGCTGCCCATCCCGCGTCAGGCCGTCGAAGACGCCGTCCTCGACCAACGGCCAGAGGGCGTGCTTGGCCTCGCCGTCCACCTTGAACAAGCCGAAGTGGTTCTCGGAGTCGGTGGGGTTGGCGGAACTCTTCCACGGCTCATTGAAGGCCTCGAAGTAGAAGCAGCTGATGCCGGCTTCCTGCGTCCAGTTGCGCATGCCCTGGTAGAAGAGAGCCTGCTTGAGCTCGTCGGCGGCGCGGGAGCCTTCCGGACCGTAGAAGCCGTCGGACACGCTGGCCCATCCGGTCTCGCCGATGTGGACGGATTTGGTCTCGTCAATGCCCTTCACGTAGGCCACGACCTGCGCATATTGGTTCTGGCTGTAGGCGAGGGCGCGGGCCATGGCGCGCTCCACCTCGCTGGTGACGGAGGCCGAATCCACACTGAGGGAATCGGTCGACCAGAAAACGGGGTTGTAGTGGGTGTCGTGGAAGGGATAGGTGTGCATCGACACGAAGTCCACCGCTTTCACGAGGGACTCGAGGTCGGTATTGTGGTACTCCTCACCGCCACCGCCCCACGAGGCGAAGTTGTCGGAGCTGGTGATCCACAGGTCGGCGGGCAGGGTGCCTTCGGACTTCAGATCCTGCAGGTGGTTGACCCATCCGAGGATGACGCCCGGCGCCACGAAGTAGGAGGCGGCCCAATGGACCATGGCCTCGTTGCCCACGGCGATCACCTTGATGATGTCGGGGTACTGCTGGGCGAGGGCGACGGCCCTGTCGATCTCGGCCCGGTTGCCCTCCAAGTCTTGTTCAGCGTGGTTGGGAGAATCCGTCCACGCGCCGGCGCAGTCGATCCAGGCGCCGAGCATGACGTACATCTCGAATTCGGGCTCCTCCTGCTTCAATTCGCGGATGGCCTGGACCACGTTGCCGGCGTGCGGGAGTTGGACGTTGTAGGTCCGAAGGAACCGGATGCCCATCGCGTGCAGGATGCGCATGTCGTCCTTCAGCTGGTCGAGGGTCGGTTGCTCGGTCCGGCTGACGCCCCGGTAGCCTCCGTAGGAGATGGCGGGATAGTCGGGGTGGCCGAGGAGTTCGGACGCCGGTTTGTCGTGCATGGTGTGATGCTCGTTTGATGATCCGCACGACGCGACGAGCGCCGAGACGAACAGGAAGAAGGCCGCTCCTGAAACAGGGGCGCCGAAGCCGCCGAATCTAGGCAGGGAAAGGGACACGGTCCGCATGGGCCAAGGTCAGGCGGTCACGGTGAGCCGGGCGACCTCGTGCGTCCGCCGGAAGATGGACTGGCTGCGTGTCCGGTCGAGGGCGAGCCCGTCGACGCGTTCGGTGCGGCCGTCGGTGTAGGTCACCTCGATGCTCGGCGCGTCGCCTTGCTGGTGCACCACGGGGACCTGGCACACGGTGTAGGCCAGGCTGCCCGAAGCGAGGTCCAGGGCGTGCTTCTGTCCCTGGACGTCGAAATATTCGAAGGTGGCCGGCTCGGTCAGGAACTCGCCGTCGTTCATGAGGGCGCGGTCGAAGTGGAGCTGACCGCCGGAGACGCGCACGCCCAGCTCGCCGAAGCGGCACAGGAGGTCTTCCTTGACTTGTCCGGTCATGCCGGGCTGCTGGGCGCCCTTGCCGCCCGGGGTGTGCGAGTAGGGGTCGGTGGGGAAGGCGCCGTAAAGCTCAGGCGACTTGTGCGCGCCGATGCCTGCGTTGATCTCGAAGTAATGGTCGAACAGGCGACCGACCACCTCGGCGGGCTCGGACTGGGCCACGGCGGATTCGAGGACTTCGAAGGCCGCGAGGCGCAGCTTGGACACCATGTGCCAATAGATGGAACCGAGTCCCTCGTAGCCGAAGAAGGTGCCGGAGCGTCCGGTGAAGGCCTTGTGGTTGAAGATGCCTTCGTAGATGGCTTCAATCTGCTTCTGCTCGGCGGCCACAAGGGGCTGGTGCTCAGCGGGCAACGCGGCCAACGCCGCGCGAAGCGCCTTGACGTTGTTGAAGTTGCCGTTGAAGTGGAATCCGCCGTTGCAATCCTGGGTGACGATGTCGCCGTTGCCTTCCGCCACGAGGGTGGAGAGAAGCTTGGAGCCCTGGACAGCGGACGCCTCCACGTTGTTCTTGTCGAGGAAGCGGGGGAGGGTCTTGTTGGGGTAGAGGATGTAGCTGTACTGGTCCTCGCGGAAGAGGGCGCTGGCCTTGAGGGCGTCGAGCACGGCGAGGCTCTCCTTGGGGTTCAGCTGGCCGGAGCTCAGGACGGCGACCTGGCCCTCGAGCATTTCGGGGAGGTACGTGATCTCGATGCCGCCATCGGATTCCACGGTCATTAGGTTGTAGGCGTGGTACAGTCCGTCGCTCCGCTTGTTGGCGGCGATGCTGTGCTCCACATGGCCGAGGGTCACCCCGATGAAGGCATGCAGGTCGGCGAGCTGGAAGGCGGCTTTCTGGCCGGAGAAGTCCTCCTTGTAAATCTTTTGGCGGTAGTCGCTGGCGGCCTGGCCCAACCCGTCGAGGATGGTGCGGCGCTGGGCGTTGGAGATCGCCCCGGACGTCAGCGTCTGGGCCTCGCTCAGGGTGGCGTTCATGCGGCGGAAGCAATCGAGCAATTCCACCGACACCTGCACCTCCTGCTGCTCGGTCTGGGCGAGGACCTCCTGGAAATAGACGAGGAAACGGCGCAGGTAGCACAGGGTCACCATGGACACGCCGTTGCCGACG
>JBMYZR010000050.1:0-15361 GCA_049610565.1 Flavobacteriales bacterium | reverse complement strand
GATGACTTCGAAACCGAATTTGCGGTAGAGGTGGATGGCGCTGGCCAGGGAGGTGTGCGAATACAGTTCGAGCGTGTGTACGCCCCGCTGGCGGCAGAGGCCGATGAGGTATTCCATCATCTGGTGGCCGTAGCCGCGTGAACGGTGAGACGCCTTGACGGCCATCTTGTTGAGCTCCAGCGTGCCCTCGGCGCGGGGGGTCAGCGCAAACGTGGCGATCGCCTCTCCATCCAGCAGCCCGAAATGAACCTCTCCGCCGGCCGCGAGCACCATCGTTTCCGGGTCGGAGAGGACCTGGATGTCGTAGGGTTCGAGGAGGAAATACGCCTCGAGCCACGCCTTGTTCAGGTCGTAGAATGCCCCGCGATACGCCGGGTCGTAGGGGATGAAGGTCAGTTCCGTCGGGTCGGCAGGCATGGTGTCGGCGCTGTGCGGGGTCAGGGGGCAGTGAACCGGAGTGGGGCCGTCTGGCCGCTGGTGGCCAGGTACAGTCCGCGGGTCAGAACGGGGCGCCACATTTCGCCGGGGGGGATGGACTGTTGCGCGATCCATTGGCCCGTTGTGCTCCACAAGGTCACCTCGAGTGCGTGTGGATGGGAATGGCCAATGGTGAGGCGGGAGGCGTCTCGATCCACAGTCAGGGTGGAATGGACGGTGCCCGGCTCGGTCACGCTCAGCGTGCAGTTGAGTTCGCATTCGATGTCGGCGGAGGAGTCCGCGAGGGTCTGGAGGTCACTCAAGGCGGTGGGGTCGTCTTGGAGGAAGGCGTTCAGCCACGCTACGCTGACGTCTATCGTGGCGTCGAGCTGTGCCGCAGGCGACAACCCCTGGAAGCCGAGTTCGCCGATGTCGCACAGTGACCCGGGGTCGGCGAAGCCGCAATGCCCGCCGTCGATGAGGGAGACGAAGGCACGGCAGGCGGAGTTGACGGCCGCGTCGTGGAGGGGTTGGTGCTGGGTCGCGGGGGGTGTGATGGCGTCCCCCGTGCCGGAGATGACCATGGCCGGCGCGGTGATGGAGGTGCCGGCGGCGATGGCGGAGGGGGAGGTTTCGGCAGGGGCAAAGACGAGGAAGGCATCCACCGGGGGATTGGCGGCGGCGGCCAGCCAACACGCGCCGCCGCCCATGCTGTGGCCGGAGAGGGCAATGCGGCCATTGAAGGCGCCGTCGAGCGCGCCTCCGGTGGCGTTGTCCGCCACGGTCTGCGCGACGAAGGCGAGATCGAGCCCGTATGCCGCGTGGTCTGCCGCGAAGCCCATCTCGGTTCCGAGGGCGATGACCACGTAGCCGAGCGAGGCGAGGGCATTGGCCAACCCTTCATAGTCGTTGGGCCCCATGACGAATCCATGGGCGAGCACCACGGCCGGATACGGCCCCTCGACCGGGTCGGGATGCCACACCACGCAGGGCACGGGGCGATCGTCCCGATCGGCATCGACCAGCGACCAGTCGGTTTGTCCCACCTGGGCCATGGACGCCCCGCTCAGCAGGGTCGCCAAGGCGCACAACAACGCAATTCTCATGCGGTGAAAGGTAGGGGAAGGGCGGGGGGAGGATTCCTTGTGAATTGGGGCGGTGGAGGTGGCCGGACAAGTCGGACCTTCGCGGCATGGATTCACTGTCGCAGATCGTGTTGGGGGCTGCCGTGGGGGAGGCGCTGCTGGGGCGCCGCATCGGCAACCGGGCCATGGTCTGGGGCGCGGTGGCCGGCACCATTCCCGATATGGATGTGCTGGGCAAATACTTCCTCAGCGAGCTCGACAACCTCGCCTTCCACCGCGGCATCAGCCACTCGCTGCTGTTCTGCGTCGTCGGCGCGCTCGGTTTCGGGTGGGTGACGGACCGATTGTACCGGAGTCCGCATCACGCCCGCATTGCGATGGCGACCAAGGCCGCGGCGGCGGTGCTGGTCGGCTTTGTCGTCAACTTCCTCACGCAAATCGTCGCCCCGGGCGGCTGGATTCCGCTCGTGGCCTACATCCCGCTGGTGGGATGGTGGTGGTGGCGGCATGGCCAGACGCGCTACTTCAGCGGGAACTGGACCGCGCCGGATGCGGACCTCAAGGGGTGGGTGCTCCTGTTCTTCTGGGGCTTCCTGACGCACACGCTGCTCGACTGCTTCACGACCTATGGCACGCAGCTCTTTGCGCCGTTCTCCGACGAGCGCGTGGCGTGGTGCACGATTGCGGTGGCCGACCCGCTGTGGACCTTCCCCTTCCTGGTCTGCCTGCTCGTCGCGGCCCGCTTTGCGCGGGAAGACCGTCGGCGCTGCATCTGGAACACGGTGGGCCTTGCTTGGTGTTGTGTTTACCTCGCCTTGACTGTCGTCAACCACGGGCAGGTGAAGCGCACCTTCGAGGCCGCTTTGGAGGCGCAGGGCAAATCCCACGAGCAGCTCTTCATCACCCCGACCATCTTCAACAACGTCCTCTGGAATGCGGTCGTGGAGGACGGGGACGGTTACCTCCTCGGTCAGCATTCCCTCTTCGATGAGGTGCCCATCCAGTTCCACCGCGTCGAAAAGGGGTGGGACCTCCTTCGGAACCTGGACACCGACGAGACGCTGCGTGTGCTGCGGTGGTTCAGCGATGGCCACTTCAATGCGGTGATGCGCGAGGACGGATCGCTCCAGCTCAACGACCTCCGGTTCGGCACCTTCAGCGGCCGCGGCGAGGGGGCGGACGACTACATCTTCCGTTTCACCCTCATCGACAACGGGCCGGACCAGCCCTACGGATTCTCCCGCGCCCAAGGCGGCCCGCCCGACCAGAAGGGCGAGGAGATGATGGAGGACCTGATTGACCGCGCCGGTGGTTTGAAGGCGGACAGCCCTTCCTGATTTTCGCCGCATGAGCAGAACGGGTTCGAAGAGCGCAAAGGAGCGGTTCCAGCAGGTCTTCTGGTTGGGGTTCCTCGTGGTGTCCCTGGCGTACGCGTGGTATTCGTTCTATGCTCCGCCCAACGAGATCCGCTGGTCCACGGTGCCGGCTGAAGCGCAGGCCTTGGCCCGGGCGGAGGGCAAGCCGATGGTGTTCTTCCTCACGGCCACGTGGTGCTCGCCCTGCCGCATCATGAAGCGTCAGGTCTGGGCCGATGGGGAGGTCACGCAGAAGGTCAATGCGGGCTTCGTGCCGGTCCTGCTCGACGTGGACGACCCGGTGTCTCAGCCGGTCATGGAACGCTACAACGTGAGCGGGTCCCCGTGGACCTTCATCACGGACGGCGACGGCAACGTGCTCGACTACCGCTTCGGGGCCGTCGACAAGGCGGAATTCCTCGCCATGCTCGCCTCGGCTACCGGGGACGGGGTCACTCGATGATGACCCGCCGGCGGGTCAAGGATTCGCCGCCAGAGTGGATGTCCAGGATGTGAAGTCCCGGGGCCAGTCCAACCACATCCAGTTGAATTCCTGTCATGCCGTCCATCCGCGTGCGCAGAACGACCTGCCCGGTGGCGTTGCGGAGGGTGAGGTCCGCCTCACACGGTGTCGGGCTCACGACGGTGAGGGCCTCGCGCGCGGGGTTCGGGAAGACGGCCCAATCTGACGTGTTGACGTTCTCTAGGGAGAGGGTGCTGCAGTCGAGCTGGGCGGCGATGTAGGCGGCGCGGTTGGTCACGAACGGCTTCAGCCCGTAGGTCTGACCGCCCATGGGGCCTCCGCCACCGCCGGAGAGGTCGGCTTCGATGTTGGTGTCGAAATCGGCGCTGGAGTACATCTTGTTGTCGTCCGCGTAGACGTAGGGGGCGATGAGGTCGCGGACGGCGTCGATTTGGGCGTGCAGGTAGGCCTCGTTGAAGAAGTAGGCGGTGAGGTAGCAGACCTGTTCGAGATAGCGCGCGTAGAGGTCGGCATCGTCCAGCATCCGCTGCAACAGCGGGCGGGGGGCATCGCAGTAGTCGAGATTCAGCGTTTCCATGTTGCCGGCGCCGTTGCTGTAAGAGCCGAAGGCCTCGTTGCCGTCCCATTTGATCCACTCCCAGAGGTTGGAGTCCATGTTGTGGTAGAGGTAATAGTTCCGCGCGGACCCCGTGTAGGTGTCGAGGTTGCTGAACAGCATGTCGAGTGCGGCGGAGCGGAGGAAGGCGTCCACCTCGACGCGGAAGTCGATGCCGGCGGCGAAGGCCGCGTCGTCGGTGTTGTTGACGAAGTCGAGCAGGGAAATGAGGTCGCTCCAGTCGTTGTCTTCCTCGTTCGATTTCAGTTCATATCGGTCCTCGTAAGTGGCCTGGTCGTCACCGTAGTAGACGAGGTCGGCCGCGGTGTTGTTGCCGCCGCCGGGTCCTCCGCCGCCGAAGTTGTCGCCGGCCTTGAACAGGTTGCCGTCGTCTTCGAGGATGTTCCAGTCGAGGAATTGGTCGTCGATTTGCTCGATGACGGTGTAGAATCCCCAGGGTTCTCCGTTGAAGGTGACCTCGGCGAAGCTGGCCCGCGGCGCGGGGACGTTGGCCTGCCGGCACACGTCGAAGAAGAGCTTCTCCCGCATGCAGGAAGGGTCCTTGAAGCCATTGCTGAAGTTGAGCTTCTTCAGCCCGTCGTAGTTCTGTCCGCTGATGTACTTGTTGAAGTCAATCTTGAAGGACTTCTTGGTGCCGGGGTGGCTGTAGCTGGAATTGCCCTTGAGTCGGACCCCGACGCTGTCGATGGTGTGTGTGCCGCTGACGTCGGTGAGCATCAAGTGTGCGACGATGTATTCGTTCTCGTCAGCGGCGTAGTTGTCCTGAAGCTGCGCCCAGAAATTGGGTTGGGGAAAGTCCAGGTTGATGCTGATGACCTGCTCGACCGAGAAGATGTTGTCGCCGTCGATTTGACCCCGCGTGAGGAGGGGAGAGCCGAGGAGAAGCAGGAGGGGAAGCAGCAGGTGTTTCATGGGGACAGGGTTCGGTGCAGTGCGAATGAAGGGAAAACGGACGGAATGACCACAGGGTTGAACGGGGCGGGCAGTGGGTTTTTGCTGGCGCCTACTTTCGGGATGTGAGCGAAGCGAAGGACTTCATCGAGATCAATCGGCAGTGCTGGAACCGCCGGACCGACATCCACGTCGGGTCCGCGTTCTACGACATGGCGGGCTTCAAGGCGGGACAGTCCTCACTCAAGCCGTTCGAGCTGGCGCTGCTGGGCGACGTCGCGGGGCGGTCCATCCTGCACCTCCAATGTCACTTCGGGCAGGACACGCTGTCCCTGGCCCGCCTGGGGGCGAAGGCGACCGGGGTCGATTTCTCGGAATCCGCCATCGGGGTGGCCCGGGAGACCGCTGGGGAGTTGGGGCTGTCGGCGGACTTTGTGTTGTCCAATGTGCTCGAGCTGGATTTGGGCCGGACGTTTGACACGGTGTTCGCGAGCTATGGCGTGCTCGGCTGGATTCCGGATGTGGCCGAGTGGATGCGCATTGCGTCGCGCCATTTGGCGCCGGGGGGTGAATTGATCCTGGTGGAATTCCACCCGCTCATCTGGCTGTTGGACGAGAAGGCGCCGGTCGACTATTTCCATTCGCCCGAACCTGACGTTGAAACGCAGCAGGGCTCGTACACGGACGGCGGTGAGGATGTGGAGATCACGTCCTGTTATTGGGACCACACCCTGTCCGATGTGCTGGCTGGCGCGCGGCAGGCGGGACTGGAGGTCACCCTGTTCGAGGAGTACGATCATTCGCCGTATCCGTTGGCCGGCATGGTCGAGCGGGCGCCGGGCGAACACGTCCTCGGCGACCGGCGAGGGCAACGGTTGCCCCACGCGTACGCCCTCCGCGCGCGGAAGAAGTGAATCCCGGGCTCAGAAGGTCATGCCGAGCCGCAGGCGCAGCTGGTTGATCGGGTCGATCACGTCGGCGCCGTTGCCCACCCAGTCGTTGACCTTGGCACCGCTGATGAAGGCGCTGGACCACGAGACGCCGAGGACCACGGCCCCGATGCGATAGGTTCCGCCCAACGAGGCGGACATGGGGGCAGCAGCAACGGAGGTCGGCGTGAGGGTGGGGCCGAGTTCGGTGTCGGGCAAGAGGCCTTGGCTGCCGAACAGGCTGGCGGCCTCTGCGTCGAGCTGGCCCTGCAGTCCAACGGTGGTGCCGAGGCTGGCTGTCCACCCCAGGCCGTGGGCGAGTTCCTGCTGGAGCACGACTTCCACGCGCCAACCGCTGATGCCTTCCTTGAAGTCGCCAAGCCCTGAGTATTGCCACTGGTCGCCGTTGTAGAGGTCGTCGTAGTAGAGATACTGGTCCACGAAATCGGCGAAGCGCACTTGCGTCCAGCTCGCCACGACGGACTCCCCATCGGCACGGGTGCAGTTTACGTAGGCCGGGGACCAGGCGCGCCCGAGTTGCAGGCCGGCGGACAGGCCGTTCCACACCTGCCGGGAGGCGCCGACCCGCCACGCGGCGGGCAGGTAGCGGCTCTGGTAGTCCACGGCGTTGTTGAACCCGGACCACCCCATGCGGTTGAGGGCGGAGGTGAGTTCGCCATCGCTCCACTCCGGGTGGCCGAGGGTGGCGGCGCGGCGGATGTGGTTGTCGGCGCCGTATTCGAACTGCTCAATGGTGCCCGCGTCGAGCTCGAGCCAGACATTCCATGTGCCGGCCTCGCCGGATGCCCAGTTCCATTCGCGCGGCGCGCGGGTGTCGCGGTCGGCTTGATCGAGCAGGCTCTCGTCGAGCGTTTGCGCGCGTACGGAGAGGGCGCAGCCGAAGAGGAGGGCCGTGGCCCAGAGGAGGTGCTTCATGGCGACGCTCAGTCTTCGGGTTGGTCAAACACGAGGTGGCCGCCGTAGCCCGCCACTTGCACGGTCACGGTGCGCACGAAGGGGCGGCGCTTGGTCTGTACGATGTACTTGGGGTTGACCATCACATCGAAGTCCGTGCCTTTTAATGCCTTGTGGACGGCGGCGCGGCGCTCACGCATGGCGGGGCCGAGGCGGAAGACCATGCCGGGGTATTGCGCGAATTCCCGGTCGCCGGAGCGGAAGAATCCGAGGACGGTCCGCGTCTGGGAGACGGCCTGCAGGGTTTGCGTCGTGTCGACCACGCAGCGGGCCTTGACGGGCTCGATGTCGAGCAGGGCCACCCCCTCGGCGAGTTGGGTGCTGCGCGTCGTGGTGGTGGTGCATCCGGTCGCCGCGACGAGCAGGACGCCGGCAACGGCAGCAAAGAAGGTCTTGTTCATGGCCCCGAAAGTACTTCCGGAATGGGCGCAGGCCGCGTCGGAGCAGGAGCGTTGGGTTCCGTGGGCAGGTCAGCGGATTTCGGGGCGGAAGCGGTCGTCGAGGGCGGCGTCCGGGGCCGGCGGTGACGTGGGGCAGGAGACCTCGACGAGGGTGCCCCGGCCGGGGGCGCTCTCGATGTTGAGGGTGCCCTGAAGGATGCCGGCCCGGTGCTCGAGGTTTCGGAGGCCGAGGGAGGTCCGTTTCTTGGCGGAGACGTCGAAGCCGCGCCCGTCGTCCTCGACCGTGAGGGTCAGGGTCTGGCCGGTGTCGTCGCCCGTGAGGTTGATGAACACCTTGTCTGCGTCGGCGTGCTTGTGGGCGTTTTGGAGGGCCTCCTGGGCGATGCGGAAGAGTTCGAATTCAACGCGCTCGTCGAGTGGTTTCGGAACATCGATGCAATAGAGCTGCACCGTCATGGCGGTGTCGCGGTACATCAGGACGAGGCTCTGTAGCCGTTCGGGCAGGGACTGTCCGCCGAAGGTGATGGGGTGGAGCGTCTTGGACAGGCCGCGGACCTGCTTGGACAGGTCCTGGAGGTCGCCCCGGATGCCCTCCCGGATGCCGACTTTGTTGAGCATCAGGGCCAGCCGACTCAGCACGTCGTCGTGGAGTTCGGCGGCCACCCGGCGTTTCTCTTCTTCCAGCCCTTCGACGTAGGCTTGGTTGCGCTCGCTCTCCGCCTGATGCAGCTGGGCGGCGAGGGCCTGCTTTTCCCGCACCTGTTCGGAGATGGTCACAATCACACCGTGGAGCAGGATGCCCATTTCCATGGCCCACGTCACGACGAAGGGGGAGAGGCTGAATTCCAACATGTTGAGCAGCCCGACCTCCTGGAGGATGAACAGGGAGCTGATGAACGTATTGAGCCCAATGACGCGGCCGTAGATGCGCGTGGACCGGGGCATGCGGTGCCGCATGTCGATCGGCAGCTTGATGAGCAGGACGATGGAGACGGAGTTCAGGACGTATCCGGCGTACAGCGTCAGGTCCGTGGCGGGGATGCCGATGGCCCAGAGGTTCAGGCCGATGGCGATGTTGGCGAGGTAGGCGTAGGTCAGCCACTTCAACCCCTTGTCCCACCGCGGGGCCTGCGTGGCGGTCGAGAAGAAGTGGCGCGAGAAGGTGGCGAAAGTGGGGACGATCAGGTATGAGGCCGTGAGCTTGAAGAGGGTGGGGGCGACGGGGTGGATCCAGCTGATGGGGATGAGAAGGAAACCCGAATAGCTGAAGGCAAAGAAGCCCATCGTGATGGCGTAGAAGGCGTAGTGCCGGAGCATGGGAATGCCCAGCAGCCTCGCCATCAGGAACGCGCCGAAGATGACGAGCAGGAACATGCCGAAGACGATGCCGTAGGCGGCATTGAGCCATTGTTCCCGGTCCCAGAAGACCTCTTCTTCGTAGACCTTGATGGGCAAGGTGATGGAGCCTTGCCGGTTTCGGATGTGCAGCAGGAACCGGTCACAGGCGCCCCCTCCGTTGAGGGCGGTCACGAGGACCGGCCGGCGGTTGAGGGAGAAGCCCACCCGGTCGGTTTGGAGTTCGCCGCCGATGGCGATCCGCTCGGGCGGACCCTCCGGCAGGACACGGTAGACGTCGATGGAGTCGAGGTGGGGGTTGGCCACTTCGAGAATGCAGGATTCGGGCTCGCCGCAGACGTCGGCGACGATCCAATAGGTGGCGGCGCTGTGTCCGTAGGCTCCGTTGCCGAAAGGGGTGAAGGCGCCGGCTTCGAGGGAGTCGAGCACGGCCTCGGCGGTCAGGCCGCGGACGGTCTCGAACTGCTGCAGTCGGGTCTCCAATTGCGCGCATGCCGTGCGGTGCAGCACGGGGCTGCCCATCACGATCAGCAGGGTCAGAAAGCGCAATTCGGCACGCATCACAGCGGAGTCCACATTCGTCAGGAACCCCAAAGTAGAGGGCGCACGCAGAAAAATGCCCCCAATAGCCCCAAAGGGTCATGCCGTCGGTTGGGATGGCGGGGAGGAGCGGGGTAGATTGCCATGACGCTCTTGGTTCTGCTTGCCGATCGCGCGTTTGCGTGCGATTCCAATGGTGAAGGGTGCAGCTTCTCGCGGGGCTGCGCCCTTCTTGTTTTCGGGGTCAGGGGATGGGCCAGCGCTGCTGCTGGCAGATGGCATAGAGCTCCGTTTTGGTCTGGATGCCCAGTTTGCGGTAGATGTTCTTGCGGTGGTTGCGCAGGGTGAAGACGGAGATGCCGAGCTGGGCCGAGGCGGCCTCCGTGGTGAGTTTGCTGGCGAGGTAGGGGATGCACTCGGTTTCGCGGGGGGAGAGCTTGGCGATGCGGTCGAAGTGCTCGTAGCCGTCGAAGTCGGAGGTGTCGGTGAGGTTTTCCGGACCGATGAACCGGTCGGCGGAAATCTGGGCGAGGACCTCGGCGAGGCGTTCCTGGCCCTCCTCCTTGAGGACGTAGGCGTCGGCGCCGGCTTCCTTGGCCCGCCCGACGAGTTCGCTGTCCTCGTAGTTGGACAGGATGCACACGAGGGGCTGCGCGCCGGCCCGCTTGCGGAGGGTCTGGAGGAAATGCAGGGAGTTGTTGCCCTTGACGTTGAGGTCGAGCAGCAGCAGGTCCGGCTTGGCGGCCTTCACGGCGCCGGCTGCGTGCGGGAGGTCATCGGATTCCCCGATCCATTCGTGGCCGGGGCTGTCGTTGAGGAATTGGCGCAGGCCGTCACGGAAGAGCTCGTGGTCCTCGATGACAAAAGCGCGACGGGTCGATTGCTGGGTCACGGTCCTCCAAAATAAGGCAGTCTTCCGCATCGGGGGGTGATGGAATTGGCGGTGTACTTTGGGGGCCAAACACAGCGGCCATCATGCTTCGATTCACCTTGCCCTTTGTCCTCGTCCTTGCCCTTGTTTCCTGCGGGGGATCAACCACATCGGACGTTGTTTCCGCCCCTGATTCATCGGATGGAGAGCCAACGAGAGCATTGACGTCGGCGCAGGTTTACGCCACGGCCGAGAACACCGAGAAGCGGCTGTCGTTTGAGGGCGAGCTCCAATTCGATGCGGCCCGCCAGCCGCTGGAAACGGAGGTGGCCATTTTCGTGAACCCCAACCAGAAGTTCCAGACGTTCCTCGGCATCGGTGGGGCGATCACCGACGCGTCGGCGGAGGTGTTTTCGCAGATGAGTCCGGTCAACCAGGAGGCGCTGCTTGAGGCCTACTTCGGTGAGGACGGCATTGGGTACACCATCATCCGGACGAGCATCCATTCCTGCGACTTCGGCCTCGGGAGCCACACCTACATTGATGAGGGGGATGCGGAGCTGGCGACGTTCTCCATCGCGGCGGACACGGTGAAGCGGATCCCGATGATCCAGCGCGCCGCCGAGATGGTGGGCGAGGACCTGGTCTTCTACGCCAGCCCGTGGAGCCCGCCGGCGTTCATGAAGACCAACGAGAACATGCTCTACGGCGGGTCGCTGCTGCCGGAATACCGCGACGCTTGGGCGCAGTACTTCGTGAAGTTCATCGAGGCCTACGAGGCAGAGGGCCTGCCCGTGTGGGGGGTGACCATCCAGAACGAACCCATGGCGGTGCAGCGTTGGGAGTCGTGCATCTACACGGCCGAGGAGGAGCGGGATTTTCTGAAGTACCACCTCGGGCCGGCGATGGAGGCCGCCGGGTACGGGGACAAGAACATCGTGGTGTGGGACCACAACCGCGATCTGATTACGCACCGCGCCAACACGATTTTCGAGGATTCCGTCGCCGCGTCCTACGCGTGGGGCACCGGATTCCATTGGTACGAGACCTGGACCGGCGGCTTGCCGAAGTATGACAACCTCAAGCTGATCCAGGAGTCCTTCCCGGACAAGAAGCTGCTGTTCACCGAAGGGTGCCAGGAGGGCTTCGACAGCGCCCATTACGAGCGCTGGTCCAACGCCGAGCGCTACGGCAACAGCATGATCAACGACTTCAACAGCGGCACGGTTGGCTGGACGGATTGGAACATCTTCCTCGACGAGCGGGGCGGGCCGAACCACGTCGAGAACTTCTGCTTCGCACCGGTCCACGGCGACACGCAGACGGACGAGCTGATCTTCACGCCGACGTACTACTACATCGGCCATTTCTCGAAGTTCGTCCGCCAGGGCGCCCGCCGCGTCAGCACGGCGGCCAGCCGCAGCACGCTGGAAAGCACCACGTGGGAGAACCCCTCCGGGGAGCGCGTCACGGTGGTGATGAACCGCACGGACGAGCCGATGGACTACGCACTGATCGTGGGCGACCAGCAGGTCCGGGCGAGCATCCTGCCGCACGCCATGCAGACGCTCGTCTACTGACCCTGAACACGGGTCAAACCTTGGGCCCACGCAGCTGGGAACAGAAGAAATCCCGATTCGAAGGATCCCACGATGGGTGCCTGCACATGCTGGCCCGAATCACTTTGGGGCTTTGGTTTTTCTCGCGCCGAGGGGCGTCAGGCTTCCGCAGAATGGAGCGCATCGAGAAACGTCTGGCCGAACTTTTCGATTTTGACCTTTCCGAACCCGTGCACAGACGCCAAGTCCTCGAGCGTGGTTGGACGGGCTGTGCAGAGTTCTTTCAGCGAGCGGTCGGACAGGACGACGTAGGCGGGAACGTTGGCCGCTTTGGCCAATTGGGTCCGTACCGCCCTCAACGTGTCGAACTGTTTTTGTTGGTCTGAACCGGCCTCGAAGGCCGGGGCCGAGGACCGCTTTTTCGCCTTGGATGCACGGGGGGGCTCCCGGAACGTGGTGAGCATGACTTGAGCCTGGCCGCGAAGGACCTCCCAAGACCGGGCGTTGAGTTCGATGACCGGATACTGGCCGACGCTTTGGGTCAGCCACCCTTGTTGGATCAGTTCCTTGCCGATGATCATCCACTGCTGCTTGCTTTTGTCCGCTCCGATGCCGTGGGTGGACAAGGCTTGTTGTTCAGCGGTGATCTTCTGGGCCTTGGAACCACGCAGGATGTCGACGATGTGGGCCAATCCATAGGACCAGTCCAATCGGGCCACAGTCGACAGCAGTTTCTGGGCATCCTCGGTGCCGTCGTGCTGCTCGAAAGTGGTCTCGCAGTTGTCGCAGTTGCCGCAGTCCTGTTTGAGTTCCTCTCCGAAATACTGCAACAGGATTTTGCGCCGGCAGACCCGTGAATCGGCAAAGTCCTGCATGCGCCGAAGCTTGCCCAGCATCACGTTGCTCTGATCGAGATTGCCCTCGACCTCGCAATGGGCCGACAGGGTGCGGAAATCGCCCCCTCCATGCAGCAGCAGGGCCTTGCTCTCGAGCCCATCGCGCCCCGCCCGCCCAGTTTCCTGGTAATACCCCTCGATGTTTTTGGGCAGGTTCATGTGCACCACGTAGCGCACGTTGTTTTTGTCGATGCCCATGCCAAAGGCAATGGTGGCCACCATGATGTTGATTTCATCCCGGATGAACTGTTCCTGGCGCTTCATGCGCTCTTCGCTGGACAGCCCGGCGTGGTAACACTCGGCCTTGTATCCGGCCGCTTTCAGGTGGTCAGCCATGACTTCTGTGCGCTTGCGCGAGAGGCAATAGACAATGCCCGATTCCGAGGCGTGCTGTTCTACGAAGGCGAGCAATTGGGCCACTTCATCGGTGCGCGCCTGGGCGGCGTAGTGAATTTCGGGCCGGTCAAAACTGTTCTCGAACAAGGCGGCGCTGTCGAGCTCAAGCTGGCGGATGATGTCGCGCTTGGTGGCCTCATCGGCGGTTGCAGTCAGGGCCAGCACGGGGACGCCGGGAAAGTGCTTCGAGAGGTCCTTGAGTTTGGTGTAGGCGGGGCGAAAGTCATGGCCCCACGAGCTGATGCAGTGGGCCTCGTCGACGGCAATCATGTCGATGCGGATGGACTGGAGTTGATCAAGCAGTCCGCCTTTCGGACTCATCAGCCGCTCGGGCGCGATGTACAGCAGCTTGAGGGTGCCATCTCCGAGGGCGTTGAACACGCGATTGGCTTCATCCGTGTCCTGACTCGAATTGAGGTAGGCCGCTTCGATGCCCTTCAGACGGAGGTCGTCTACTTGATCCTTCATCAAGGCGATGAGGGGAGAGATGACGAGGGTCAGGCCTGGCCTCAGCATGGCCGGAAGCTGGTAGCACATGGATTTTCCGCCTCCTGTGGGCATGATGACCAGTGCGCTTTTGCCTTGCATGACCTCGTCGATGACCGGCTTCTGGGCCGGCCGCAAATCTGGGTATCCCCAGTAGTGGTTCAAGCAATGAAGGATGTCCGGGGTCTCCATGGGGGTGCTGCCGTGAGGAGCGGGAAAGTAAGGGGAGATGTGCGGTCACCGGAGCCGGTATTTTGTGCTCGGTGGAGTGTTGACCGGGGTCGGTGCTGGCCACCCCGCCATGGAGCAGGGGGCGGTGGACGGGACTGAAGCGCGAGGAGCCGTCCTGAGGTCAGACGTTGAACTTGAGCTTGCGTTCGATGGCCTGGATCATCGCGTTGGCGATGTCGATGCCGGTCGCGCGCTCGATGCCCTCGAGGCCGGGGGAGGAGTTCACTTCGAGCAGCAGCGGGCCCTTGTTGGAGCGGATGATGTCGACACCGGCGACCGCGAGGTTGAGGGCCTTGGCGGCCTTGAGGGCCAGCCGGCGTTCTTCTGATGTGATGCGGATGACCGAGGCCGTGCCGCCTTGGTGGACGTTGGCCCGGAATTCGCCTTTGGCGGCTTGCCGTTGCATGGAAGCGACCACCTTGCCATTGACCACGAAGCAGCGGATGTCTTGGCCATTGGCCTCCTTGATGAACTCCTGCACGAGGATGTTCGTCTTCACCGACTTGAACGCGTTGATCACACTCTCTGCAGCCTTGTCGGTCTCGGCGAGGACGACGCCGCGTCCTTGGGTGGACTCGAGCAGCTTGATGATGAGCGGTGCCCCGTTGACCATCCGGATGAGGTCCTTGGTGTCCATCGGCGACTTCGCAAAGCCCGTGATGGGGATGTTGATGTCGTTCTCGGAGAAGAGGTGGGAGGCGTAGAGCTTGTCCCGCGAGTGGGTGATGGCGTCGGCGGAATTCTGGCAGTAGACGCCGAGGTGCTTGAACTGGCGGAGCAGGGCGCAGCCGTAGAAGGTCACGGCCGGCTTGATGCGCGGAACGATGGCGTCGAACTGGTTGAGGATGTTGCCGCCCCGGTACCGGATCTCGGGCGAATGCACGTCGAGCTTCATGTACGAATGCTCCACATTGAGGAACACCATCTCGTGGCCCCGGGCGGCGCCGGCTTCCATGATGCGCTTGTTGCTGTACAGCTTGGGGTTGGAGGCGAGGACGCCAATGCGCAAGCCTGTTTTCTCTTCGTCGTAGGCCTTGTACAGCGATTCGATTTCGGCGTCGGAGATGTCGCCCTGCACGAATTCCTGGGCCACGTCGACCAGGAAGCCGTTTATGAAGGCGTCGCGGCCGAGGAGCATCCGGAACTCCATGGCGTCGCGGTTGGCGAGGGTGAGGTCCACGGTGAGTGCGTGCTCGCCGAGGGTCATGGTGGTCTGGATGACGAGGCGCTCCTCGGTGATGCCGGAGGTGTTCTTGACCGATTTGCGGCCGGTCACACGGGCTTCGCAGGGGATGGTGACGCTGCGGTTGTCCTGCAGCGGATTGACGTCAAACTTGACCCACTCCTGGCCGTCCTTGGTGAACAGCTTGATGCGGTCGGCTTGGAGCGTGGAGGTCTTCGCACCGGAGTCGACCCGGGCTTTCACGGCAGGCACCCCCAGCTTGGGAAATCGGCACCACTCGACACTTCCAATCACGTTCATGGCAGCGGGTTTTTTGAAAAGGCGCGCAAAGATACGCCCCGGCAAACCCGGTGTGGGCCTGCTTTCCGTGTTACCGTTTCGTGAAGACTGGTCCCCGTGGACGGAGGCTCCCTCGATGAGGAGTCTCTGGGGATGGATTCGGCGGTATACTTTGGGGATCGACCACAGCGGCCATTCTCGTTGCATTCAAGCAAACATCCCAATGGAACTCAGTCACATCCTGTACAAGGTCAATGACCTGCGAGGCGCTGTGTCGCATTTCCGGGAGCAAGGATTCCATGTTGAATTCGGATCGAAACGGCGTCCGACCAATGCGTTGATTTACTTCTCTGAGGGGCCGTATGTCGAATTGCTGGAGCGGGCAGCGGTTTCGGCCCTGGCCAAGCTTCT
>JBMYZR010000049.1:0-16808 GCA_049610565.1 Flavobacteriales bacterium | reverse complement strand
TGGCCGCCTCCGCCACCTCCGCTGCGGCGCTTTCCACTGCGGTTGTGGCGGCGCTTCTTGTTGCCGCCTTCACCGTTGCCGCCTTGGCCGCCTTGGTGTTGACCTTGCGGGCGGTCTCCGCCACCGCCTTGGCCACCGCGGCCCCGGCGACGGTCTCCGTCCCGTCCACGGCCGCCTCCTCGGCCACCTCCGCCGCCACCGCGTCGGTCACCGCCACGGCCCCGGCCGCCACCGCCACCACGTCCGCCGCGGCCACCCCGGTCGGAGGGAGCATTGGGGTCGTAAGTGGGGCCTTCGCCGAGTTCTTCAGGGAGGCGCTCCTTGCGCACCTCCATGTCGATGAGCTTCTCAATCTTGGAGAAGTTGCGCATTTCGCCCGGGGTGATCAGCGTGATGCCGATGCCGCCTCGGCCTGCACGGGCCGTCCGGCCGATGCGGTGCACGTAGTCTTCTTCGTTGGGCGGCACATCGTAGTTGATGACCATCTCAATGTTGTCAATGTCGATGCCCCGGCTGACCACGTCGGTGGCAACGAGGACGTTGACCTTTCGGTTGCGGAACCGGCGCATCACGTCTTCGCGGTCCTTCTGCTCGAGGTCCGAGCTGATGGAGCCCACATTGAGTCCGGCCTTGGACAGCGAGCGGGCGATGATGCTGATGCTGCGCTTGCGGCTGGAGAAGACAATGACGGACTCGAGTCCACGGTCCTTGAGCAGGCTCACGAGGAGCTTGGGTTTCTGGTCGTCGTGGACCGGGTAGGCGACCTGCATCACCTTCTCCGCTGGGCGGGACAGTGCGATTTGGACGGTCACCGGATCCTTGAGCATCGACTTGGCAAGCTTGCCAATGCGGTCGGGCATCGTGGCGCTGAAGAGCAGGGTTTGGCGCTCGGGATTGCAGTGCTCCGCAATGCGGTTGATGTCGCCGAGGAAGCCCATGTCGAGCATGCGGTCTGCCTCGTCGAGGATGAGGACGTCCAATTTGCTCAGGTCCACATAGCCCAGGTTCATGTGACTGATCATCCGGCCGGGGGTGACGATGGCGATGTCGACGCCTGTGGTCAGGGCGTTCTTCTCGCGGTCGAAGTCACTCCCGCTGCCGCCACCGTAGATGGAGACGCTGGAGGTTCCGGAGAAATAGCCGAAGCCTTCGCAAGCCTGGTCGATCTGCAGGGCGAGCTCTCGGGTCGGCGTGATGATGAGGCATTTGATGTGGTCTCCACCGCCGGCCTCGTGGATGTTGTGCATCGTCGGAAGCAAGAAGGCGGCGGTCTTGCCGGTTCCCGTTTGGGCGATGCCAATCAGGTCCCTGCCCTCGGTGATGGGCGGGATGGCCATGGTCTGGATCGGCGTGGCAACCTCGAAGCCCATGGCGTCGAGGCCTTCCTGCACCGCGTCGCAGAGGGGCAATTCCTTGAAGGGAAGTTTGGGGGGGGCCTCTGGGGCCGCTTCGGCTTCGGAGGATTCGTCTTGGGCGTCCCGGGTCGGCGCGTCCTGCGCCTCGGCTTCTTTGTGGCCCGAATCGGGCTGGGACGCATCGGGGGTGGCCAACGGTTGGTCGGCGTCGTGCGTGTCAATCATGTAAAAGAATCCACGTATGGTGGATGTGTCAAAGTTCGCACAAGAGGAGCCCACCTCGACACGCATCGAGAAGTTTGTGTCTTCACGCAACCTGTGGACTTCAGGGCGGTTACTTTGCAGAGTCCTTTCGATGATGTTTCGAATCCCTGTTTTGAATGCCCTTATGGTGCTGGCCCTCATGTCGTGGGGACTGGTGGCCTCGGCCACCCACATCGTGGGGGGCGAGATCAGCTATGAGGACCTCGGGGATGGGATGTACCGCGTGCGCCTTGTGGTGTATCGGGATTGTGGTCCTGCCAACCAGAATGGAACGGGCTTCGACAATGCGGCGTCCGTTGGCATCTTCAATGCATCCGGTCAGCTCATTGACAACTTGAGCATCCCGCTCAGCTTCCAGAATGTCAATGAAGTGCCGGTCTTCCTGGAGAATCCGTGCGGGACTCCCCCGCCCTCGGTGTGCGTGGAGCAGGCGGTGTATGAGCAGGTCGTGGAGATTGGGCAGTCGCCCAACGGATTCACGCTGAGTTACCAGCGTTGTTGCCGGAATCCGTCCATCATCAACCTGAACAATCCGGACGATGCTGGTGCGACCTTCACCACTCAGATTCCGGGAACCAACCAAACGGAGGACCCCAACAGCAGTCCGGTCTTCAACAGCCTGCCCCCTGTTGCCCTCTGTGCGGGTTTCGATTTCTTCTTTGACCACAGCGCCACCGATGCCGATGGAGACAGCTTGGCCTACACGTTCTGCTCGCCCATGTTTGGAGGAACGCCCAATCAGCCGGCGCCCAATCCACCGAACGGTCCGCCCTACACCGATGTGAACTGGGGGCCAGGATATTCGGCCACCTACCCCATCGACAGTGACCCGGCCTTGGCCATTGACCCTGTGACCGGATACATCACGGGACAACCGACCACCGCGGGGCAGTACGTCATCGGCATTTGTGTGGAGGAATGGCGGGATGGGGTTTTGCTGAGCACATCCAACCGGGATTTCCAGTTCAATGTGACGGTTTGCGACCCGAACATCAGTTCCAATGTGGCCATCCAGACGGGCAGCCAGTTGTGCATCGGGGAGACGATTGACTTTCAGCAGTTCTCCATCAATGCCACGTTCTTCCACTGGGATTTCGGTGTGCCCGGCATTGAGTCCGACACGTCCAATCTCGCTTACCCCAGCTACACCTTTCCGGAGCCCGGGACGTACACGGTGATGTTGGTGGCCAATCCCGGATGGCCCTGTGCGGACACCAGCACATCGGTGTACGATGTGTATGCTCCGGTCAATCCAGAATTGGAAGTCACTGGGTTCGATTGCTCGACGGGCACCCCCGTTTTTGATTTCGGAACCGTGGACACTTACAACGGGGCGGATTTCGGCTGGGACTTCGGAGCCTTGGCTTCGAGCAGCTCGAGCAATCTGGCCGAACCTGGAGGCATTGGGTTCCCCAACATCGAGGATGTCGAAGCTGAATTGACCATCGTCCAGAACGGTTGCATCGGGAGTGGCGTGCTGGATTGGACGCCCCCTCCGCCGCCCACCTCGGTGATTGCGCCACAGGAGGATTTCTGCACGGGCTTTACCCTGAGTTTCGAGAACAACAGCGTCGGTGGGTCCGGCTACATCTGGGAATTCGGAGAGCCCGGCAATCAGGATGTCAGTTATGACGCCTTCCCGACGTGGACCTACAATGGTCCGGGCACCTATGTGGTTCAGCTCGTCACGCTGGCGGACTTTCAATGTCCGGACACGACCACGGAGGTGTTCGAGGTGGCGTGGTTGCTGGAGCCCTTCTTTGAAACGCCTGATCCAGAGTGTTTCCAGGAGCACAGCTTCAGCTTCGAGGCCATCGGGGTGACGGACCCCAATGCCACCTTCCAATGGAACTTCTCGCCCGGCACCGCAGCCATTGAGTCTGGACCGGTGCTGCAGGGTGTGACGTTTCCGGAACCCGGCGAATACACGGTGGAGGTCGTGGTGACGGCGGAGGGCTGCGAGCGCGATTTCGAGAGCGAAGTGGAGGTTCTGTTCGATCCGACCATCGCGTTTGACGGCGGGCCAATTTCCGGTTGTCCTCCCCTCCCGGTGAGCTTCGAGAACTTCTCCGTCACCGAGACCGCGGCGGGGTACACCTGGTATTTCGGAGACGGCACCACCTCTTCCTTGCCGAGTCCTGGCCACGTGTACGAGGTGCCCGGCACCTATACAGTGACGCTGGAGATGAGCACAAGTGGCTATTGCGTCCAGGACCTGGCCGAGACGAAGACCGCGTTCATCGAGGTCTACCCCAAGCCCACGCCAGGGTTTGACATCGAGCCCAACATCGTGGACATCCTCGAACCGTTGGTCACGATCGAAGACCTCAGTTCCGGTGCCGTTCAGCACTACTACAACTTCGGGGATGGCGGGTCGAGCGATGAATCCGACCCGGTCTACATCTACCAGGGTGCCGGTGTGTTCAACGTGTCCCAGACGGTCATCAATGAATACGGTTGTACGGCCGTGGCGCAGGGTGAGGTCGGGGTCAACGGCACGCTGTTTTATGCACCCAACAGTTTCTCGCCCAACAACGACGGCATCAACGATGTCTGGCAGCCGGTGACCACGGGAACGGCCGCGTACCGATGCACGGTCTACAACCGGTGGGGTGAGGTCATCTTCGAAACGGAGGACCCCGATGCCGTGTGGCAGGGCGAGGTCAAGGGCGGTGATCATTTCGCCCCGGACGGTCTGTATTTGTATCAGGTCTACCTCGAAGACCAGCTGCGCATCCCCTTCGAATACACCGGGCAGATTCAACTCTTCCGGTAAATCCGCTCAGGATTGCCTTACCTTTTCTCCAAACAAACAGGAGACATGTACGGTGATCGCAAGCAGGATTGGGGACGGGGTGACCGTCGTGAGGAGGACGTCCACACGTTTTCGGTGAAGGCCGGAAAGCGGACGTATTTCTTTGACATCCGCGCGACACGCGCCAAGGACCTCTACCTCACCATCACCGAGAGCAAGCGCCAGAATCACGCTTCCGGGGAGGTCACCTACAGCAAGCACAAGCTGTTCCTGTACAAAGAAGACTTCGAGAAATTCAGCGACGGGCTGCGGGACAGCCTGGAGAAAATCGCGGAGTTGCAGGGGACGGGAGAATACCAATCCGCCGAGCACCATGGTCCCAGCCGGGAGGAGGGCACGAAAGCCGAGGAAGGCGACGTTCGGTTCGAGGATTTGTGAGCCCTTCCGACTTGAAGGAACGGGGGTTCCGTGTGGATAATTCCATCGGCGCCCGGGAAGGGGTCCGGCTATATTTGATTCCCTCCCATGCGCCTCCAATTCTGTGGTCATAGTTGCTTCTTGATTCAGGCCCAAGGCCTCCGAATCCTGGTGGATCCGTTCATCCGCCCCAACGCAGCAGCCATGGCCATTGACGCCGATTCCCTGACCCCCACGCACATTCTGTTGACCCACGGTCACGAAGACCATGTGGCCGATGCGGAGTCCATCGCCAAGGCGTCCGGCGCAGAATTGATTGCGCCCTACGAGACGGCCATGTGGTTTTCCGCCAAGGGGGTGGAGTCCATCCGGGCCATCAACCCAGGCGCCACCTTCTCGCTGGAGGGAGCAGACGGCACCGTGCACATCCGCACCGTGGGGGCGGTCCACTCCTCCACCCTGCCCGACGGCAGTCCTGGCGGTGTGGCCTGTGGCTATCTGCTGTCCGACGGTGTGCACTCGGTCTACCATGCGGGCGACACCGCCTTGTCGGTCGAGTTTGACCTGATCGGTCGGATGTGGACGCCCGATGTGGCTTTGTTGCCGATCGGGGGCACCTTCACCATGGGATACGCGGACCTCCCCGCGGCCATGGACATGCTGGACTGCCGTCAGGTGGTCGGCATGCATTACGACACCTTCCCTCCCATCGAAATCGACCGGGAGGAGGCCATCCGCACCGCAAAGGATGCCGGAGGCCAGCTTCATCTTCCCGACGTGGGTGACACGTTGGACATTCCCTTCTGAACATGGGCAAGATCATCGCCATAGCGAACCAGAAAGGCGGCGTCGGCAAGACGACGACCGCGATCAACCTCGGAGCCAGCCTCGGCGCATTGGAGTACCGCACCCTCCTCGTGGATGCGGATCCTCAGGCCAACAGCAGTTCCGGTGTTGGCGTGGACCCCAAGGCGGTCACGGCCGGCACCTACCAGTGTCTGGTGGAGGGGCTGGACGCCCGCGGATCCATCATCGAAACCAGCAACCCCAACCTGTGGCTGTTGCCGTCGCACATCGACCTGGTCGGTGCCGAGATCGAGCTCATCAGCGAACAGGAGCGGGAAAGCCGCATGCGGGCCGCCTTGGAACCGCTCCGCGATGACTTCGACTTCATCCTCATCGATTGCTCGCCCTCCCTCGGTCTGATCACGCTCAATGCGCTCACCGCAGCGGACAGTGTGGTCATCCCCGTCCAATGCGAGTACTTCGCCCTGGAGGGATTGGGCAAACTGCTCAACACGGTCAAAATCGTCCAGGGCGGACTCAACCCCGAATTGTCCATCGAAGGCATTCTCCTCACCATGTACGATACCCGTCTCCGCCTGTCCAATCAGGTGGTCGAAGAGGTCCGCATGCACTTCCGCGAGCTTGTGTTCGACACGCTCATCCACCGCAACACCCGCCTCGGTGAGGCGCCCAGCCACGGAGAGACGATCGTCATGCACGACGCCACCTGCAAAGGGGCGATCAATTACCTTAATCTCGCCCGGGAGATTCTCCAGAAGAACGACCTCACCAAGGTGCCCAACGCCGAGAAGTTCCTCGATGCGGATGGTGCGATGGGCATCGAGTCCAACCTGAACTGAGCCCCCCGCCATGGCGAAGAAGGGAAACAAGAAGCCGGCCCTCGGGCGCGGTCTCGGCGCCTTGTTGGAAGCCCAACAAGCCGGCCAACAATCGGTGTCTTCCACCAAAGCAAAAGCGAAACCGAGCACCGTCTCCGAAGCGGCGGTGGACATGGCGGGCCGCGTGGCCATGCTGCCCATCAGCGCCATCGACGCCAACCCGGACCAGCCCCGCCGCACGTTCGAGCCCTTTGCGCTCAACGAGCTGGCAGACAGCATCCGCACTCTCGGGATCATCCAGCCGTTGACGGTGCGCCGCATGAGCGCGGCGAAATACCAGCTCATCTCGGGGGAGCGCCGGTTCCGGGCGTCGCAACTCGCCGGACTGGACCGGGTTCCCGCCTACGTCCGCGAGGCCAACGACCAGGAGATGCTGGAGATGGCCCTGGTGGAGAACATCCAGCGGGAAGACCTCGATGCCATCGAGGTGGCCATCAGCTTCAAGCGCCTCATGGAGGAGTGTGCCTTGACCCAGGAGGAATTGGCCTCCCGCGTCGGAAAGCAACGCTCCACCGTCTCCAACTACATCCGCCTGTTGGGGTTGCCGGCCAACATCCAGCAATCGGTCGCTGCCGGGCACCTGAGCTTCGGCCATGCCCGGGTTTTGGCCGGGTTGCAGGAACCGAAGAACCAGAAGGCGCTCTACCGGCGCATCCTCGACAAGGGGCTCAATGTCCGCCAGACTGAGCGGGAGGCCAGCGACATTGTCGGGCGCAAGCCGACCAAGAAGGTGGCCGGATCCACCTTGAGCCTGCAGATGCAGACCATGCGGATGCACCTGCGAAGCCGGTTTGTGGGTCGGTCGCTGGACATGAAGGTGCGCAGCGATGGCGCAGGCCGGATTGAGCTGTACTTCCAGGACGCGGACGACCTGCGGCAGCTCCTGGACGAACTCGGTGCGCAGTGACCCTTCCTGCATGAAGGCCCTTCCCCTGCTCCTCGCCTGTGTGCTGATGTCGCACGGGGCCACGCTCAAGGCACAGGACGAGGCGGAACAGGAGCGCATTGCACGCACGACCTGGCACAGTGCCGTCCTGCCCGGATGGGGTCAGGTCAACAACGGCAAGTGGTGGAAGGTGCCCCTCATTTATGGTGCGCTCGGGGCAAGCGGGTACTACATCCAGACGGAAGGCGCATTGTACAAGGGGTATCGCGATGGCTATGTGGCGCTGACCGATGAGGATCCCACGACGGTGTACGAAACGAACCTGAGCACCTCGGATGTGCTCGCCGCCCGGGACTTTCACCGGACCAACCTCGAGCAAAGCGTCTTGACGTTTGTCCTGCTGTGGGGCGCCCAAGTGGTGGACGCTCATGTGGATGCCCATCTGTTGGGCTTCGATGTGTCCGAAGACCTGGGGTGGTGTCCCGGTGTCGGCCCCACGGTCGGCATCCGACTGTCACGCCCCGTCGTGCGCAAATCCAATCCGACGCGATGAGCCAGCCGTTGAACATCCTCATTCTTGGGCGAGGGCGAATGGGGCGGGCCGTGGAGGCCTGCGCCCAGGAGCGGGGGCACACCGTGGTCGGGATCTGGGGGCGTCAGGCGTTGGCCGAGGGGAATTGGCCGGAGGCGGATGTCGCCATCGATTTCACGTTGCCCGAATCGGCGCCCGACGTGTTTGCGGCGTGCCGGGAACGGGGGCTGTTGCTCGTCAGCGGAACCACAGGCTGGGCCCATCATTTTGACCGGGTGCAGGCCGCCACGCGGGAAGCGGGGCACGGCGCCGTCTGGGCGCCCAACTTCTCGGTGGGGGTTCACCTGTTCCGCAAGGCATTGGCCCAGGTGGCGCGCACGATGCAAGGCCATGAATTCGAAGCCGCGGTCACCGAGACCCACCACACGGGCAAGGTCGATGCGCCGAGCGGCACCGCGTTGGCGATCGCCGACGATGTCCGCGGGTTGACCGGAACCCTGCCGCCGATTGATGCCGCCCGCATGCCCGGCGTTCCGGGCACGCACCGGGTGACCTGGGAGGGGCCGGTGGACCTCATTTCCATCGAGCATGCAGCCAAGGACCGCTCAGGATTTGCGCGCGGTGCGGTGATGGCCGCTGAATGGCTGGCCCGTCACCCCGGTCCCTTCACGAAGATTTTCAGCATGGAGGACGTTTGGGGTTGATATTGCACCTCCTGTAGTTCCGGACGAATGAACCTCCCCCTCCTTCTCCTCGCGATCCTTCCCGTCCTCCACATGGCCACCTTGCCCCGGCTTTTCCAACGGGCGGGGCTGACGGCCTGGCATGGTGCCATTCCCGGTTTCAACTACTGGGTCTGGCTCGGGATGCTGAAGCGCCCGAAGCACTGGCTTCTTCCCTTGCTCTTTCCCGGTCCGAATTTGATCATGATCTCCATCCTCCACGTGGAGACGGGCATTGCCTTCGGCAAACGGAGCACGGCTGAACAGTGGTTCACGGGGGCGTTGCCCTGGCTCGGCATGCCGTGGTTGGCCTACGCCATCTCGGACGAATTCGTCGGTCCGCGGGATTGGGAGAAGGTCAAGAAGAGCACGGCCCGCGAGTGGAGCGAGGCCATCCTCTGGGCCACAGTCGTGGCGTCCCTGATTCGTGGCTATGTCTTCGAGGCATTCACCATCCCGACCGCTTCCATGGAGGACAGCATGCTCGTCGGAGACTACTTGGTGGTCAGCAAAATGAGCTACGGCCCCCGGGTGCCGGAGACGCCCCTGTCCCTGCCCTTCGTCCACAACGCCATCCCACGCACCCACCTGCGATCGAGCTACCTGGACTGGGTGTCCATCCCCTACACCCGCCTTCCGGGATTTGGCGATGTGGACCGCTATGATGCGGTGGTGTTCAACTTCCCGAATGGCGACACCGTGGTGGTGGACAGCTATCTGGCCGGACACGACTACCATGCCTTGTTGCGTCAGCGGGCCATTGGATTTGCCGGCGGCGATGCCGTGGCCTACGAGGCGGACAAGCCCCGGTTTGACGCCATGGCCAGGAAGGAATGGCAGCGCACCCATGGCATCAAGGACCGTCCTGTCGACAAGAAGGAGCACTATGTGAAGCGGTGTGTGGGATTGCCGGGCGAAGACCTGTCCATCGTCAACCGTCAGCTCGTCATCGACGGGGAGGTGGTGGATTCACCCCCGGGCCTTCAGTTCAACTACATGGTCAAGTTGAAGCGGGAAGCGGACCTGCGGGTCCTCAAAGAGCGCTTCGGCCTGACCGACATCGACATCCAGGGCCAGGCGCCGGGAGGCCGCGTGTTCATGGCGCTGCGGGAAGACGAGGCCCGCACGCTGGTCGAGCAGGATCTGGTCGAGGAAGTGGAGATCTACGACTCAGCCGCCCGCCGCGGGACGCTGGACATGTACCCCAACACCAACAAATTCGACTTCGCGAGCTGGGACCTCGACAACTACGGTCCGATTCACCTGCCCGCAGCTGGGGAGACCATTGAGTTGACCCCCCGGAATGTGGCCCTCTATCGGCGGGTCATCACCGCTTATGAGGGGCATGTGCTCGCAGAGCGGGATGGCCAGGTGTTGCTGGATGGCCAGCCCGCCACGGAGTACACCTTCGAGCAGGGCTACTACTGGCTGATGGGCGACAACCGCCACAGCTCGGCCGACAGCCGGTACTGGGGCTTCGTGCCTGAGGACCACGTGGTCGGACGGGCAGCGTTCACTTGGTTCAGCAAGATGAACGAGGCCCAGCATGGAGAGTCCGGCATCCGATGGGACCGGATGTTCAAGTCCGTTCGCTGATTCTCCGCCCGGTGCGCCTGCCCCTTTGCCCGTTTCCGCCGCTGGGTTGGTGGCAAGACGCTTGGCGAGCGGACGCCCGGCTGGATGTGCATGAGCATTATCAGAAACGGTCCTTCCGCAACCGGATTCATCTGATGACGGCCAATGGACTGCAGCGGTTGACCGTGCCGGTGGAACGCCGGGGTGGTGAGCCGCGCTCCCAGGACCGGACCATGAGAAGCGAGGGTGACGGCATGAAGATGTGGCGGGCGGTCCGCACGGCCTATGGCGCCGCTCCGTATTTCGAGGAACTCGCTCCCGAACTGGAGCCCCTGTTCATGATGGAGTCGGTCAGTCTCGGCGAATGGAACCGGGCCACGTTGCGTTGGTCGGCGGAATGGCTCGGGGTGACCGTGCCCGTGGAAGCCGAGATTCCTCCCGACCCTCCTGTTCCGCACGATCAGGAGATGGTGCGCAGGTTTGAGGCTTGGGGCGGTTCGCCGGGCATGGCGTCAGGCTGGCCGCACATTTGGCGGGACCGGGGTGTGGACATCCCGTTTGGACAGTTGTCCTGCCTGGATGTGATCCTGCACTGTGGGCCGGAGGCGGGGCGCTGGGTCAGCCCTGCTCCATCGAGTGGATCTCCGCGTCGAGGATGACGTCGAGGATGACCACACGCTGGTCTTCCACCAGGTAATAGATGCGGTGGTTGTGGGCGAGCACGCTCCAGATGTCGTTGGCGATGGCGTCGAACTTGGCCTTTCGCGCGTCGCCGGGCATGGCATTGGAACCGAGGCTTCGAAGCCTGGACACGATTTCATCCTTGGCCCGCTCCGCCCCGATGAGCGAGGCACCCTGCAGATGGCGAATGATCCGTTCGATCGAAGTGGCGGCCCGGTCGGCCAAAATCACGTCTCGTTGCACACACGCAATGTCGACAGACGGGAGCAAACGGGGGAATAAATCGGCCGGCAATGACCGGATTCGGGGCACCTGCCCGGCTACCTTTGGCGCCATGGAAACAACCGTTGCATTGGCCCGGACCCCGCTCCATGGGGTGCACGTGGCGGCCGGGGCCAAAATGGTGCCCTTTGCAGGATACGAGATGCCCGTCCAGTATGCCGGCCTCCGGAAGGAGCACGACGCCGTCCGGAATGGCGTGGGACTCTTCGATGTGAGCCACATGGGCGAACTGTGGTTTTCGGGCCCGGGTGCGTTCGATTTCCTGCAGCATCAGTTGGCCGGGGACATCGCCAAGGCCAAGCCGGGCCGGGCCCTGTACACCTGTCTCCTCAATGAGGAGGGCGGCATTGTGGAGGACCTGCTCGTCTACGGGTTTGAGGACCGGTTCCTGCTTGTGGTCAATGCGTCCAACCGTGAAGCCGTGGTGCGCCGCTTTGAGGCGTCCCTTCCTGCCGATGTTCAGCTCGATGACGCGAGTGACCGGACGGCATTGCTCGCCTTGCAGGGGCCCAAGTCGGATGCGGTCATGCAGGCCGTGGGGGTGGACCTTCGTGAATTGGCCTACTACCACCACAAGGAGGCCTCGTTGTGCGGCGTTCCTGTTCTGATTGGGGCGACCGGGTACACCGGTGAACGCGGATTTGAACTGTACATCCCCGCGGACAAGGCGGCCATGGTGTGGGCGATACTGATGGAGGCTGGAAAGCCCCAATCCCTGATGCCCTGTGGCCTCGGTGCACGGGACACGCTTCGCTTGGAAAAGGGGTTCTGTCTCCACGGCAACGACATGGATGCCGCACACACGCCTGTCGAGGCGGGACTCAGCTGGACCGTCGGATGGAAGACCGAGTTCATCGGCAAGGCCGCCCTCCTGGCACAGAAGGAACACGGCCCTGACGTGAAGCTCGTGGCGTTCAAAATGCGGGAGCGCGGCATCCCCCGTCAAGGGTACGCCATCGTCACGGCTGAAGGAGAGGCCGTGGGGCAGGTGACCAGCGGCACCCAAAGCCCTTCTTTGGGGGAGGCCATCGGATTGGGCTACGTCCCTGCCGGCCTTGCTGCCAAGGGGACGACCCTCCACATTGGCATTCGGGACAAGCAGATTCAGGCCGAAGTGGTGGCTCTCCCCTTTCTTTGAGGCATGAGCACCACACAGGACACCCCCCAGGTTGAGCGGCATGAGCGCCGGGTTGAAGTGTGTTTCTCACCGAAGCAGTTTGAACTGTACAAGGATGAGTTCCACACCTGCGTGGTGATCGATGTGCTTCGCGCGACATCGGCCATCTGTGCCGGACTGGCCAATGGCGTGGACCGGATCATACCCGTGCCCACCGTGGAGCAGGCCCGCGAACTTCAGGCGCAGGGCTGCATCGCCGCGGCCGAGCGCAATGGCCAGATCGTCGAGGGGTTTGACTTCGGCAATTCGCCCCTCTCCTACATGACCGATGAGCTGAAGGGCAAGACCGTGGCGCTGACCACGACCAACGGCACCAAAGCCATCTCCATGGCGGAGGGCATGCCGCAAGTGGCCATCGGCAGCATCAACAACCTCGATGCCATCTCCACCTGGTTGATGCAGCAGCCGGGCCACGTTCTGCTGTTGTGCTCCGGATGGAAGGACAAGTTCAACCTGGAGGACACCATTTGTGCGGGGGCCATCGCAGACCGCCTCATCGACATTGCCCGCTACAAGAGCATAGAAGACAGCACCATTGCGGCCAAGCACCTTTTCCTGGGGGTTCGGGAAAACCTGTTCTCCTTCCTGAAGGCGTCTTCGCACCGCCGTCGCCTGCGCAACCTCAACCTCGGTGAGGACATCAAGTACTGCCTCACGCCCAACACGGTGAACATCGTTCCGGTGCTGCATGACGGGGCTTTGGTGGACGCGCGCACCTTGAAGGTGGCCAAGGCGGAAGGTTGATCCGCACCCTTTTCGCATCCCGTCTTTCTCAGCTCTGCGGCCTGCTTGCATTGTTCATGCTGGCCGGGGCATGGGGCTTCTCCGTTCACCGCCACATCCATGGGGCTGCAGTGGACGCCTTGGAGGAGCCGTTGCACGGGTGGTTCGCGCCCCACCGGGACTGGCTGCATGAGCATGCCGTGGATGCCGACAAGCGCAAGCGGATGGTGCCGAAGGAGGCCCCCAAGCACTACGTCGACCTCGATGCACCGGCCTTGGCCTGTCTGGATTCGTTGGGGGCGACGCCTTGGTTCAGCAGCGCAGTGAAGGCATGCGGTGAGGATACGCTGTGGGCGTATGGGGTGTTGCCGTGGAACATTGAGTGGACCTATCGCCGCCTCGTGGACGCCATGGTGGAAGGATGCGCTGAAGACCTCCTCCGGGCCGCTTCGGACTTGGGACATTATGTGGCTGACGCTCACGTCCCCTTGCACACCAGTGTGAATTACAATGGCCAGCTCACGGGCCAGAAGGGCATTCACGGTCTGTGGGAGACCCGGTTGCCCGAATTGCATGGGGACGGGTACTTCCTGGCGGTGCCCCCGCCTGTCGTGGTGAGGGATGTCGGACAATGGGCCTGGAGAGCGGTCCGGGAAAGCCATGCCGCTGTGGACAGCGTTCTGGATTTCGAGCGGGCTCTGGTTGAGGGGTGGACCGGTGACCTCGTGGTCCGGGAGCAGCGGGGCCGGGTCATGCAGCTTCAACGGGTTCGTCCGTGGTGCGAGGCCTACCACGACACCCTGGACGGGATGGTGGAGCGCCGGTGGCGCACCTCCATTCACAGCGTGGCCAGTCTGTGGACCACCGCGTGGGTGGAAGCCGGCCAGCCGGACCTTGGGGCCATTCTGTCTCCTGCCTCCCAGCGGGGACGAGGGGTTTTGCGGAGGATTCGAGAGCGCTTTGGCAGAACCGGGGACGATTGAGGGTCAGCCGGTACCTTGTTGGCGGATGAAACGGCTCGCCCTCCTCAACCCCTATGCCGCCGGCAGCCATGCGCTGTGGGAAGACGGTCTGCTTCAGCATCTTCCGGGTGCAGCCGCTCTGGCCGACGACACTTTGGAGGTGAGGTCGTGGAGCCTGCCCGGGCGCCATTGGAAATGGCGCATGCACCAGGCCGGCATGACCCTGGCGGAGCGGATGGTCGCCGATGTGGGCGAAGGATGGGTTCCCCATGCCTTCCTGGTCACCGACATGATGGACGTGGGGCAGTTTCGGGCTGCCTTGCCTGCCCGGTTGCGGAGCATCCCCGTTGTGTTCTATTTCCACGAGAACCAGCTCACCTTTCCCGACCACCCCGAACGTCCGCCGAAGGAGTGGGACCGGCACTATGCCTTCATGAACCTGAGCTCAGCGCTGTTGGCCGATGCAGTGTGGTTCAACTCCGAATACCACCGCAGGGTGTTCCTCGAGGCAGTTCCCGGATTCGTCAAGGGCCTGCCCTCTCCCCGCCCTGTTCTTCCAGGCGACCGGATTCGGGCCAAGTCGAAGGTGGTTCCCATCGGAATCGGCCAGGACGCCTTTGATGCGGCTGCTGACCAAAACGATGCGTTTGGTGAAGGAGACCCGGTGGTCGTCTGGAATCACCGCTGGGAATATGACAAAGGACCGGAGGCCTTTTTGGAGATTCTGCTTCAGGCGCGTGAACGGGGTGCGCGATTCCGTTTGGCCGTCATGGGACAGTCCTTCGATGCGGAGCCCGATGCTTTCGCTCGGATGAAAGCGGAGTTTGAGAAGGACATCGTGCAATGGGGAGCGGTGGACAGCCGGGCAGAGTACATCCGGAAGTTGGCCTCCTGCGATGTGGCCCTCGTGACGGCGCACCATGACTTCTTCGGCATCAGCGTTCTCGAGTGCGCTGCCGCCGGACTGGATGTGGTGGCGCCGAATGCTCTGGCCTATCCGGAGCACTTCGGCGGGGATCGGTTGCATGCCCGTCTGGGTTTGCTCGATGCGTTCATGGAATCGCTGTCTTCAACACCGAGGAGAAAGTGGGCTGAATCGGCGGGTTCCTATACGTGGCCCAATGTGGCACAACGGGCATGGGGCGCCCTGAATCGGGTATGGGGTGTTCCTGACGGGATGGAGCGGGATGCTCCCCACACGACGTGATTCGATTTGACGGGGAGGCCCCGAGGCTTGAATCGCCGTTTTTGTCAGGTTGAATTTGGGATGAGCGGTGATTTTTTATCGTCGAGTTTGACGGAATTGAGGGCGGTTTTTTTTGGGTGGGTTTGTCTCCGACTCGGCGAAATGCACTTTCGAGAAAGTCAAGTGGCAAAGGGCTTTTTTTTATCACAAGTAGCGGGAATATTTGCCTTCTCCCGAAAGGGAAACGCCGGGTGAGGACTCGGCGGCAACGACGCAACTCTTATACCTCAACAGAATGAACCTGAATCACGAAAGTGTCTGGGCAAATTGCCTCTCCTTCATCGAAGACAATGTCAGCGCCCAGGCTTTCAAGACGTGGTTCATTCCGATCAAAGCGGTCAAGCTGGAAGAGGCGGTTCTGACCATCCAGGTCCCGTCCCAATTCTTCTATGAGTGGCTCGAGGAGCATTATGTGGATTTGCTGCGCAAGTCCATTGGCAAGGAACTCGGCAAGGATGCCCGGTTGGAGTACTCCATCATCATGGAGCAACCCGCTGCTGGAACGTCCCCTTACACGGTCAAGCTGCCGACGTCCCACAATGCAGCGGTCCGCAATCGTTCGGTGCGCATGCCGATGGACGGAACCGAGGCGCCGATCAAGAATCCCTTCGTGATTCCGGGCCTCAAGAAGCTCAACATCGACTCCAACCTCAATCCGAAGTACAGTTTCGACAACTTCATTGAGGGAGAGAGCAACCGCTTGGCGCGCAGTGCCGGTTTTGCCGTGGCCCAGAAGCCGGGCGGCACCGCCTTCAACCCGCTGCTCATCTACAGCCCGGTGGGTCTCGGAAAGACCCACCTCGCTCACGCGATCGGAATTGAAATCAAGAACCGCTTCCCTGAGAAGACGGTCCTCTACGTCAACTCGGAAAAGTTCACGCACCAGTTCATCGACGCGGTGCGGAACAACAGTGTCAACGACTTCTCCCACTTCTACCAGCTGATGGACGTCCTCATTGTGGACGACGTGCAGTTCTTCAGTGGCAAGGAGAAGACGCAGGACGTGTTCTTCCACATCTTCAACCACCTCCACCAGACGGGCAAGCAGATTGTCCTGACCAGCGACAAGCCGCCGGTGGAGATGCAGGGCATGGAGCAGCGCCTCCTCTCCCGCTTCAAGTGGGGCCTCAGTGCCGATGTTCAGGTGCCGAGCCTCGAGACCCGCATGGCCATCCTCGAGAAGAAGATGTACGCCGACGGCATCGAGCTCCCGCGCGAGGTCATGGAGTACCTGGCCTACTCGATCAACACGAACATCCGCGAGCTGGAGGGTGCCCTCATCAGCCTCATCGCCCAGAGCAGCCTGAACCGCAAGGCGGTCACGCTCGAGCTGGCGAAGCAGATGATCGACAAGTTCGTCAAGAACACCGCCCGCGAGGTCAGCATCGACTACATCCAGAAGGTGGTGTGCGATTACTTCGACCTGCCGATCGAGCTGCTCAAGTCCAAGACCCGGAAGCGCGAAATCGTCCAGGCCCGTCAGATCGCGATGTACTTCGCGAAGAAGATGACCAAGAGTTCTCTGGCCAACATCGGTTTGCACTGC
>JBMYZR010000048.1:237-17735 GCA_049610565.1 Flavobacteriales bacterium | reverse complement strand
GGTGGAGGAGCAGGGCACCATTGCCACAGCCCATGTCGCACAACCCCTTCGGCTGGCCCTCGAGCGGGGCGTCAAAAATCGACCGGACCACCTCGTCAAGATGACGGAAATACGCCCCGTGGGCGCCTCCGCTTCCCCAGACGTTCAAGGTCCGGTCCACATGGATTTCAGCATCTCCGGGCGCCGTGCGCCACAGATGGCCTCCATCGCCAAACAGCAATTCCTCCGCCCACAGGAAGGTGCGGGTGTACGACGTCGTCACCCCGAATGCCGCGGCGCGGGCGAGGAAGAACGCCCCCCGGTCCGTGCCGAAGAACCCGAGGTCCTCCAGCGCCCCCTTGGCCGCCTCCCGGCGCGACGGGTGCAAGGCGTCCAACGCCCGGTCCACACCGCCCCAATCGGCGATCGCGGCCGTCCCGTGGGCCGTCCCGATGGACACCAGCCAAGGGGCCACCAGCGCACCTTCCACATGGGGCGCCCACGCGGTGCCCTTCACGTCCTCCAGCAGCTTCACGGCCGCAGCCCAGGCTGCCGCATCCTCTTCCGTCCACGCCGAATCCGGTCGGTACCACATGCCTTCGGCACGGGCCAACCAATGTCGGGCCGGCGAGATGGATTCCGTCAGGGCGAGCCAGTCGTCCCACCCCGCCTTGTCCGATCGACGGAAACGGACCCGGTCCTCGGACGCGTCACGCTCGAGCCACCCCTGCGAGGCCAGCAAACGGCAGACGACATTGAGGTAGCCTGCATTGGCACCCAGCTTCTGGGCCAACGCATCCACATCGACCTCCTCCGTTCCGGAGAAGGCGTCGAGGACACCCCGCTCCTGGAGAACGGGACACAGGACGGTCAGGGCCAATCCATCGAGATGCTGGAACAGGGAAGCACGCCACGCTCGGGCGTCTGCTTTGGTGGGCGGCACGAAGGCGCCCTGGGGCAAGCTGGTCGTCATGGGGTTCTGGCCGGAATGTTGCCGGCCGGCCCGCTTACGCCGCCCCCTTCCTCAAGGTTGCATTTCGCGTCTCCGGAACAGCCCCGGCGGAATCTCGCAGACCGGGATGGGGTCCATCTTGTGCCGGTTGGCCCGGTGGTGGCGGAGGTAGATCTCCAACACAGCCGCCTCGCGGGAGCCGACATCAAACGCGCCTGCATCCCGGCCGGCGGCCACCTGTTCCATGGCCCACTCGAGCTCATCGTAGGTCGCCCCGAGCTGGTCCTCGTCCGTCCGGTCATCGCCCCACAGTCCATCGGTGGGCGCGGCATTCAGAATCGCCTCTCCCACCCCGAGGGCGCGTCCGAGGACATACACCTCGTTCTTGAGCAGGTCGGCGATCGGACTGAGGTCCACGCCCCCATCGCCGTACTTGGTGTAGAAGCCGACGCCGAAGTCCTCGACCTTGTTGCCGGTGCCGGCCACAAGGGCACGGCGATCGGCCGCCACGGCGTAGAGCGTCGTCATCCGGAGGCGGGCCCGCGCATTGGCCAGCGACAGCCCGCCGAACGGCGCACCGGACGCCCCGGCCAGGGCATCGGACAGGCCATCGAACGACGGCGTCAAGTCCACGACCAGCGAGGAGACGTTGTCGAATTGAGACTCCAGCCACGCGATGTGGTCCGCCCCGCGCTGATCCTGATCGGCCGCTTGGTGAATGGGCATGCGCAGCACCGTCGTGGGCCGGCCCGTGCGGGCGGCCAGCGTAGACGTCACAGCGGAATCAATGCCACCACTGACCCCGACCACCCAGCCGTCCAGACCGGATCGGTCGATGTAGTCGGTCATCCAGCGGCCGATGTGGTCGGCGGCAGCGGCAGCGTCGAGGGTGCGGGAGGATTGGAGGGCCATGTCAGAACAACAAGCCGAGGCTCAGAAGGATCGCGTTGTCCACCATTTTCCGGTCATACCCTTCCGGGAAGAGCGGGGCGGCGGTATCCGAGACCGGCAACGCCGTCAGGTGCTCCTCGTCAAGGGTCGGCCCGAAGTTCCGGTTGTTGGCCACGTTGAAGAGGCCGTTGTTGAAGGTCGCCCCCACCAGCAGCGCGGTCTTGCCACTGAGGTTGTACTCGATGCCCAGGCCGACGATCATCGCCGCCCGCATGAGGGCCACCTCATCCTCCACCGGGACATCCTTGAATTCGATTTCCCCGGTCTCAAGGTCCTGCACCCAGTCGCTGCCCAGCACGATCTCCGGGTCGTTCCGGTAGAGGTAGGTCAACTGGTCGTCCGCAGTGGCCCGCAGGTTCAGGCCGAGGCCCAGACCGAACTGGCCCCAGTACGTGATGTGCCCGATCTCGCGGGTGCGGAATTTGAAGGACAACGGAAGCTCCACCCAATGCTGCGTGAGCTTCCGGTCGCGCTGGACCACGAACTGGGTCGTGTCGTTGGCCGGATCGAGCGGGTCGCCGGTCAGGCGTTCGGTGGTGGTGAGCTTGCCGCCGTTGCGGAAGACGTTGACGCCTGTTCCAATGGCGTAGTTGTCGGCGAACATGATGTCGGCCGTGAAGCCGAATCCGAATCGGCCGATGCTTCCCTCCGCCGCGGTGAAGCCATCCCGAGCATCCAGCCAGGCGATGGACGGGAGCAGGTGGAGCCCCATCCGGAAGCGGGGTTCCTCGTACCGGGCACGACCGGCGTTGGCATTGGCGTTGTTCTCCTGGGCCATCCCGTCGAGGGCCATCAGGCATCCGGCGAGGGCGAGGAGAAGAGTCGGTGTCTTGTGAATGGACATGGGCAGTGTGGATTGACGAACGTCCTTCCGGTGGCAAAATGCATGCCGAATCCCAAGGAACCTGCCGGCGGCCCCACATTTTTACACCGTTCATGCCCCTGTTCGTCCACCCCCGTTTCCGCCGGCTGAGCCACCGCACCGCACCGCTGTGGCTGGCGCTTCTGCTGCTCGCCGGCTGTGATGCCGACCGCGGAGACTACGGCCGCTTCGACACCGCTCCGGCCGGGCCGGAGGTCCGCGTGACCCGCTCCTGGACGTCCATCCTCGAGGCGTCTCCCCTGCCCGACGCCGAGGCGGCACCGAAGGCCATCGGCCCCCTCGTCTCGGACATCCTGCAACTCGGACCCTGGCCCCCGCAGGACCCCACCCAGCTCGCCCAGCTCGATTCGGCCTGGTCCGGATTCGTGGACTTCGAAGGCACCCGGGTCGGCGTCGCCGGCATCGACAGCATCCTCGGCCGGACGGGCCGCCTCGATGCCGCCGAGGCCCAGCTCGCTGACGCATTCGGCCGGTGGCGCGTCCATTTCCCCCAAGAGCCGGTGCCCACCGTCGACCTGGCCTACACCGGATTCAACTTCAGCGCCTACCCCACCGACGACCTCCTCCTCATCGGGTGCGAATTCTTCCTCGGCGCGGACCACCCTGCCGTGCTCGGCCTGCCGTCCACCGTCTACCCGCGGTACATGCAGCAACGCATGGTGCCCGAGCACCTTGTCGGGGACGCCCTGCGGGGCTGGCTGCTCGTCCATTTCCAGGACGGCCACTACGACCCGCAAGGCCGCCTCGCCGAGGAACTGCTGTATTGGGGCAAGGTCCTGTACATCGCACGGTGCCTCGCGCCGGAGCTCTCCGCCCACGACCTCCTCGACTGGACCGACGCCGAGTGGGCCTGGGCCGAAGCCAACGAACGCGCGATCTGGAGCGAGCTGCGCAACGAGGAGACGCTATACACCCGCAAGCGGATGGACATCCAACGCTGGACTTCCGACGCCCCGTTCACCAAGGCCGGCGCCATTCCCCAGGAGAGTCCAGACCGCATCGGATGGTACATCGGCCTGCGCTGGGTGGAGGACCACATGGCCCGCAACGCCGACCTCGACCTCCAGCGGCTCATGGCCCAGAAGGACGTCCTTCCGTTTTTGCAGACCTACAGGCCCGGCAGTTGACCGGAGCGGGCGAACTTGCGCCCATGTCCGATCCCCGCACCTCCGAGATCCAGCTGACCGTCACCACCGACGCCAACAAGGTCACGACCGCCATCCGCTGGTCCGCCAGCGATGGCGGCAAACAGGACGAAAAAGCCAAAGCCCTTGCTCTCAACTTGTGGAACGGGCGGGAAGCGGAGACCATCCACCTTTGGGACAAGGACATGACCGTGGAGGAAATGAAGGTCTTCGTGTGTCAATCCATGATGACGCTCGCCGACACCCTCGAACGCTCCACGCAAGACGAGCGGGCCGCGGGGGCCATTCGCGGGTTCACCTCCGAGCTCGCCGAACGCATCGGCGTGGGGCCGACGGCCGGCTGATCACACCTCCTCTTCGGGCGGCTTCCGGTAAATCGGGTTGGTCTGGGCGATGAACGCGAGGACCTCCTGGCGACCGTCTCCCTTTTCGGAAGACGTCACGAAATGCGGCGGCATCGCCGACCACTGCTTGAGCATCCGCGCGGTGTAGCGCGGCAGGAAAGCCTCCCGCTCGGCGATCGTCAGCTTGTCCACCTTGGTGAAGATGATGGCGAAGGACAATCCATTCTCCGCCATCCACACCATGAAGTCGAGGTCGATCTTCTGCGGCGGAAGGCGCGAGTCGATCAGCATCATGATGCACATCAGGTTCTCGCGCTTAGTGAGGTACTCCTTGGACGTCCGCTCCCAAGACTTGCGGTCCTTTTTGGACACCTTGGCGTAGCCGATGCCCGGCAAATCGACGAGGTACCAATCGCGCCCGGCCGTGCTCATCGAGAAGTGATTGAGGAGCTGCGTCTTGCCCGGGGTGGAACTGGTCTTGGCCAGGGCCCGGCGTCCGGTGAGCATGTTGATCAACGAACTCTTGCCGACGTTGGACCGCCCGATGAAGGCGTACTCCGGCCGGTCCGCCTTGGGGCATTCCTGCCGCTTGGCGCTGGACTTGACGAATTGCGGGTCGTCAACCGAGTATTCCGCGACGCTCATACCAGTCGGACAGGATGCGGTTGAACGGCTCCGGGTGCTCCATCATCGGCGCGTGGCCACACTCGTCGATCCAGAAGAGGTCGGCATCCGGCAGCAGCGCCTTGAATTCGTCGGCCACCTCGGGCGGCGTGATGGTGTCGTTTCGCCCCCAGATCAGACAGGTCGGCTGCGTCATCGCAGGCAGGTCCTTGGCCATGTTGTGGCGGATGGCGCTCTTGGCGATCGCCAGGATGCGCAGCACCCGGTTGCGGTCGTTGACGATGGCGAAGCACTCGTCCACCAGATCCGGCGTCGCGTGCTTCGGGTCGAAGAACGTCTCGCCCACCTTGTTGCGGATGAACTCCTTGTCCTCCCGCCGCGGGAAGCTGCTGCCGAAGGCGTTCTCGTAGAGCCCGCTGCTCGCCGTCAGGGTCAATGACGCCACGCGGTCGGGATTGCGCTTGGTGTAGATCAACCCCACGTGCCCGCCGAGGGAGTTGCCCAACAGGTGGACCTTCTCCAGGCCGAGGTGGTCGATGAACTTCTCGACGTGCTTGCACAAGGTCTTGGCGCTGGTGGTCGCCAGTGGCAAGTCGTACAACGGGAGCATCGGGATGATGACCCTGGCCTTGCCGGCGAAATGGGCGAAGAGGTGCTCGAAGTTGCTCAGCGCTCCGAAGAGGCCGTGAAGCAGCACGAGGGGCGTGCCCTCCTCCGCACTCTGGACGTAGCGGAAATCGCCGGACGTGATCAAATCCTGTTCCATGGGCGTAATAGACAAAGAAAGAGACACCGCCCGACCCTTCCGGGTTCAAGCGGGGGGGTCAATGAAGTCGTGCGTGTGAACAACGGGCAGTGAACCGATTGTGAATTGCCTTCAACACCCCACAATCTCCCACCTCCTCACCCGCCCCGAGAAACCGACGTCAAATCGTTGTTTTTCAGCTATATACGAGAGATTCCGGAAATTTTATACATCCGTTCACGTGGACACTTTTTCCACAAAGTGTCGGATTGTGGGGCTCAGTGGGGATTCGTGGGGAAAAGCGGGTACTTTTGGATGGGCAAGTGCCCATTGAATCATGCTCAACCTCCTCGGGGAATACCACTGTCGGATCGACGCCAAAGGGCGCGTCAGCTTCCCGGCCAAGCTGCGCAAGCAGCTGGACCGCGTGCTGCACGACGGCCTGGTGGTCAACCGCGACATCTTCGAGGGGTGCCTGGTGATCTACCCCAAGCCCGAATGGGACAAGGTCAATGCGGAGATGTCCCGCCTCAGCCGGTATGACCGCAACCACCAGCTGTTCCAGCGGAAATTCATGAAAGGCGCGACCCTCGTGGAGGTGGACGCCTCCGGCCGCCTGCTCGTCCCTTCCGCCCTGCTCGGCCACGCCGGGCTCGAGGCCGGCAAGGCGGGCGACTGCGTGGTGACGGGACTCGGAGAAAAGATCGAGGTGTGGTCCAAGGCCCGCTTCGAGGAGCAGGTCCTCGGCGGGGAGGACGATTTCGACTTCGGCGCCCTCGCCGAGAAAGTGCGGCAGGACATCGATCCGTCGCGGAACCCCAACGACACCGCACGCAACTGATGTCCACGCCGTATCACGTTCCCGTGCTGTTTGACGCCTCCCTCGACGGACTGGCCCTGCAGCCCGGCGGAACGTATGTGGACTGCACCTTCGGCGGCGGCGGCCACAGCCGCGGAATCCTCGACCGGCTCGGATCGGAAGGCCGGCTGTTCGGCTTTGACTGCGACCCCGACGCGGCCGAAAACGTCCCCGACGACCCGCGCTTCCAGCTCATCCCGGAGAACTTCCGCTTCGCCTCCAACTTCCTGCGGCTGCACGGCGTCCAGCAGGTGGACGGCATCCTGGCCGACCTCGGGGTCAGCTCCCACCAGTTCGATGCCGAGGAACGCGGCTTCAGCACGCGCGGCGACGGCGGGCTCGACATGCGCATGGACCCCCGCCTCACCGAAGGCGCCGACGCCCTCCTCCGCCGGATGGAGGCCGAGGAGTTGACCCGCATCCTCCGCCAATACGGCGAGCTCAACCACCCGCACAAGGCAGCCCGCGCCATCGCCAGCGCCTTGAAGGACGAACCGACCGACAGCCTGTCCACGGCCTGGCTGCAGAAGGTCCTCTCCCCATTGGCACCCCCCAACAAGCGGAACCAATACCTGGCCCAAGCCTTCCAGGCGCTGCGCATCGCCGTCAACGACGAGCTGGGCGCACTGGCCGATCTGCTTCGCGCCAGCCTCCGGTTGCTCAAACCCGAAGGGCGTCTGGTCATCATCAGCTACCACAGCCTCGAAGACCGGATGGTCAAGCGCTTCATGCGCGCCGGCAACCTCGAAGGCGACATCCAGAAAGACTTCCACGGACGGGCGCTCGTGCCCTTCGACAAGGTCACCGGCAAGGCCATCGTGGCCGATGCCGAGGAAATGGCCCACAACCCACGGTCCCGCAGCGCGCGCTTGCGCGTGGCGGCCCGCAACACGCTCGCCGCATGAGGGGACGCCGCACATCCAAGGACCGCAAGAAGGCCAACCGCCGGTTGACCCCTGAGGAGCAACTGGCCCGCAACGTCGCGTCCACCCCGAAGCAGGGCAAGCGGCGGAAGGGCAAGGTGCATTCCCACGCCCAACCCCTGAGCCCGGGATCCGACCCCACCCCCTCCCGCCGCAGGGAACGCAAGCCCAGCCGGCTGGGTGCCGGACTGCGCCGGGTGTTCGCCCCGGTGCGCAGCTCCCTCACCGGAGAGTGGCTCGGCGGACCGGACGTGATCCGCCACCTGCCGTTTGCCGCCTTCCTCGGCGCGCTGTTCATCGGCTACATCTACCTCGAGTACCGCTACGAGTATGACGAGCGGGCCATCAAGGAAGGCCGCAAGGAGGTGCGCAACCTCCGCCATCACGAGCAGGCCCTGCGCGGTCGGTTCGAATCCCAGCTCCAGCGCAGCCGCCTCGACGAGGCCATGGCCGACGTGGACCTGGCCGCACCGGATTCCCCACCCGTCCTCCTCCCGGACGCCAACCCCACCGCCCCGTGAAGCGCACCGAGAACATCGCCTCCCGGGCCTGGATCGTGTTTGCCCTGTTCGCCCTGTTCGGCGTCGGCATCGTGGCGCGCATCCTGTTGATCCAGCTGGATCCCCAACACGAGGCGGGCAAGGCCATGCTGCCCCAGCTCCGCACCATTGAACCGGAACGGGGCCGCATCCTGTCCGCGGAAGGCCACCTCCTGGCCGCCAGCGTCCCCCGCTTCGACCTGCACTGGGACCCCACCGTCATCGACACGCAGGACGAAAAGGACGAGTTCCTGACCGAGCTCCCGGCCCTGGCCGAGGCCTGCCAGCGGGAATTCGGCAAGCGGTCTGCCGCCGGGTGGCGCGACTTCCTGCTCACCGCCCACCAGACCGGAACGAGCCGCTACGTGGCCATCGCCCGCAACATCGCATGGGACCGGCGCCAATCGGTCGAAGCCTTCCCGTGGATTGAGGGACGGAGCCAGAACCGATCGGGCTTCATGTTCACCGAAAAGCCGCGCCGGGACAAGCCGTTCAGCCCGCTGGCCAACCGGACCATCGGACTGCACCGCCCCGAGGGCAACAGCGTGGGCATCGAAGCCGCCTACGACTCCGCCCTCTCCGGCCAGGCCGGTGAACGCTGGATGCGCAGGATCCACGGCAACTACTGGATTCCGGCCACCGACGATTTCCTCCGCTCTCCGGAACCCGGACTCGACGTCCGGACGACCCTCGACCTCCGGACGCAGGACGTGGCCTCGGACGCCCTCCGCGCCCAACTCGACCGCCACGAAGCCGAGTGGGGCTGTGCCGTGGTGCTCGAAGTGGCCACGGGCAATGTCGTGGCCATCGCCAACCTCACCCGCGACGCCGACACCGGCGAGTGCAGCGAGTCCTATAATTACGCCGTCGGTTCCGCCGTGGAGCCCGGTTCGACCTTCAAGCTGGCCAGCCTGATGGCCATGCTCGAAACGGGCAAGATCACCCCGGGCGACACCCTCGACACCGGAGATGGAGCATTCCAACCGGCCCGCGGCTGTTCGAAGATGACGGACACCAGCCATCCCCAAGGGGGGTACGGCCCCCTGCGCCTCGACGAGGTCTTCGAACGCAGTTCCAACGTGGGCACTGCCCTGGCCGTCCAACAGGTCTTCGGCGCCGACCCCCAAGGGTGGCTCGACGCCCTCGCCGACATCGGCATCGGCCGGAAACTCGGCATCGAACTGGCCGGCGAAGGCAAACCGACCGTCCACAAGAGCACCACGGAACGCACGTGGAGCGCGTGCTCGTTGACCTCGATGTCCATCGGGTACGAGGTCGCCATGACCCCGCTGCAAACAGCCGCCTTCTACAACGCCATCGCCGCGGATGGCCGCCTGCTCCGCCCGCGCTTCGCCGACGCCCTGCTCGACGGCAACACCGTGGTGGAGACGCTGCCCACCGTCGTCCTCGACGAGCGCATCGCCAGCCGCCCCACCATCCTCGCCCTCCAGGACATGATGGAGCTCGTCTGTGCGCCCGGGGGGCACGGCACGGCGGAGGACGTCTTCCGCCACCGGCCCTACCGCGTGGCCGGCAAGACCGGAACCGCCCGCGCCAGCCTCAATGGAGGCGGCTACAAGGGGCACCGCGGATCCTTCGTCGGATACTTCCCCGCCGAGCGCCCGGCCTATACCATTGCTGTCGTCGTCCAGCGCCCCACCCAGGCCGGCTACTACGGGGGCGTGGTCGCCGCCCCGGTGTTCCGCGCCGTGGCCGACCACCTCTACGGAACGCGTCCCGAACTCGCCGGAGACCGCGGTGGCGCCCTCGCCGCTGCACCCCGCCTCCCCGTGTCCATGAACGGGCACCTCGGCACCCTGCAATCCCTCTACGGCGAATTCGGCATCCCCTTCCTTCTCGACACCGCCGGCTGGGCGGACCGCAACCTCACGCACGTGGCCGTCAAGACCGAAGACCGCCACGTGCTCCTGACGGCCCGCCGCACCGAAGAGGACGCCGTCCCCGACGTGCGCGGCATGTCCCTCCGGGACGCCCTGCAGCTCCTCGAAGTCCGGGGGCTCCGCGTCGACATCGAAGGCCGGGGCACCGTGCGGCGCCAAAGCATCGCCCCGGGCACCGAACCGCGCGACGGACAAACCATCCTGCTCGAACTGTCATGAAGATCCTGAAGGACATCCTCTACGGAGCCCGGATCTCCGAAGTCATCGGCTCGACGCACATCGCCGTGGAATCGGTGGTGGCCGACAGCCGGCAGGTCAAGCCGTTCGGGTGCTTCGTGGCCATCGCCGGGACCGCCGTGGACGGACACGACCACATCCCGGGCGCCGTCCGGGCGGGCGCTGCTGCCGTGGTCTGCGAACGCCTGCCGGCGCCGGAGGACCGCACCGACCAGGTGGTGTACATCCAGGTCGACAACGCCCGGTCCGCCCTCGGCCACCTCGCCGCCAACTTCCACGACAACCCCACCGAACGGCTGAAGGTCGTCGCCATCACAGGCACCAACGGCAAAACCACGGTGGCCACACTGCTGCACCGCCTCGCCCGCCTCTTCGACCGCAAGGCCGGCCTGGTCAGCACCGTCGAAAACCGCATCAACGACCGTGTGGTGCCGGCCACCCACACGACGCCTGACCCCGTGGGCCTGCAGAAGCTCTTTGCCGACATGCTCGACGCGGGCTGCACGCACTGCTTCATGGAGGCCAGCTCCCACGCGCTCGACCAGCACCGCCTGGCGGGCAGCCAATTGGCCGGAGGCGTGTTCACCAACATCACCCACGACCACCTTGATTACCACGGGGATTTCAACGCCTACATCGGCGCCAAGAAGTCCCTGTTTGACCGGCTCCCCGCCACGGCCTTCGCCCTGACCAACGCCGACGCGCGCCACCACGAGACCATGGTCCAGAACACCCGCGCCCGGGTCGTGACCTATGGCACCCAACAGGTGGCCGACCACAAGGCGCGCATCGTGGAGAACGGCCTCGGCGGCCTGCAGATCCACCTCGACGGCCAGGACCTCTACACCCGCCTGATCGGCGACTTCAACGCGTCCAACCTGACCGCGGTCTACGCCGTCGCCCGCGAGCTCGGCTGGAACGCCATGGACACGCTGACCCACCTCTCCCTGCTTGACGCGCCACCCGGACGCATGCAGCAGGTGCGGGCCGGCAAGGGGGACGTCCACGCCATCGTCGACTACGCGCACACCCCCGATGCACTCGGCAAGGTCCTGAACACCCTCCGCACCGTGCGCGCTGCCGGCCCTGCCGCAGGCGCCGCCGGCGAGGCCCGCATCCTGTGCGTCGTGGGATGCGGCGGTGACCGCGACCGGACCAAGCGCCCCGTCATGGCCCGCACCGCGGCCGACCTCGCCGACCTCGTCATCCTCACCTCGGACAACCCCCGAAGCGAGGACCCCGCCGCCATCATCGCCGAAATGCGCGACGGCCTCGACCCCGTGCAGATGCGCAAGGTGACGGCCAACGCCGACCGCGCCGAAGCCATCCGCTCCGCCTGCATGCAGGCCCAGCCCGGAGACGTCATCCTCGTCGCCGGCAAGGGCCACGAGAAATACCAGGACATCGCCGGGGAGCGCCTGCCCTTCGACGATGTGGCCGTGCTGTCCGAGTCCCTCAACGCCTTCACCCGCTGATCGATGCTGTATCACCTCTTCGACCATCTCCAGCAGATTGCGGACGTCCCGGGAGCCGGCCTGTTCCAGTACATCAGCTTCCGTGCGGCCGGCGCCGCCCTGCTCTCCCTGCTGGTCTCCATCCTCGTGGGCAAGCGCATCATCGAGTGGCTCCAGCTGAAGCAGGTAGGCGAAATCGTCCGGGACCTCGGTCTGGAGGGCCAATTGCAAAAGCAGGGCACGCCCACGATGGGTGGCATCATCATCCTGAGCGCCATCCTCGTTCCGACCCTGCTGCTGGCCGACCTGACCAACATCTACATCCAGTGCATGCTGCTGGTCACCGTCCTGCTCGGCGGCATCGGCTTCATCGACGACTACATCAAAGTCTTCCTGAAGAACAAAGAAGGACTCGCCGGCAAATTCAAGGTCGTGGGCCAGGTGGCCGCCAGCCTCCTTGTCGCCACCATGCTCTTCTGGAGTCCGCAGGTGCGGGTCAAGGAAGCCGTGCCGGCCACCGCAGCGGAGGCGATCGCCCAAGGCGTGGAGGACACGGACGGTGACGGATGGGTGCGCGTCGAGCGCCGTTCGCTCAAGACGACCATTCCGTTTGTCAAGGACAATGAATTCGACTACGCCCGGCTGACCGATTGGGCCACGGACTCCCCGTGGGCGCAGTTCGCCGTCTTCGCGCTCATCGTGGTCTTCATCGTGACCGCCGTTTCCAACGGGGCCAACCTCACCGACGGCATGGACGGTTTGGCCACGGGAACGAGCGCCATCATCGGATTGACCCTCGCCATCCTGGCCTACGTCTCTGGCAACGCCGTCTTCAGTGACTACCTCAACGTCCTGTTCATCCCGGACAGCGGCGAACTCGTGGTGTTCATCGCCGCCTTCGTGGGCGCGTGCATCGGCTTCCTCTGGTACAACGCCTTCCCCGCCCAGGTCTTCATGGGCGACACGGGCAGCCTCGCGCTCGGCGGCATCATCGCCACGTTCGCCATCGCCATCCGCAAGGAGCTGCTGATCCCCGTGCTCTGCGGGATTTTCCTCATCGAGAACCTCAGCGTGGTGCTCCAGGTGGCCTGGTTCCGCCACACCAAGAAGAAGTACGGCGAGGGCCGGCGGATTTTCCGGATGTCGCCCCTGCACCACCACTACCAGAAGGGCGGCATGCCGGAGAGCAAGATCACCGCCCGGTTCTGGATCGTCGGCATCCTGCTGGCCGTCGTCACCATCGTCACCCTCAAGGTCCGTTGATGCACGACCGCGTGACCATACTCGGAGCCGGCGAGAGCGGTGAAGGGGCAGCCAAGCTGTGCCACAGCCTCGGCGTGTCCTGCCGGGTCACGGACGCGGGCGCAGTGCAAGCCGAGCGCAAGCATCGGCTCGCCGCACTCGGCGTCGAGGTCGAAGAGGGCGGACACGACCGCGCCGCCCTGACCGCCTGTGATCTGCTGGTCAAGTCGCCCGGCGTTCCGCCGACGGCACCCCCGGTGCAATGGGCACTCGAGGCCGGCATCGAGGTCATCGGCGAGCTCGAGTTTGCCGCCCGCCACACCGGCGGCCGCATCGCCGCGGTGACCGGCACCAACGGCAAGACCACCACCACGGGCCTGCTGCACCACCTGCTCGTGACCGGCGGCCTCGATGCCGGATGCGCCGGCAACATCGGCGACAGCTTCGCCGGCGCCGTGGCCGACGCCCGCCAGCGGCCAGAAGGCGACCGCGACATCTGGGTCGTGGAGGCCTCCAGCTTCCAGCTCGAGGACACCGTCGACTTCCGACCGGACGTCGCCCTCCTGCTCAACCTCACCCCCGACCACCTCGACCGCCACGGCGACGTCGACGGATACGGGGATGCCAAATGGAACATCACGTCGCGCCAAACGGCCGACGACCACCTCATCGTCAACGCCGACGACCCCGGCCTGCGCAACCTGCGCGCCCGGCGGGACACGGCCGCGACGGTCCACGAAATCACCGTGGACACCCCCGCTGCCGGCCAGCCGGCCACCGCAGCCCATTCCCTCGATACACAACGATTCACCTTCCACAACCCCTCCCTGATCATGAGCATCCAGGAACTCGCCCTTCAAGGCAAACACAACCTCTACAACTCCATGGCCGCCGGAGTCGCCGCCCGGCTGTTTGACCTCAATGACGCCGACCTGCGCGAAGGCCTGCAGCACTTCCGCAACCTCGAGCACCGCCTCGAGCGCGTGGCCGATGTCAACGGCATCCGCTTCATCAACGACAGCAAGGCCACCAACGTCAACGCCGCCTGGTACGCCCTCGACAGCATGACACGCCCCACCGTCTGGATCGCCGGCGGCGTGGACAAGGGCAACGACTACACCGAGCTGATCCCGCTCGTCGGAGAGAAGGTGCACACCCTCATTTGCCTGGGCAAGGACAACGCCAAGCTCAAGGCCACCTTCGGCACCGCCGTCTCCCGCATCCTCGAGGTGGAGAGCGCGGAAGAAGCGGCCATCCTCGGCTACAACGTCGCCCAGCCCGGTGACGCGGTCCTCCTGTCGCCGGCCTGCGCCAGCTTCGACCTCTTCTCCTCCTACGAGGAACGCGGCCTGCGCTTCAAGGGCGGCGTCCGTTCCCTCTGAGATGACCGGGCGGTTCGTCGATTTCCTGACCGAACACCTCCGGGGCGACCGCGTCATCTGGGTCGTGGTCTTCCTGCTGGTGCTCACGTCCATGGTGAGCGTCTACTCGGCCAGCGCCACCCTCGCCTGGCGGGCGGGCGGTGACTCCGTGGGCATCCTCCTGAAGCACACCACCTTCCTCGGTGTGGGACTCGGGTTGATGTGGGCGGTGCACCGCATGAAGTTTGCCTGGTTCTCGCGGCTCAGTCAACTGGGCATCCACATCAGCCTCGGGCTTTTGCTCATGGCCCTGCTGGTGGGATCCGAGGTCAACGATGCCCGGCGCTGGGTGGACATTGCCGGCTTTCGCTTCCAACCCTCCGACCTCGCCAAGGTGGCCCTCGTGGCCTACGTCGCGAGGATGCTCGACCGCAACCGCCTGTTCCTGCACGACTTCCGCAAGGGGGTTCAGCCCATCCTGCTCTATGTGGCGACCACCTGCGCGCTGATCCTCCCGGCCGACTTCTCCACCGCTGCGCTGCTCGCCTTCGTGTGCTTCCTGCTCATGGTCATCGCCGGCGTGCCGGCGCGCAACCTCGGCATCATCGTGGGCCTCGGGTTCAGCGCGCTGCTCGGCATCCTGTCCCTCGGCGCATTGGCCCCGGGCCTGTTTCCGCGCTTCAACACCTGGGTGGCCCGGGCCACCGGCTTCTTCGGCGGTGAAGGCGGTTCGGACTCCACGCAAATCGACTTTGCCCTCCAGGCCATCCACCAAGGCGGACTCCTTCCGCAGGGGCCCGCTTCCGGCGTCAGCCGCAACGCCATGCCCGTCGCCTACGCCGACATGATCTACGCCTTCATCATCGAAGAGTGGGGCCTGATCCTCGGCGGTTTCGGCCTCGTGCTGCTCTACCTCATCCTGTTTTCGCGGGCCATCCGCATCGGCAACCAATGCACGCGGCCCTTCGGCAGTCTGCTCGCCATCGGATTGGGCCTGATGCTGACCTTCCAGGCCCTGGTCAACATGGGCGTGGCCGTCCAGCTCCTGCCCATGACCGGTCAACCGCTGCCCCTCGTGTCCATGGGCGGCACCTCCATCGTGGTCACCTGCATCGCCCTGGGCATGATCCTCGCCGTCAGCCGGTCCCTCACCGATCCCGAGGCCGCCGAGCCCATCGACACCCCGGGACCGCGCCACGCCCGGACCCTCGACCCCCAACCGGCCACCCGAAGCGCCCATGCCTGACCGCCCGCTGCGCGTCCTGATCTCCGGTGGAGGCACCGGTGGCCACATCCACCCGGCGCTGGCCATCGCCGAAGCGCTCACGGCCCGCCGACCCGATGTGGTCATCGAGTTCGTCGGGGCCCGGGGCCGCATGGAAATGGAGCGCGTCCCGGCCGCCGGACATACGATCACCGGGTTGCCCATCACGGGCATCGACCGCAAGCTCTCTGCCCGGAACCTGCTGTTCCCGTTCAGGCTCCTCCGCTCGCTGTGGATGAGCCGACGGATCGTGCGGCGGTTCAAACCGGATGTGGCCATCGGCGTCGGCGGGTTCGCCAGCGGCCCGCTCCTCTGGGCGGCGGCCAAGGCCGGCATCCCCACGGTCATCCAGGAGCAGAATGGGTTTCCGGGCATCACCAACCGGCTGCTGGCCCGGCACGTCGACCGCGTGTGCGCCGGCTTCCCGGGCCTCGACCGCTGGTTCCCCGCCGAAAAAATCGTCCAAACCGGCAACCCGCTGCGCGCCGGACTCATCGCCCGCCTTGGGCACGGCGACGCCACAGCTCCCGCAGACGCGGCCGGCGATGCGGAAGCGCGCCGCCACTTCGGACTCGCGGAAGGGGCGCCCGTCCTGCTCATCCTCGGAGGCAGCCTCGGGGCCGCCAGCATGAACCGCGCCGTCCGCGCCCTGCTCGAATCCGGGTCCTTGGCCGACAAGGGCTTCCAGGTCCTGTGGCAATGCGGAGGCCGCTACGCCGACGAACAGGTCACGTGGGCCACGCAGCACGGCGACCCCGGGGTGGTGGTGCGCGGCTTCATCGACCGCATGGACCTTGCGTACGACGCGGCCACCCTCATTGCGAGCCGGGCGGGCGCCATGTCCATTGCCGAGCTCGGCCTGGTGGGCAAACCCACTCTCTTGGTCCCCTCCCCGCACGTCGCAGAGGACCACCAGACCAAGAACGCCCTGTCGGTCGTGGACCGGGACGGCGCCGTGCTCATCCCGGACGACCGCATCGTGGAGACGCTCGGCGCGGAAGTCCGCCAGCTCCTCGATGACCCGGAGACCTGCCGAGCCCTGTCCACCGCCATGGCCCGGACCGCCCGGCCCGACGCCGCCGACCGCGTGGTCGACGAAGTCCTCTCCGTCCTCTCCCTCGACACCCGCGGCTGATGCAGGACGTGCAGCTGTTCTTCCTCGGCATCGGCGGCATCGGCATGAGTGCTCTCGCCCGGTGGTACCGCCACCACGGGGCCACCGTCGCCGGCCATGACCGAACGGAAACCGCCCTGACCCGCGCCCTCGTTGAAGAAGGCATTCCGGTGGACACCTCCGGCGATCGCTCCGCCCTGCCCGCCAGCCTCCTCGCCGACCTCGATGCAGGCCGCACGGACCGGTGGACCGTCATCCGCACCCCGGCCGTTCCCGACGACTTCCCGCTGCTCGCCCTGTTGCGCGACGCCGGGTTCCCGGTCCTCAAGCGCGCCGAACTCCTCGGCAAACTGACCGCGGATCGCCCCCTCCTCGCCGTGGCGGGCACGCACGGCAAGACCACCACCTCGACGCTGCTCGCCCACCTGCTGCATCAGGACGGCACCCCCGTCGACGCCTTCCTCGGCGGCATCGCCCGCTCCACAGGCTCCAACCTCCTGCTCGCAGAGGCCGCCGGAAAGGAAGGCCCCGCGCCTTGGACCGTGGTGGAAGCCGACGAATTCGACCGCAGCTTCCTCACCCTGCACCCGACCCATGCCGTCATCACCTCGGCCGATGCCGACCACCTCGACATCTACGGCACCGAGCAGGCCCTCCACGCGGCCATGGTCGAATTCGGCCGTCAGGTGGGTCCGGGCGGATTGATCCTTCACGAGGCTGTGGCCGCGGCCTTCACCGCCACGGGACACACGCCGCCCGACCACACCTGCTACGGCGCCCTCAGTGCGAGGACCGACCTGCCCGAGGGATGGGAAGGCGGCCATTCCGCCCCCTCCGGATCGGCAGGCGACTGCACCTTCCAGCTGCACCTCAACGGCCATGACCCGGTCGAAGTCCGCTGGTCCATGCCCGGGGCCCACAACGCCGCCAACGCCACGGCGGCGGCCATTCTCGCTGCACGGGCCGGACTCTCACCGGCCT
>JBMYZR010000048.1:0-227 GCA_049610565.1 Flavobacteriales bacterium | reverse complement strand
GACAGCCCCTCGCTGACCGTCATCGACGACTATGCCCACCACCCCAGCGAAATCGCCAGCACCATTGCCGCGGCCCGGAGCGCCTACGCCGGTCGTCGCCTCGTCGGCGTCTTCCAGCCGCACCTGTTTTCCAGGACCCGCGACTTCCTCGACGAATTCGCTTCTGCCCTCTCCGAATTGGACCTCTGCATCCTCCTTCCCATCTACGCTGCACGGGAGGAACCCCT
>JBMYZR010000047.1:0-18802 GCA_049610565.1 Flavobacteriales bacterium | reverse complement strand
AAATCGTGCAGGCCAGCGCCCACGAACTTGATGACCTCGTCCACGAACGAGGTTGGCCTAAAGTGGACCTAATCGTTTCCGGCCTCCCCTTCACGCTCCCCCCAGAAATCCGCAAATCCCTGTGGAGCGTCCTACAGGGCCGGACGGACCAAGGAACGACCTATCGTTGGTTCACCTATATGCCGCCCATCATGAAATGGTACTACCGGCAATTCGATTTGCACCTCGTCCGCCGGGTCTGGGCCAACCTTCCCCCGATGTGGATCTACTCGGTGAACTAAGAGTCACTTCCGCTTGCGGCGGTTGATGAGGACCAGGATGGGAAGGGCGAGCGCCATGACGGCGAAAATCATCATCGAGTTCATGGCGCCAAGATCTTGGTCATGGGGACTGAGCGGTGAGGCTCAGCCTGAAGTTATTCGTCCTCGCCGGTGTGGAAGAGGCCGATGAGGCGGCGGGCGAGGTCGCTGAGGAGGGCGCCGAGGGCCTTGAGGATGAGCCACAGCACCCACAGGGGAAAGAAGAGGTACTTCAGGAAGCCGGCTGGGCCCCATTCATCGTCATCGTTGTGGTCGTGCATGGCTTCTATGTGGGATTAAATAAGTCGGGGTGCGGCGCAACCCTTTCGGGTCCGGGGTGTTCATTCTCCGTACATTGCACTGCCTTGGATTTGAACCGAAACCTTCTTCTCCTCTGGGCCTTGATGGGCCTCAGTTTGACGGGGCTGCGTGCGCAGGTTGTCATCAATGAATTCTCCTGTTCGAACTACTCGCTCAACATCGCGGGGAACAACGAGGATTTCGTGGAGCTCTACAACGAGACTGCCGGCCCTGTGGATGTTGGCGGGTGGTACCTGTCCGACAAGGTCGATGACCCCACCAAGTTTGAAATTCCCGCGGGCACGGTGGTTCCGCCGAACGGTTTTCTCGTGATCATGTGCAGCAGCGAGGCCCTCGCGGGCAACCTGTACGCCGGAGGTTTCCTGAACACCAACTTCCGCATCCACCAGTGCAAGGAGGAGTCGGTTGTGCTGTCCGATGCAACCGGTTCGATTGTGGAGAGCTACACGTACGGCACGGACGTCAGCACCAATCAGGAGGACCACAGCTGGGCCCGCGATGTGGACGGGACCGGAGATTGGAAGGTCTGCACCAACCCCACGCCCAACGCGACCAATGCCGGTGCTGCCGGTTCATTCTATGACGGCTACGCGCCGACACCGGTGATGGGCGAAGCGCCCGGTTACCATGCCAATGCGTTGTCCCTCGACATTTCTGGGCCAGCCGGTATGGAGGTGTACTACACGCTCGACGGATACAAGCCGACCGACACGAGCCTGCCCTATGTCGCGCCGATTGGCTTGATCGAGACCACCGTGGTGCGCGCTGTCGTGATTGACCCCACCGGGGTGCTGGCCCCGAGCTTCATTGAGACGAACACCTACTTCCTCGGAGCGGACAGCCACACCATCCGCGTGGTGAGCGTCAGCGGCCCGGGGCTCGAAGACGGTGCTTGGTTTGGCGACGAGCCGATGCACATCGAGTTCTTCCACGAAGACGGCTCCTTCTGGGTTGAAGCCGAGGGCGATTCCAATGAGCACGGCAACGACTCGAACGCCTATCCGCAAAAGGGATTCGACTACATCACCCGCGACCAGATGGGCTACGACGATGTGGTCGACGCAGAACTGTTCCACATCTCCAACCGTGGCAAGTTCCAACGCCTGATTTTCAAGGCCGCGGCCAACGACAACTACCCCTACTCTGGCGGCGCCCACGTTCGCGACGCCTATGTGCAGACCCTCAGTGCGCTGGCGGAGCTGCACCTCGACGAGCGGACGAGCGAGAGCTGCATCCTCTACATCAATGGCCAGTATTGGGGTGTCTATGAGTACCGGGAGAAGGTCGACGACAGCGACTTCACCAACCGCTACTACGACCAGGGCCGGTACGACATCGACTTCCTGAAGACGTGGGGCGGAACCTGGGAAGAGTACGGGGACGGGGCCGATTGGTACACCCTCGTTGATTTCATCACGGGCAACGACATGACGGTCGATGCCAACTACCAGCAAGCGATCAGCGAGCTGAACGAGATGTCGCTCATCGACTATTTCATCCTCAACAGCTATGTGGTCTGTGCCGACTGGCTCAATTGGAACACGGCCTGGTGGCGCGGTCGCAACCCGGATGGTGACGGGCGCCGCTGGCGCTATGCCCTGTGGGACCTTGACAACACCTTCGGTCACGGGGCCAACTACACGGGTCTGCCGGACACCGGTTCGGAGGCAGACCCCTGCAACCCGGAGAACATGGGGGACGTGGGTGGACAAGGGCACATCCCGGTGCTCAACGCCCTGATGGACAACGACGACTTCTGGGCCACCTACATCAACCGGTGGGCCGACCTCGGCAACACCCATTTCACCTGCGACAACATGCACGCCGTGCTGGACAGCATGATTGCGGTGATCGAGCCGGAGATGCCCCGTCAGATCGAGCGCTGGGAAGGCGACCTCGCCGAGTGGGAAGCGGCAGTGCAGGAGATACACGATTACATCGACGAGCGCTGCAACGAGACCGTGCTCAGCGGCATGGAGGACTGCTATGACGTGGTGCCCGTGGACCTGACCATCCTCATCGACGGATGCGGCGAGGTGGAGTTGAACTCCTTTGACATCGATCCCTCCATGGTGCCGTTCACCGGGTGGTACTTCGCCGACGTGCCAATTTCCCTCGAAGGCGAGGAAGAGTGCGAAGGTGCGGAATTCCTTTACTGGGAAGTGCTCGATGGGGACCTCGTGATCGACGACATCCAGAACCCGATCATCGAGATCCAATTGACCGGCAACGCGACCATCATGGCGCACTTCGGAGAGCCCGTCCCGCCGGAGGTGGTCGAGTTCAATGTGGAACCCGCCGGGGTGGGTGACATTCTGTTGAATGGCCTGGTCATTGGCCCCTACCCCGATGAGCAGGAGCTCTTCGACGGGGATCACGACATCGCCGCGACGGCAGACACGTGGTGGGCCTTCTCGCATTGGAGCCACACCAACAACGCCATCCTTCCCGACCTCGAGACCGCTGATGCGACCCTGCTCGTGGACACGGGCGGCACGGTGACGGCGCACTTCGAATACGTCGAGCACGTGGACCTGATGGTTGATGTGGTGCCTGCGGGATCCGGCACGGTCGACGTGGTGGGCAAGGCCATTGTGTCCGACCACTGGGAGGACAGCTTCGTGGTGGATGGGCCGCAAGGCTTCATCGCCAAGCCGGCTGGAGATTGGAAGTTCGACCGGTGGGAAGTGGTGGGTGCCGAGGACATTGTCGGGATGCAGACCCAAGAGCTTGGCGTGGTGCTGCCCGACGATGGTGCCGTGCACGTCATCGCCCACTTCACCGAGCTGGATTTGCGCCTGTTCGTTCCCAACGCCTTCTCACCCAACAACGATGGCCTCAACGATGGATTCCGTCCGTTGGGTCAGGCCTATGGCGCCACCGACTACCGGTTCCAGGTGTTCAACCGCTGGGGCGAGATCGTCTTCTCGACCACCGACCCTCAGGAGCACTGGGTCGGTCAGGATCAGAGCGGGGCTGGCGAGCACTTTGTGCGGGACGGCCAGTACGCCTGGCACGTGACGGTGCGCTGGACGCATGGCAAATACCCCGAGGAGTTCTCGGGCACGCTGACCGTCGTCCGCTGATCAGCCCTTCTTCTCGCCGACGAACCAGTCCTCCTTGCGGTCAAAGAGGACATTGAACGTGGTCAGCGATCCGTAGCAGCGCGTGATGTACTGCTGGAGGTTGACCTTGTCTTCGTCGGTCAGGACCTTGTGGCTGTTGATGTTCTGCTCGAGCACGCGGAGACGGTCACGGAGCATGACAATCTTGTGGAAGAAGGTCTCGATGGGGATCTCCTTGGACTTCAAATCGTCGTCCCCGGGGCGCAATTCCATCGTGCCCCCCTCCCACTTGTCGCCGAGGTCGACGGGGTCGGGCGATTCGAGGTATTGGTCGAAAACGTTTTCGACGGCGGTGATCACGTCCTCCAATTCGATGCCGTTGCCGGCGCCTTCGGGGGCGGGTTCCACGACCTCATAGGATTCGTAGGTCTTGGCCAATTCCTTCTCGCCGTGTTCCTGGAAGAAGATGCGCCAGGCGGCGCCGGATTCTCCGAAAATCGCGCCCTCTCCGTACTTGGGGTGGGCGATGCGTGCTCCGATTCCAATCATGTCCGGCAAGATGGAAATCGCCCTTGCTCCTTCGCGTGGGACTTGGATTGGAAATGAACACGGGCCCGTCGAAGGCTACCTTTGTGTTGCCCATGATCGACGACGCCCTTCGAGCCCTTCCCAAGGTGGAACTGCATTGCCACCTCGAGCTGACCGCACGCCACGCGCTGCTCAAGGAGTTGCTGCAGGCCAAGGGCCGTCGCGTTGACGACGCGGAATTCCGCCGCGATTTCCTCATCACGGAACCCGTGGGCGACCTGCCGACGCTGCTTAGCATTTTCCTCGGCCACCGGGACCTGCTCGATTCGGCCGAGGTGGTCGAGCGCATGACCTACGAGTGCTGTGAGGACATGGCGGCCAATGGCGTGCGCATCCTCGAGTTGCGGTATGCGCCGAGTTTCCTGTGTGATGCGCATGATGGCCTGAAGCCCGACGCCATGCACGCCGCCATCCTGAGGGGCATCGAGCGCGCCGAGCGGGATTTTCCCATCGCCGTGGGCCTGATTTGCCTGCTGCAGCGCATCAAGACCGTGGAGGAGAACCGCTACTGGCTGGACTTTGCCATCGAAAAGAAGGCGGACTTCCTCGCGATGGACCTGGCGGACAATGAGCTGGCGGTGGGGCCTGCGCCCTTCGTTCCGTTGTTCGAGAAGGCCAAGTCCGAGGGCTTTGCCGTGACCATCCACGCCGGCGAGGCCGAGGGGCCGCAGGCGGCGCGCAACATCCGGGACTCCATCGAATTGCTCCACGCGGACCGCATCGGCCATGGCGTGCGCATTCTCGAAGACCGGGATGTATTGGATTTCGTTCGGGAGCGGGGCACGGTGCTCGAACTGTGCCCGACGTCCAACTGGCTCAGCGGGGTGTGCCCAACGCGCGAGTCCCACCCGTTCCGCGCCATCATGGAGGCGGGCATCCGGACCACCGTCAACACCGACGACCCGGGCATCATGAACATCGACATCCTCGATGAATACCGGTTGCTGCGCGATGGCATGGGCTTCTCCGAGTCCGAGTTCGTCCAGATCAACCAATGGGCGCGTGACGCCTCCTTCCTGCCCGAATCGAAGAAGGCTGCCGTCTGGCCCTGATCAGCGGGGAAAGAGGTCCGGCCTCCTCCAGCGCAGGATGGGTGTCCACCAACCGCGGATGCGGACCAGGCGGACCTTGGGAATGCGTTCCGCCCCGAATTCTGCATAGAACCGGTCCACGCCCTGGTCTTGGCTTCCGCCGAAGTCGAAGGCTTTGGCGCCCCGGGAGGCTGCGTGTCGCATGGCCGTGCCGATGAGCAGAACCGTCGCCCGGCTGCTTCGGCCCCGCTTTCCCTTGCGGAATTGCCCGCCGAATCCGTAGATGCACCGCGCATCTTCTGCGCCGTGGAATACGCCACCGGCAATGGGCGCTTCGGCTTCATCGCGTACGACCCATGCATGGGTGTCGGGTTCCATCAGCAGCTCACCGAGGAGCCGTTTGAGGGCGCCCCCATCGCTGCTCAGCCCTTTGCGGTCCCGGGACGCCTGGTGCAGCGCCACCATGAGGTCGAGGTCGTCCGTCGCCGAGGCGGTCATGCCCTCCCTTTCGGCGCGGCGCAGCTGCTTCCGACGGGTGGACGGCCAATCGTCCACGGGGTCCCGGTCGATGTCGAGGGGCAATTGCCGGGTGTGTCGCTCGATGGCCCAGGCCGGATGGTCGAGGGGCAACGGAGAGGCCATGCCGGGCGGCAGGTCCAACACGGTCAATGGGCAGTCCGCTGCCTCAAGAAGACCGAGCACGTCTTTGGGATTCGGGTGAGTGCCAATGTCCTGCGCCCAAGGCGGCGTTGTCAGCGCGGTCAGCCCGAGCCGCATGCGCTGAACGGTCCTTCTTCCGGCCCCGTCGTGGAGGCCATCCGGAAAGGCGCGATCCCATGCGGCGTTCATGACGCAAAGATGGGGTGTGCGACCTTCGTGGCATGTCCGTCATCAACGATGCCCTGTCCCTCGAGCCGGGACACTATGCCAGCGTGTTCATTTCCGAGCGGCCGTTGGACCCGCCGGGGTATGCCGCCATGATGGAGGACGTCATGGGTCTGGCGGAACAGATGGAAGGGTATCTCGGGTTCGAAAGCCTCCGCCACGGGATGGACGGCATCTTCATCAGCTATTGGCGCGACCGCGAGGCCGTGGATGCCTGGGCGCGCCATGCCCGACACCGGGACGCCAAGGCCGAGGGTGTGGCGACGTGGTACGATGCCTTTCGGTCGGTGACCTGCAGGATCGAGGACACGCGGGCCTTTCGCAGGGCGCCTGCGGTCAGTCCACAATGAGGGTCACCTCCCCCACCTCGAGCAGGTCCTCATCGAGGCAGCTGTGGTCTGCTTCGAGGATATAGTAATACGTTCCCGGTGCGGCGAGGTCGCCGCCAATGCGACCGTCCCATCCGGCGCCGACGCCCTCTGACTCGTGCACCAGCACACCCCAGCGGTCAAACACCTTGAACTGGAAGCGCGCAAACGAGGATGCATTGGCCAGGTCCACGCCCCCATCGGCACGGCGGGCACCTACGCGGAACCGATCGTTTCGGCCGTCGGCGTTGGGCGTGAAGACATTGGGAATGACCAGCTCGATCTCCGCGACGAGCTCAGGCACGTAGACCTCGAATTCTGCAGTCTGTTCGGTGCCGCAGGTGTCGTTCTCGATGGTGAGCGTCACAGGGTACAATCCAGACTCGCCAAAGTCGAATTGAACCGTGTCCCCCTCTGCTGACCCGGCGCTGCCGAAGTCCCACGTCACGGCGTCGGCGTATTCGCCGTAGAAGAAGAAGTCGACGTCGGTTTCCAGCGAGCAGGCCAACGGTTCGATGGCGCCAAAGGCCATCACCAGCGGGTCCTGTGGCAGAACTTCGACCATCTCGACTATCGTGTCTGCACAGGCTTCGCCTGGCTGGGCAATCAACTGCGCGGTGTACGTGGCGAATCCGTCATAGGTCCAGCTGGGGTTCTGCTGGGTGCTCTCCGCGACATTCCCCGTCCAGGGTGCATTGACATCGAAGGTCCAAGCGAACCCGTCTGCTCCGGTGCTCAGGTTGGAGAACGCGATCTCCAGCCCGTTGCACGGTGGCTCGGACATCTCGAACGCGGCGCTCGGCAACGCCGGATAGGGCGTTTCCTGCTCGGCCTCGGATGTGCATCCGTAAGGATTGATGAGCACCGTGGACACCACATGGTTGCCCGGCGGGATCTCCACTTCGCCGGGAGTGGTGCCCGTGGCCACGGCTTCCCCATCCACCAACCAGGTCAAGCTGCCGGATTCAGGATCGTCACCGGTGAAGGCGAGCGGTTGGCTCCACGCGTCGGCCGTGCAGGTGATGTCGCCCAGCGCGAAGTCGGGGGAATACGGGGGGGAGACGGCGATGTCCTGGCTGAGGCTGTCCGCGCAACCGCCCAGGTCATAGACCAGGGATACCGAGTAGATCCCCGGCTCCGTGTAGGCATGCGACGGCGCCTGAACGGAGCTCGTGTCCCCGGGGGCGTCCGTGCCGAAGTCCCACGCGAACTCTCCTTCATTGGCATCCACACCGAATTCCAGTTCGAGACCGGAACAGGGCTCAGGCCACATCACATCGGGCAGGAGCACCTCGCATGGAACGACGTCAATGGTGAAGTCGCGGAGGATTTTGCCCAGCGGAACCCAGTTCCCCCCATCATCCTGTCGGAATTCCGTCACCACGATGCCCACCACGTATTTGCCCACTGTGGTGGGGTTGGCCGTCAACGTGCCCGTGGCCGGGTCAATGTCCAGCACATCCTGGTCGCCCAGACCGAGGGGGGCAAATGGACCATAGCCGGTTTGCCAGACCACGTTTTCGAACGGTGGCGGGGTCGGCGGATTGGGCGTGGGCGCAAAAAAGCTGCCGCCGAGGAAGACGTCCCCGATGGCGAAGTGCAGGCTGTCCCCATCGGGGTCGGTGGCCAGGTGGTCCAAGGCGAAGGGCTGGGCCTGGCAGACATAAGCCTGCGGCAATTCCACAAACCGAGGCGACCCGTTGGATTCCGTGTCCAACGAAGCGTCCGAGAGCACCGGTGGTACCTCGGCGAACATCGTGAACCCGGCGTTGGTCGGGTCCAGCAGGTTGATGACCTGCGGGTTGCGGCAACAGCGTTGGTAGACGAGGGTATACGTCTGGTCGCTCGGGGGCAGCGTCAGCGTGGAGGTGTATTCGGCGCGTTCGATGCACACCCCCGGAGGCAATACGGCACAGGGGTTACCGCTCTGTAAATCGATGTTGGTGACCGCATTGAAGTTGAGGTCCATCGTGCCGGTCGCATAGAGGTCCTGGCCCTCATACACGCCGATGGCCGCGGAGATGTCGAACCCCGTGCCGTTGGTGTTGGTGGGGCCGCAATCGCGGTAGATGATCAGGTGGACCTCGTACTGGTCGCCGCCCAGATGGTCGTAGTACATCTCCCCCCCGACCAGGTGCGTGGCGGATGCCGTCAGGTGTGAAAGAAGGAGAAGGCCGATGCACAGTCCACTCCAGCCCTTGGACGACCATGTATCTTGCGTGTACTTCATGTTGACGATGGACAATGTAATGGCCCCTCTACGTCTACGGACGAAATGCGCCCGGGTTTTGTTGCTTGTGGGGATTCTTCTGACAGGCGGATGGCAGGACGCCTTGGGGCAGGGAACCGCACCAGGCGTGCGCCTGTCCACGCGGCAGTTCCTGAACGAGGGGGAGCCCTACCTCGAAGTGCAAGTGGAATTCATGGCGGAAGGGCTGCAGTGGCTCATATCGCGGGACAGCCTGGTTCGCGCAGCGGCGCAGTGGACGGTGGTCGCCTACGACAGCACGGGAGCAGTGGCCGGGTTTTCCAAGGCCACGGCGAGGACGGGCGCCCTGCCTGGCCCGGGTGACTTCGTGGACATCGCCCGGATTCCGCTGAAGCCCGGCCCCCACGTCCTCGAGTTGGAGGTGAGCGATGTGGCGCTGCCTGGCGCTCCTGCCCTCGAGCATGAAGCGGTCGTCAACATTGACGTCCCCAACGCCCTGGATGTCAGCGACCTCTTCCTCGTTCAGGGCGTGGCCCCGGCACAGGACCCGCCCACCAGCTTGACGCGGTCAGGCAAGGAAGTGTTGCCGCTGGTGGACCAGAGAATCTCTGGGGACGCGGAGTACATCCCCTTCTACGGCGAACTGTACGGCACCCACCTCGAGTTTGGGGAAGGAGGCGCCTTTCTCGTGGTCGCAGGATTCCGGGAGCCCGGCGGAGCGTGGGTGGAAAGCACCCGGCGGTTCATTCGCAAAAAGGGCGCTCCCGTCCTTCCCCTGCTGGAGTCCGTGCCCGTTCCGGATCCCGGACTCTATGAATTGGTGGTGGAAGTGCAGACCCCGGACCAGTCCTTGCTGATGGCCCGCAGCCTGTTCGTGGAAGTCGTCGGTTCGGCCGAACAGGATGCGGCGGAAGCGGCCGGTGCCCTCTCCCCGTTCGTCATGGCGTTCAACGACCGCGACACGCTGTATGCCGCCTTGGAAACCCTGTTGCCCATTGCCGATGCGGGCGAGCGCAGAACGATTGAATACACCCTCCGCGGCGCCGATTTGCGGCCCATGCAGGCGTTCCTCGACCAGTTCTGGACGGTCCGGCATCCGGACGACCCCGAGAGCGGGTGGTTGACCTACCGACGGGAGGTGGGCATCGCGGATTACGAGTACGGGAGTTGTCCGAACCGCGAAGGCCACGAAACCGACATGGGTTGGATCCTGCTTCGCTACGGCCGGCCCAACACGGTGGTCCAGCGGCACAACGGGACGCAGTATTACCCCTATGAAATCTGGCACTACCACAAGGCGGGCCAGTTCAACAACCGGCGCTTCCTCTTTTACACGCCCCAGGTGGTGGGCGAATGCTTCGAACTCCTCCACAGCGACCACCCTCAGGAACTGCGCAACGCCGACTGGCTTGACATCCTGAAGACCCGTGAACTCGGGCATTCCGTTTCGGAAACCGCGGTCAACCAGCTCGGGCGCCGCGACACCTACAGCCGTGAGGAGCCCGAGGATCTGTTCTTCAACCCCCGTTGATGTCCGAGGCACCTGACTCATCACCGAACGTCCGTTGCCGGGTCGCCGTGGCGATCCTCAATTGGAACGGAGAGGAGCACCTGAAGCGCTTTCTCCCTTCGGTTGTGGCGCACACTGGCGGCGACGATTGCGTGGTGGTCATCGACAACGGATCCACCGACCACAGCCTGCCCCTGCTGGAAGAACGGTTCCCCTCGGTCCACCTTGTGAAGCTGGAGGAGAACCACGGGTTTGCCGGCGGATACAACCGGGGGCTCGAGGCCTTGCTGGCCGACTGGGAAGCCGATTGGGTGGTCTTGCTCAACAGCGATGTTGAAGTGACGGAGGGCTGGTTGGATGCGATGGTGCACGCCGCCACCGAGAATGGATGGGCGGCTGCCCAGCCCAAGGTCCGCGCCGTGGAAAAGCGCGCAGAGTTCGAGTACGCGGGCGCGGCAGGAGGATACATGGACCGCCATGGATTCATGTTCTGTGCCGGCCGGTTGTTTGACACCCGAGAATTGGACACCGGCCAATACGACGGGAATGTCGAGGTGTTCTGGGCATCCGGGGCCTGCCTCCTGGTGAGCACCGAGGCGTGGAAGTCCGTGGCCGGGCTCGATGAGGACTTCTTTGCCCACATGGAGGAGATCGACCTCTGTTGGAGGCTGAGGAACCGCGGGTTGACCGTCGGCATGACGTCGACCGGCCACGTCTATCATCTCGGTGGCGGAACGCTTCAGCAGGAAAGCCCGCGCAAGGCCCACTTGAATTTCCGCAACAACCTCTTCCTGCTCCTGAAGAACGACCACAGGCCCGGCATTCGGGGGCGGATCTTCTTCCGTCAATGTCTGGACGGCGTGGCCGGATTGCGCTTTCTGTTGGAAGGCAAGCCGGACTTTTTCAAGGCCGTGATCCGGGCGCATGGGGATTTCCGCAAAAGCCGACGGATCATGGCGGCAAAGCGAGGCCGCGAAATGGCGTCGTGCTTGCCCGTGGCAGACCGGAGCACCAGCGGTCAATACCGGGGCAGCATTGTCTGGGACTATTTCGTTCGAGGCAAGCGGTTGTTCTCTGAACTCGACCCCAACCGGTTCGGCTGACTGCCGATTCGAAAAACGCATGCAGGCTTCCTGACCCCGTTTGCGAACTCCCCACTCGGACGTTCCCCCCTCTCCTTCTGGATGGTCGTGATTCGCGGCCGTGCGCTCCCCCATCGTGTTTTTGTTCCTCGGTGTCGTCACCGGACATCTCGGCCTCCCCTGTTTGGAATCGGCGGGGATGGGATGGGGCTCGGCCTGTCTGTCCGGCGCAGTGGCAACGGGTCTGTTGTTGACCCGCAAGGCGATTCGGGCGCCCCTGCTGGGGGCCTGGCTGTGGGGGTGGGCGACGGCATCGGTTTCGCTGGCTGCCGACACCCATTTGCCGGATCCAAAGGCCATCCCAGGAACCCGAATGTGCGAGGTCTTCGTCGGGGTGGCGCCCCTGTCCCCCCGCGGCCGGTTGAACCGCCTCCTCGTCCGCGACGCGGAAGGGAACCGGTGGGTTCTGGAAAATTCCGGAAACCTGCGCCCGGGCGAACGCGCTTGGGTGGTCTGCCGCCGCAGGCCTCCTTCCCTCCCCTTGCACCCCTGGGATTTTGATGAACGCGGCCATTGGTCCGGCCGCGGATGGCAGGGCGCATGGGCCGTGGACCAAATTCTTGTCAGCTCCGGCCAACCTAGCGTTGAGGGGAGACTGCTCAGCCGGTTGGACCGGTTACGAAGCCGGGCCCGTGATCGGCTCATGCCGAACGGAACGGAGGAAGAGGCCACACGGCGTGTCGGTGGCGGGTTGCTGCTGGGGTTGACCACAGGCGACCGTTCCGGAATGACCCGGCAGGTCAAGGACGCATTCGCCGGAGTGGGGTTGGCACACCTGACGGCAGTGTCCGGGTTTCACGTGGGCATGGTGGTGGGGCTGCTGTCTTGGGCTCTCCGTAGACTCGGTGCAGGCCGGCGGTGGTCTCCGCTGCTCTCCCTTCCCGCCGTGTGGGGGTACGTGATGGTCTGTGGCGCCAGTCCCTCTGCATTGAGGGCGGCGGCCATGGCGACGGTGGCGGCCGTGGTCCTGTCGCTGGGCAGGCGGTCCAATGGGATCGCCATTCTGTCCGTGGTGGGGCTGTTGCTTCTCGCTGTTCGACCGGTTCTGGTTCACGACCTCGGGGCCCGGTTGAGTTTCCTGGCGACGTTCGGCATCCTGTTGTGGCACGAGACCCGACAAGGGCCGGTCCGGGCATGGCAGGCCATGGTGTCCATTCCCATCGTGGCGACCTGCTTCACGCTGCCGGTGTCGTTGCCGGCGTTTGGCCGGTTTCCGTTGGCCTTTCTCCCAGCCAATGTGGTGGCCACACCGATCACTCCATTCCTGTCTTTCCTTGCGTTCGTTTTGGTCATCCTGCCAGAGTCGGTTGTTGATTTCCTGTCTCCCATGGCGATGAACTTGGCAGGCGAAGCGGTCCGTCTCGTGGTCCTCGCCCACGCCGCTCTCCCGCCTTGGACCTTGACGCAGCACCCCGTCTTTCTGGGCGTTGCAGGTTCGGGCCTGGCCCTCTCTGCCCTCGTCGGGCTGGTCAGGCCCAAGGGGTGGATTCACGGGATGTGGGGTGCACTCTTCTTTGCGTTGACCCTGCGGATGGGCGCCCTGCAGGCTCGGGATGTGCTGCACCATCGACTCCCCAGCGGAGACGTGGTCGTGCATGCAGCAGACCGGGCGGCTGTCCACGGACCGGCTCGTTCTTCTGGGGCGTGGACATGGAAAACCCGCACCTTGATGGAGCGGGTTTCCAAGGGGCCTCCCCTGCCGGTTCACGTGGATTCGACAGGAAGGCTGTCGTGGTCGGACCTGGCACTGGTCGCGCGGTCGCCACGAAAAAAGGCGGTGTGGGTCAGTTCACCTCCGTCACGTTGCGGATCACCTGGTCCACATAACTCTCCCAGGCTTCCATGCCCATGATGGGGAGGATGGCATTGACCCGGTTGTTCTGCTTGCTGTAGATCGCCTCGACATAGAAGCCGTTGATCTCGAAAATGCAGAGGATGTATCGGTTCTCGACCATGCGCTGGGAAATGCAGTTCCCGTGGTCCCACATGTAGTTCGTCTTTTCGTCGAGCGGAAGCCGGTTGAAGGTGCGGAGGTCCATTGTTGTGTGCGTGACGTTGTGAATCAAGGGCCCGATGGTCGAGCCGCCTTCCGATACGGCAGTGGGTGCCTGCGGGTTTCGGTTTTGTCCAATCTTTGTGGCATGACGAGTCCGAACTCCCCGGAAAACTGGCGCTTGACGGACTGCCCCCGGGATGCCATGCAAGGCATCAAGGCGCCCATTCCGTCCGCCATGAAGGTGACCTACCTCTCCGCCTTGATGGAGGTGGGGTTCGACACCTTGGACGCGGGCAGCTTCGTGTCGCCCAAGGCGATGCCTCAAATGGCGGATACGGCAGAGGTGCTGGGGCGCCTCCCCGATACGGGCACGGAGGTCTTGGCCATTGTGGCCAACCAACGGGGCGCAGACGACGCCCTCGCGCACGGGAGGCCGGATGTCCTCGGCTTCCCCTTCTCGATCTCGGAGACGTTCCAACAGCGGAACACCGGCGGCGGGATCGAAGAAGGATGGCGCCGGCTGGAAGGCATTCATAACGCAGTCCAACGGAATGGAAAGCGGCTCGTCACCTACCTCAGCATGGGGTTCGGCAACCCGTATGGCGATGCATGGGATGCAGAACTGGTGTCCTCATGGTGTGATCGCCTGTACCGTGAATTGGGCATCCGGACGATTGCCCTGAGCGACACGGTGGGACAGGCCACCCCGGAGGTGGTGCAGTCCGTGTGTGCGGCTGTGGTACAGGCCTTGCCTGAAGTGGAAGTGGGGGCGCACCTTCACGGCCGCAGGGAGCATGCGCTCGACCTGATGAAGGCCGCATGGACCGGTGGGTGCCGGTCATTTGACGGTGCATTGGGCGGCCATGGCGGATGCCCGATGGCCAAGGATGATCTCGTCGGCAACCTGCCGACGGAGGGGATGATGGAGGCCCCTGCAGACTGGGGCGGAGTCAAAAAGCAGTGGAACCTCGACGCCCTTCAACGGGCACAGACGGTTCGCGCCGACATTTTCGGCTGAGGTCCAGCCTCAGTTGAGGCAGTGCTCGAAGAGCTCGAAACCGTAACGGTCCCGGTTGAGTTCGATGCGTTCGAACTTCTTGATCGTAATGCGGATGCGAAAGCGCTTCATGATGCAGGGCTTTGGCCCCCACTACGCTCTCCCCCCCGGGAAGGTTACATCCCCGCCTTCACAGGTGCGTCGTCATCAACGACAGGGCGAGTCCAAGAAGGACGGTCAGGAACTTCCGGCCGTTGAACTCGTGCCCGTCCGCCGTTTCAAACAGGATGGTGGTCGCGATGTGCAACAAAATGCCGACGAGGAGTCCGTTCAATGCGCCGAATGTGGCGGCATCCTGCGGCAAGGTTCCCGCAAGGAGGATGCCGAGGAACGGCACCACCGCAAACACGGTGACCCACGTCCATCGGCGTACCCGGGACGTGACGGTGGCACTCAAGATGGTCATGAGGGCAATCGCCACCGGCAACTTGTGAAGGCCAATGCCGAACAGCAGCCCCCATCCGCTTTCGCCAGCATGGTGATGATGGTGCCCATGGTGGTCGTGTCCATGGTGGTCATGGACGTGCTCGCCCAGGTCTTCCAGTCCGAAGGGCATGGCCTCGATGAAGGCGTGGAGACAGAGGCTCAGAAAGGCCAGGGTGCCAAATCGGTTGCCATGCACGTGGCCGTGCTCCATCCCCTTGCTCAGGTACTCCAGCCCGATTTGGACGAGAAACCCCCCAATGACCCACAAACCGGCACGGCTGTTGGCTTCGAAGGCTTCGGGAAGCAAATGGAGGAAACACAAGCCAAGGAGGAACGCTCCACCGAAAGCGAGCAGCAAGGGCAATTGACGGCGGAGGCTGTGGCCCATGGCCTCTCCCAAGGCGGCGCCCACCATGGCGACGAGGAACAGGATCAATCCGGAGGTCATGCGATGCGGGCGTGAAGGATGAGCCGGGGGCTGGTTTCGGGCACGAAGGTCGCCAAATCGTAGTCCCCATGAACCGCGGACAGGGAAAAGCCCGTCTCGTTGAGCAGGGATTCGAGGGTGGAGAGGTCGAGTCCAGCCACCCGCTCGGTGAAATGATGGCGCCTCCCCTCCTCTTCGAAGGCGATGGTCTTGGTGAATCCAGTCGCACCATTGCCGAGGTCACCAAAGTGTCGGGTCAAGGTGTACTGCACTCCTTCGCGAACCACAGTTTCCTCGGGGATGAGCTTCGCCTTGGACACGTGCACATTGAGGAAGTCCAACACGAGGAACCCTCCCGGCACGAGGTGTTTCCGAATGCCCCTCAGCACCCGGAGGTGGTCCTCTCTCTGGTCGAAATAGCCGAAGCTCGTGAACAGGTTGAGCACGCCGTCGAACCGTTCGCCCAGGTCCAAGTCCAGCATGTTGGCTTTGGCAAACCGAAGTCCCTGCTGATTTCCGTGATCCTCTCTGGCTTGGGCGATGCTGTTGGCGGAGAGGTCAACGCCGAGGACGTCGTGTCCCAAGGCGGCGGCGGCAGCGGCATGCCTCCCTTTTCCGCATGCCAAGTCGAGAAGCCGCAGTGCGTTCCACCCGTGGTGGTCGTGCAGGTTGCGAATGAAGGCCGAAGCCTCGGTATCGCTTCTGTGGCCATACAGGCGGTGGTAATGCGGGCTGTCAAACCAGGTCTCGTACCAGCGGGATGGACTGTTGTCGGGCATGGTGCGTTCGGCCGGCCAAGATACTCGCTCCTCAGGGCAACCTCAGATGGGGTTCTCCCGTAAGACCGAATGATTCCTGCCCATGCCTGTCCGCAACGCCCCCTGTTCAGGATTGTCGACCCGCGTCAACACGCGCTGGCAATCCCTGCTCCAGTTCTCGGGAATTCCTGAGCCTGGAGATTTTGACCGCATTCTCGAAGAGTCCGAGACCCTCATGGTCCAGCGCATGCCCGACCGCCGGCCCTTTCGCGCCCTGATCGAATGCGTGCAAAACCTGCAGCGGCACTCCGACCCCAATGCGCCAGTCGATTTCCGGCTGCTGGGTCGTTGCGTCAACGGAGAGCCCCGCTTTCTGATCCGCACGGTGAACGGCTTGGTGGATACCGACGTGAATCGGGTTCGGGAATGGCTCGGTCTGCATGAGGAATGGCAACGCAGTGTCGCCGATGCTGCCGACGGAGGGCGAATTCCGTTGCGGGAGCTTCACCGGAAAATGCTGGAGAATGGGAAGCGCACACCCCGCGGTGGCGCAGGTCTGGGCTGGATGTCCATGGCCCGGTTTGCCAAGGGCATGCCCTCCATTCGCCTCATTGAAGATCGGGATGTGAACCGGTTGTTCTTTTCGGTGGAGGTGGCGTGCTGCGGTTGATTACTTTGCATTCATGGGACCGCTTCACATCGCCGCCACAGCCAAGACGCCCGAGATCGCTTACGATGCCGAGGCGAATCGCCTGACGTTGTCCGGACGTTCGATTCCGGAAAATGCCGTCGATTTCTATCGGCCGCTGTTGGATTGGGCCCAAGGCGTGAGCAGCGACACCGCGATGGTGGTCCAGATTCAGCTCGAGTATTTCAACACGAGCAGCAGCAAATGCCTGCTCGACCTCTTCAAGCGCCTGGAGGCCAGCAGCGCCTTGGAGGTTCTGTGGTACTTCGATTCCGACGACGAGGACATGCTCGAAGCCGGTGAGGACTATGACCACATTGTGGGTCTTCCCTTCAAATTCGTGGAGGTCGACCCTGAGGTCTGATCCGCTTCACGAAAACCAGCCCCAACATCATCGCGAAGGTGGCGCCCCAGAGCACTGCCCAATTGGCGACCCGCTTCGGGACGGTTCTCCCCATCCAGGCTTCAGCAGCATGAAACGGTCCTGATCCGGGCCAGTGCGGACGCGCATACAGGGCATCCACCGTGTTGATGATGGCATGGCCTTCGATGGACACGCCCGTGGCAAGCAGGTCTGCTCCGGTCGTCCAGTCGAGCAGGACCTGGTTGAACTGGTCCTCCTTGATGGCCTTGGCCTGATCGGGCTGATCCCATCCGAGTTCCTTCAGTCTCTCGTCGCGCCGGGCCTTGGCCGCGCGCCATGCTGTGCGCTGACCATCGCGGTGCTGGTCGAGTGCGGCTCCGATGGCGTGCACTTCCTCAGCATTGAGGCCGTCCTCAAAGGTGACGTCCACGGTCAGCCCCGCTGTGGACAGCCCTTGTGCCACGGTCTTGACGGCATCCTGGTCATCGGCTCCCGCCTTCTGGAGCAGTCGCTTCATCTCCGGATTCCAGCGGTCGCGCAGGAATTCCGCTTGCGCCATGTCCCGTTCAGCCGGGAACAAGGGCGCAGCAAAGGCGTTGTCGGCCGCGTACAGCGTGGTCAGGGCCTCGAACCCCCACCGGCTCATCATGGTTTGGGCGGGCCAGGGCACACCCGTCGTCTTGGCGATGCTCGGGTGCATCGTGCTGAAGGGGACGATGGCCCCGCCGAGCATGAGTTGCGGGATGATGAACAGGGGGATGGCCAGATAGATCACCCGCACGCTGTTGAACAGCAAGGAGATGATCAACCCGAACAGGTTGGCGCAGGCTGCCACGCTGAAGAGCGTGAAGGTGTACGCCAGAAAATGGCCGGGCAGTTGCAGGATGAGCGTGGCGAAGAGCGCAAACAACGTGGTCTGGATCGCCGAAATCCCGAACAGGACGGCGCACTTGGCCGTGAGGTAGGCGGACCAGTCCAGGTGCAGGTTGGCCTCCCGTTTCCGCATCAGCCGGTCCCGGAACAGCTCCTCCGCACTCACGGTCAGCCCCATGAAAATGGCCACGATGACCGAGACGAAGAGGAAATGCGGGATGTTCTGGGAGGCGCCGAAACTGTACGCACCCCCACTCTCGGTCGAGCGAAGCAACGCAGCGAGAAGGATGGCGAGGATCGGCGCTTCGAGCAGGTTGATGAGCAGATACTGCCGGTTCTTGAGTTTCCGGTTGAGGTCGCGCGCGGCCTGAATGCTCCACTGGGTGAGCCAACCCGGGGTGTTGGGCCCGGCCGGCTCTGCTTCCTGCCCTTCTTCAGATGAGTCGGGTGCCGGCTCCAGTCCGGGCACGACGAGCACATTGTGGAAGTCGTTCCACTCCTTGGGGCTGATGCGGCGCTGCCCCGTGGGCTTTCCCCGGCCATCGAGCACTGGAACCTCGATGATGTCGAAGATCTGTTCCGGATTGACGTGCCCACACAAACCGCAGGCGACCTGGTCGGCATCGAAGTGGTTGACGATGGTCCGGAAGTGCGTCAGCGCGTCCAAAGGGCGCCCCGTGTAGACCGGGTATCCTCCCTGGTCCAGCACCCACAAAGCGTCGAAGCTTCGGAAGATGTCGCCGCTGGGCTGGTGGATGACGGCGATCACGAGCGTGCCCGTGTGCGTCATTTGCT
>JBMYZR010000046.1:0-19087 GCA_049610565.1 Flavobacteriales bacterium | reverse complement strand
AAGACGGAATCTGCGACGACGACGAAGTCCCCGGCTGCACCGACGCAGCCGCGAGCAACTATGACCCTGCGGCCACCGACGACGACGGATCCTGCGCCTATGGTTGCGGTCCTGATTGGGGAGAGCCCACCACCTACCCCAGTGTGGCCACCGTGCTCGCCCTGATCACCGTGGAAGGAGAAAACGCCGGCATGGAAGATGCCGTGGGCGCCTTCGTCGGCGAAGAGCTGCGCGGCACGGGAGACATCATTTCCTACGAGGGTGCGACCTACATCAACATGAGCGTCTACCTCGCGGGCGGTGAGGAAATGGTCGAGTTCGTCTTCTTCAATGAAGCTGAATGCAGCACCTGCTCCATCGATGCTGGACTGACGGCCATGTCCTTCGGGGAGTATGGTTCCTTCGACGACCCGCTCATGTTTGACGCCAACTGCAGCGCCACCACGCTGGACGTGGACGCCATGGAAGGATGGAACTACGTGTCCACCAACGTCATGCCCGAGGACTACGCCATCAGCACCTTGTTCGATGCCGCCCTCGAAGGAAGCCTCCTCAAGGTCCTCGGCGACGACGACTTTGCCCTCGGCGGCAGCTACACGCCGGGCATCCCCAGTGTCTTCAACTCACTGCAAATGCATGCCGACGCAGCCGGCTACGTCATGAAGCTCAATGCAGACGCCCTGTGGAGCAGCACCGGAGAGCCCCTCGACCCCGCATCGACCCCCCTCGACCTCAATGAAGGCTGGAACATCATCGGATACGTGCCCCAAGTGGCCCTGTCCGTGGAGGAAGCACTCGCCTCCATCGACGGTGTCGTGGGCACCGTGATCGACGGCCAGAATGGAACCGTCTGGAATCCGGCCAACCCCAATGAGTTCAACAGCCTGCTCGACATGGAGCCCGGAAGGTCCTACTGGGTGCGCATGATTGAAGCCGCCACCCTCACCTACCCCTCCGCCTCCGTGGATGACCCGGGCATGGCCACCGCCGGCCTGCGCACGGGAGACAGCGCTGCAGAAACCATGACCGGTTGGACCGTCGTCCGCGCTCCTTTCGCAGCAGCGGTCGCGGCCGACATCCGCCTCGACGAAGCCCCCGTCATGGGGGAAGCCTACATCGGAGCGTTCGTCAATGAGACGTGCGTCGCAGCCCGTCCGGTCGTCCAATTCAATGGCATGACCGGCGCTCAAATGGCGATTCTCCTCGAAGAAGAAGCCGAAGTCTCCTTCCGCCTGTGGGTCGATGGTCAGGAGTTCGTTTCGGGCGATGTGCTCAACCTCGTCGGCGGAGAGGAACTCGGACAAGCCGGTGAGGCCATGCCCATCATCCGTTTCGGGTCCACTGCCAATGCCGTGGTCGAATCCGATTGGGCGTCCCACATTGCCGTGTCCCCCGTGCCGGCTCAGGACGTGGCGTGGATGGACCTCGATGTCCACCTCGAAGGTCAAGCCCGCATCGCGGTGCTCGATGCCCGGGGCGCTGAGGTTGCCGTGCTCCACAACGGCCAACTCGCCGCCGGTCATCACCGCCTGGCCCTCCCGGTCACTGGCTGGGCCGCAGGCACCTACTTCGTGAAGGGAACCGGACCCAACGGACTCTTCCGCATCCCGCTCATGGTCCACTGAGGCCACTGAACCAAACCAACCAAAAGGCCCGCGTTTGCGGGCCTTTTTGGTTTGTGGAGATTGGAGAGTTTAGAGGATGTTTCCGTTTCAACACCGCACCTTGGCTAGCGTCGGTGTCATTCGCAAACGGAGCCGAATTCGGAGAGCAGCGCCAACACATCGGACACGCCGACAAATCCGTCCCCATCGATGTCCTCCTCGCAGCCCGTGATGCCGACGCACAGTTCGAGTTGGTCGTCCCAATAGGTTCCCGGGCCGCAGAACACCGACCCATCGACCGGATCCACCGGGTCAACAGGATCACCGCCCCCCGAACCGCCACAGGCCGAGCAAGAAGAGAAGCACACCACGGGCAACGTGGTCAGTGACCCGGAGGGCGTCACCGCCCGGTTGTACCCTCCCAACCCGTTGTCCACGCCGCATTCGGCCGGCACAGCCTCCGCCGCATCCCAATCGGCCGCGGCGAGGAATTTGTACGCCACGGTCTCAGTACCCGTCAAAGTGGACTGCACCACCCACACCCCATCTCCAGCATCCTGCATCGGCGTCGTCCCTGGGCTCCAGCCTTGGAACGAACCGGCCAGATACACCTCGGTGGGCGTGGGCGACAGATCCGACACGTCCACCTGGAACAGCACGTCGTATTGACAGGAGCCATCGTCCTGCGTCGCAGAGGCATTGAAATTGAGGGCCGAGGAGTCCGTGCATCCGGGGTAGTCCAGGTTGGATTCACAGGCCGCACAGGCGCCGAAGCAAACCGGTCCAACCACGTCCGGTCCAGACACCACCCATTGGCGGTTCTGGCCGCCGAATCCATCGGCCCCACCACATCCAAGCGGCACGGTTTCAGCATCATTCCATGTGGCCCCGTTGATGAACTTGAATTCAATCAAATCACCCGCTGTCGCCACAAAGGACGCCGTCCACAGGCCGTCCCCCGCCTCGACAAGGTCCGTGGTCGACGGCGACCAGCCCTGGAATGACCCGGCCACGTGCAAGCCTGCAGGCGAGATCAGACCGGACGACACCAAATCCGTCGCATCCAGCGCCACGGTCACCATGAAGTCACAGGGTCCTTCCACCCCGAAATTCAGAGCCTCCTCATCCGAACAGGTCGACACGAGGGACAACGGCTCGGCAACATCAACCGGGGTGACCGGGGTGTCCATCCACAGGTGCCATTGTCCTGGCGCAAAGTAGAAGGGCGCTCCAAGGTCCGTGACATTGTGCGTGTCTCCCGTGATGGCGTCGGTCCAGATGCCGGTGTGCGGAAAGCCCGGCACCATGTCGAATCCCACCACATCGAAATTGCCGCAGAGGACCACATTCTGATCGGGGCTGTAGAGGTGAAGGCGTTTGCCGCTCCCGCCGAAGTCAATGCCGTAGTCATAGGTGCCGAACACCGGCTCCGTCCGCTTCAGGTCGCACAGACCCTTGATCTTGCGCGCCAACCCCTGTCGCTCGGGGACCAAGGCGCGATCGTCCCACGGCTCGGGCTTCTCGTCCAGTTTGCAGCCTTCAGCAAACGTGCCGTTGAGGCAATCGTAGATGGACACATCGTACCCGAACTCGCCCCATTGGTACATCATCTTCGGACCGGGCAGAGCGAACAGGAACGCGTGGGCCATGGCCAACCGGTCCATCGCGGTCCCCAGGGCCTTGGTGTCGTAACCCCCACTCGCATTGCCATAGAGCAACAGGTCGTGGGCAATCCGCTGCTCATCGTGGCTCTCGAAGTACCCGACCAGGTTGGGCCAATTCCAACCGCGTGCCTGCCAGGATGCCTGGCTGAAGTCCCCACCATAACCGAGTGTCGCCTCAGTGAACGCCGACGTCGACTTGCCCCACAGGAGGAACCCCCCATTGGCCAACGCCGTCTCCTCCGGATTGTCCCCAAGGTGCTCGAGGATCATGTAACTCCCCGGGTGATTGGACCACACGTGGTTCCCGTAATCGAAGAGGATGTCGACCCGGCTCTGATCGTATCCATTCCATGCGCCCACATCCCCCAGCGTGTAGGTCTGGGTCAAGCCCTTGGACAAGTCAATCCGGTAGCCATCCACATGGAACTCCTCGATCCAGAAATCCAGCACCCGCTTCCAGAACTCACGCGTCCACGGATCACCATGATCAAAGTCGAAGCCCAATCCGAAGGGGTGGACCTGGTCCTCGTTGTACCACGGATTGCCGGCAGAAGCCCCCCCATCGGCATCCTGGTACATCCGGAGCAGGGGGTCGAGCCCAAAGCTGTGGTTGGGCACCACATCCAAAATGACCGCAATCCCGCGGTCATGCGCTGCGTTGACAAGCCGCTTGAGCGACTGCGCCGTCCCGTATTGCTTGTCCACGGCGAAGCGGGGGCCAGGGTTATATCCCCAGCTCGTGTTGCCGTCGAATTCGCTGACCGGCATGAGTTCAATCGCGGTAATGCCCAGCCACTCCAGGTGATCCAAGCGTTCCGTGACGGCATCGAAATCCCGTTCCGCATCCCAGTCCCGGACCAGCAATTCATAGATCACGAGCCGGTCCTGCGCAGGCTTCACAAAGTCTTGATCGGACCATTCGAAATCCGGCTCAACAGTCCGGAAAGCCCCCACCGGCCAAGAGGCGTGGTCCGATGGATAGGCCGGCCGATTCGGGAAGTTCCCAGCGGGGATGTACCCGTCATTCCACGGGTCGAGAACGAGCGGTGAAAACGGATCGGCCACCTCCACGGTGTCATCAATCAAATAATGGAAGCGCGTCCATGCACCCGGTTCGAGCCCCTCGACTTCGAGCCACCACGTGTTGCCATCGAGCGACCGGTTCATCAGGTTGCCCGATTCGATCTGCCACCCATTGAAGTCGCCGCGCAGGTGGACGTGGTCCTTCGAGGGCGCCCTCAGTTGGAAGTGGGCACGGTCCGGCGCCAACACCGTGATGCCGTCCTGCCGACCCGGAGGAGCATCGGCGATCAATCCCTGACCATGAACACCGCTGAATCCGCCACAAAGCAGAATGAGGAAGAGCGCAGCCAAATCAGATCGACGCCGCGTCGGGAAAAAGCAGAAAGAAGGTTCGCAATGGCGCATCAACCCTAAGATACGGAACCTATTTTCGCCCTTCGAAACGCACATCATGAAGTACGACATTCTGGTTCTGGGCAGTGGCCCTGGAGGATACGTGACCGCCATCCGCGCTTCCCAACTTGGAAAGAAGGTGGCCGTCGTGGAACGGGAAGCCCTGGGCGGCATCTGCTTGAACTGGGGGTGCATTCCGACCAAAGCCTTGCTGAAGAGCGCCAACGTCTTCGAGTACATCGAACATGCAGACGACTACGGAATCAAGGTGGCCAAGCCCAAGGTGGACTTCACCGGCATGGTCTCCCGCTCGCGCGGAGTGGCCGACGGCATGTCCAAGGGCGTGCAGTTCCTGATGAAGAAAAACAAGATCGACGTCATCATGGGCGACGGCAAGCTCCTCGCAGGCCGCAAGGTGCAGGTGACCGCACCCGATGGATCCCAGCAAACCGTCGAGGCCGACCACATCATCATCGCCACGGGTGCCCGCAGCCGCGAATTGCCCAATCTTCCGCAGGACGGCGAAAAAATCATCGGGTACCGCAAGGCGATGACCATGGAGAACCAGCCCAAGAAGCTGGTCGTGGTCGGGTCCGGTGCCATCGGCGTCGAATTCGCCTATTTCTACAACGCCATCGGCACCGAGGTGACCATCGTGGAGTACATGCCCAACATCGTCCCTGTCGAAGACGAGGAGGTGAGCAAGCAACTCGCGCGAAGCTTCAAGAAGTCGGGCATCAACATCATGACCTCCAGTGAAGTGACGGGCGTGGACACGTCGGGCAAAGGCTGCAAGGTTCACGTCAAGACCAAGAAGGGCGAGGAGGTTTTGGAGGCGGACGTGGTCCTCAGCGCCGTGGGCGTTGTGTCCAACATCGACGGCATCGGTCTGGAGGAAGTCGGCATCGCCGCCGACCGCGGCAAGATCATCGTGGACGATTTCTACAAGACCAACATCCCCGGCTACTATGCCATCGGAGACTGTGTCCCCGGACCGGCTTTGGCCCACGTGGCCAGTGCGGAGGGCATCCTGTGCGTCGAGAAGATTGCCGGCCACGATGTGGAGCCGCTCGATTATGGCAACATCCCGGGCTGCACCTACTGCTTCCCGGAAGTGGCCAGCGTGGGCAAAACCGAGGAGGCCTGCAAGAAGGAGGGCATCGACATCAAGGTCGGCAAGTTCCCCTTCAGCGCATCCGGCAAGGCCAGCGCGGCCGGTCACAAGGACGGATTCGTCAAGCTCATCTTCGATGCCAAGTACGGCGAGCTCCTCGGAGGCCACATGATCGGAGCCAACGTCACGGAAATGATCGCCGAAATCGTCGCCATCCGCAAGCTGGAGACCACCGGGCACGAGATGATCAAAACCGTCCACCCCCACCCCACACTGAGCGAGGCGGTGATGGAGGCGGCCGCTGCTGCCTACGACGAGGTCATCCACCTCTGAGTCCAAACCCATCAACAAGAAAAAAGGCGCCTCAGGGCGCCTTTTTCTTTGTGAATCGCAGCGGGTTCACTGAACCCCCATGCGAACCGGCTTCAGCCGGATGTCTTGCTCCTGCCGCATTTGCAACTCAGTACGGTCGCGCTCACGCCGTGCTCGGCTCCTTGCCTTGCGGTCGACGTACTCATTGATGCGGTCCATGTGGACCAGGTATCGCACGGCGCTGCCGAAGAACGCCAAGCCCGTCATCATCATGATCAGGCCGGCAGTGCCTTCCACCACCCAGATCTCCCAATGGGCTTCCGACATCCGGCGAAACGCCGCATCGAAAATCACAGAGATGCCCGTTCCAAACAGAACAAACGCTGTCGTGCCGTGGGCAAGCCACCTCTTTTTCGCAGTATCCAGAGTCATGTCAAGCAATACGCGCTTCCCAAGCAAGGGTTGCAACGTCTGCAAACTACCCAACTCGTTCATCTCCACCCTGTCAGACAACTCCGAGTTGCCCAACGGATGCTGTGGATTATTCCGCTCGAATCCAACGGGACAGAACGTGCCCTCCGGAGAGCTCCCAGACCCGCACAACCCCCGCTCCAAGGGTGTTGAACCGTCCATCCCCTGCCTGACCGGACTCCACGATGCGCCCCGTGATGTCCAGCCTTTCCCAACGACAGGGCCAGGGCAGCGTGTGGTGCACTCCATCAGCCCGGACCTGCATGGACCACTGGGGATCGACCGGTTGACCGCCCAGACCTGACACCACTCCACCGTCGAACTCCGGGATCAGGATGGAGTGGACATCGTCCATGAATTCCGGAGAGGCCACGCCCTCGGGAAACACCTGAAGGTTGAGCACCCCTGACATCACCCCGTCCGTCGTGAACTGTCCAACCAACACGCGGAGGTCCTCCCCCGCAGTGCCGTTGGAGCTGCCCAGCGTCACGAACCACGCGCCATCGATGTCCATCACCAGGTTGCCTCCAGCTTCAAATTCGTCCACCCAAAAGCTCGTCTCGGGAGGAAACACGCCCACGGAAATCTCGCCATCCGCCCCCACGGGAGCAGCATCGACCCCGATGGTCACCCACGAATCGTAACGAAGCGAAGGCAGGATGTCGAACAGAAGTGGATTGTTGTTGTTGGGGGTCACCCAGCCATCGTCGTCTTGGTAGAAAGAAGTCGTGGTCTCGATGTAGCCGACCATGTCGTCCCACCCGGAGACCGACGTCAAATAATCGTCGGGGTGGTTGAGCACGGCATACAGCCGGGCCGTCGTCATGCCCGGAATGCTGTCCACGGCCACCACCTCCCATTCAAATGTGTACGGCGCCATCGTTTGCTGCGCGGTGACCGGGGCTGCGGCACCCAACAGGGCGCAGAGAATCAAAAACTGAAGGTGCTTCATGGCTGTGAATCGGACAGAACGAGGCCGTCCATCCGGACTTCTTCGAACAGGTCATCATAACCGGTAACCCGGCCCTTGAGTTTGATGAGCTCGCCTTTTTCCAGCAAGCGGTGGTCGCGGGTCGTGTCCCATGACGCCACGACGCCACCTCGCAAGACGACCCGCTCCCCATTGTCTTCCTCCACGACCCCATACAATTCGACCACGGCATTGAGGTAGTCTGCCACATCCTCCCCCCCGTTGGCGAGAACCATGTTCAGTTCCTCAGGCACCATGTGATGCCTTGCGTCCTCCACCGCCACATCACGATGGGGCTTTTCCATCATCAACCAGCCGATTCCGGCGGCCGCAGCGGCCATCAAAGGCAGGGCGATTCGGAGCAGTTTGCGTGTGTCCATGAACCGAATCTACCGACAAAACAGCACGTAAAGAGACGGCCCGGTACGCGTTCGTACCGGGCCGCCAAACCAAAACCTGTCTTGTCATGCGCTGGGCGCATTGCCAATGTTCAGACTTCAACTTGGGACGGGATTCGCGTCATCCTGATGACACCCGTCAGGCCCAAAGATGACATTCGTCATGTTTGGCGTGAAGCTGCAGAAAATGAGGTAAGAATGGCCGGTCAGAGACCGAGGCCCACGGTCAAACCGAAGCGCCAACCGGGTCCGCTGTTGGCAAGGAGATACGTGCTCCACGTCGAGGTTTCGAAAATCCGGGCGTCCAAGCTGTCCTCGGCATCCTCCTGTTCCCCCGCAGTGAGCGGCACATCCGCCGTCCATGTCCGCGAATAACTCCGGAACATCGGACCGGTATACACTTCGATGCTGATGCCATTGTCGCTGTACCATTGGTACCCCACCATGACGCCGCCCCCCCAATGGAATTGGGTGTAGACACCATCGAGCTCTCCTTGGAATTCACTTGCGGGCAGCCCGTTGATTTGCTCCACATCCTCATCCACGGTGATGGACCAATTTTCCACGCGGCCGAGAATGCTCACGAAAACCCCCTCCGGCATACCGCCATACACCCAGGCATACCGCCGAATCTCCGGTGAGAACCGCCATCCCCCGTGCTCCAGGTTGATGTCCGTGCCCGTGAAGGTGCCCAGCAGGTTGTTGGCCCTGTTGTTGGTTTGAGGCTCCTCGGCTGCAATGCCCGCCAGGGCGAACTGCACGGAAGTCGATTCATTGAGTACGTGCTCGTAGCCGAGCTCATACCGCGCCCAGTACCAATCGCTGAGGTTGAGCTTGAGCAGGCTGCGCGTGTCGATGTTCTCCCCTTGCCCCATGGCCTGAAGACCGAGCAAGGAGACGGAGATGACGATGAAAAGGGAACGGTGGGTCATGGTGTGTGGTTCATTCACACCCGGTGCGGGTGTAGGTGATGCCCAAGATGCGCCACTGACCGGATTCCCGGACGAGTTGAATGGCATCGTGACCACAGTGACTGAGGCTGTCGCCGAGCGAGAAGTCGTAGTAGGCCCAGAGCTGGGCGAAGTCTCCATGGTGTTCCACCACCGGGTCGTACATCCGCTCCACATAGGGAATCCCAGGCTGCCCCACGGAGGAAATGAACGCCGTTCCTTCAGTGCGGCGGGTCGCCGGACGATCACCCGTCAGGTCCACGCTGGTGAACAACGCGTTGGGGTGGAGCGCCATCTTGAGCCGAACACTGTCCCGGGCTTCCATGGCTTGGAACAAGTCGTTGACCACATCCACCACCTCACCGGCGGTCTCATCCACCGCCATGGCGGTGTCGGTGGACTCACCGCTGGAGGCCGGCTGGCACGCGGCAAAGACAACGGCCGCAAAGGCGGCGAGAAGAAAAGGGGTCTGGTTCATGGTGTTCAGGGGTTCATCCAAATGCGGTCCGTCCACGCCGTGCCATCAGGCTGCGTCATGCGCACAACGACAAAACCGGTGTGGTCCAGTCCAAGGGTGGACCTTCCGGTCTCAAGGTGTCCCTCAAACAGGACGCGGCCATCCAGACTGAACACCGCACATTGGGCGGCCCGCTCAGAGACGACATCGAGGCGCCCTTCGCCGGCGCTGATGAGGGCGTAGGGTTCAGGATCGACTTCCTCCACAGTGACCACGCCTTCATCGAAATCAAACTGGCCGCCGACGAAAACGTCACCGGACGACGTGCTGTTTCCGTTGGCCGCGATCGCCGCCACATAGATGCTCACCGGGCCACTCCCGACGGGCGGGGCGACCCACTCCACGACAAACAGATTGTCCGCACAGAGGTCATTCTGCTCAAAAATGTGCCGTCCATCCACCTGATCAAGCCAGATGCAATCGTTGGGATCCTGGTCCACCAATTCGCCGGCATTGCTGCCATCCTCGAACACCACTGTGCCATGGATGCCATAGCCCGCTGGAGAGGAATCCCCCACGATCTGGGTGACGATGGTGTGGGTGGCCCCCGGCACGTATTGGGACATCAACTCGGTGTCTCCGTCGATGACAAGAAAGGTCAACACGTCCACACTATACGAACCACCCGCATGGCATTGCTGACACGTGTTGTCACTGCCCGGCGCACCCGTTCGGTCCTTGTTCTGCTGGTGGGCCACACCGCTCGAGTTGGACATCAGGAACAGGGTGCTGGCCACAAGGAGGGACACAGTCAGAGTGGATAGGGGCAGTCGTCGCATGGTACTCAGGGTTTGCAATCTAAACCAACCAAGGGGGCATCAGGTTGTCTCCACTCCCGAATGACGAACGTCATCTTCCACACTGCCGAATGTCATTGGGGGCCGTCCGCATTCCCCGGATTTTGAAGTGTGCTTCTCGCTTTTCACCACACCCTCCGGCCATGACCACGATGAACCCCACCCTCTCCAATCAACTCGACCGCAGCTGGGCTGACCGCCTCGTTCCCAGCCTGAACCGGCTCCTGGCCGATTTCGAGATGCTCCGCTTCAATGCGCGCAGCGCCCTATGGAATGGGTGGGGCGAGCAATATCCCGCCATGGCGGACATGTTGCCCCATTTCATTGCCCACGCCGACGAGGCATCCAATGCGCTCGGTCGCCGCATCCGCTGCCTCGAAGGCCATCCGTTGTCCACCATGGCCGACTGTCTGGAGCACGCCACACTCAAGGCCACCGACGGTGTGATGCACCACCGCGCCTGCACCCGGATGCTGCGGGAGTCCCTCTCCCACATCCTGAAAGAAGAGCGACAACTCGTGACCGAAGCCCAGCACGCGGGCGACGAAGTCACCGCACAATGCCTCATTGCCTTCATGCAGTTCCAGGAGGAGACCATGTGGACCCTCCGCACATCCCTTCGCCGCACGGCTTTCGAAGAACAGTACCTGTCCCGGGAAGCGGGTTGACCCCGAATCCCGCGACCGCGATCAACGCTGGATCATGAGGTGGCCGGCGTGCTGAACGCCTTCCGGCAGCTGCAGCACGAAGTAGTGCGTGCCATCGGCTGCGCCATCGCCATCCCATTCGTTTTCATAGCCCTCCGCTTCAAAGACCACCGCGCCGTTGCGGTTGTAGACGGTCAACATGTTGTCGGGATAGAGCTCGATGTACTTGAAGATGAGCCGGTCGTTCTTGCCGTCCCCGTTGGGCGTGAAAATGTTGACCAACTCCACGGCGCAAGACAGAATGTCCAGCACGTGGGCGTCCTGGTCTCCGCACAGCCCTTCCAACACGTGGGTGACCGTCACGGTGCCCACACCCGCAGCCTGAAGGTTGAGCAATCCGCTTTCCGGATGGATGCACTCCTCCCCTGACGGCGACGACGCGCTCCACACACCGCCCGCCCAGATGGAACCAAGCTGCCATTCGTCCACGCCGATGCAGAGCTCGTCGTTGGGCACGTCGACCAGAATGGTCGCATCCCGTTGGGGAACCACCGTGATCTGCACGGCATCCACATCCGTACAGACGTCGGTGATGCTGTACGTGACCGTGTAGTTTCCGGCACCGATGCCCGGATCGAACGTCCCGGCCGGCGTTAGGCATCCGCCACAATCCGCCGTCCAGGTCCCGCCGCTCTGGGCCGCGGTGAAGGACTCGTTCGGTCCCGATTCACAGAGGTCCGGAATGGCATTGATGGACGCATCCACGGCCGGGGCCACCACGACGTCAATGGAGCCGGAGACGCTGCACCCGAGAGACTCGTCATAGAACACGGTCACCTCGTGGGTGCCCACACCGGCTACGCCGGGGTCGAACACCCCATTGCCATTGATGCAGCCTCCACAATCCGCACTCCACTCGAGGTTGGGCACATTGGCCCACACCGCCTCCGCGTCCAGGTCGACGTCCGCGTTGAGCGCACCCCCGGAATTGTTGACGCAGAACGGATCCTCCTCCTGAAGCACCACGGACAGAATGGGCAACACGGCGGTCGAAAACGACGCACTGTTGGTGCAGCTTCCATTCTCCACGGTGTAGCTCAACACGGACGTACCCAAGGGTGCCGCACCGGGATCGAAGGTGTCGCCGGTCAAGCCCGTGCCCGATGCACTCCAGGTTCCACCGGGGACATCGGCTTGAAGGCTCAATGGGTTCGCATCCACGCACACGGCATCTGGTACATTGGCCGACCCGATGGGCAGGCTTTCGTCCACGATGATGGTCGCCGTGCTTTCGACCCCACATCCTGCCCCGGGCATGAAGCTGACCGTGTAGGTGCCGGGGCCGGGCGGATTGAACGCCCCGGAGGACAGGACACAACCGCCACAGTCCGCCGTCCACGTGCCCGCAATCCCGTCGTCGTCCAAGACCACACTGCCGATGGACTCACAATAGTTGAGGTCTTCCAATTCCGCGGCCACGGCCTCCCCGACATTCACTTCCACCGTTCCGGTGGCCGTGCACAGGGTTCCGTAGACGTACTCAGCCTCGAACGTGCCCGCGCCCACAGCGGGGTCGAACAGACCGTCCGCCGTCACGCATCCCCCGCAGTCCGCAGACCACGCTCCTCCCCCAGGTGTGCCCACCAATTGGACGGGGTCCGAGAAAGGACACAGTGCACCGACGTTGCCCGTGTTGATGTTGGGCGTCAATCCCACCTGAATCTCCTCGACTTCGGTCACTTCGCCGCAATCGCCATCCAACGTGTAGGTCACCTCGAGAATGCCCGGCGCCACCTGCGTCGGATCAATCTCTCCCGGTGTGTTCAAGCACCCCACGCAGTCCGCCGTCCAGACGCCACCCTCCGTTTCCGCGGAAAGGGAGGCCGGATCGTCTCCACTGCACAGGACATCCAACGGATTGCCGTCCATGTCGAGGATCACGAAGTCCGCCGTCTGCGATTCAAAGGTGAACTCGATCATGACCGTATCCGCCGCCATGAATTGGGACGTATCCGGCTCCTCCGGCTCCAGGTTGCACGCATAAAACAATGTGATGGTGCCATCGAAATTCACACCGCCGCCCGAACCGGTCCACCCGTTCTGGATGGTCACGCTCCAGTTGCCGTCCCCACTGAATTGATTGGGCACGGTGAAACAGGACTCGTAAAAGCCACCGAGCGTCGTGTTCCAATTGCTGGGGAAGTCACCGAGGTTGATGCCGGTCAGGTCGATGTTGAATCCGTCAATGTAGCCGCAGGGGCCACCGGGTGCACAGATCTGAAACCCCATGTCGCCGGGCCAACTGCCCCCGGCGGGGGTCCAGTTGTTCGTGATGGCCAACCCGAGCAGATCCCCGTCAAAGGGGAAATTGATGGTGCCCGTCTGGGCAGCGCCGAGGTTGAAGTCGTACACAAAGCTGGTGTCACAGGCGTCTTCTGGAATCGCATCACAACTGCCGGGCGCAGGCGGTGGTGGCAGGATCTCGGGGAAATTGGCGCCGATGACCAGCTCGGTGGTCTCGCTGATGCAGACCGACACACTGTCTCCCTGTCCTACGATTTCGCCGTCCACCAGGTAGACCAATTCGGTCTGGGTGGCCCCGGTCGGCGCATAGCGAAAGGCCTGATCGGCCAGGGCAAACTCCCCCGTATCGTAGGCATCAGGACCAACCCCTCCTTCTCCATTGCCCCCCTGGATGCCCACGCAGGCCGTGATCTGCAGACACGAGGTGAACTGACCGATGTGCATCTCCACCGCATTGGACGTCTCATGCAGCACGACCTGCGACAGCAGCTCGTTGGAACTGCATCCGGTCTGCGGCAGGTACTCCCAGCTGATGACGAATTGACGACAGGGCGCCTCTCCCAACGTGGCCGTGCGGATGGTGCCCCCGGAGTTGCCGATGTAAGCATAGGGCGCCATGATGGAGTTGGGCGGAAGGCTGTTGCTTCCAAGGGGCTGGTTGGGATAATTGTACCCCCCGCCAAGGCCGGTGTTGAAGGTCACGAAGCCCTTGCGGCTCACCTTCAGCTGGAAGAAGTCCGTGTCGAAGAAGCTGAATCCAAAGGGCAGGGCAATGATGCCCGTATAGCCATTGGTGGCCGTGCTCTGCACCTGCCCCGTTCCCAAGGCCAGCGGCGGGGCGTAGGCCACGGAATCCACGGTGTACCCGGTGGTCTCCGCCGAGCGTTCGAAGTCAGGCGCCACCCAGACACACGAGTCGAGGCACCCTGCGGACAACCCCTCAGGCCCGGTCAGGAAACCGCAATCGGACTGACCTTGTACCCCGTTGAGCGCCAGAAAAGAAAGAAGGAAAGCAAAAAGGGGGTGAACAGTGCACCACCACGGCGGGCTTTGGAGTCGCATGCCGAAAAATAGGCCAACCAAACGAACTCCTCCCGGTCAGTTCGCACAGGCCTCGCCGTAGAAGGCGAGAATGTCGAGGATGTCGGCCACTCCGACGATGCCGTCGTTGTCCACATCCTCCGTCAATCCTACTCCCTCCACTCCGAATTGTGCCAATGCGGAGAGCAGATCACTCGCGCCGACAACGCCGTCCACGTCCAGGTCAAAGACACAGGCCGGATCGAGGTACACGACGGGACCGAATTGGCGGTTGGCGCGCTCGATGCCCAAGGCGGCCACCTCGACGCCCAATCCCCTTCCCGGGAAATCGTCTGCCGGCGGATGGATGCCGCCCCAGATCCGGGACAGGCTGCATTGGTCGGACGCGTCCCGGTAGGTCGCCCATTGGAGGTCGAAGGAGGCACTCGGACCATCCTCGAAGACCAGGAATTGATTCTGGGTGATGGGGAAAACGCCCATGCCGCCGGGGAAGAACGGATCGCCCGTGATCGCCGTCAGGACTTCTGCCGCAGCGCGCGAAAAGGTGCTGTGACCACTCACATAGCCGGCGAAGGGCGGTGTGACGAAGCTCGGTCGTTGGTACGGCCACCACTGCTCTGCGAGAATCCAACCGACTTCGGCCTCATCCCAGATGGGGTTGATGATGGCGTCCGGCCCCTGCCAGGCCCAGACCTTGATCTTGCCCTCGTTGCCTCCAAAGGCCAGCGGGTCACCCGCCTCGACCACCTCGATGTGGCCCGGCACGAGAGGGAGCCCACCGGGATGATAGTTTGCGAGCGTGGAGTCCGAGCGCTGTCCCAATCCGGCCATGTACCGGATGGCGGACACGGGACGGATGTAGTCGTAATACCCTTTGTGCGACCACGCCGCGATGGCGGCATCATGAAGGGTCCCGCCCAGGGTCAAATACGCCCGGACGGTGTACCGAAGCGGATCCAGATTGGCCCCCTCGCCCATCCACTGTGTCGTGAAATCGGGGTGGTCCATCGCCCCGTTCAGCAACACGAACCAGTGACCCGGCGGCGTCTCACTGTCCGGACCATCGGCCCAGAATTCAGCCAGGACACGGGAATAGTCCCCGCGCAACACCGGGTTCGGCGCGTAGGGCGCGCCCGTCTTGGGATTGAGGGCGTGGCCCTCGGTGTTGTTTCCCCCCTCGATCCAGTCGTAAAAGCTGTCCATCTCCTCGAAGGAGACGGGACCGGTGGTGGGTCCGTTGCCCAGCTCAGCGGGACTGATGTCGAGCATGACCCCGTCGTCCGGGTGGAGGTGTCCGCTCCAAAGGGCCACGAGGGCAAAACCCCAGGCATAGGGATCCGCGATTCCGCCCACGGTGGTGTCTGCGCCGTACAGCGGAGGGACGCCACAATCGAGATACAGCGGCCAATCGATGTCATTCCGGTTTTTTGTGGTCATCACCGAGTCCGACAAGGCAAACGGAGAGACCCATCCCCATTCCGCCCCTTGGAAGGACGGGGTCTCACTGAGCACGTTGCCCGCCTGGTCAATGAAGACCGGAATGGCCAGCGGCTGGTACGCATTGGGGTCGACAATGCCATCATTGCCAGAACCTGCCAGATCAAGTTCAGGGTTGACGGGTTGGTACAGCTGGTTGTTGTAATCGTCAATTTCATTGGACCCATCCTGCAGACCAAACGCGATGAGTTCAGCCGCAATGTGGTTGCCCAATTCAGCCGGCCCCAAACTGTAGTCCGTGCTGGTGTTGGAAGGATCACACCCCAGGTCCACCATCGTGGATTGGAACAAGGACAGGGACGACGATGCGCCGGGACTGTCTTCGAACCGATGGGTCAGGAGTCGGTAGGCTGCATGGCTGATGGCCGTCTCTTGAGCCGCGCGCAGGCTGGCCGAATCAGAGGGGATGGTCAACAAGCCCGCATCGAACGGAGCCGAGTACCCTTGGAATTCCTGTCCGAGGAAGAGGCACGTGTCCACGTCATCATACGCCGCAAAGGCATCGAAACAAGCCAGGGAGAAGTGGAAGAGGTTTCGGGCATGGACCGTGGGGCGGGCGAAGTCACCCCTAATGGCCTCCAGCAGGTCCTCATTCCAGACCCGGACGACCGTCGACTCCACCGCCATGGAGCGGGCGGCTTCCGTTGATCCATAGAACGTTGGCTCCACTTGGGCCAAAGAATCCATGGCCCCTATGAATTGGAGACCAAAAAAGAGGGCAAGAACGGCTCGCAACGCCATGATACAATTTAATGAATCGGCGCCCCCAAGCCCCACTTTCTGGGACATGGAGACACCACGGATTTTGTGAATGGGTGAACAGGAAGAGAACTCAGCCCTCCTCGCCAAGTTCATCCAAGACCTTTTGCACCTCGTTCTCGGTGCTTCGAAGGCGGTCTCCACAGTATGAAATCAACTGGGCCGCCCGCTTGACCTTGCCGGCGAGTTCATCCACCCCGATCTCATCCTGCTGCAATGCAGCGAGGATCTCCTTCAACTCTTCAAAGGCCGCAGCGTAGTCCTTAGGGTCGTTCATGGCGAGTCCGTCTCCTTGGAGGAAGTGGATTCCACCTCCTTGACTTCGGAAAGAAAGGTACCGCTTTCCAATTGCGTCTCGACCACAACGCCCGGCTTCAATTCTCCCACGTCGCGAACCGCCTTGCCGTCGCGACGGGTGATGGAGAATCCCCGCTTCAACGTCGCGCCTGGCCCCAACAAGGCCAACGTGGATTTCATGGCGCTCACCCGCTCCTCCTGTTGGCGCAATTGCCTCGCGGCTTCCCTGTGGATCCCAGCCTCCACCTCCTCCAGCGCAGTGCGCCACCGCCCCGGCAACTGGGCGATCCCTGTCTCCCACTCCGCCTGCATGCGAATCAACTCCGATTGACTCGCAGCCATGGAGGTCCGGGTGCGGTGCACGATGGCATTGGCTCCCCCATGCAGGTCACCCCGCTGCCGCCTCAGGTAGGACAAGGGCCGCTCGACAAGAAGAGCCTCCATGCCTTGCAACCACCCCGACTGCTCGGACAATTGCGCACGGCACTCAGAAGCCACGGCCCGACCCTCCCGGCCCACACCCGACTCAAAGTCGGCCATTTGCTCCACGAGCCAATCGGCGACAGCCGTGGGCGTCTTGCAGAACGTGTGCGCGACGAAGTCGACCAGCGTGGAATCCGTCTCGTGGCCAATGCCGGTGATGACCGGCACCTCCATGGCCGCGATGGCCCGACACAAGGTCAGGTCGTTGAAGACGTCGAGGTCCAATTTCGCTCCACCACCCCGCAGCAGGACCACGGCATCCACCGGGGTTCTCAGCGCGGTTCGCCCAGCGGCATGCAGCGCGGCCACCAATGGCCCCACGGCTTGCAGGCCCTGAACGGGCGCATCGATGCACCCGATGTCGAAGGCGTACCCATAGGGGTTGTCCTGCACGTGGGCGAGAAAATCAGAATGACCAGCCGTTCCGGCCGATCCGATGAGGACGATGCGTTGGGGCACCGGGGCGAGTTCGAGTCGTGCGTTCCTTCCAATCGCCCCCTCCTTCTGCAGGGCCGCCAACGTTTCCTTCCGCCTCCGCTCCATTTCTCCGAGCAACGCATCGAGGTCGATGCTCTGGATGTTCAAGGAGAAACCGTACACAGCGTGAAACGACATGTGCGCGCTGAACACGATCTCCCGGCCGGGCTGCAGGACTTCATCGAACTCCGCCCCGAGCTCCTTTCGGATGACCGCCAGCCGACTGCCCCAAATGGTCCCGCGAAGCTGCGCCAGCCGTCGGCCTCCCTCCTCCTCCACGAGGTCGAGGTAGCCGTGCTTGCCCGAGAAGCTGCATTGGCTGATTTCGGCCCGGACCCAGAAGAGGCGACCCCCGGTCCGTTCATCGAGCATCTGCTCCACAGCCAGGGTCATCCGGCTCAGCGGATACACCTTCCGCTCCGGGGAAGAAGCGGCATTGGATGGGGTCTGTGCGGGGGTCGTCACGGGTCGGCAACATACCCATAAAAAGCGGGGAGGTGAACGCCGTTGCGATCACCTCCCCTGGAAAGAAACCAAAACCATGCTTGCTGATGTTCTGGGGCGTGTATCGAGCGATTCCGCTTCGTTTGCCCCTGTCAGACACTGTAAATGTGAGGCAACACCTGACCGCAAAAACGAACGTCCGTCATGCCCAGTGGTGACATCGGTCATCCCGACCGATCGGGAAGGGATCTGGCCTGAAAAGCAGAAGGCCGCCCCGGGTGGGGCGGCCTTCCAATTTCAGGTCTTCAGAGGTCAGAAAATCACTCGCTGACGAGGAGCTTCTTGACGAGGACGTAGTCGTTGGACGACATCCGGATCTGGTACATGCCGCTGGCCATGGAGCTGGCGTCGATGTCGAGCATGTACTGGACATCTTCGCTGGCGTTGCCGTCGAACAACTCGGCCACGTAGCCACCGCTCATGGTGTACAGGTCGATGCGCAGGCGCATGTTGTTGGACACCACGAATCCGAGCGTGGAGATGTCGCTGGTCGGGTTCGGCTGCAGGCCCGTGATGCGGATCGGATCCTTCAGGCTGCTCGTGCCGGCCGTGATGTCGACCGGGGTGTGGCCGCCGCTGACCGTGCTGTTGGCGCTGTTGCCGAACTCACCCGTTCCGAGGTCGGAGTAGCTGAATCCGTTGCTGTTTCCGCAGTCGTCCACGACCGTGTAGTCGTAGTCGATCTGCCAGCCGAGGCAGCAATCGAGGTCGAAGAAGATGTCACCGCTGGAGGCCACCGTGCCCTGGCTTGCGCCGTCGAGCACGTACTCACCGGTCCAGAAGAACCAGGCGCTGGCACCGTAGTTCTCGTTCTTGTTGTTGGCACCTTCACCAATCTGGAGACCGTAGTACTCGTTGAGCGGCT
>JBMYZR010000045.1:0-19223 GCA_049610565.1 Flavobacteriales bacterium | reverse complement strand
CATCGACCTGCTCGCGGCCCACGGCTCCGGCAAGACCGAAGTGAGTCCAGAGGAGCTCGAGGCCAACAAGAAACGCATCGAGGACACCCTCCGGAACTACGGCATCGAGATCGCGAGCATCAAGGCGTCCATCGGACCGACGGTCACCCTGTACGAGCTGGTGCCGGCGCCGGGCGTCCGCATTTCCAAGATCAAGAACCTCGAGGACGACATCGCCCTGAGCCTGGCCGCCCTCGGCATCCGCATCATCGCGCCGATTCCCGGTCGGGGCACCATCGGCATCGAGGTGCCGAACTCCAACCCGGATGTGGTGAGCATGCGTTCGCTGATCGCCAGCGACAAGTTCCAGAACAGCGACGCGGCCCTGCCCATTGCCATTGGCAAGACGATCTCCAACGAGACCTACGTCTTCGACCTCGCCAAGATGCCGCACATGCTCATGGCCGGTGCCACCGGTCAGGGTAAATCGGTGGGGCTCAATGCGATGCTGGTCTCCCTGCTGTACAAGAAGCACCCGAGCCAGCTGAAGTTCGTCCTGGTGGACCCGAAGAAGGTGGAATTGACCCTGTTCAATCACATCGAGCGCCACTACCTCGCCAAGCTGCCCGACACCGAGGAGGCCATCATCACCGACAACAGCCAGGTGGTGCGGACCATCAAGTCGCTGTGCCTCGAGATGGACCAGCGGTACGAGCTCCTCAAGAACGCCCAGTGTCGCAACCTCAAGGAGTACAACGCCAAGTTCGTCCGGCGCAAGCTCAACCCGGAGAACGGCCACCGTTACTTGCCCTACATCGTGCTCGTCATCGACGAGTTCGCCGACCTGATCATGACGGCGGGCAAGGAGGTCGAGATGCCCATCGCGCGCCTCGCCCAGCTGGCGCGGGCCATCGGCATCCACCTGATCATCGCCACCCAGCGCCCGTCGGTCAACATCATCACCGGCACGATCAAGGCGAACTTCCCGGGCCGGGTGGCCTTCCGTGTGACGTCCAAGGTCGACAGCCGGACCATCCTCGACGCCGGCGGCGCCGACCAGCTCATCGGCCGGGGTGACATGCTGCTGTCCACCGGCAACGACCTGATCCGCCTGCAGTGCGGCTTCGTCGACACGCCGGAGGTGGAGGCCATCACGGACTTCATCGGCTCCCAGCGGGGCTATCCCGACGCCCTCATGCTGCCCGAGGTGCCGGACGAGCACAGCGAGCAGATGGCGGACATGGCCAACGAGGAGCGCGACAGCATGTTCGAGGAGGCCGCCCGCATCCTGGTCCTGCACCAGCAAGGGTCGACCTCGTTGTTGCAGCGCAAGCTCAAGCTGGGCTACAACCGGGCCGGGCGCCTCGTCGATCAGCTGGAGGCGGCGGGCATCATCGGGCCGTTCGAAGGGTCCAAGGCCCGCAAGGTCCTCATCCCGGATGAGGCGTCTTTGGAACAGTTGTTGCGTGGTAGCGGTTCTGATGACGAACCCACCGCGTAATTTCGCCTCCTCCATGACGACCACTTCCGCCTTTGGCCGCGCCGCACGCGCCACCGCTCTCGCCTTGACCTGCTGGACGGGGCTGGCAGTCAACGCCCAGTCCGACCCTGCCGCCGACTTGCTCCTCTCGCGCGTCAGTGAGGCCATGCAAGGCCACGAGACGGTGCACGCCGTGTACACCTCGAAGATGATCGACCGCCAGAGTGACTTCGAGATGGACCAGGCCGGCGAGATCTGGGTGCAGGGCGACCGCTACCACCTCGAGCTCGGAGAGTACACCATCATCTGTGACGGTTCGACGGTCTGGACCTACGAGCCGGAAATGGGCGAATGCTACATCGACGATGCGGAGACGATTGCCGAGGATGGCATTGACCCCGCCAAGATGTTCACCATCTGGGAGGAGGGGTTCAAGAAGGCCATGAAGGGAGACGCCATGGTCGGGGACCGCGCAGTGACGCGGGTGGATTTGCACCCCGATGGCGCACAGGAGAGCAGCTTCCACACCATCCAGTGCTTCGTGGACGAGGACAACCTTGAGGTGGTCCAGCTCATCGTGAAGGGCCGAGAAGGGACCGATGTCGTCTATCGCATCGAGAAGTTCGAGGGCAACGGCCTCGTGCCCGACGGCGCCTTCCGCTTCGACCAGACGGCCTATCCCGGCATCACGGTCATCGACAACCGCCTCTGAGCGCCTCCAGGCGCCGTTGACCTGCGTACGGCCTCGAGCCGGTCAGGGGATGTGCAGGTCGAGCTGGTCACTTGCCGGCCGCTCCTGACAGCACAGGATCCACCCTTCTTCCAGCGTTTTGCCGCCGGCCCGGTCGGGTTTGGCGACGGTGCGGCCTTGAATCAGTTTGGCCTTGCACCGGTGGCAGATGCCACTGCGACAGTCCGCCGGCATGTCCATGCCCGCTTGATCCGCCGCCTCCAACAAGGTGAGGTGCCGCGGAACATTCTCCAGCACCTTCTCTTGCTCGCCCACGTGGACGCGCACGGTGGACGTGAGCGCGTCGACCCCGGGGTCGGCAGGGTGCAGGTGGGGTTGGTTCGCAAAGGAATAGCAGCGGTAGGCAATGGTCCGCTCGGCAGAATCGAGACCCGATTGCACCACATCCATGAAGCCGGCAGGACCGGAGATGAAGGCCTGCTCAGGCAGTTCGCCTCCACCGTATTGCTCCATGAGCTTGGCGACCCGGGTGGCGTTGAGGCGGCCGCTGGAATCGTCTTCCCCAGTGCCGCCATCCCCGAGGATGTGGAACACCTCCATGCGGGAGGACTGGGCGAGCTCCTCCAACTCCCGCGCAAACATGATGTCGCGCGCCGATGAATTGGCGTAGAACAGCGTCACGTGGTGGTCCGGCCGTGCACGCAGGGCATGCCGGGCAATGCTGTACAGGGGCGTGATGCCGCTGCCGGCGGCAAACAGCATCAGGTGCCGGGCCTGGTTGTCCGTGTGCTCGGGATAGAGGGTGCCTTCGGGCGGCACCACATTAAGCACATCCCCGATGCGCAGTTGCTGGTTGAAGAATTCCGCACCCCCTCCGCGCGTCACCTGTTTGACCGCGACTTGGGGAAGGGACCCCGGCGTGTTCACCAGATTGTAGCTGCGGAAGCAGGGGCGTTCCTGCAGGTCAAGACAAAACGTGACCCGCTGTCCCGGTCGGTGCCGAAAGCGCGGCAAGGCCGGCCCGGGATCCAAAGTGACGAGCACACTGTCCGGGGTCATCCTGCGGATGTCCCGCACCCGACAGGGGTGGGTCACAGGCGGCGAGGCCTGATGTGCGGATGAGGAGGAACCCTGGGGCATGCGTTGATGAAGCGGGCAGGGAGAATGCGCCGTACTTGGCATGGTTACCCGTCAACCCGGAAGAAGGTTCACTCGAATTCGCATTCGATGCCGCTTGAAGGGCGCAGGGTGACGCGAGCGGGTGCAGGGCTCAATAGGAGAGGAGCGCCTCCATCGCCTCCGCGACCTTGTCCGCATTGGGCAGGACGGCCGCTTCGAGGCCCTCGTTGAGCGGAATGGCCGGCACTTCCATGCTGCCGATGCAGCGGACCGGCGCGTCCAGCGACTCGAAGGCACCCTCGGAGATCATGCCGGCCACGGCCTGGGCGAAGCTGCCCGTGGGTGGCTCCTCCGTGAGGACCAGACAACGGTGGCACCGCCGGACGGACGCCAGCACGGTCTCCCGGTCGAGGGGGACAATGCTGCGGAGGTCGACGATTTCAATCCGGCCGGGCCATGCTTGGCCTGCGGCGAGCGCCCAGTGGACGCCCCGGCCGTAGGTGACGACACTCAGGACGGAGTCCGTTGTCTCGGAATCCGCGGATTGGACCACGCGGGCGAGGCCAAGGGGCAAGGCGTAGGTGTCATCCGGCTCCACCGTCTTGGCGGCCTCGGTGCCGGGCACCTTGGACCAGTAGAGCCCTTTGTGTTCGAGCACGACCACCGGGTTGGGGTCGGCGACGGCCGCCTTGAGCAATCCCTTGAGGTCCGCACCGCAACTGGGATAACCCACCTTGATGCCGCGGATGGCGGACAGGACACTCTCGATGCTGGAGCTGTGGTAGGGGCCGCCGGATCCGTAGGCACCAATCGGCACCCGGATGACGCTGTGGACCGGCCACTTTCCATCGCTCAGGAAATGGCTGCGCGACAATTCCGTGAAGAGCTGGTTGAGGCCGGGCCAGAGGTAGTCCGCGAATTGGATCTCCACGATGGGTTTGAGGCCCACTGCGCTCATGCCGACCGTGCTGCCCACGATGAAGGCTTCCTGGATGGGCGTGTTGAAGACCCGGTCGTCCCCGAACTTCTGGGCGAGGGTGGCCGCCTCCCGGAACACCCCGCCGAGCCGTCCCCCGACATCCTGACCGTACAACAGCGTGAGGGGGTCGGCCGCCAACACCTCCGTCATCGCGTGGAGGGCCTGGTCCACCATGATCTGGGGTTCGGGGTCCTTACCGGCACGCTGGCCGGTCTCCTCCGTGATGGGGGTGGGGGCGAAGGCGTGCTGGAGCAGGAGGGCCGGATCGGGTTCCTCGGCCTGCCGTGCCTCGTCGAACGCCTGCTCGACCTCCTGGCGGACTGCGTCCTGAACCGCGTCCAGTTCGGCGGACGACACCCCCTGCTCCAGCAGGGCATGGCGCAGGTGGGCCAAGGGGTCGCGCTCGGCGTGCTCCTCGAGGTCATCGCGGTACCATTCCCTTCGGACGCCGCTGGTGTGGTGGCCGAGCAGGGGCACCGTGGCGTGCACGAGGACCGGGCGGCGCTCTGTGCGGATGGTGTGGAACGCCCAGTCCATCGCGTCCTTGCACTCGGCGAGGTCATGGCCGGCGACGGTGCGGGACTCCAATCCCGGGAAGCCCTGTGCCATGGTCATGGCGTCTCCGAACCGGATCTCGGAGGCGTGGGCGGAGATGTCCCATTCGTTGTCCTGCACGAGGAACAGGATGGGCAACTGGCGCAACGTGGCCATATAGAGCGCCTCCGACACCTCGCCTTCGGTGGTGGCGGCGTCGCCGATGGAGCACAACACGATGGGCGGGTGATCCCCCTCGACGTCCTGACCCAATCCGTGGGTTTCGCGGTATTGCAGCCCCATGGCCGCACCGGCTGCGGGGATGGCCTGCATGCCGGTGGCGGAGCTGTTGTGGGGAATGCGGGGCATGCCCTCGCGCTTGAGTGCCGGGTGCCCGTAGTAGGTCCTGCCTCCGCTGAAGGGGTCGTCGGCCTTGGCGAAGAGTTGGAGCATCAGCTCCTTGGGGGTCATGCCGATGCCGAGCAGGAGGGCGTCGTCCCGGTAGTAGGCGTAGAGGTAATCCTGGGGGCCGAGTCGCCGGCCCGCGGCGAGCTGGATGGCTTCGTGGCCGTTGGCACAGGCGTGGACATACTTCGAGGTCAGCTTGGCGTTGGCTTCGTAGAGGTCCGCCATGGCCCGCGCCCGCGCCATGTCCCTCCAATCCGTGATGTCAACGGAACCATTCTCCGTCCTGGCCTTGCCCATGCGGCAAAAGTAGGTCCCGGTTGCCGTGAAGCGAAGTCCGGATCCACCCTCTGTTTCGGGCACCTCACGCCTATATAATGACTACGAATTATGTGTAATAATCGACGCTGGCGAATTGGGCGCGAATTCATCGGGGAAGGGGGTGGGTTGGAAGGCGGTCCGTGGGTCTTCGTCGATAATCAGATTGAGCGTTTGTAAATGGGGACTAAAAGGGTATAACGGAAGTCTAATTTTACTCCCATAAGCCCAAATCGTTCACTTATGCTTCACCATCTACTCCGGGGCCAACTTGCCCTTCTGTGTATGCTCACCATCGGGTGGGCAGCTCACGCACAATGTGATGACCCCATCACATTCGATACCGATCTGAGCGACTATTCAGTCGAATGCCTCAGTGACCTGCCTACCTCCTGCGATGAAACCGTGGGGGCCAACCGCGGGGATGTTTCGTGCATCCTTGGCGAGCAACGCCTTGCCGACAACACCTGCGACGCCACGACGGCCGAGGGAACGGGCGAGGACGGTGCCATCGTGCTGTTCGACGTCGACGGCGATCCCCATGACGATCGCTATTTCGCGCCGACGGCGGAGGGATTGACCCTCACCCAGTTCGACAATGGTGTCGCGCAGGTCTCCGGACAGGTGGCCGACATCGACAACCCGAACGCCATCCTGAATGTCCAGATCGTCTACGATCAGGGCGTGTCCGGAGCGGATTGGGGCGGTGGCTTCAAGCACGACATGAACTGCATTCCGAGCACGGAGATCACCGATGCCTGGAACATTTACATCCTGAATTCCGGGCTCAGCTACTTCGAAGGAGAAGGAGACCTGGAGGGAACCCTGCTCACCATCAACCACGCTCCGTCCAGCGAGTACTTCGGTTTCCAGGTGGGTGAGATGGCCAACGACCGCAACTGCAACTACGGTGCAGGTGGCTGGTTCAGCTACTCGGGTACCCTCGCCGGACAGGAAATCCAGGGTGCTCAAGGTGACGTCCTGCTCGATCTCGAGTGCACCACGGGCATCGTGGACCCCTGCGAGGAGGACGAGGCCAGTGTGACCTTGATCTACGTGGCCATCGACACCGACTGCGGTGACGCCTTGACCGTGGAGCAGACCGTGTCGCGCGACGACACCCAGAACCCGACCTTCGTCAACGCGCCGGCCGACGTGACCGTGGCCTGTGCCGACGGTCTCCCGGAGGTGCCGACCGTGACCGCGTCCGACAACTGCGAGGACAGCGATCCCGACGGTCCGACCGTCGCCTACGACGGACAGACCCCGAATTACGACCAGACCTGCACCGGTTCCTACAAGGTGGACCGGACGTGGATTGCCACGGATTGCTCCGGAAACCAGACGTCCCACACCCAGACCATCACGGTGGTCGACGAGGTGGCACCCGTGATCTCCGGAGGGGCTGACGCCCTCGTGGAATGCGACGGAGCCGGCAACGCCCAGGACCTCGCGGATTGGCTCGCCGACCATGGCGGCGCCACGGCCACCGACGATTGCGGCACCGTGACCTGGAGCCACAGCGACGCCACCTTGAGCGACCTCTGCGGCGCCACTGGTGCAGCTGACGTGACCTTCACGGCCACGGACGATTGCGGCAATGCCAGCTCCATCACGTTGACCTTCACCATCGAAGACACCGGAGCGCCGACGCTCACGGCAGCGCCCATTGCGGAGGTTCCCTGTGAGACGTACAGCGCCGACGGCATCTATGAGGCTTCCGCGTCCGATGTCTGCGGTGACGCCAGCGTGGTGCTCGTGTCCGTCAACGAGGTCAGCAGCAGCTGCGCGGGCCAGTTCCTGCACGTCTACATCGCCGTGGACGACTGCGGCAACGAGAGCGCCCCGTACGACCAGGTCGTCACGCTCATCGACGAGACCGCTCCGGAGGTGACCATCACCTGCCCGGCCGATGCGGACCTGTTCGCCGACGCCGATTGCGCCGCCGACACGACGCCGGCCGCGGTCGGAATGGCCACCTACACGGCCACCGACAATTGCGACGATGACCTCGACAACGAACTCAGCCACTCCGATGCGATCGAGACGGTCTGCGACGGCAGCTACATCATCACGCGGACGTGGACCATCGAGTCCATGGACCACTGCGGACTGACCTCCACGGCGTCCTGCACCCAGACGATCACCGTCACCGACAACACTGCGCCGTCCATCGACGTGGCGTCCGCTGACCTGACCGTCGAGTGCGACGGAGCCGGCAATGCAGACGACCTCGCCGGATGGCTCGCCGACCACGGCGGTGCCGAGGCCAGCGACAACTGCAGCGCCGTGACGTGGAGCCACAGCGATGCCACCCTGAGCGACCTCTGCGGCGCGACGGGTGCAGTGACCGTGACCTTCACGGCCACGGACGATTGCGGCAACAGCAGCGAGACGACGGCCACGTTCACCATCGAGGACACGACGAACCCGTCCATCGACACCGACGCCGCCGACCAGACGGTCGAGTGTGACGGTGCCGGCAACACGGACGCCCTCAACGCCTGGCTCGCCAGCCACGGCGGTGCGGCCGCCAGCGACATCTGCGGTGGCGTGACCTGGTCCAATGACTTCACGGCCCTGAGCGACGATTGCGGCGCCACGGGCAGCGCGACGGTGACCTTCACGGCCACGGACGACTGCGGCAACGCCAGCAGCACGTCGGCCACGTTCACCATCGAGGACACGACGGCGCCCACCTGGAACGCCTACGACACCTACGTGAACGCCCCCTGTGAGGATCTGCTCGATCCGACCGACCCGACGCTGGTTCCCATCAGCGCCGACGACATCTGCGGTGGCGTGAGCTACAGCATCGAGGCCTACCAGCTCTCCGGCGGATGCCCGGGCACGTGGATGCGCATCTGGACGGCCACGGACGAGTGCGGCAACGCCGGCGATCCGACCGAACAGTACGTCCAGCTCTTCGACATCATCGCCCCCGTGCCGGTCATCACCTGCCCGGCCGACTACACGGTGAGTGCAGACGAGAACTGCGCGGCCGACACCACGCCCGCTGCGGCCGGTGAGGCCACGGCCACGGCCACGGACAACTGCGACGACGACGTGGACATCACCATTTCCTACAGCGACGGGGAGCCCACGAGCCTCTGCGAGGGTCAATACAGCTTCATCCGGACCTGGACGGCCGATGCCATGGACCAGTGTGACAACCCGGCCAGCGTCAGCTGCGACCAGTTGATCACGGTGGAGGACACCACCGATCCCACGATCGACCTGGCGGCGGCCGACCTGACGGTCGAGTGTGACGGTGCCGGCAACAGCGACCAGCTCGCGGCCTGGCTGGCCGACAACGGCGGTGCCGAAGCCAGCGACAACTGCAGCGCCGTGACCTGGAGCCACAGCGACGCCACCTTGAGCGACCTCTGCGCCGCCACGGGCGCCGTGACGGTGACCTTCACCGCGACGGACGACTGCGGCAACAGCAGCGAGACGACGGCCACGTTCACCATCGAGGACACCACGGCCCCCGCCTTCATCGGCGACGTCGAGGTGAACATCTCCTGCGACCAGTGGGCGTGCGACGCCGATGCCCTCGAGGCCCTCGGCATCTTCTCCATCGACGAGGCCTGCGGTGACTACACGCTCGAGGCGTCCTGCGTCTCCTTCAGCGGTGGCTGCGTGACCCCGGTGGGTGCCTACCAGGCCAACTACACGGCCACGGACGAGTGCGGCAACACGAGCACGTTCAGCCAGATCGTCATCCTGAGCGACGACGTGAAGCCCGTGCCCAGCATCGAGTGCCCGGCCCAGGCCGACCTCACGGCTGACGCCGACTGCAACGCCGACCTCGACCCGTCCAACACGGGCATGGCCACGGCCAGCGCCACGGACAACTGCGACGCCGCTCCGGAGGTCGTCGTGACCTACACCGATGGCCCCGTGACCGACGGTTGCGCAGGCAGCTACAGCTTCACGCGGACGTTCACGGCCACGGCCACGGACCACTGCGGCAACGAGGACAGCGTCAGCTGCGACCAGCTCATCACGGTGAGCGACGCGACGGCACCGGACGCTCCGGTGATCGCCGGCCCGGCCGACGCGGAGGTGCTCCTCGACGCGGACTGCATGACCGACGCCAGCACCGCCGTCACCGGCGAGGCCACGGCCACGGCTGCAGACAACTGCGACGCGGCTCCGTCCATCGCCATCACGCACGAGGACAGCGCCCCGACCTACACCTGCACGGGTGACGACACGGCCGAGGGCAGCTACACCTTCACAAGGACGTTCACGGCCACGGCCACGGACGACTGCGGCAACGTCGGCGCGTCCAGCACCTACGTGCAGACGATCACAGTCCTCGACCAGATCGCCCCGGACTTCGCCGGCAGTGCCCCGACGTTTGAGATCGCCTGCGACCTCTACGACGAGAACACGGCGTATGACGTGACTGCAGCCGACAACTGCGACAGCGACGTGACCATCACCATCCTGAGCAACACGCAGGTCAGCGGAAGCTGCGCCGGCGCCTTCCTCCGGACCTACGAGGCCACGGACGACTGCGGCAACAGCACGCAGTGGGAGCAGGCCATCAGCCTGATCGACAGCGTCGCTCCGACCCTGACGTTGACGTGCCCTGCTGACGCCACGTTGGAGGCCGACGCCGCCTGCGGTGCGGACACCTCCATCACGGCCCTCGGCAATGCCACTTACACGGCCATGGACAACTGTGACGCCGATCTCGACATCAGCCTGACCCATGCGGACCTGCTGACCGAAGGATGCGACGGCAGCTACACCATTGCCCGGACGTTCACCCTGACGGCCATGGACCAGTGCGACAACACGACCACCTTGAGCTGCACGCAGTCCATCGCAGTCAACGACGTGACGGCCCCGAGCATCGACCAGGCCGCATCCAACCTCACGGTGGAGTGCGACGGCATGGGCAATGTGCTCGACTACCTCACGTGGCAGTCCACCCAAGGTGGGGCCATGGCCAGCGACAACTGCAGCGACGTGACCTGGAGCCACACCGTGCTCGAGACCGGCGACGATTGCGGCGGAACGGTCGGCTACTCCATCGTGGAGTTCACGGCCACGGACGCCTGCGGCAACGCCAGCAGCACGACCGCCACGTTCACCATCGTGGACACCACGGCCCCGGAGATCACGGCGGCCAACGAAGTGGACGTCGCCTGCGACGCCTACGACGCCAACACGCCGTATGATTACGCCGCCACGGACGGATGCAGCGACGTGACCACGACCATCGAGGACCTGTTCTTCAGTGGCGCCTGCGAGGGCACGTACCAGCGGACCTACACCGCCACGGACGCCTGCGGCAACAGCAGCCAGTTCATCCAGATCATCAACCTGACGGACGAGGAGGCCCCGACCTTCACGATCGCCTGCCCGGACGATGTGACGCTGAGCGCCGATGCGGACTGCAACGCCGACACGAGCGTGGAGACCAACGGCACGGCCACCTTCGCCGACGTCGCCGACAACTGCGACGCAGACGTGGAGATGACCGTTACCCATGCTGACGCCACGAGCTCGCCTTGTGACGGCAGCACGGTGATCACGCGGACGTTCACCATCACCGGTGAGGACAACTGCGGCAACATCACCACGCTGACCTGCGACCAGACGATCACGGTCAACGACGACACCGCCCCGAGCATCACCGCCCCGGCCAACACCACGGTGGAGTGCGACGGACTGGGCAACGAGGCCGCCCTGGCCGCGTTCCTGGCGGGCGCCACGGCGACCGACAACTGCAGCGCAGTGACGATCGAGCACGACTTCACGGCACTCAGCGACGATTGCGGTGCCACGGGCAGCGCGACGGTGACCTTCACGGCCACGGACGCCTGCGGCAACAGCAGCAGCGCTTCGGCCACGTTCACCATCGAGGACACCACGGCACCGAGCATCGACCAGGCCGCCTCCAACCTCACGGTGGAGTGCGACGGCATGGGCAATGTGTTCGACTACCTGACGTGGCAGTCCACGCAGGGTGGGGCCCTGGCCAGCGACGCCTGCAGCGGTGTGACCTGGAGCCACGAAGTGCTCGAGACGGGTGACGACTGTGACGGCGCAGTGGGCTACTCCATCGTGGAGTTCACCGCCACCGACGACTGCGGCAACGCCAGCAGCACGACGGCCACGTTCACCATCGAGGACACCACGGCACCGGAGATCACCGCCGCCAACGAGGTGGAGGTCGCCTGTGACGCGTACGACGCGGAGACCCCGTACGGCGACTATGCCGCCACGGACGGTTGCAGCGACGTGACCACGACGATTTCGGACCTGTTCTTCAGCGGACCGTGTGAGGGCTCCTACCAGCGGACCTACACCGCGACGGACGCCTGCGGCAACAGCAGCCAGTTCATCCAGATCCTCAACCTGACGGACGAGGAGGCCCCGACCTTCACGATCGCCTGCCCGGACGATGTGACGCTGAGCGCCGATGCGGACTGCAACGCCGACACGAGCGTGGAGACCAACGGCACGGCCACCTTCGCCGACGTCGCCGACAACTGCGACGCAGACGTGGAGATGACCGTTACCCATGCTGACGCCACGAGCTCGCCTTGTGACGGCAGCACGGTGATCACGCGGACATTCACCATCACCGGTGAGGACAACTGCGGCAACATCACCACGCTGACCTGCGACCAGACGATCACGGTCAACGACGACACCGCCCCGAGCATCACCGCCCCGGCCAACACCACGGTGGAGTGCGACGGACTGGGCAACGAGGCCGCCCTGGCCGCGTTCCTGGCGGGCGCCACGGCGACCGACAACTGCAGCGCAGTGACGATCGAGCACGACTTCACGGCACTCAGCGACGATTGCGGTGCCACGGGCAGCGCGACGGTGACCTTCACGGCCACGGACGCCTGCGGCAACAGCAGCAGCGCTTCGGCCACGTTCACCATCGAGGACACCACGGCCCCGAGCCTGTCCATCGAAGGCCCGGCCAACCAGGACCTGACCCAGAACGGCACCTGCGACGTCGACACGAGCGTGGAGGCCCTGGGCACGGTGACCTACGAGGCCGGTGACGATTGCGGCGGCGCGTCCGTTGAGATCACGCATGCCGACGGCGATGCCCTGTTCACCTGCACCGGTGACGACGACCTGCTCGAGGGCAGCTACACGTTCATCCGCACCTTCACGGTGACGGCCACGGACGACTGCGGCCTGACCACGACGCAGACCTACGACCAGACCATCACGGTCACCGACGACACCGCGCCGAGCTTCACGAACACGGGCGATGTCGCCAACGGCGATGTCCAGTCCGTGTGCTGCGAGAGCTACATGGGCGAGGTGACCATCCCGGAGGCCGTTGAGCCGACGTACGCCGACAACTGCGACTCGGATGTGGCCTACGCCATGACGGAGACCTTCGTCGGAGACTACGCGCCGACGGACGATGTGGACCTGTTCTGCCTCAGCACGACCCCGGCCGCCTTCGAGGACGGGGAGACCTGCAACGGCTACGACCCGCACAGCCTGCGGATCTTCGCCCTGCCGGGTGGCGCTGAGTTCTACACGGCCGCTGGCCCGGGACTCGTGTCCAACAACGCAGACGGCACGCTGACGCTGACCCAGTCCGTGGTGGCCCACGACGGCACCAGTGCCGGTTGGGACATCTCCGTGACCTACGGAGCGGCCCTCGGTTGGGACGATTGGAACAGCCAGGCCTTCCCGACCGGATACAAGCGGGACTGCGGCGACCTGATCGACGACCACGAGAACTGGGAGTACCGCATTCTCGAGTCCGGTACGCTCATGGGCACGGGAGACTACGCCGGTTCCGAGCTGAATCTCTCGCACGCCCCGAGCAACAACTACTACGCGTGTCAGTTCGGCCTCGGTGCCAACAACATGAACAACGAGTACGGCTACAGCGGGTGGTTCACCTACAACGGCACGTTCGACGGCAACAGCATCATGGGATCCGGAGACCTCTTCGGCGACCTCGACTGCTGCCTGCCGTGGAGCATCGAGCGCGAGTACAGCATCGCCGATGACTGCGGAAACGCCAGTGGCTTCGCCTACAGCGTCAGCGTCAATGGCGACGATTGCGACGACGCCGACGGTGCCCTCGTGAGCGGTGGCCAGGCCGGGGATCACACGCCCTTCATCCTCGGTGGAGCAGGGGAGGTGACCGTCGGAAAGACCCCGATCCGCGTCACCAACCTCCAGCCGAACCCGACCAACGACATCAGCCAGCTCGGCTTCATCGTCGACCAGAACATGCGCATCCGCGTGGACTTGGTCGGCATGGACGGCACGCTTGTGGCGGAACTGTACGACGGCATCGCCCAGTCCGGGGTGAACCACACCCTCGATGTGGATGCCGGCAGCCTGAACAACGGCATGTACCAGATCCGACTGAGCAGCAGCGCCTATCTGGTCGTGAAGAAATTGCTCGTCAGTGAGTAATGCCAAAAGGCCGTGAGGCCGCAAACCAAACCAAACCAAAAAGGAAAGCCACCCCCCGGGGTGGCTTTCTGCATTTCAGACCGGCGCATCGGCGCTTTGTGTCGACGATATAATAACTGACGATTTCAGGGCTGAGGAGAAGGGGGCAAATGCGTGTAAACACAAACTCATCCGGGATTACACTTTATTGCATCCATCCTATATGGGTTTCGTGCTCATTTTTATCTGAGGTAGGACGAGTAATTGAGAGAATTCATCTCGAATCCGGATGTGTAATGTCACTTTGAAGAGCACCAAAACCGCATTATGCACAAACATCTACTCCGGGCTTGCCTGGCCCTCTTCGCCCTCCTGATTCTCGGATGGCAAACCGAAGCGCAAATCATCTACACCGAGGGCTTCGAAAACGAATCGCCTTACGACGCTGCCGACCTCTGTACCCCGAGCAACGAATACGTCCCCAGCGATGGGAGTTGGTCGCTGGGTCCGGCCTGCGCCCTCCCGGACAACGGATTTGCCCAACTCGTTGACTACGCCGGGGACATCCACCTGCAGTGGAACAACGAATACGGAGCCGACAGCGAGGTCTTCAACTCGGCGACCATGGACATTTCCGGGTTGAGTCAGGTCCGCATCAGTTTCGATGCCCGCAGCATGGGCGACCTCGAAGACGGCGGGGCATACCTCGACGAGTTCGATGTCTACGTGGTCATGGACGGAACCGAGACAAACATCTTCTCGCGCAACGCCCACGTGGACGGAACGAAGAAAGGAGGGGACAACGCCGTGAGGACCTATTCCTATTCCGAGCAATTCGCCGCCACAGGTGACGAGATGTTCATTCGGATCAAGGTCAAGATTTCAGGTTCCGGCCAGGAAGAGCAGTACGCCGTGGCGGGTTTGTCCGTCTGCGTCGATGCCGACGACAACGGCACCTGCGACTGCGAGGAGCCGATGACCTGGAGCGAGGACCTCAGCGACTACACCGTGGAATGTCTGGGCGACCTCCCGACCGAGTGTGACGCCAGCGTGACCGCCTCCCGCGGTACCGTGTCCTGCGGCTATGCAGAGAGCGAGGAGGGGCGGACCAACTGTGAGGCCACCACACCGGACGGCACAGGCGACGATTTTGCCTTCGTCCTTTACGACATCGATGGCGATGTCAATGACGACCGGTTCTTCGTGCCGACCACCGAAGGCCTGACCTTGACCCAATACGACAATGGCGTGGCCATCGTGGCGGGCCAGGTCGAGGACGTGGACGATCCCACCGCCATCCTCAACCTTTACGTCTACTTTGATGACGCCGTGTCCGGTGCGGATTGGCCGACGGTGTCCGGCCTGGATCCCGAGTTCGCCTTCAAGCACGAGGAGGATTGTCCCGTGACGTCGGACATCACCGATGACTGGACCATTTACATGCTCAACTCCGGACTGAGTTTCGCCACGGGTGAGGGCAGCCTGAATGGCACGACGCTCCAACTCGGGCATGTGTCCGCCTTCGGATTCCAGGTGGGGCAGATGGCCAACACGCGGAACTGCAACTACGGTGCCGGTGGCTGGCTGAACTACTCTGGATTCCTCAATGGGTCTCCCATCCAGGGAGGCACGGGCGACCTGCTGGTCGATCTCGAGTGCTCGGAACAGATCAACAACACCTGCGGCGATGGTGAGTCCACCGTGACCCTCGTCTACACGGCCTACGACGATGCCTGTGGAGAGGTCCTTCAAGCGGTGCAGGTCGTCGACCGGGAAGACACCACGGACCCGACCTTCGTCAATGCACCCGCCAATGTGACCGTCGACTGCTCGGTTGGACTTCCTGCAGTGCCCACGGTCACGGGTTCTGACAATTGCGAGGGCAGCGACCCCACCGCTCCCGAGGTCACCTATGGTGGCCAGACCCCGCCTTACGATAACGCTTGTACTGGCTCCTACAAGGTCGACCGGACCTGGACCGTGGAGGACTGCTCCGGCAACCAGGCGGCCCACACCCAGACCATCACGGTCGTGGACAACACGGCACCGGAGATCACCGCCGGTTCCAGCTACACCGCCGAGTGTGATGGCAACGGCAACACGGCGGAGTTGAATGGTTGGTTGAACAACAACGGCAACTCGTCCGCCAGCGACCTCTGCAGCGACGTCACCTGGACCAACGACTTCACTGGCCTGAGCAACGATTGCGGTGCGACCGGCAGTGCCACGGTGACCTTCAGTGCTGCCGATGAGTGCGGCAACACCAGCACGATCACGCTGACCTTCACGATCGAGGACACGACCGATCCGAGCATCACCACCGAGGCCTCTGACCAGACGGTCGAGTGCGACGGGTCCGGCAACACCGCTGCCGTGAACGCTTGGCTTGGCAACAACGGCGGTGCTGTGGCCACGGACCTGTGCAGCGGCGTCACGTGGACCAACAACTACACCGGCCTCAGCGACGAGTGCGGTGCGACCGGCAGCGCAACGGTGACGTTCACGGCCACCGACGACTGCGGCAACGCGAGTTCGACCTCGGCCACCTTCACCATCGAGGATACGACTGACCCCAGCATCGGCACCGAGGCGTCGAATCAAACGGTGGAGTGCGACGGGTCCGGCAACAACGCGGCCCTGACCGCCTGGTTGGGTTCCAATGGAGGTGCAGCCGCCACGGACGCCTGCAGCGCGGTGACCTGGACCAACAACTATGATGGACTCAGCGACGATTGTGGCGCCACGGGCAGTGCGACGGTGACCTTCACGGCCACGGACGACTGTGGCAATGCCAGCACGACCATGGCCACGTTCACCATCGAAGACACCACGGCACCCACCATCAGCGGAGGAGCCGACCAGACCGTCGAGTGTGACGGGGCGGGCAACGTCAGCGCATTCAACAGCTGGATCGATGGGTACAGCGGGGCCACGGCCACGGACGATTGCAGTGGCGTGACCTGGAGCCAAAGCCCGGATCCGGCCGAGCTCAGCGATGCGTGCGGCGCCACCGGTTCCGTGACCGTGACCTTCACGGCGACGGACGACTGTGGAAACGCCTCCTCGGTGACGTCCACCTTCACCATCGAGGACACCACGGCACCAAGCCTCAACTCGACGGCTTCCGATGAAACCGTCGAGTGTGACGGGGCCGGCAACTCCACGGAGCTGACCAATTGGCTCAACAACAACGGCGGGGCTGCGGCGACCGATGCCTGCAGCGCTGTGACATGGAGCTACAGCCCGGATCCGGCGACCATCAGCAACGCCTGCGGGGAGACCGGCAGCGTGACGGTGACCTTCACGGCCTCCGACGATTGCAACAACACGACCACGACGACGGCCACGTTCACCATCGTGGACAACACCGCGCCGAGCATCACCACCCAGGCGTCGAACCAAACGGTGGAATGCGATGGTTCCGGCAACACGACCGCATTGAATGCATGGTTGAGTTCCAACGGAGGGGCAGCCGCCACGGACGCGTGCAGCGCGGTGACCTGGACCAACGATTTCACCGCACTCAGCGACGATTGCGGCGCCACGGGCAGCGCGACGGTGACCTTCACGGCCACGGACGACTGCGGCAACGCGAGCACGACGTCGGCCACGTTCACCATCGAAGACACGACCGCTCCGGTCTGGGATGACTTTGCGCCCTATCTCTACGCATCCTGCGCCGACATCGCCGACCCCACGGATCCGACCCAGGTGCCCTTGACGGCCACCGAAGCATGTGGAGATGTGACCTACACGGTGGAGGCATTCCAGATGTCCGGGGGCTGCCCCGGCACCTGGATGCGGAAGTGGACCGCCACTGATGCCTGCGGCAACGCTTCGGAGGTGGTGGACCAATACGTCCAGTTGTATGACGACGAGAATCCGGTCCCGACCATCAGCTGTCCCGCAGACTACACCGCTTACACCGACGCGTCCTGCGTCGCCGTCACGGACACGTCCGTGGCCGGAGAGGCCACCGCCACGGTCACCGACAACTGCGACGACGATGTGGAGGTGGTGATCACCTACTCCGATGGCGTGCAGACGCCGGGCTGCGAGGGGACGTACACCTTCACGCGGACCTGGACCGCCACGGCCACCGACCACTGCGACAACGTGGGCACGGACACCTGTGACCAGCTCATCACTGTTTCTGACAACACGGCGCCGGTCATTTCCGGTGGTGCCGACGAGACGGTCGAGTGTGACGGTTCCGGCAACACGGACGCGCTGAACGCGTGGTTGAACAACAACGCCGGGGCCACCGCCACGGACAATTGCAGCGCCGTGACCTGGACCAACAACTATGGCACATGCGATGGAGGGGTTGGCATGTTCACCACCTACCGTCAAGGGGCCTGGGGGAGCAGCAATGCCAACAACCCCGCAGCCAACCTCTTGGACGCTGACTTCAGCACGGTCTTCCCGGACGGCCTGTCCGTGGGCTGTGAGGATGGTTATGAATTGAACTTCACCTCCGCCGACGCCATCGACACGTACCTGCCCTGCACGGGCAGCGCGCAGGATTTGGTTCTGACCCACGGCGGAACCAACCCGACGGAAGCAGCAGAGGACCCCACCTGTTGGGACAACGCCCTCGTGTCTCACTTGATCACGGCCAAGCTCAACGTTGGCTTTGACGATGCGGATGCTGACTTCAGCGATTCCGAAGTGGCCGTGGGAGACCTGGTGGTCCAGGAAGGCCCGTTTGCCGGCCTGCCCATCCGCGAGGTCATCGCGATTTCCGATGGTGTGTTGGGCGATTGCCGCGACGACTACACCCCGCAGCAGTGCCGTGTGACGCTCCGTGAATTCAACAAGAACTACGAGGACGGAAACAAGAACCTCGGCTACATGCAGATTGCCGGGTGCTTCACGGACGAATGTGCCGAGACCGGACAGGCGATCGTGACCTTCACGGCCACGGACGACTGTGGCAACGCTTCCACGGTGCAGGCCACCTTCACGATTGAAGACACGACCGCTCCGGTGCTGACCGGGGACATGGAGGTCGACGTAGCGTGCGGCGATTGGAGCTGCGACGCGGATGCACTCGAGGCCCTGGGGCTGTTCACGGTGACCGAGGACTGCGGCGATTACACGCTCGAGGCGACCTGCACTGCGGGAAGCGGAAGTTGCGTTACCCCGATCCCGGGATACACCGTGGTCATTGTGGCCACGGACGAGTGTGGCAACGAGAGCGATGCCCTGACCCAGTTCGTCTACCTGGTTGACGATGTGGACCCGACGGTCTCCATCACGACCTGTGCGGCCGATTACACCGCGACAGTGAATGCCAGCTGTGT